>DATJUG010000127.1:0-200334 GCA_035502635.1 Bryobacteraceae bacterium
CAAACCCTCGGTATCGTAACTGGTAGGGCCACGCGTGCTCGGTGAAGTCGCGGCTGGGGATGCGTGGCGGACCTGCCTCGAGCATCAGAACTTCCATTCCTTTCTCGGTGAGTTCCTTCGCTACCCAGCCGCCGCTCGCGCGCCCGATCCGACAATCAGCACGTCATATATTTTTGTCGTCAATTCCTGATTTCCCGGACGGCTCTTACTGCGTTTCTAGGCCAAATACTGCTCTGTCAAGTTCATGAGCTTGCGCACGCCGTCCAGCGGCTCGCCCAAGCCTTCGAATTCCAGCGAGTATAAACCTTTGAACCCGCTGTCCTGCATGGTCTTCATGGAAGCGGCAAAATCATCGGGGTAAAATTTGCCATCCTCGGCGATACCGTCCTTGGCATGGCAAATGTTGGACGCATATGGCGCTAACATTCGAAGCTGCTCGAGCGCAAAGGCCGCGGATTTCGTAGCGAAGTTTCCAAAGTCGGGACACGTTCCGGTTCGATCGCGGCCGAGCTGCCCAATCACGGCAGTCAGAACCTCCGCGGATTCGCGCCGCATGTCATCGTTATGGAACAGAATCTTCAGTCCGTGTTTCTGGGCAATTTCAACGAGCGGAGCCAAATTTTCAGCCGCTGTGTGAGCGTCGACCGGTCCAGAGCCTGTTAACGCGACGGTGATGCTAGGTGAGCCGAGAGCTACAGCTACTCCGGTCCAACGCTCTGCCTCTTTTGCGACAACCTGACGATTCACTCCCGGCGCATACACGCCGCCAGGAATCTCAACCCCCATCAAGTTGCAGCAACGCGAGCCTGCTTTCTTCAGGCCTGCCTTCACCTTGTCGATCGTCGATGGATCGGTGTCCGTGAAATGCTGCGGCAAGAACTCGACATTATGAATTTTGAAGTGGTCCGCCAGAAACTCCGGAAAATCCGCCTGGGTAAGCAGCGGATATTGCGACTTGCGGTATTCATGCATTTCAGGCGTATCGAAATACGCACGGAAGGGCCAGGAATTGCAGGCCAATCGCTCACGTTTGCCCTCGTTCGGTAGCTCCCGATCACGTCGCATCGCGAAGCTGGAGCCAGACGTAAACAGCGTGGCCGCTAGTGCTCTGCTCAGGAAATCTCTTCGTTTTATGTGCATGGCGCTTTTGACACTGACATTCTAATTCGCCTCACGCCGGAGGACATGGCCTATTTCTTTGCCGCTCCGCTGAGGACTTTCTTTGCGGTATCGGCGCCGAAGATTGGGAGCGCGGGATCGGTAATCCGGCCAATCTGTTTCAACACGGAACCCTGGTCCCAGTAAATGTGCTCGTGCGCCAGCTTCCCGTCGCGAAAACGAACGATAACGACCAGGGGAATTTCGACGAACTTATTCGTGGGGGCAATGCCAGGCAACATCCAGGGCATTTCTTCGGTGTGCGTGAAAGAGAATATGATTTCGTCGACTAATTGGTCTGTACCGATGGTGCGCGAGACTGGCGTAAGCCTGGTGTCGGGCGGCATTTTGGGAATGAAGTCGCTGGAATAGAACGCAGCCAACTCCGCTTTGCCGTAGCCGCCGGTCATAACGGGAACATGGTTCACGTAAGCATCGTCGACCATCGTGTCAAGCGTCGCCGCGGTGTCGCGGGTGTTGAATTCGTGGGCGGTGTGTTCTTCCCAAATCTCGCTCAAAGTACGTGGCGGCACGGCCACAGTGTATCCAACAACAAAATCTGCCCTTAAACGCGGCGTTCACGATGGCGGCGCACCACCACATACGCGACTGAGAGAAACGTGAGCCATAAGAATCCTGCAATAAGGGTGATGCGCATGCCCGGGACCCACCACGTGGTAACAAGAATCGCAACCATAGAGACGGCGCCTAGCAGAGAGCCGGCCATTCTTATAGGTGACTGGCTGGTTCGCACACGACGGCAGAAGAAGAGGTGAGTCACAAAAATGATGAGCCAGGCGTAAAGCCCTCCGAAAAGAGAGACACCAAGCAGGTAGACGAACGCGCTTTCTGGATAAAGGAACGAAGTCAGGATCGCGATGCCCAAGCCGACTGCGGAAACCAGGAGTGCGAGTACCGGCGTTCCGCGCGATGAGACGCGTCCCCAGGCGGTGGGCGCATAGCCGCCGCGTGCGAGCGAAAACATCATGCGGCTGACCAGGTAGAGATTACAGTTCATGCTTGAGGCCGCTGCCGCAATGACGACAAAGTTCACGATGTGTGCGGCATCCGGAATTCCGATCAACTCGAAGACGCGGACGAATGGACTGGCAATTACAGACTCGCCGGGCTGGATCTGCGTCCAGGGGACGAGGGTAACGAGCACGAACACAGCGCAGAGATAAAACAGAATCAAGCGCGCGGCCATTGCGCGGAGGGCGCGCGGCAATACGGTCTGAGGATTCTTCGCTTCCCCTGCTGTAACTGCGACAACTTCCGTACCGATGTAGCTGAAGATGACAAAGACCATCGCCATCCAGACGCCACGCCAGCCTGTCGCAAGGAAGCCTCCATTTCGAGTCAGGTTCGAAAAACCAATGGCGGGGCGGTGCCCGAATCCAAGAATGAGGTATCCGCCAATCGCAATAAACAGAACGATAGCAACAACTTTGATCATGGCGAACCAATACTCGAAGCTGCCGAAACTGCCGACGCTGCGGGCATTGACGAAGAGCAAAGCTGCGGTGAACGTCAGAATCCAAAGCCACGGTGCTGTATGTGGAAACCACCACTGGCAATAAATCGCGATCGCCGTGGCTTCACCGCCGATGGCGACGCATTGCGCCGCCCAATACGTGTAACGTACTGTAAAGCCGGCCCAGCCATTGACGTAAAGCTCGGCATAGACCCCGAAGGAACCCGCTGTAGGATGAGCGACGGCCATTTCGCTCAACGCGCACATCAAAAGCAGCGCGATTGCCGCCCCGATGAGATAGGTCAGAATGACGGCAGGCCCTGCGGTGTGAACGGCCAGAGCGCTCCCAAGAAAGAGCCCGGTTCCGATTGCTCCGCCAATCGCAATCATGGCGATTTGCGGGGCGTTGAGCTGGCGCGAAAGCTTTTCGCCTTCTTCGATACCGGTCACTGCTTGGCGCGGCCGGTGCGGGAGCTCAGGTGCGGACCAGTAGGTCAAGATTCGCTTCCAGCACCGAGAGAGCGGTATGAATATCGGCCAGGTTGTTATAGACGTGAAATGAGAAGCGCACGCCATCGAGGCGTGCCGATACGATGACTCTGTGGGCAGCAAGCTTCTCAACCAGTCGCGCGGAATCGGTCGAGCGGAGCACCACGAGCGGGCCGATGCTCGAAGCCGGCGTCTTCGAGGCGATTCCGAGTGCTCGAATGCCTTGCAAGAAAGCGGCGGTTAAGCTCTCGATCTGGGCAGCAACGGTTTCCATGCCTATGTTGACCAGGAGTTCGAGGGCGCGACGAGCGGCATAAATGCTCGGCATGGGCGGTGAACCGCCTTCATACCGCCGCGCTTCGGATGCCGGGTCGAGCTTCGTCGTACTAAATGCGAATACGTCGCGCTGTGCCATCCAACTGGTGGTGGTCGGGGTCAGCGACTCGATGAGCGATCCTTTGACATAGAGAAATGCTAAGCCGGGCGGTCCGAGCAAGTATTTAAGTGTGCCGGTCGCATAAAAATCGATATCCAGCGCCTTTACGTCGATGGGCCGCGTGCCGCAATCCTGGTAGCCGTCCAGAAAGACGTAGGCGCCGTTATCGTGGGCAAGACGAGTGACCGCGGCGACATCGGAACGGAACCCATTCAGAAACGAAACCTGCGTCAGCGGGACGATGGCAGTGCTTCCGTCGATGGATCGTTCGTAGGCTTCGAGAGGAATGGCATCATGCGAACCTTCGAGGAACTGAATCTGCGCACCGCGCGGCCGCTGAGCGAGCCAGATGTGGCCCATGGTCGGGAACTCATATTCGCCCATGACAATCTTCGAGCGCTGGTCAAACTGGATTGCGCTCGCGATAGCGTTGATACCCGCCGAAACGCTGGTGAGCAGAGCGACTTCACCCGGCTCGGCATGGATAAAGCGCGCGAATTCGACGCGCATGGCTTCATAGACTTCGATCCAATCGTTCCAGGGAGCGCTCGACGTGCGCCAGCTCTCGGTGTAGGCACGGAGGCCCGCTTCCGCAGCGTCACTCAGCGCACCTTGTGAGCAGCTATAGAAGTAGATCTTGTGGCTGAGGATCGGAAAACGTGAGCGCAGGATAGAGGTTTGTTGATCAGTCAGCATCGGTGTCATTCAGCCGCCGGTCACGCGTAGACGGTGACTTATAACTGGACTTCTATCCGGGAATTTGCGACGGCCAGGAATGGCGGATCTTATTCGCTTACGCGCGGAGTTCGCTCATCGTTTTCCCGACCGCTCCGGGGCCGAAGTTGATGCGCGCCTCTTTGATACTCATACCAACGACCTCAATTCGGTTAAGATCCGTGGTTCCAATGCCGACGTGTTCGGCGAGTTTGAGCATATTGTCGCCGCGAATGAAGGGCGATGCGCCACGGTCCGCACGCGGATCATAGCTCATTACGGCCATGCCTACGGCATCCACACAAACCGGATTGCGACCCACGATGATGACACCGGGAGTCATGCGCTCCAGACCGTGCAGCCATGGGCCTTCGCCACCTCTGACGGTTTCAACGCCGTCCACAATGGCGAGGTCGATGGGTCGAATTCCGATCTGATCGACTGTCACGCGCGGGACGCGATAACCGGGATCGCGCGGCGAGTCGGGATGCAATTCCGGATCTACGCCGGAAGGCGCTTTCGTCGTGCCCGCGTGCAGCACCTGGCCGCGTTCGGAAGTGGGGTGCTCATTGCCGTCGGGCCCGCAATCGCCTCCGTATAGGGAGCATGGCGTGTCGCCGAAGTTGTTCTTCATCGACATGGTGACGCCGCCGATCCAATGGTTCTTGAGCTTCGATAGGGAGGCGTAGACGTCGCATTCGGTGAAAGCTTGGTTCAAGTGATACGCGGGGTACATATAACCGCCCCACGGAACCTTCAGCCGAACGTATTGTTTATACTTTCCGAGGTTCTGAACGTTTTCCCAATCGACCTTCACGCCAAGATTATTGATGGCGTTCACATCGATGCCATAGCGGGCCCATAACGCGGGGTCCTGTTCGGCGGGGAAGAAGCTTTCGATAATGCGCACCCGTCGCGCGCCTGCTTGCGCGAGGAGATGCACGGTGGAGGCGATCGTCGCACCATTGGTGCGGTATGGGAGATCGGGCGTGAGCGGGAAATTCTTCGGGTTCCCGGTTAGGTTCACTTTTAAGGCAACCGTCTTGCCGCGGACCAGGTTGTTGATCCCGCCGATCTGGTCGAACCCGCTGGCGAGCTTAGCCGTGAAGTCCTGATAACTGCGGCAACGCTCGATTGCGACCGTGCTCGCTGGGGCGTTCCCCTTGAGAATGCTGGTGGCGCCGAGTCCGGCAAGGGCCGTTCCTGTGGTGGCTAGGAGATCTCTGCGCGTGAGGTTCGAACGATCGTACAAATTCATGCTGCCCTCCCAACACCATCCTAGACCCGGAGAGCTACGGCCGGCACGCGGTGGTTGCGGAGATTAAGGAGCGCACTCCCTGAGTTACTGGTTTATGACTGTGCCATCGGGGCGACGCACTATGCCCCATCCGCCGTTCAATGCTTTTCTCTCTCCCTGCTCGAAAGATCCGAATGGATACTTGGCTGCTGCGCGTGCATTGATCTCCACCCCCCAACCTGGTTTCTCGTTCGCATACGCGTAGCCGTCCTTCATCGCCGGATAGCCGTCAAACACCTCTTGAATGCGGTCGTTCGGCGTAGTCCACTCTTGAATTCCAAAATTCGGGCAAACCAGATCCAAGGTGACATTAGCGCAATGTCCGACGGGCGAAACGTCGCCCGGCCCGTGCCAGGCGGTTCTCACCTGGAAAGCGTCTGCCATGGCGGCCATCTTCCAGCACGGCGTCAAGCCGCCCGCTTGCGTGACATGGACACGAATATAGTCGATCAAGCTCTCGCGAATCACCATGTTCCACTCGTGCGGATTGTTGAACAGTTCGCCCATGGCGAGCGGCGTAGTGCAATTGGCGCGAATCTGGCGGAAGTAGTCAATGTTCTCCGGTGAGAGCGCATCTTCCATGAAAAAGAGTTTGAACTGCTCCAGATCTTTGGCGAACTGGACTGCCAGCCGCGGTGGCACGCGCTCATGCACGTCGTGCAGGAGATGAACCTCCGGCCCGAGTTCTTTCCGCGCCGCCTCGAAGAGCTGCAGTGTGCGTCGCACATAAGCGTCGGGATCGAACACCGGATCTTCAATCGCCGCCTCCGTGGGTTTCTGGCCAGGTGCACCGTAAGCCGCCATGCCAGGAATTCCAACTTGCAGCCGCACCGCTTTGATGCCGTTGGCCATGATCTTGCGAGCTTGATCGAGCGTCTCAGAGATCTCGGAGCCCGCCGCGTGCGAATAGATCATGGCGCCGCGACGGCATTTACCGCCGAGCAATTCGTATACCGGGAGGCCGGCTTGCCGCCCTTTGATGTCCCAAAGCGCCTGATCGATGCCGCTGATCGCGTTGTTCAACACCGGGCCGTTGCGCCAATACGACGAGTTGTACTTGGCGTACCAGAGATCTTCAATGGCGTCGGCGGCCCTGCCAATCACGAACGGTTTTAGATAGCGGTTCACTGCATCCACCACCAGGTCGGCGCGCTGCGTGAAAGTCGCGCAACCATAGCCGTATAGCCCATCCTGATCGGTCTGCACTCTGACCACAACCAGCCGTACACCGGCAGGTTCGGTGGTAATGACTGAAACGTCTTTGATCTTCGGAACCGGCATTCCGCGTAGAAGCGGCGTTGCGGCCAGCGCCAGAAATTCGCGGCGCGGTATTCGGATATTCATTGCTCAATCGCTCCGAACCAGATTCTATCGAGTGCAAGGGCACGCGCCGTCAAACTGAATCAGCCTGACTTTGATAGCGGCCGGCCCTACATCTAACGATGGAGCTTCCTTTCAATCCGCGGAGCGACGACAGAAGCGCGAGTTTCGTTTACTCTACTCGAAACGCTTCATGCCAAGAACATTCAGGCAGGTCTTTGTCGGCTTGCACACAATGCTATTCTGCGCCTCGCTCGCGCTGTGCCAGGACCCGACGGGAGTTGTGGAAGGGCAAGTTGCCGATCCTTCCGGCGCTTTAATTCCCAATGCCGCGGTCACCATCACAAACGAATCGACAGGTTTTACAGCAAGTCAGCAAACATCGGCGATCGGAGGGTTTCGTTTCTCCTATCTGCCGGTCGGCAATTACAAGCTGCGCGTATCGGCAAAAGGTTTTGCCGCCTACGATGTGAACGATATTCGCGTGGATGTCGATAGAGTGGTCAATCTGCCGCTCAACTTGAGTCTCGCGCGCAGCAGTGAATCGGTTGAAATCAGTGCTGTGGGGGCGATGGTGGACGTGAGCTC
This sequence comes from Bryobacteraceae bacterium, assembly GCA_035502635.1. Lineage (GTDB taxonomy): Bacteria > Acidobacteriota > Terriglobia > Bryobacterales > Bryobacteraceae > Bog-105. The sequence goes on from DATJUG010000127.1 coordinate 7,477, forward strand.
CACGCTCGGCAATGTGGTTACCTCGCACGATGCCGTGGACCTGCCGCTGAATGGCAGAAACCTGACTCAGTTGGGTCTTCTGCAGCCCGGTGTTGCGCCGTTGACGTTCGGTTTGCTGCAGGCCGGTGGCATCGCGCGCGCTAATCAGGCTTATGCAGTGAATGGCGAGCCACCCGAGAGCAACAACTACCTGCTGGATGGCGTAACGAATGTAGATAGCGTCAATGGCGGGTTTGCTTTGCGCACTCCGCCCGATGCGGTAACCGAGTTCCGCATTCTCACTTCGAATGCGCCGCCCGAATACGGCGAAACCAGCGGCGCGACGACCAGCGTCGTGACACGGTCAGGCACGAATGAGTTCCACGGCGATCTCTACGACTTTCTGCGGAATAACGCATTCGACGCGCGTAACTTCTTCGCGGCTTCCACCGAACCGCTGCACCAGAATCAGTTCGGCGCCACGTTTGGCGGCCCGATCCGGCACGACAAGGATTTCTTCTTCGCCTATTACGAAGGGCAACGCGACACGCAAGGCGAAACGCGCACCGCAATTGTGCCGACTGCGGCAGAACGCTCCGGCAATTTCTCCGGGCTGACGGACAGCAACGGCAATCCGGAGCCGTTGATCAACGAGTTCACCGGGCAGCCATTCAGCTTCAATGGCGTGATGGGGCAGATTCCGCCTTTCTTGCTGAGCCCCATCGCATTGAAAGCAGAAGCACTCATTCCGCTGCCCAATATCGGTCCTTCGCTGTATTCTTCGACGCAGTTGTTGACGAACAATTACGATCAGGGCGGCTTTCGCTTCGACCACTACTTCGCCAATAGCGATCAGATGTTCGTGCGTTACGCCGCGTCGTCGCTGCATGAGCTGGATCCGCTGCCAATTAACGGGTCGGGCGTTCCGGGCTTTCCGGTAACCAATGGCATTACGACCAATTCGGCGACCATCTCGTATGTTCACTTGTTCTCTCCCGCGCTGGTTCAGACCGCGCGAACCGCATTCTTTCGCAACGTGTTTCTGGAAGACGCCGCCACGAACCACAGCCCCGCGAGCAATCTTGGGTTTACCTACGCGCCCACTTTGTCTTCAGCGCTTGGCGATCCGTATCTGATCATCAGCGGATATTCCGACGTTGGCAACCCGATCACAGGCCCTCAGAACACTTATCAGAATGACTATCAAGGTTACTATTCGCTCGCGTGGACACGCGGCACGCATAATTTCAAGTTCGGGGCTGATATCGACCGGCAGCAGATCAATGTGCTTCTGGGGATTGCGACGAACGGATTTTTTGTATTTGCGCCTTTCCCTGCCAGCGACTCGTTCGCAAGCTTTCTGCTCGGGCAACCGGTCCAGTTCTTTCAAGGCGGCGGCGATTTCAATCGCGGCCTGCGCAAGTGGATCGTCGCGGGCTACGCCCAGGATGAATGGCGGGTGAATTCGCGCCTGACGTTCACCTACGGGTTGCGCTACGAAGTAAATACGCCGTATACGGATATCCGCAATCGCCTGAACGCCTGGGCTCCGGGCAAGCAGTCGGTGGTCGAACCGAACGCGCCCGAAGGCATTCTCTTTCCGGGTGATCCCGGTATCCCAGCGGGGATTGCGGCTGTCGATTACCACGAGTTTATGCCGCGCATCGGTCTCGCTTGGGATCCGTTCGGCGACGCGACTACAACCATTCGCGCAGGATACGGCATTTTCTACGACGGCTATACCAACGGCACCGGGGGACCGCTGCAGGCGGCCGTCAGCGCGCTGCCATGGACAGAGGCTTACCAGTTGCCCGGACCGGGCATGAACTTCGCGAATCCATACAACGGAAGCACTCCGCCATTCGTGCTGCAACAGTTCGTGCGCCCCGCAACGATTCTCACGGTGCAATCGGGAATGCTGCCGCCGTACTCGCAAAACTGGGATTTCTCGATCGAGCATGTCTTTGCGAAGTCCTATCTGCTCGATGTCCGCTACGTAGGGAACAAAGGAACGCACTTGCCCAGATTCATCGAGGCCGATCCGGCAATCTACGGGCCCGGAGCTACCACCAGCAACGCCGACCAGCGGCGCGAGTATGCAGATTGCGACCCGTCGGGGTCGTGCGCGTTTGCATCGGTGGGGTTGATCGCCGACAACAACAGCTCGACCTATCATGCACTGCAAATTTCCTTGTCCCGGCAGTTGACCAGCAATCTCTCATTCCTGGCATCGTACTGGTGGTCGAAGAGTTTGGACTACGTGTCGTCGTTGAATATCGCGGGTTCGGCGCCCACTCTGGTAGCGGGCGAAAACGATCTGGCGCAGAATCCGTTCGACCTTCGCGCCGAGCACGGCCCGTCGTTATTCGACGCGAAGAATCGTTTTGTGCTCAGCGGCACCTATGCCCTGCCAGGCTGGCATACGGCGCCGCGCGCGGCCGGCTTCCTGGTGAACGGATGGCAGTTGAACACCATCGTCACGCTTTCCTCCGGCACGCCGTTCACCGTGTATGACAGCGATAACGCGCCGATGGAAGGCGCCGCTCCGGAGATCACCGGTTTCTATTCGAGCCGTCCGAATGTGTTGTCTAATCCGAATGCCGGGCCGCACACACCCAACGCGTGGGTCAGTCGAAGCGATTTTCAAGAGCTGACGCCGGCTGCGAATCCGGGCCAGTTCGGCGATGAAGGCCGCAACGCCGTTCGCGGCCCCGGACTCGCAACCGTGGATCTTTCACTCTTCAAGAACTTTGCCGTAACGGAGAGTGCGCGCGTCCAGTTTCGCGCCGAAGCTTTCAACATGTTGAACCACCCCAACTTTATGCTGCCCGAGAATGATCTCGCCTCGCCGGAATTTGGCCAGATTTTGCAAGCCGCGCCGCCGCGCCTTCTGCAGCTTGCGCTAAAGTTCATCTTTTAGCAAGAAAAGGGACAAGCCATGGAACCGATGTTTCTGAAAGACGTTGAGCAGCACAAAGGCGACGACAACTATACCCGCGCGATCGAAATGATGAAGCGGGCCGGTGCGGAATATCCGCAGATCCTGCACATGTTCTCTTTCAAGATGAACGCAACCGTTCACCTGGAACGCTTCACGCAGGAGATGATGCGCGAACCAGCTCCGCTATCGCCCGGTTTTCGCGAGCTGATCGCGGCCTATACTTCACATCTCAATCAATGTCCGTTTTGAACGAAGTCGCACGCCGCGGTCGCGGCGGAATTGCTCGGCAGTAGGGAACTGGTTGATAGTGTCCTGGCCGATCCCGAAACATCTCCGCTGTCAAAAGCGGAGAAAGCTCTGCTGCGGTTTGTTCGAAAGGTAAATGATGAGTCATATACCATTCAGCCTCAGGAGATCGAAGGTCTGCACGCGGAAGGCTACACAGACGAGGCGATCTACTATGCCATCACCGTTTGCGCGCTCTTCAATTTCTACAACCGCTGGATCGATGCGAGCGGCGTGCACCCGATGAGCGATGCCGCACATGCCAACGGCGCCAAGCGATCGGCAATCCATGGTTATTCGCGCAGTTCCCAACCGTCGCCCGAGCCTCCGCGCAAGTAGCACCAGGGCCGCGGTTCTGGTGACCGCCTGCTGCGGCGTCTTCTTCAGCTTCGCCTCGGTCGTGGTCTTCACGTTTGGAATTTTCTTGAAGCCGCTGGCCTCAACATTCCATTGGTCGCGGACACAGGTTTCTTTCGCGTTCACACTTGCTGCGCTCACGGTTGCGGTGTGTTCGCCTTTCATTGGACACCTGCTCGACCGATTTCCCGCGCGCCGCGTTGTGATCCCGTGCACCGTCGTGTACGCCGCTGCGTTCGCGTCGTTGGCGCTCCTGACTCCGCACTTGTGGCATCTCTATGCAGTGTTTGTGCTCATCGGCGCGGTTGGGAACGGCACCACCCAACTCGCCTATGCGCGCGTCGTCAGTGCGTGGTTCGATCGGCATCGCGGGCAAGCGCTGGGGGCGGTGATGGCGGGCTCGGGGCTCGGTTCCATGGCTTTTCCTCCGATCGCGCAAGCGTTGATTTCGGCTTACGGCTGGCGTGTGGCATATGCCGTCTTGGGCCTGCTGATTCTGGTAATCCCGGTTTCTCTTGCCGGTTTCTTTCTCGATGCGCCGAAGGAGACGAACGCCCCGATACCCACATCCCTTCCGAAGAAAGGGGCACGGGCAAGCCTCTGGACCGCGCCTTTTCTGGGAATCGCCGCGGCCCTGCTGCTGTTCTCGTTCGCCACAAACGGACTGATCGCGCATTGGGCGGCATTGTTGACCGATGGCGGCTCTACCCCTGCACAGGCTGCCTTCACGTTGTCGATCGCGGGAGCAGCTACGTTGTTTGGGAAGCTGGGGACTGGTTACCTCCTGGATCGCTTTCGCGCGAACCGTGTAGCCGCAATCTTGCTTGCTCTCTGCGGGTTAGGCTTCGTATTCATCCTGCATGGCTATCTCAGCCTGGTTGCGATTGCGAGCGCCATTCTGGTCGGGATCGGGATGGGCGCTGAATCGGACGTGACGCCTTATCTGTTGACCCGTTACTTTGGCCTGGAGCGGTTCGGCGCGCTGTATGGATACACGTGGTGTGTCTATGCAATTGCAGGCGCGACGGGCCCTGTCATCATGGGCGCGGCGTTTGATTACACGGGCTCATACCATGCAGTCTTATTGGCTTCGACCGCCATGGTAATTGCCGCAGCTATCATCTTCGGTGCTCTTCCACGATACCGGGGATCTGCCTAGCGCAAATTTCGCGGTTGGTGGATCAGGCCGGGTGACGGCGAGGCATCAGGTGAAAATCACCGCAGGCAGTAGATGAATACTAGCGCAAAACTTCCCATGCCCAATACTAAGAAGGTGACGTAATCGCCGATGTGGCCGCTATGAAGCCGGTGCAACAGGTCGATAGGCGCGGCGAGTATGGCGGAGATCGTCCGTTTGCCTGAAGTAGCCAAGTCTGCTGCTGCAATTGCCAGGCCGGCAAAGGCGGTCAGCAGCCCCATGGGCCACTCATCAGGAGATGCTGATTCATTCCGCAAGGTGGGGAAAGGTGCTGCATCCAGAACTCGCGCTACGTACGCATGGCTGTTTTCAAATCGATCCGCAGCCGCGAAAGTAGTTTGCTGGATACAGGGAAGAGCACCGAGCGAGAGCCCTGCGACCGCCAGACCCGCGGCGGGTAAGAACATCGTCGCGGGAGTTCGGCCATGGCCCGCCTTCGTTTCGGGCTTTTCCTCGTGTTTGGGGGCCTGGTTTTGCTCCTTCGCGGACCCCCAACCTAGAAAAATATGCCCTCCAGTACGAAGCACGGCGGCCGAAGTCACAGCGCCCGCGAAGACGAAAACCCACGATAACCAGCTCATTCCCGCTTTCTGTCCTGCGGCGGCGATCATGTCGTGTCCCGCTGCCAAACCCGAAAATGGAATACCGGCAAGACCTATCGAGCCCAAGAGCAAGACAATTCCCGTAGCCCATTGCCCAGCGGCCTTGCCATGCAAATCCTGTTCGTCAATACCCTTAAAACGATGCAGCAGAATACCGGCGACGAAGAATAATGAACCCTTCACAAGACCATGCCCGATGGAGTAAATGGCCGTCCCGGCGAGTCCTTCCGATGAGAACAGTCCGATTCCAATCAACATAAGTCCAATGTGGCTAATAGTGGAAAAGGCCAGCAAGCGCTTCAGGTTGCGCTGTATATAGCACATGAAAGCGCCAACGAAGGCAGTAATGACTCCCGCGCCCACAAACAAAACTCGTAACGCTGGGACATGCGAGTGGAGGGATGGATCGAAGGCAGACCAATAGATTCTGGCCAACGCAAACAAACCCATTGAAACCATCACTCCGGAAAACATCACGCACACAGGAGTGGGAGCCACAGCGTGAGCATCCGCTAGCCAGAAATGAAACGGAACGATCGCCGCCTTCACGAGGTAGCCGCACACCAGAAATACAAACCCAACTAACACCAGAGCGTCCAGGGGACCGGAGGGAAGGGAACGCCCGATCTGCGCCAGGTTCAGGGCCGACGTGCGCGAGTAAATCAACCCGATACCGGTCAATACGAAATAAGCTGCAATCGTATTTGTTACTGCAAAATTCAGGGCTCCTTGTACGCTCCCTGGATCGTCAGTTTTGTAACCGCATAAGGCGAAACCGGCCGCGCTCATCAGTTCGAAAAACACGAATAAATTGAACAAGTCGCCGGTCAATGAAAATCCGCACAGGGAACCAAGGAATGCCAGCATCAAAGCATGAAAGTGGTTGCCGACGGAATCGAAGTATTCAGAGGAGAATAGAAAGGCCGCCACTGTAAGTAGGGCCGCGAATGCGCCTAAACCAGCCCCAATTGGATCGATCACAAACGATATTCCTAAAGCCAATCCATGCCGCGGACGCCAATTTCCGAACCAGTAAACGATGGGTTGAGAGGAAGAGAGCTTCAGAAGATAGAGATTTGCAGCGAGAACCGTTAAGGTGCTCGCAATCGCGATGAGTTGCGAAAGCCGTTCCGAAATTACCTTTGATAACGCGGCCAGCACGGCCGCGGTTAGAAGTGGTAGAGCGACGGGCAGAACGGGTAACATGCGTTATCCCGAAATTCCAGTGAGACGATCCGGATTAAGGGTGCCGTGCCGCTTGTGGATCTGTACCGCCAAGCCGAGCAGCAGCGCCATGACCGTTACTTCCACTACTATGTCCGTCAGCATGAGAGCCTGCATGACCGGGTCCACGGCGGGCGTGCTTGCCGGAATGTCAGCAAAGATGGGCGCGACACGGCCTGTCTTATAACCGATCGAGAGTAACAGAACATAGCTGGACGATTGAATGACGCCGACGCAGATGATGAGGTGAATTAAATGGCGGCTGCTGACCACGCCATAGAGACCCACCAGAAATAGCCAAGCTGCAACCGCGTAAGGCAAATAGTTCATTCTTCCTTCTCTTCCACTAACTCTTCCAAATAGACCAGCAATGCCAAAGATAGTCCTCCACCGACCTCCATGCCGACGCCGAGGTCGATGAGAGCGACAATGCCGCCCCCGGTAATGCTCCCGTTCTGTCCAAGAGGCAGAACGTTTTGAAGGAAGATGCCGCCCAAGACTAAGCCGAGCCCGCCGACCAGGATGTACGCCGCCGCGCCGATGCACTCCGCCACCGCGACCAAACGCAACGGCAATAGTGATCGAAACTCCTTGTATTCGGCGCACAGATATACCAGCACGGGAGCAGACGCTAGTATGACGCCGCCTTGGAAGCCTCCGCCGGGAGACACTTGGCCGTGGGTCACGATGTAGAGGCCGAATAAGACCGTAACCGGCACGAGGGCAAGACTGGTAACCCGGATCGCGTCGCTGACGCGAGGAATGACACGGCCAGGCGTTTTGTCTTCATGGTCGCCGGCTGGTTCGTCCTCTTGGCGGCGCATCAGAAGCACCGTGCCCAGCACAGATGTGAACAGAATGAACTCCTCGCCTAACGTGTCGAAGCCGCGGATGTCGAAGTTCACAGCGGTAACGGCGTCCGTAATGTGCCGCTCGGGGACGGTGATCGCGTTCACCGCGTCGCCATAGCGGCTTTGTACGGAGCCAAGAGGCGGCATCGGGCTATACGCCAAGATAAAAGTCCAGGCCAGCGCGGCCCCGGCAACCAGGAACAAGATTCGGCGGACGGCTCGCGTCACGATTTTGGTCCTTGCTTTTTGATTCGGGCGAGAGCGAGAAGAATCATCAGGGGCAAGGCGAGCGCGCCGACCACAATTTGTGAGAGCGCCACATCGGGCGCCTGGAAAACGAAAAAAAGGATGGCAAGGATCAATCCATAAAAGCTGACAACAATGGCCTGCGAGGTCGGGTTGCGTGTGAAAACCACACCCGTCGCGCCCGCTGCGACAAAGACGAGGATCAGGTTTTGAAGAATCTTCTCAGTCATCGGCTGCTTTGAGCGGGAGCTTCTGCTGGCGCCGCACGCGCGCAGCCCGGGCTGTCGCATGAGACAGGATAGGGTTTGAGATCAGAAGCAGGATGACGATGAGAATGGCTTTGGCAGCCGATTGCGAGAATCCTTCGTGCACGACCACGGCTGCGCAGATCGCGACCGATCCGACGATCGATCCAGGCGCCAGAAAATGAATCTGGTCGTAGACGTTTCTGCTGACGAGGAGACCGATGGATGTGAATGCAAAACTTGCGACTCCGATCAGGAGCAGCGTGCCCGCGACCACTTCACCGACGCTCATAACCAGCGCTCCAGAAAACGTGCGAAGACGAGACCGGCTCCAAATGAGAGCAGCGCTAGCGTCAGCGCCAGATCGACGAACGGAACACGATGATACGCTTCGGCCAGAGCCAAAAGTATCATGATGCACATTGAGCTGCCAGCCTCAAGAGCAACCAGGCGGCTGACTGTGTCGCCATGAGCGCATCGAATGAACGCTCCCGACATACATACAAGCAGAGCGATCACGGCGAGCGTCCACATGAATCAGTCCTCGAGTGACCTGAGAACTTCGGGAACCGGCGCGGGCTCAAGGTGATGGAACAATACGTCGCCGGTTTGCGCGTCAATTCTCAGAACGACCGAATTTGGTGCGATGCTAAAGAGCAAAGTGGCGAGCGCACGCTGTGAAGCCGCTCTGCACTGTCCTTTAGCAGGACGCAGAGGAGCCGTTTCGAAAGAGGAGCGGGATGGCCGGCCGCTGGCCCGGCGAATCAGATGCTTCACCAGCAACCAGATGTCTGTGCAGATCATCCCAGGAATCCGCCAGACCTGCGCAACCCACCTGGCCCTGGGCTCGAAACATGTTGGCACGGTGCGTAACATCTTCCAGGCCGCGAATAAAGTGGCCGCGGAAGCGACGATCCCAGCGATCAATTCGCTGAGGGAAATTTGAAAGACGAACAGCAGCCAAAGGCTCAGGAATATGGCGCCTGCGGCGACGAGGCGGATCACATCTTTTCCTTGATGGCGCTGCGTACCAGCCATAAATTCACCGGATAGGAAGTTACAAATGGATCACTTTCCGGGCCCGGTAGGGAATTGCTTGGAAAGATTATTGATGATCCAGTCCGAAGTATTGCCGCCTTTGCAAGACGGGTGGCCGAAGCCGCTGACACTCACGCCGTTCTTGAAATCGAGAATCATATTGTCGTTATGGTCGGGACTGGGTCCCATCGGGACTGCGTCGAGATTCAGTTGATGGCGTACCTTCCAGGCAATGATGTGATCTGTGCAGGACGTGTCGCCGCTGAGACCAAGTCCGCCGAGAATTTTGCCGCCGCTATAGAGTGGCAGGCCTCCGCCGAAGACAATCACGCCGCCAATGGCTTTCCCAACCATGGGATCGTTCGGTGTTCCGAACGAAGCCGGGTCGCCAAACACAGCTTGCGCATTGGGAGGCGCACTCGTCGTCAGACTATATAAGCTCTGCCCAGGTTGCGATGCGGCATAAACATTCGCGGTGGAGAGAGCATAATTCGAGCCGCTAAGGGCGTTCGCCGTGTTCGCTTTCTCGGCCGCGATAACACGGCTGCCGGGCCATTGATCGCCGCGCGTATTTCCGCTGAAGACGATCCCGCAAACAATGCCGTCGCGGTTCACTACCACCGCCCATTCTTGATTGCCGAGGCCTCCATTCTTCGAAGCGCCTTCTTTGACTACGGACTGGAGCACGGTGCGGAGCCGGCCGGCGTCGGGCAGCGCGGAACAGTCGGCTTTCTGTTGAGCGCCGGAAGGCAGAGCGAGAGCAATAGAAAGCACCAAATAGGAGAAAGAGAACTTGATCATTTTAATTGCCTCAAGTAAGCGACTAAGTCACGAAGTTGCTCACCGGTGAATTGGGTCAGGTCGGGCATTTCGGCTTGGGGTTTCAGAGATTGAGCGTGTGTGACCCACGCTTCCAGATACGCAGTATTGTTCGGGTAAGAATTCGAGGCGATATATTGGCGGCTTGCCAGGTGCGTCAGGTCCGGAGCGACACGGCCGCCCGCCGCGGTTCCACTGATCTGATGACACAGAATACAAGCGCCGCTCAAGAATACCTGCTCGCCGGCGATCGCATCCGCCGATGTCGGCTCGGCAGCGGGTTTACGCTGGCCATCCAACCAAGCAGCATATTCATCCGGCTGCTGAGCGACCACGAGCAAACGCATGCGCGCATGCTCCGCGCCGCAATATTCCGCACACTGACCCGCGTAGTTTCCGGGTTCGCTCGCTTGGATGCGAACGAAATTGGTGTGTCCCGGGATCAGGTCCACCTTGCCGTGTAAAGCCGGTATCCAAAAGGAGTGCATCACGTCGTAAGATTCGAGCTGGATATTCATTGGCCGGTTTACCGGAATATGAATCTCATTCGCGGTAGTAACTTCCTGGGCAGGCGAGCCGCTCAGGTAGTGGACCTCCCACCACCATTGATGGCCGATGAGCAGGATGTCGGGTTTCATGGAGTGGTGCTGATGCGGTCCATGAATCGGGAAATCCGCGAGCAGCTTCAGCCCGAGCACAAAGATTACGGTAAGAATGGCCAGCGGAATGGCAAGGCCGCCTATAGCAATCCACTTCTGACCTCCGCCCATATCAACCGGAGCATGTTCGGCGAGTGATCCGCGTCTGCGCTTGGCTGCCCACGCAATCAACACCCACATCGCGGCCGTAACGATCAAAAACAGAATCGTCATGAACCAGGAGAGATGCGCGATCCGTTCCGCGGCTGGTCCGTGACTGGCGAATGTGGACTGCATCGGCTCGCATCCGGTGAGGAGCAGCGATAACGAAGCAGCGTAGAGAATGCGGCGCATAAGTTACTGCGGCTTTACCCGCGATGCGGGTATCGTGTTGTGCTCGGGATTCGGCACCTCTTCGTCGGCAGGCTCGACGGGTGGATCCGGCTCCTGCGGCGTACCCATCGACTTGATATAGGCAACGAGTTCCCAGATCTGGTGCTCAGGAATGCGGCTGCCCCAGGCCGGCATGCCCTTCGATCGTCCCTCGGCAATGGAATCGAAGATTTGATCGTCGCGGTCGCCATAGAGCCAGACTGGATCGCGCAGGCTCGGCCCCATCCCGCCGCCCGCATGTCCGCCATGACAACCCGAGCAGTTGTACCAATCGAACAATCTGCGGCCGTCCTGTAGAGCGACAGGGTCGCCATTTAACGGATTCGTGCGCTCATGGGAGGCGGTAGGTGGACCGGGGATGGGGCCAACAGAAGCAGGAACGGGGGAAGCCGAACTGGAGGCGACCGAGCTGGTTGAAGTCTTACAACTGAGGCCTGTCAAAATGAATGCGAAGGTCGCGGCCAAGAACAAAATTCGCATCGTTATTCCTCCGTTCGCGGAATGCCGTATGAGTGAAGCAAGGCTTGTATCTCGGGCGCTCGGCGCGTAATTTCGGCATCCAGCCGCTGCTTCAACGCGGCTTCTCCAGGACGAACGCCCATTCCAATGTTGAATGCGAAAGGCAAATTGGGGTTCGCTGGGTCACCATTAATCGGTGTCAGAGTGAGCGGAACCGCGGAGTTGAGTGAGAAATAGCCGGCCAGCGGACCCCATGCGACCGCCACATCCACGGTCTTATTGATGACGGCTTCGATCAGGTCGGCGGCGGGATTTTTCTCCGTGAGATTGCCGAAAATGCTGAAGCCGACCAGATTCCGAACGATGCCTCGGTTAATCAAGGCATGCACCGGCGGAAGGCTGTCGTCGGCATCGCCGAGCACATGAACACCAATACGAAGCGCGCGCAATCGAGGATCGTCGAGCGAGTCAATGTGCAGATTGCGGTCTTGCCGCGAAACAAAGACATACGTGGAGCGGTAATAAGGACGAGTGGTGGCTGCTTCATCCAGTCCTTCCGGCACCTCCATGACGACATCGCAAATCCCGGCTTCGAGTGTCTTTCGGAAGAATTTGCCACGCTGCGGATACCAGGTATAAGAAACGTTATCTCCCAAATCCTTGCCGATGAGAGCCGCCAGTTTATTTTCAAATCCCTGCTGCTGGTCGTTCGAATAAGGAAGGTTGTTAGGATCCGCGCACACACGCAGCTCCGGTTCGGCGGCAAACTGGATGCTCGCGGTAAGTAGCAAACAACCGAGAAGTCTAATAGCCGAACACATAGACAAGATCTCCCGGTTGCGTTTTCGCTTTGATCTGTTTCATGGTGCCGACCGCCCCCAGCGCCCCGTAAGGATCGTCGGTGGAAATGGAAGGCAGCGCTGTGGCGCCCATCCAGCCGCCAATCCCCGAGTAAATGGCTACGTATTGCTTGCCGTCGGGGCCGAGAAACGTCATGGGATTCCCGATAATTCCGGATGCGGTTTTAAACTGCCAAAGTATTTTGCCGGAACGGTCATCGACGGCCCGGAACCAGCCATCCATGGTTCCGTAAAAAACGACGTCTCCTCCAGTGCTAAGCACGCCGCTGTACACCGGCAGATCGGGATCTTTTATGGACCAGACTTTCTGAGCTTTTTGTATGTCCCAAGCCATGAATTCACCCTGATAGCCGCCCGGGCCCGGATACATTCGCACGCTGGCGCCTAAGTACGGGGTGCCGGCGATGTAATTCACGGCTGTGCCTTCATAATCCATGCATGTGTTATGCGCCGGAATATATAAGTAGCCTGTTCGCGGCGATAGCGACGAGGGAACAAATTCCTTGCCGCCTGTCGAAGACGGACAAATGTGGGTGGCGTAATGACCAAAGTGGGTGCGTTTCTCCGGATCGATATTCGGAATGCCCGTCTTCAGGTCGTAGCCGTTCGACCAATTTACCGGCTCGAATTTTTCGGCGGATAACACCTCGCCCGTTTCACGGTCGAGCACGAAAACATATCCGGTTCGCCCCGGATGGATCAACAACTTGCGCGTTTTTCCTTGCCAGGGCATGTCGATCAGAACGTTTTCCATGATCTCGTCGTAATCCCACGCGTCATGGGGCACAACTTGGTAAGCCCATTTGGCGTAGCCGGTTTCCGGATTGCGCGCCCAAATAGTGATCGACCATTTGTTATCGCCCGGCCGCATGTCCGCGTTCCAAACTCCTGGATTACCGGTGCCGTAATAAATCAGGTTCAGTTCCGGATCGTAGGAGATCCATCCCCAAATAGTGCCGCCGCCCATTTTCCACTGACCGGGCGTCCAACTGGAAATACCGAGATCCTTGCCGCGATCTTTGGCATAGAATGGCTTGAAATCCGGACCGATGCGTGCATCTTCGTCCGAGCCGCTGTTGAAAGCGCGCCAAAGGATTTTGCCGGTTTTTGAATCCAGTGCAGTAAGGCGTCCGCGAACTCCTAACTCTCCTCCGCTGTCGCCAACTAGCACTACGTTTTTGACGACGATCGGCGCCATCGTGATGGTCTCACCGTATTTGATATCACCGACCTTTGTTCTCCAAACCTCCTTACCCGTGTTCGCATCCACCGCCACCGTGTATGCGTCCAGCAAGTTATAGATGATGTACCCGTCGGCGTAACTGGCGCCGCGATTGACGACGTCGCAGCACGCGATTCCAACGGCGGCGATTTGTGGGTTAGGATGATAGATCCACTTTTGAGGAAAGCCGGGTTGGGTCAGATCGAACGCCATGAGGTTGTTCGGATATGGCGTGACCACATACATGGTGTTATTCACCACTAACGGCTGGCCTTCATGCCCTTGCGGAATGCCGGTGGACATGGTCGCGACGACATGCAGATTTTTTGCATTCCCGGTGTTTATCTTGTCCAGGGGACTGTACCGCGTGTTGCCGTAATCTCCGGCGGGCATGGTCCACTGCCCATCCGCAACCGGTGAGACCATGTGGAACCCCGCGAGTTCGCCCGGAATGTTCTCGGTGCTCCCGTTATTGTTCTGGGCAACCATCGCCGCTGGCAGAACGACAGCGAAGACGGTCATAGAAAGGAAAAGCTTGTTTCGGTTCATTGCAGTGTATATAAGTAAGCCGCGACGTCGTGGGCCTGTTCGCTGGTAAGCCCAAGATTGGGCATGGCTGTTTTCGGTTCGACGGCGGGCGGATTTTGAATCCAGCGGATCAAATTATCGGGCGAATTGGGAAGCTCGCCCGCAATCATCGTTCGCCGGCCGAAAGAAGTGAGCGGCGGGCCTACTAGACCGTGGGCCGTGCGAATGCCGGGAATGGTGTGGCAGGAACCGCAGCCGTAACTTTGGATAATTTGTTTTCCATGCGCCGGATTTCCGTCCACAGCTACTGTATAAGCGCGCGTGACTTTTCCTCCTGTGCAACTGACTAAACCTGTGGAGAGAACAACTGCCAGCAGAAGAGCGCGCCTGCGCGGAAGGCGTCTCATCGCGCCCTCACACAAAGATTGAGAATCAACAGCGGAATCGTGAGCCAGATGAGGCCGATACCCAACGTGAAACTGACAAATACGCCGAGCAGCGCCATGAACTCTGGGCGGCCTCGACCTTCTGCCTGGCCTAGGCTTCGGGCCGTAGAGAGTTGACGCCAATTGCGATAGGATGTGAGACCCGCTACAAAGGCCGTTCCAATCAGAAGGACCGCGGCCAAGCTATATAACAGGGCAATGCCCGGCCGCGGAGCGCCTCCGCCAAGCTGCCCATTTTCAACACAAGCCCACCAGGTGATGAGGACATAGCCGACGCTGAGAATGATCCAGCTTGCGGCCGATCCGGTAAAGCCGAACCAAAGCTTTCCGGGGCGTACATCGTGTCGCGGATTTTGTGCCGGGCTATCCATGGGCGATTAAGTTTGGGATGACATAAAGGATTAGGACGACGAACACCCAGACGACATCGACGAAGTGCCAATACAGCGCAACCGTTTCGTACGGGCGGAAGGGTGTCTCGCGAGCCGGCGCATAGCGCGGCAGAACCAGCACATACGTCAGCATGAGCAACCCAACGATTACGTGAGCGGCGTGGAAGCTTGTGATGACGTAAAAAATAGAGCCATAGGAGTCACTGAACGGAGTCAAGGTCTTCCAGTGGTCTTTGTATTCGTAGCCTTGCAGTGCAAGAAAGATCAAACCCATAAAGATGGTGACGGCGAGCAGGAGACGGCCGGCTGCGTAACGCCGCTCGCGCACGCGACGTTTCCCCCACTCCAGCACGAAGCTGCTCGCCACCAGAATGGCCAACAGAATAAAAGCGACGAGGAGTTTGGGCGGATGATCTACCTGCCAACGCTCCTTGTTACTGCCCAGATAGAAATAGGCTGCAAAGAAGCTTGCAAAGAGCGCGCCTTCCGTGGCGATGACGCACCACATAGCGTAAATACCGCGCCGCTCCTCGAGAGGCAATCCACGAACGGAGACATCAGGACCGGGATACTGCAAGGCAGTGCTCATCCTTCCGTCTCCACGTCAGTCCGCCTCCGATGGCCGCGGCCACAGCCAGTAATAAACGAGAAACAGCATGGCCAGAAACGCTACCAGTGCGCCCCACAACGACTGAAACACCAGGGCGAAGAAGAAGAAAAACATGACAACGGCCACGCACAGCGGCACGAGCGTGTCTTTAGGGATAGTTGCAATCGATGTTGGCTCTGCGTCCAGCCAGGTAGTCATCAGCGTAAGCCGCTGCTCGTCGAGAACCCGCTCATCACGGGGATCGCTTTCCTCGTTATAGTCATCCCAAAGTGGATGGCGAGAAATAACAGTAGGAATGTGAACCGTCGCGTAAGGCTTGGGTGGAGAGTCTGTCTCCCACTCGAGTCCGTCCGAGTTCCATGGATTCTTACTCGCCAGGGCGCCGTGAGAAAGGCTCCAAAACAAATTGATGATGCTCATCAAGATGCCGATGCCAAACACAAATGCTCCGATTGTCACGGTCATGTTCATGCCTTCCAGGCCGAGACCTGACTGATAAGTGAAGATGCGGCGAGGCATTCCGAGCAATCCTAAGATATGCATCGGGAAGAAACCAACATTAAACCCGATAAACATCACCCAAAAACTCCACTTACCGAGCGTCTCACTCAATCTGCGGCCGATCATCTTCGGCAGCCAGTAATAGAAACCAGAAAAAACGGGGAACACGTTCGCGCCAATCAGGACATAGTGGATGTGAGCGACAACGTAGTACGTGTTGTGAACCTGCCAGTCGACAGGAATGATCCCGGTGAACACGCCGCTTAATCCGCCGATCACTAACAGTGCGATGGAGCCGACGGCGAAATACATGGACGCGGTCAGCACCGGGCGTCCCGTCCAAATGGTTGCAACCCAGGCAAATACCTGAACAGCCGTGAATATGGAGATGGTCATGCTTCCGGCGCTGAAGAAGCTCATCGCCATATCGGACATGCCAACGGTAAACATGTGGTGCAACCAAACGCTGAAACCCACCAGACCGGTAAGTATGGTCGCGATCGCTATATATGGATAACCGACGATGGGCCTGCGCGAGAAGACCGGGATGATCAGCGAAATCATCCCGGTCGCGGGAAGGAAGATCACATACACCCACGGATGGCCGAAAAACCAGAACAACTGCTGCCAAAGGATCGGATCACCGCCACTGGCAATCTTGAAAAAATGAGTTCCCCACTGCCGGTCAAGCTCGAGAAAAACACACGCGGCCGTGAGAGCAGGCAGTGCGAAGATGATCAAAAACGAGATCGTGAGGGTGCTGTAAAGGAACAGCGGCATCTTGCTGATCGCCATGCCGGGAGCACGCAGCCGCAAAATGGTGACGATTGAATTGATCGCTGCGCCTGTCGTAGAGATCGTAAGGAAGATCAGCGAGAGGGCATAAAAATCCATGCCGTGGCTAGGCGAATATCGGGTTCCGGTGTAGGGGAAATAAGCGAACCATCCGGCATGAGGCGCCTGGCCGATCAAAGGCGCAACATACAGAAAAATACCTGAGATGAGAAACGACCAATAAGTGAAGGCATTCAGCCGCGGATAGGCCATATCCCGGGCGCCAATCATGAGCGGAATCAGGTATACGGCAAAGCCGGTAAGAATCGGCGAGGCGTACCAGAAAATCATGGTGACGCCATGCATCGTGAAGATCTGATCGTAAACTTCAGGCGAGAGAAAGGACTGACTTGCGCGGGCGAGCTGGATTCGCATCAGCAGAGCTTCCACCCCTCCCACCAGGAGGAAGACAAACGCGGTGACCAGATACCGGATACCCAGCTCTTTGTGATCTACTGTGGCGAACCAGCCGCGAAGTGTCTTAGGAGTTTCCCAAAGCTCCGTTAATCTCTGTTCAATTGCAGCGGCGCTGCTCATTTCAAATGTTGGTTGACTTCTTCGATTGGACGCAAAAGTTCGTGTGAATTACTCCTGTTACGATTACGTGAAGGTTTTGGCGCCGTTGGAGGCCTATAGCGCTCGGAGGGCGACGGTTCGCGCCGCATTTTGTCGCGCCTATTGGCTTGCCGCTCTACTCTTGTCTTGCGCAGGTTTGGTCTTCTCTTCCATTGCCGGCTTAGACAGAACCTTAGTCCACACCTCACCGCCATTGAGCCCGCGTTTGTCAAATCCGGCGTATGCGTGAGGAGCTTCACTTAGCGGCAGCCGATGGCTAACGATGAAGCTAGGCTTGGCTTTGCCGGTGATGATCAGATCGCGCAGATAGACGTTGTACTTCTTACGGATTCAGAAATTTCCAGAACTACCAATTGCGCGTTAGGGTAATGTGTTCTTAGAATCGGTCGGAGGCATGCTTGCCCCCGTTAAGTGCGTAGAGCCGACCCGTAGAGGCGCCGCAAACGCTCGGCCTGTGTCAATGCAAGGGATGATTTGAGTGGTGGAGGCGGCGGGAGTTGAACCAAACGGCGGTGTTGAAGGCAAAGAAATTCCTTTGTTTTCAATCGGCTAGAAGGGCTAAAAGTGCCACGTTCGTCGCCTTGATTGTACAAAAACTGTACAAATCAGAATCTAATGACTTGTTGGCCTTCCTATTCTTCGGCCAAGAAGCCTGGTTCCAGGAGTTCATGTCAGCGCCCCCCTCTGTCACCGGCATCAGCCGGGCGACGTGCTGATGCGCATTAGCATGCGAGATAGTGCGCCCGAAAGACTTCTATGTGTGGCTCAAAGCCCCACAGCGGCATGCTGCGATCCTTGCCCTCATGTCTCCCCATCGGCGCGCTCCGCTTCCCAAACACTGCTAGCGAACATTTCAATCGTATCTTGTTTTGATAGTTTCTTACGGTGCGATCACTGTGACCCACTAGAATGCGCGATCAGACGGTGCAAACGAATCGATCTGCTAAACCAGCGATGGTCATATTGTCCACGATCGCGTCGTGGGGGATTAGCACGTACTTCCAAGGCTTTCCTCCGTAGCGCATTGTATGTGTACTTGCATGTTCGCACCACTTCGTTGCGGCGTCACGCTTAGACATCACGTCTTGTTCATTCATCTGATTGGCGGCCTTTGGCTCAAGCATGTAAATGCAATCACTGCTCTCCGTAACGAAGTCGGGCTGATACTCCAGATGATCTGCGGCAGACTTATAGAAGATCTGAAACTGGCCTTTCGCAGGGCGGAACCACTTTAACTTTTCTCTTTCTAAGATTACGGCGAGACGGCGCTCCGAATCGGACTGAAATTTTTGCGGCGTATCGAATAGGCAGTACTTAAACCCGCCAAACAAGTATTTCGCCATATTGCTCTTGTCCTCTGGTGAGACGCGATAATCGAGAACGGTGTCCTTTTCTCCAGCCGTATACGCGCTCCTGCGCAACTCCGTGAAGCCTTTGGTGACCTTGACTTCGTATCCCGCAGCCTCCTCCCAATAGTGCTCCTGCATTTGAGCGTGGATGAATCGAGCGATATCGCGCTGATTGAACCGCAGAACTTTCCGTGTTTCGTCTTCTGAAAGATACGTGAGGAAATGCTTCACAGTACGCGAGGCAAGCTCATAGAGGAAGTCAGCGTGAGCGTCATACGAAACGTCGTCGAAGTCCACCAGTCCGCTCACGACGTAATCCTCAAGCCGCCGTTCCTCGATTCCGCCTCCGCCCACAGCCACGACTTCGCGTTCGTTGGTCCGCAAATATTGAACCCATAGCTCCTCGGAAACGGGCGGATATCGTAGCGTGTCAAGTTTCAAGTTGAACGGTTTATAGCCGGATTTGACTTCGCCGGTCGGCACAACTAAAATGCGCGGAATATCGATTGTCTCTCTTGCAACCAATTCCGTTGTACTCGCCACGACTGCGGCTATATCGGGAGGCTCCGTCACGCCTTCTAGCACCATTTGTGAAGGTTGCATTCGCTCCGACACGGTCTTCACGATCTCGGCCTGGATTTCGGGCTCGGCCAGATGCGCCAAGGTCGGAACCCTGCCCGGCTGGTTCTCCAGTCCCTTAATGACCTGATAGGCGACCTGAGCCACTTGCTGTTCTTCCGGTTTAGCGAAGGCACGGTCTGTTTGGCTTGGAGGAGCTACTGCGCTACCGCTTACCGGTACGGGCGGGATACCCAACTTTGTCTCCAGTCTCGATTGAGAGACAACGGTAACCGTTTTTTGGATCAGTTCATCCGGGCTGAGAACGACAGCTTGGAGGCGTAACGTCGAGTCGGGTTTGCTGGCTTCATCAACAATCTCCTGAAACCGGTCATGGGCCACGATGTTCAACCGATCCAATGCGGTAATGCCAGTTCGCTTGCCGTACGGTAAACGAAGACCGCGCCCAATAGACTGCTCAATCAGTGTGCGCGCGTTCGCCGCTCGGAGCGGAACAATCGTATATAGGTTAGTAACATCCCAACCTTCTTTCAACATGTTAACGTGAATAACGATCTCTGTAGGCTCTTCGGTGTGCTCTACTTTCAGCAGCCGGGCAATCATTTCTTCTTCTTCGGCCCCGGTTTTGCTTGAGTCGACCTGAATGACTTTTTCTTTGTATGCGCCGAGAAAAAAGTCGTTCGATTGGATTAAGTCGTGAAGCTGCTTTGCGTGCGTTGTGTCGCGTGCGATCACCAAAAGGAACGGCTTTACCAAATACTTGGCCGTTTCGCGGGCATAGGTCTCCAGCTCAACCTTGACCTTCTCATGCAGACGAACGCCATCTTCGAGCTTCATCCGCTCGATCTCTTCGTTCGACATTCCGGACGGATTAAAATTCTTGCGGGTCACGACGGCCGGTTCTTTTACAAATCCGTCCGCCATCGCCCTTCCCAACGGATAGTCGAGGATGACATTCCTGAACGCCACCGGGCCTTTGTTTGTCTCAACGAAGGGCGTCGCGGTCAGTTCGAGGCCGAGGATCGGTTTCAATTCATTGATGGCTCTAACGCCAGCTGAAGCCCGATAGCGGTGCGATTCATCCATAAGAAGCACGAGATCCGGGAGTGCGGCCAAATATTCGAAATAGCTTTCGCCGAGATATTCCGAAAGCCTTTTTACACGAGGCGACTTGCCGCCTCTTACTTCGGAGTTGATCTTAGAAATGTTGAAGATGTTCACCTTGCAACGGAGCGTTATGTCGAACAAGGTGTTGGCCATAGACTCGTAATTGTCGCCCGTTATGATGGCCGGCGCGTCCGTCGCGAACTCCGCGATGCCTCTGAATACGTATTTGGGCGTATTGGGTGTGAAATCAGCGATCAGCTTGTCGTAGATCGTCAGGTTAGGTGCCAGGACGAAGAAGTTGTTAATGCTGTGCGCCAGGTGGAGATAGCTGACGAAAGCGCCCATTAGACGCGTCTTGCCGACGCCCGTTGCGAGCGCGAAGCAAATTGACGGGAACTCACGCTCAAAATCCGCAACCGAAGGGAATTCACTATGAATGACAGCTCGTGCCCCTTTGACATTGCTATTTTTGGATGGCGGTGCAATTTCAATCACTCGATCCAAAATTTCAAGAGCCCTGCGTTGGGGAGGCCGGAGGCTCAGACGGCCAGCAATGCCGTTAACGTGGCGGTTCATACCGTCACTTCCTCTGGGAAGAGATCCTGCTGGTGCGTCTTGTGCGGAGCCTTCGGCAAGTTTTCGATGCAGAGACTGTAGTCGTCGTGGCCCCATTCGCACCGGGACAAGACTTGCTTTGGAATCTTCTTTACCGTGATGTTGGGATATCGGTCTGCTTTGCCGCGGAACGCGGCGCAGAGAACCAGTAAGGTTCGCTCACCACCCACTTCATCATTGAGCTGTTGGAGTTGCTCGTGATTGAGATGCGCCGTTGTGACGTAAATGAAATCGCGTTCCGTAGACTTCCCGTGCTGCCAATAAATCGAGTCACTTGGCGCGTAGGTAAATCCTTCAAGCTTGCAGACTGCCTCCGCCAGCATGGCGGCGTTGTACTGTTTGCTGATAACCCAATTGCCCCACTTGTCTTGCTGAAGCAGCGAGGGTGCAAGTTTGTAGTAACGGAAACCACCGCCGCCCTTCCATCCAACTGCATCCGTGATCCCGCCGCCGTCTTGACCGTCGATAACCATTCTCAACCGAGGAATGATGTGGGAGTGGCAATGCTCGCCCAATTCAACCATGATCCATCGACGGCCCATCTTATGGGCCACGGCACCGGTTGTTCCTGACCCAGCAAAAGAATCAAGAACCAGATCTCCCGGATTGGTCGCGAGAGCGAGGATTCGCCGAAGAAGGCGTTCAGGCTTTGGTGTCTGAAACACTTCGGCATCCTCCCCGACAACCGCCATCACTTCTTTCTTGGCTTCTTGTGTATTACCAACATCCTCCTGGAGCCAAATCGTTTGCGGAACAATCCCCTCCATAACTTCTGAAAGAAATCTCTTGAGCCGGGGCACGTTGTCTCCGCGTTCGCCCCACCATATGCGCTTGTCCTTGTCCAAGTCGGCGAGCTTCTCTTTGGAGACACGCCAATACATTCCTTTAGGTGGCCCAGGAATCACTCGTCCGGACGGTGTTGTGACGGGATAGATACCTGCCGAGTAAGAGTTCCTGGCGGACATGTCGCCAGAAGTCCAGGGGCCCCTCGGATCATTGTCGAGATTCTTATAGCCCTTATTATGCTTCTCGTCACGAGGCAACAGATTTCGCTTCCATTGCGACTTCTTCTTTGCGAAGACCAGCACGTGATCGTGAGAATCAGATATATACTGTGCGGTGCTGTTCGGAGCAAATCTCTTTTGCCAGATGACATTCGCGATGAAGTTGGCGCGTCCAAATACCTCGTCTCCTAGGACCTTCAGGTAGTGCGCCTCGTTGTCATCAATCGTCATCCACAAGGAGCCATCCTCAGACAATAAGCTTCGGATGAGTTCCAGACGATCCCGAATTAGAGAGAGCCAAATCGAATGCTCGACACCATCGTCATAGTGCACAAACGCACTCCCAGTGTTATACGGAGGGTCGATGAAGACGCACTTAATCTTGCCGGTGTACTCATGTTCCAGAGCCTTTAGCGCAAGTAAGTTGTCGCCAAATATCAGTAGATTGTTGAAGATGTCATGGTCACTGATACGGTGATCAGCATGATAAGACTTCGATGAGTCCTCTAAGAGAATGCGTGGCTCCAGTTTGGGTCGATTCTCCTTCCCAATCCACGTGAGTTCTAGTTTTGGCCTATGAATCATGGTTGCTCTATGCTTGTGGTTGCGGACTCGGGACACGCGGTACAGTAGCTGCTTTCTTCTGCTGGTCCAGTCGCATCAGCACTCTGTCCGCGAGCGGCTGTGAATCGGTCAGGTTCCGGAAGATCGCCAGATAACCTTTCAGTGCTTGTAATGACTGTGACTCCGCATAGATCACTTCAGCCATTTCATTTGTTGCAATGGACAAAGCCTGCCGATCGTCTGGGGATAAGCGAAAGTCGGCGCGTTGAAGAACGTCTAGACACCGCTGCGCCACGAACGCCATCACAAAGTATCGTCCATGCCGGAAGAACATCCGGCGAGCGTAGGAGTTCTCGGACCATTCTGTCGCTGCCAAGACAACGTCGATGAAGCGGTAGACCCGCACAATCCGGCACAATCGAATGCCAGTCAGTTCTTTGGAGAACAACTTGCCGTAGACGACTCCTTCCTGCTCCCATAATTTTCCGACTTCCTTTTTCGCCGTGACAACGAAGTCGACGGCATTTGCCGGGCTGTGGCCCTGGGTCCGTAATTCGCGCATACGGTCAGACGAGAACACGTCACCGGACAGGCAGGCCAGGGCGACAGCAGCTTGTTCCAAGGTGAATGAATCCTCTCCTCCAACCCGAGCGTCCGCCGAAGGCCGATAGTGGTAGTTGATGCCGCCGAGAGCCAGCTCTCGACGGAGTCGCTCTTGCGTTGGATCGAGGGCCGCGAAATCAACGCCACGGACTACGTTCTGGTGATTGCGGGCGCGTGTTATACGTAAGCCGATATCATCGGGCGTGCACCCGATCTCTATTATCGTCAGCAGGACTTTGGCATTGAGCGAGAGTTCATGATCGATGGACGCTGTGCTGATAGAGCCAGCTGTTTGCGCGCCGTTTACAATGGAAACGTTTTCAAGTCGGAATTTACACAGTGCGTTCGTTCCTACCGCCGGGATGATTCGCTCCGCTACGGCAGTTAGCCCGTTATTGAGATAAAAAAATTCCTCCGGTTTTCGTTGTACAGTATCGGCGATGGCATTGTTGACACCGATTGAGCCAAGGTAGTGCCGAATATTCCTCTCGAATAAGGCTTTACCATGCGTTTCGACTAGCTGCGCCACCGACCGTGCGGAGATTTGGCCATATACAGCTTTACGCGGGGCTTGGACCTGGTACCAGTTTTCGAGGGTCACCTCAGCTGTAACACTGACTGGAGCTTCCTCAGCTATCAACCAATCGAAAACCCTCGCTCGACCGCAAACCTGCCAGTCCAGCCGTTCACTCAACGTGTTAATCTCGGCGCGAAAGGCATTCATGTCCTGGGTCGCGTGCGAGCCGCACGTATCCCCCAGGAAAGTCAGGACGATTGCTATGGAGACTCCCGGTGTGTCCAGAGCTTCCTCGATTTCATCTAGCCGAAGTTGAAATGCAGCATTGAACTCGCTGAATCGTTTCTGGATCAGCGCCCTCACGCCATTAATTGTCTTTTGGGCTTCTTCCTGAGATGGAGCCGCGCCCGTCTTCTTGAACTTGGATTGCACAAGAATCAGCCGCGCCCCGGCGCGATCATAGTGAAGCGCGTCGATACCCCGGTCATCCTTCCCGTCGGTGACCGCGCCGGCCGCGGAAACGTCGTCAAGTCCAACCATTCCGACCAACACGTAAGCCGCCAACGCCCGGGAAAGGCGATCCGTGTCGTGTTGCTCTTGCGTCCAGTTTGTGCGCTCGGGAATTTCGATCTTCGATACGTAAGCAAAGAAGCGCTGTCTAAGAGCCGCCTCAATGTGCACGATTTGTTGCTCCGGCGTATGCACGCTAGGTAAGCCTCCATCGGATCGTGAACACGTTTGCGAGTTCCGCTTTCTGGACAAGCTTACCTTCTATGCTGGAGATCAATTCGTCACGTTGTTTGTCAATTTGATCCTGCGCATCGAACAATGATTTGCGCTTCTCGTTGCGCTGCACTTCAAGCGATTTGATCTGCTTCTGGCCGGCCAGTTTTTCTTCGAGCGTGAGAGCAGTTGTTGCAGTCCTCCGGGCTTCTTTGATCTGCCTATCCAGTTCCTTGATTTCGCGTTCAAGGCCGAGTTTTAAGTCGTCGGCCCAACCTTCCAGCTTTTCGGCTTCCGCTTCAAAGAACCGGGCGTTGCGCTCCGAAATCATCTGCTGAATAATTCGTTGCCGCGTCTTAACCGACCCATCGAGCGCGCCGATGATTTCTGCAGCGGGCTTCGCCGTTTGTCCAGCTTCACCCGGCAAATTGAACAGCCGGGACAAAGCCTCTTCTTCCAGAGGCCCTCCATCGTCGCTCTGTCCCGCAAAGATCAGATGATCCTCTGCCTGGTCGAACGACTCAACACTGAATATCGACAGCGCGAGCCACCCCGCACGGCCTCGCAACGGCTCAAGTATCGAAACCTTGCCGTCATGTTGTCCGTAGTCGAAATTCACTTCGACCGGAGCCAGTGGGCGGGCCTTCGCCTGTTGGAGGATTGCCTCTGCGAGTGGATGATTTAGCCGGTAAAGATGGGCTTCGCCCGTGCGCCGGGGTAGCTCATAGAGTCCGGGTGCGATATCGTCCCCGAACGGTGAACGCTTCAAGCGAAACGACGAATGATTAATAAATTCCGCGCAGTCGGTTAGTTCAAGGCGCGTCAACTGCATGAGGAGTCGTTCAAACCGGTTCAGGTACGCTTTGGAAGCTTCGTCGCGCACGCGCAACTTCTCGCGTACTTCGTCGTCGAAGTTCTCTAGCAGCTTGCGGCGTGTGCTGGTCATCGCCTCATTGATTTCGAAACTCAACTCCAGCTGAAGCTGATCGAATGCGGCTTGAATCTCCTGTGTCCTGCGGCAGCGCTGATAAATATCCGCAATGCGCTTTTCAAAGTCAACGCCGGATTCGATTGCGCCGAGAACCTCGTCACTTGCGCCAAATACACCCTCAAATAGCTGGAACTTTTCCGACAGCAGAGTGAGAACGCGCACGTCGGCAGCGTTGTTTGCATTTAGAAAATTGACGACAACAACATCGTGCTTCTGTCCATAGCGGTGACACCGCCCGATGCGCTGTTCAATGCGTTGGGGATTCCACGGTAGATCATAGTTGACGACCAACGAACAGAACTGAAGATTGATGCCTTCAGCACCCGCCTCAGTCGCGATCATGATACGACCCTTCTCACGAAAGTAGTCGACCAGCGCGGATCGCATGTCCGCGGAACGGGAACCGGTGATCCGATCCGTGCCTTGATGCCGATGAAGCCATTCTGCGTAGATCGTTTTCGAGCCTTCGTCGGTGTTAGAGCCGTTAAACAGGACAATCCCTTCCGCGTAGGGACTGTCAGCCAGCACCCGCAGCAGGTAGGCTTGTGTTCGTCTCGATTCGGTAAAGATGATGGCCTTCTCTTGTGCTCCAAGCTCCTTCGCTCGACTGAACGCGATGTTCAAGGCTTTGATAAGAGCCTTCCCTTTGGCATTGTGATCGATCGAGGTGGCTAGCTGCGCAAATTGATCGAGATCGGCGATTTCACGTTCTAGCGCCGCACGGTCACTGTCGGAAAGCACCATTTCGGTCGAATCCTCAGGCCATTCCTCAGCGGTTTCGTTCAATCCTTCATAGTCCTGCTCGAGCTCGCCTTGCAGGGTGACGGTAGGCTCCTGCTTTTTCAGCTTCGCTTTGAGACGGTTCGAAATGGATGTGAGCGCACCGGCAATGGCAAAGGTGGAGGACGCGAGCAGTTTTCTCAGCACCAGCGTCATGAGGGAACGCTGGCTTGATGGAAGCGCCTGAAGATTCGGTCGTTGAAGGTATTGAGAAACAAGCTGATACAGGCGATCTTCGCTTTCTTCCGGGGTGAAATGCTCCACCAGCGGCCACCGGCGCGTGAATGGGATATAGGTCGTAACTTGTCGGCGGAGCGTCCTATGGCAAACCGGTTTGAGACGAGCTTTCAGCGTTTGGAAAATCTGGTCCTGACTTAGACTGGCAAACTGTTCACGAAAACTCCGCAAGTCGCCGAACGTATGCTCATCAATGATGCTGACAAGACCGAACAGTTCGAGCAGCGAATTCTGTAGCGGAGTTGCCGTAAGCAACAGCTTCGGAGCCTTGAGAAGCGCCAGCTTTAGAGTGTTTGCTATAACATTGCTCGGCTTGTACACGTTCCGGAGCCGGTGAGCTTCATCGATGACGGCCAAATCCCATGCCGCACTCGCGATTTCTGCCGCCTTGGACCGGGCGAATTGATACGAACAGATAACAATGTCTTCACCGTGGAAGGGCCTGAAATTTCCGACTTTGATCGCGGCATTGTAAGACTTCGATTCCAGAATTCGGCAAGGGAGGAAAAACTTCTCCGTGAGCTCTTGATACCACTGTTTGCGGAGGTTCGATGGTGTAATGACGAGGATGCGGCGCTTTCTTTCAGCCCACCTTTGGGAAACCACCAGGCCCGCCTCGATGGTCTTACCCAGCCCCACTTCGTCGGCTAGAAGCGCGCCCTTCGACAGCGGAGAGCTAAACGCGAATAAAGCCGCGTCGACCTGATGGGGATTCAAGTCTACTTGAGCGCTGGCGACGGCTCCAGCGAGCTTTTCCGCACTATCTGATGAATAGCGCTTCGTCAGTTCGTGGGCGAAATACTTCGCGTGATATGCGGTGAAATTCATCAATACTCGTCGTTCCCTCGCTGCTGTGCGCTTGGCGAATCATTACAGCAAGAGGCTCCCCGGCATAGAACAGAACTCCCCGCGAATGACCTCGCTACGCTTGGAATCAATAGATTAACGCAGTCGCGCCTCTTGTGTGCGCGACCCCTCATTGATGATCAGGGGCGCATTGGGTGGCGAGAATGGTCAGATAATTGCAGGTCGATCGAAAAGGCGCTACTGCCACGTTCTGGTTTGTGCACAGCTTTTGGTACCGCCCAATGTCAGAGAGGAGCACGGACGACTTCGGCACCAAACGCAACGATTTCGCTCATCTCAGCATATCGGCACAACACGTTCGCGAGCTCCATCTGACGTGGCGTGCGGCATTCCGGCGAGAGAAGTAGCGGACTGCCGACCACAATACAGGCGCAGCGAGCGCGGGACGTTGCGACGTTAAAACGGTTGAGATTGTAAAGGAATTCCATACCTCTTGGGGCATCTTCGGGCGTCGACGTTGTCATTGAGTAGATAACAACCGCCGCTTGTTGGCCTTGAAACTTATCAACCGTGCCCACCTTCCCGCCCGGTAAACGTTGCACGAGCCGACTTACCTGATCATTATATGGGGCAACGATCAGGAGATCGTCAAGCGTCAGGGTCTGCTGATGGCCTTCATTGTCAGTCCAGCTGGTTCCGTTTCGGGTGAGAAACTCCGCGATCGAGGCTACCCGTTCGACTTCTTCTACTGAATGGCTCTGATTGCCCTCATGCGCGACAGGCACAAACCACAGGCCTGCGCAACAGAAGGGCGGCGGTGCTTGAATACTCTGTCGCTCAAGACCGTTAATCGACATCAGGCGGCCTTCGTAAAACAACTCTGATGTGAAGCGGCAAATTGCGGGATGAAGGCGCCAGGTTTGGTTCAGGAAGAGGCCTTGCCCCTCACGGATCGTCCTTCTGACACCAATTATGTGGGCGAGCGCAGAAATATCCGAGCCCTCCGGATGGCTGCCCTTTTGGGGTTGCTCCAACTGCTGCGGATCACCGAGCAGAACGAGGCTCCTGCCGGCCGGTGCACAAGCCAAAACGTTAGCCAGGGACATCTGGCCGGCTTCATCGACGAACAGAACATGAATGGAATCGCGGAACTCCTCTCTACACCAGAGCCACGGAGTACCACCAAGAACATTGACTGCGCCACTTTGCAGGCTTTGCAGCGCTTCGTCATTCGTACCAATCTCGCGTACGGGGGCGCTGTCGCGAGTGGCACCGTCCTTCCGATGCGCGCAGTTTACCCGCGCGATATTCATTTTCCGGGCGGCGTCCACAACCTCATCGAGCAACTTGCGAATGACCTTGTGACTGACCGCTGTTATCCCGACCTTTTCCCCGTGATGGATCAACTGGCAAATCATGCGGGCACCGGTGAAGGTCTTCCCCGCGCCGGGAGGTCCTTGGATGGGCAGAACGGAATTATCCAACGCCAAGCCCGCGCGACAGGCCGCTTGAACCGCGGCCTCGTTCGGATCTATGGTCAGCGAGTGCCCTGCAAGGAGACGCGGGGGGTTCCTGAGCAGAAGATCACGGGCGGCGCGATACTCGCCGGGACTATCGATTCCGTTCGCCACGATCCAATCCGCGAGCCGAAGAATTGATTTCGACAACTCGTCAGTCGGGAAGCGCGAATGAGCAAAAACAGCGCACGGGTGAAGCCCGTCAAATTTGATGGGCTTCTTTACATCGATAGTTTGCGCTGCTGGGTTGGCGCCGACAACCTCCCCGAATTTCTGCTCATCGAATGTGTAAAGCGTGTCACCCAGTCCTATCGAACACTCTTGGGCAGGATAGTGGTACTGATCGATTGGAGCCCTTTCCTTCGGACTTATCTTCGGCATACGCTGCTGAAGAGATAATCCAATTACGGCGGTTTTCTCGTCGTAGAGATCCTCTTCCGACAGATCCTTCATTCTAAAGAATCCCCACCACTTGACCTTTTCCTCGCGGCGGTGCCAATCCAAGGCGTGCGCGAGGAGCCAGCGAGCGGCCTGCTCGGGAGTACGGTCAGCGGGTTCGGCGGGCAGATCCTGAGTCAACGCGGCGAAGAGTGCAGCCACACGTTGTCGATGAGCAGTGGCCGATTCGCTCGGGGCTGAATCCTCCACTTCGGGCCGCGCGAAATCGGTTCCGTTCGCGATTATTTTCGCGCGCAGAGTTTCGAGCCAGTGCCGAAGTCGTTCAGTCGCTCGACAATCATCTTCGTTATAGCCTTCAACAATTTCGCAGGCCTGCTTGGTCGGTGCTAATGAAGGATTCATTTCAAACTGGTGCTCAATGAAATGCCGTGCCTGATTCGCCTTTTGAAGCGGTACCCGACGCCGGTAATTGCAGAATTTCTCTATCTCTTTGAGCGCATATTGCTCGACGCTCGCCCGTACACTCTGCTTCGTGATGCCGTGGAGATCAATTATGACTTTGCCGCGCAAGAGGCGATCGACTTCTTCTTCTCGTGTTGCGTAACGAAGCATCAAGCGTTTGAGAGCGCCGGGTTCGTAGTTTCCGAAATGATAAATATGCAGATCCGGGAAGCGCACTAGTCGCTCGAATGTCAAATCGATGAACCACTCGAAAGCGGCGCGCTCTTGTGCACGATCGAGAGCCCAGCGGCCCTGATACGAGAGGCTCCCGTCCTCGTTGGTCGTACCCACACCGAAGAGGTACTCAAGCCCGCCTTCCCAGACGAACGGATCGCCTTCGAAATCGAGAAAGATATCGCCGGGAGAAGGGGAGGGAAGACGCAATAGCCCTTCACCGGGCTTGATACTGAGTATCTCGAATTTCAAGCACCCTTCCGTACGGGCTTCCAGTTGAACGCGGGCTTGTTCTCGAATCCGCGTATAGCCCTCCGGCGCGCCGCGCGATGGCTTGAAAGGAATTGGAAGCGGCAGCGTCGCCAGTCCTTCCAGAGTCTGGATGCCGTAGAGGACCAGTTCTTTGCGTTGCAACCTTGAGGCTCCCGCAACGAAGCAAAGATGATCATCGCGGCGTCGCCGCGTGTCGCAGTTTTTCCACCAGCGGCAGAAATCGCAATGGCTGACCGGCTCGGGATAGGTTTCGTTGGGAGCCACTGCGACAGCGTTTTCCAGAGACTTCTTCAGAACGCGATAATAGGCGGCAAAGGCAGATTGTCGATAGGACTCGGGTTCGTAGCCGACGTTCGGTCGGACGACGTGGAAGAATCCCGTTTCCAGGCCTTGCAACTGCGTCAGGAGATCTGAGTAGAGGCATAGTTGAAGAATGGTCTCCGCCTTGGTTTCAAGCGCCAATTTGCAATCTACGACTTCGTAAGACCAGTTGCCGAGTCCGCTCGGCTGCTCCACTCGGAGCAGCGCGTCGGCGCGGCCTCGCCAGTTCTCACTCTGCAGGCTGGCCTGAACAATGGCCTCCGCTCCGCCCTTCATGGCTACCCACGTTGCTTCACTCGCCGACTGCTCCGGCACCTGCGAGAGATCAGCGATGGTGAGCCCCTTGGAGCGAAGGTTTTCGATATACGCTTTCTCGTGGTCCAAGCCCCGCTGCTGCAACACACGGAGATGGGGATTTTCCCAGGAGGGCTCTGTGATCTCCCCTCTTGCCAGCCGGAGATTGAGGGTCGTTAGATGGCGGCACGACAAGTGATTTGCCAGGTCGGTGGCAGATAGAGTAACCGTTCCCTGCCGGAGTCTCATTTCTTCATCACCGAAGTTGCACTTTGGTCCTTTGAGGGGATGCATAGACCACTTCGCCAGCAATCAACTGCTCTGCGTTTGCGCGGTGTGGACGCTTTCCAAAATCCGCTACAAACACTCGTGACTTCATTTTGATATTCTGGCCACGAGGTAGACGCAGACCCTGCTCGGCATGACGCCGTCGGGAAGCTTGCAAAGCCATCGTTATTATCGAAGCCCTATTCGCCCAAAAGCCTCACGATAGCGTCTGGTGACGGGAGATCATTCTGTAGCTCGTCTGGAACGAACGAAACCATTCTGTATGTCGCAACGCCAATCGGTTTCGACGATTCTCTGAGCGCATACTCTACAGTCGTCCTGTCTTTCGATTTGCAGATCAGCATACCAATTGCTGGGTTTTCGCATTCCATTTGCGCGGTGTCGTCGAGCACCGCGAGACAGAACTGCATCTTACCGATGCGCTCTGGCTGGAATTCGCCAACTTTCAATTCGACCGCCGCCAGCGACTGGAGCCTACGCTGAAAGAGGAGGAGGTCAATGAAATATTCGTTGTCGGCGACCTCCGCTCGGTACTGGCTGCCGATGAAAGAGAACGTTCCGCCCATTTCCAAAATGAAGGGCTCCACCGTGGCGAGAATCTTCAAGAATCACAAGATTTTGGTCCAGCTGATTTCTCGCACCAGCGGTGCGAGTTTTTCATCTTTCGCGTGCGCTTGATAGAACTGCTTGATCCTCCAGAGGTTAGCTGCTGAAAACCCGCTTACGCCAGGAAACTCCGCTCTGAGATCTTTCGCGAGGCTTTCCACCACCGCGCGTCCCCAAGTCTGATTTTCCTGCCGAGTTGCGATCAGCCGCCCAATGTCCCAATACAAAGAAAGCAATTCTAAATTCACGGCTCGAAGTGCCGCATACTGGGCCGCTCGGATTCTCTCTTTGATGTCGCCCAAAACTGCGCCGTACGACTCTGGCGCTGGGCTGCTTTCGCTTTTCACTGCCGCCATAATACGGGCTTACTCTGTTGCGGAGCAGATCGCCAGATCTGCCCGCGACGCCTAGGTCGGCTTTTCATCGATCCACCTCCGACTGTGAGAGCGAATCCGAGACTCTGGCAACGGCGCTGAAGGAGCGGCGATGGTTTCTCTGGCAAACCGCGCCTTATCTGCAGCCGGGCATCGACTGGCTGGCGGGCTGCCGTTTTGTAGCAGAATCTGCCGCGCCCAATAGAAGGATTGCTCGCCCAGCATGTTCTAGGCGATGATCAGCAGGCCGCGTCGACTGGGAAGTGCGTTGGGCGGACGATCGGATCGCCGGTTGGCTCCGGCCGCCTCAGCATGTCGAAGCCGCATAAAACACTTTTGAGATAGCATTGGACTCCGCTCCTGTCTGCTAGTAATCTCAGATTTCAAGTTGAGTTAAACAGAAGATTTTGAGCGCGCAAATCGACGCGATTTGCGTGCTGGAGATTTCGTGTTGTTCTATCGCACTTCGCAGACACCTTTCCGGTCACCACATCTCATGCCTGCGCAACGCGGCCGATGAATCCGAATGATGCCAGCACGACTTCCGGAGTGCGCCGAAAGGAGGATCGCTCATCCCCGCTGGGCCTCCCGTTTCGCGCGACCACGTACCACTTCCGTCGCCCTTCAGCGTTGCTCCGATTCATTCCCGCTTGCTACCCACGTTTGCTGGCTAGGCACTCCGCCGCGTTCAACCGCATCGGCTGGAATCCGTCTAAAAGTTTAGCCGTGATTCTCATTTTCTCCTACGACATGAATGTGGTCTTAGGTTCAGCGTCACGTGGCTTGGTCTGGTGGGACAAATTCGTCGCACTCCTGAAGAGAATCGTATTTACCTATGCAGTTGATGAATATCTTACTGCGCGGTTGTGCGAAAAAATTAGGACTCCGGGATCATTTGTGTGCACAGAACCGCACCGCTTTCGCTCGCAATGGGGTCAGACCCTGGGACAGCAAGTTCGCCGGTTTGTCGAGGACTGGATTGGTGTCGTTGCGGCCAAGAGAAATACAGGTGCAGCGGAGGTTCCTTGCTGGAATTACATTCTCAACTAGGAACCCCGGCGCGCCCCCGTTACGAACATGAGCTGCGTCAATCGTCGAACCTGACGCGACTCGCTGCACCGCTGCTCCCGTTACTCAGCGAGCGAGCAACGCTCGACGTCGTGGTAAATGCGGACGAGTCGGTGTGGGTAAATCGGCTCGGCTCGGGATTCGAACGAGTGGGCGATTTCTGTGTACATGACAGCACGCTGCTCTTGCAGGGAATTGCAACCATCCGACACATCGCGTTTGATCATGACCATCCGATCCTCGAGACGATTTTCCCGATAACCGGTGACCGAATCGAAGGACTCATCAGCCCAGTTATCGATGGAGCGGTGCTCGCCATTAGAACGCGGCAGAAACAGATCTTCACTCTTTCCGAAATGACGGATGCAGGTATCCTGTCGAACAAAGCCGATCCGCTGAACGCCAAACTTCATCACGATGATTTTTTGCAGAGGACGCAAGGCCGCGACCACCTCGGCATCATCCGCCTGGCCGCCCAATATCGAAGGAACATTCTGTTGGTCGGTCCCACAGGATCCGGTAAAACAACATTCGCGAACAGCATCATCGCAGAATGGGCGGATGTCACGCCGAGCGATCGGGTGGTGATTATCGAAGATACGCCCGAGCTTCAGTGCTCCCTCGCGAATCACGTTCAGTTGCTAGCGACGGCTCACGTTTCACAGACGGACTTGTTAGTTGCAAGCCTGCGACTTATCCCCAAGCGAATCGTTGTCGGCGAAGTACGTGAGCCTGAGCCTGCCCAAGTGCTGCTGGGCGCGTGGAATACGGGGCACTCTGGCGGTCTGGCGACGATTCACGCCAATGACGCATTGAGCGGGCTGCGGAAGTTGGAAACGTTGATCGGCGGGCATGAGGCATCTGTGCGCGAGCGAATCGCGAGCGCCATCAACGTGGTGATCTTTATCGACGGCGAGGAATCGATTCCGGCCGGTCGAAAGGTACGCGAAGTTCTGGTTGTGCGGGACTACAACCGAACAACACAGGATTACGCGATTGAGTACGTGTGAACCAAAGAAGGAGGTAGAACACACAATGTTTCGACGAATTGAAAGGGCAGCCGTCATCGGGGTTGCATTTGCGATATCGAGTGCGCCTGCATGGGCACTCGGTGGAGGGCGTCTTGCTGCTACACAGGCACTCAACGGACTCGCGAGCGAGTTCTCGGGACCGTTGGCTTATTCCGTGTCGCTGATCGCGATCGTGGCATCGGCGGTGAGTTGGTACCGACACCACCACGATATGGGCGTCTTGGCCCAAGGCGGTCTGGGCGCTCTGTTTGTGGCCGGCGTGGCGCTCGGCGGGTCTTCCCTGCTGGGCATGATTCCAGGTGTTGCCGGCGCATTGATCTGAGGGATTCCCATGCAAGTGCCTGAAGTCTATTGCGCTCCCTTCCACGAGAGCTCGAATCGGCCGCATCTGATGTTGGGCTGCGAGCCCACAGCGCTTGCACTGGCGTTCGTGGCGTGCATCATCATCGGGTTTTCCGTGCCGACCTGGTGGGGAGTGGGCGGGACCGTGTTTCTGTTCCTATTCCTGCGTCAGATTCTCAGGGAAATGGCGAAAGAAGATCCGCGGCTGATTTCCGTGCATCACGAATCGCAACGCTACAACCGAGGCTTTTGGACCGCGAAACCAATGCGAGCCCGGAGGTGGCGCACGTGCTGATTCGGAAAGAAGAGCGCCGGGACGTGAAGGGACTTTCGGATCTGATCGACCACTTCGCGCTCGTGGCCGATGGAGTGGTTCTTACTTCGACGGGCTTGTATGTCGCCGGTTGGGAATTCACCGGCCCGGATATGGATGCGCTCACGCCGGATGAATCTTGGCAGATCGCCAGACGAATTGCGGCGAAGTTGCGGCTGGGCAGCGGTTGGACGATTCAATGCGACCTGATCCGATCTGAGCACTCGGAGTACTGCGCAGAGGAAGCGGAGTGGCCGGACGCGGTTTCGTATCTGATCGAACAGGAACGGCGTTTGCGCTTCACGATGGGTGGCGAAGCGGCAACACGCCTGAGCCGCTATTTTCTCGCTGTATCGTACGAACCAGCCCTCCGCGGCGGGAAAGGCGCGGCGCGTTGGATCTTTTCGGCCGATCAGGACGGGCGCGAAGGACCGGGCGACCGAGCGTTGGCGATCTTCGAGAAGCGCCTGGAAGAACTTGATAGCCTGTTGCGCAGCAATCTTCTAAGTGTACGGCGGCTGAAAGGGCATCTGCACCCGGTCGGAGAAACAGAGCAGCTATGCGATGAGTTCTTGCAGTTTGTGCGGCGGTGCGTTTGTGGTGAAGACTACCCGTTTGCCGTCCCGGATGTTCCGGCATATCTCAACCAGTATCTAGCGACGGATGACTTCACTGGGGGCGCGGAGCCGCAGCTCGGCGATCCGCTGAACGACTTAATACCAGGCAAGCGGATTTGCGTGATCGCAATTGACGGATTTCCTGCAAGGAGTTTCGCCGGCATCCTGCGCGAGCTCGATTCAGTTCCTTTTGACTTCCGCTTCTGCGAGCAGGCCCAGCTGATGGATGAGCAGGACGCAAAGCGCGAGCATGAAGCCAACCGCGGCAAGTGGTCATTTAAGAAAACGCCCGCCAAGCAAAAACTCTCGCCGATCAAGGTCGGAACTGCGCCGGTCGATAGCTTCGCGGCGCGAATGGAAGCGGATGCAAATGAGGCCGCGAGTGCGGCGGAGCACGGCACGGAAGTATTCGTGCGCTTTTCGGCCAAGGTCATTGTCATGGAGACGGACGCTCAACGGCTGAAGCTGGCGGTCGAAGCAATCGTCCGGGTTATCAAGTATCGCTGCGGGTTCTCTTGCAGGATCGAAACCGTGAATGCGGTGGCGGCGTGGCTATCGAGCATTCCGGGCCAGCATTACAAGGATCGGCGCACGTTCCTGGTGAATACCGAGAACGTGGTGCATATGATGCCGCTGTCTGCGCCCTTCCGCGGCCACGAATACAATCCGTCACCGTACTTCCCCGCCAAATCGCCTCCGCTTTTCTATGCCGTGACGAGTGGCGGAACGCCATATCGCTTTCATCCATACGTCAGCGATATCGGACATCAACTCATCACAGGTCCTACTGGATCGGGGAAAACAACCTGGCTGGCGTTCGGCATTGCTCAGTTCTTCCGCTATCCGCACGCCCAGGTCTTCGCCTTCGACAAGAAGAGAACGCTCTATACGCTTTCGAAAGCAATGGGCGGAGACTTCTATGACATCAGCCCTGATCGGCGAACACAACTCTGTCCGCTGCAGGAACTCGACACGCCCGGCGAGCGGGAATGGGCTGGGCAGTGGATCGAATTGCTGCTCGTGCAGAACGATTTGAAAGTGACGGCGCAAATCCGCAACGACCTCGCGGAAGCGATTGGCCTTCTCGCCGGCAGCAAAGGTGGCCGCTCGCTCACGGATTTTCAGATGGCCGTTGCCTCCCGAGAGGTGAAGGATGCTCTGCAGTTCTACATCGGCGGCATTCTCGACGGTGAACGCGACTCGATCTCGATGAGCCGCTTCTGTGTATTTGAGATGGACGAGCTATATCGGCTGGACAAGAAGACGATGAACGGCGCCCTCTTCTATATCTTTGCTCGAATTCGGAAACGGCTAACTTCGGACGTTCCCACGCTGGTCACCGTCGACGAGTTCCGAGAGGCGCTCTCGCACGAATTGGCGGCAAAGTACTTCAACGAATTCCTGCTCGAAGGCCGCAAGCTCAACATGGCCGTCTGGCTGGTGCTTCAGGAATTGTCCAAAGTCCTAAGCTCACCCTTGCGCACGGCCGTGATCGAACAGTGTTTCACGAAGATTTGCCTGCCGAACCCGCAGGCGATTGCGGACGGCGCGAGCGCCTATGAACTCCTCGGGCTGAATGCGCGGGATAGGGAACTCATTGCCCATGGCGAACCCAAGGCCCACTATTACGTGACCTCGCCGGACGGCAAGCGGATGATCTCGCTCGAATTGGGACAGGCCGCTTTGAGTTTCCTCGCAGCTTCGACGGATCGTGATCGAGTTTTTGTGGGCAACTTGATTGCCCGTCACGGCTCTTTGTGGCCTGCGATGTGGTTGAGATCCCGCGGCCTGGTGGACTGGGCCGCCCTGTACGAGAGTTTGACTGCCGGGAAGGAGACGGCGGCATATGCGTAGACAAACATGGCTTGCGATCGCCCTAAGTATCGCGGCAATTGGCGTTCCAGTCCAGGAGGCCAAGGCGCAAATTTTCGGCGGTGGCGTGGTGGTCTGCGCAAATTGTTCCGACCAGGCGACCACGCTGCTGATGAAGGCGCAACAGGCCATGCAGTATCTGCAGGAAGCGCAGACTGCACTGCGCGCCATTCAGATGGCTCAAATGATGGTCACCGAAGGCAAGATGTTGGCGACGCACCCGAGCACGAACATCATGGCCGATCTGAGCATGCTCTCGACGATTCTAGTGCAATCGCAGGGGCTCGCAGGGACTATGGCCCAGATGGATGCACAGTTCCGGCAAACATACGGAGGGTACACGGGGCCGGATGCAGCCGTGTCGTTTGCCCTCAAGTACAACAACTGGGCAACCACCACGCTGAAGACCATCAACGGCTCGCTGAACTCTGCCGGTTATCAAGGCGGAATGTTGCAAAACGAGCGCCTCTGGATGACACAGATTCAGGCGATGAATCAGATGCCGCTTGGTCGGGATCAATCGCTACAGCTCGGCAACACCATCGCGACCGAGGAGGTTGCGCAGTTACAGGCCTTGCGGCAACTCATGATCGCGGACATGCAATCGAAAGCTGCTTTTACGGCTCAACAGGTGAATACCCAACAGGCACAGCAGGTCGCGCAGCAGTCGGGATTCACGTATGTCGACCCGGTAGCGGATACGAGGGTGTGGTGATGAAAAGTTTGAATCTTGGGATATTGATGGCGGCCGCCATTCTCGTCAGCGAGTCGGCGTGCTACGACCCGCATGCACATGATTCCAAGATCGTGCGGGAAGTGGAAGTGGCTGGAGCTGGCGACATCTCGACTTATACCGTTCCAGGGCTTACCGAGTGGTTCTCGCATCGGCCGGAGCTCGC
Source organism: Bryobacteraceae bacterium (assembly GCA_035502635.1). GTDB lineage: Bacteria > Acidobacteriota > Terriglobia > Bryobacterales > Bryobacteraceae > Bog-105. The sequence goes on from DATJUG010000127.1 coordinate 45,486, forward strand.
AACGAAGATCGCGAATGAGTGTGCGCCGATCGCAAAAACGGCTCCGGCAAACTGGGCGACCTCGGCCGAGGGCACGGTTTGCCACGTCGCGACGAGAATGGCCCCACCGCCACCAATCACAGCGGACCAGCGCATATGGTGAAACGCGCCCTCCTTCTGCTGGCCAGCGCTGCTGCTCTCGTGTCAGCACAGCAACCACCGCCCCTTGTTCCTCCTACTCCTCCGGCCATGTCGGATCCGTCCAATTTGACGGCCGCTTATCAAGCGCTGATGGGGCAGTGGTTCGCCGCTCTTAGCCCGTATGCCTTCGATCTATTTGCTGCGCTCGCGGCTCTCGAGATTGCTGTTTTTGGCTGGAACCTCTGGCTGAACTATCACGGCGACATCCGCAATGCGATGTTAGCGACCACAAACAAGATCCTGGTCATCGGTTTTTTCCTCGCACTACTGATGAATGCCGGAACTTGGATGGGAGCTGTCATCGATATGTTCGTCTCGCTCGGAAAGAACGCGAGCGGGATACCCGGCCTTGGTCCCAGCACACTTCTGCTGCAGGGGTTCAAGATTTTCGGCGCATTGCTGTGGCAGGCCCTCAAGAGCGGATTGATGACGGACATTCCAACCGCGATGGCATTGATTCTCGCGGCCTTCATCATCTGTGCATCTTTCCTCGTGATCTGTTTTCAGTTCATCGTTACAAAAGTCCAAACCTTCCTGGCGCTCGGAATGGGAGTGATCTTTCTGGGCTTCGGAGGCTCACGCTGGACGACGCCCTATGTGGAGCGATACTTCGCATTCTGTGTGGCCAGTGGAGTGAAGCTGATGGCGTTATACCTGCTCGCCGGCGCGGCGTGGCCTTTGACGAACTCCTGGGTTGCGCAAGCGCAGTCGCCGCTCTTTTCCCAGGGGGCTGTCGAGGCAAGTTGGATCATAGCCTGCGGCGCTGTGCTCTATGGAGGGATTTGCTGGTACGGCAGCTCGCAGGTTTCGGCGATGCTCGGCGGCTCGCCGAATCTCACGCATAGCGACTTCATCGCGTTCATGGCGCCGGCCGTGAGCGCTGGAGTAAGTGCGGCGCTGGTCGCTGCGGGCGTCGCAACTGGCGGAACAACCGCCATCGCCGGCGGAGCTCTTGGTGCAGCGAGTACTGGTGGCTCGGCTGTGAGTGCCGCAGGCACTTCCGCAGCTTCGAATCCGAGTGGCGCGGCTCCGCCGCAACCGGGCGCTAACAGCGGAGGTTCGCAGAACGGCTCGGGTGCGTCACAAGGAGCTTCCGCTGTTGCCGGATTCGCGCAAGCCGGGGCATTCGCGATGAACCGCGCGCCGCACGGTGGACATCATGCCTCGCCGCCACAGTTCAACGGATTCCACCACTGAGAAAGTTATGGCGCACAGAACCGAAATCCCGGAAGAGATTCTTGACAGCAGAACGCGGCGAGCGAAGCGGCAATGGGAAGAGGCGTGGAGCAACCCGATCGCGGCGAAACAGAACTGGCAGCGCATTGCTTTTCTTGAAGCTGCCGTTCTGGTTTTCACGGTTTGGGGCCTCATCCATCTCGGCGGCATGCCGAAGCAGGTTCTCTATGTTGTCGACCGCGATAGGGCTGGCAACGTGAGCTATGCCGGGCCGGTGAAGCCGGTCGACATGGATGCGAAAACGTGGGATCTCGTGAAGGTCCAGTCGCTCAAAAAGTTCATCGAATACTGGCGGACGGTTACCGCGGACCGCACGGCACAGGCAGCCGATTGGGATAAAGCCTTTCTGTACGTCGGCGACGGCTCGCAGGCCAAAGCGGCACTCAATAAGTGGTACGAAGAGAACGATCCGATCCGCCGTGCCGCAAATGGGGAAATCGTCACGGTCCAATACAAGACCTTCGATGTCGAAGGCCAGCACACCTATGGGATTTGGTGGCAGGAGACGACCATGTCCCAAGGCGGACAGGTGGTTTCGCAGAAGGCTTGGCGCGCGCGGATCGCGTACGACATGCATATCCCCACGTCGGAAGCGGCACGGGAAGAAAACAGTCTCGGAATTTTGATTACGGAATTAAGTTGGGAAGCAGTTCAATGAAAAAGCACATCTTTTTATTCGCCGCCATTCTTGCCGCGATGCCCGTTGGCGGGCAACAACAAGCGTCAACGCCATCCGCAGCGGACTACCATCAGGCTGCCGCGATTTTGGCCGGCAGTGGCCCAGTTGCAGTTGCAACTCCGGCGCCTGCGGTTCGTGCGAAGCGGAAGGCGAAGCCCGATATCAGCGGCACCATTAGCGCGGGCGCAATGCAACTCGTGCGCGAAATATCGCTCCCGGCAAACGCCAGTCTCGCGCTGTCTCTTTCAGAAGGCTTTCAGGTCAGTGGAGCGCCGCCGACAACCGCGCCTGATGGGCGCGTGCTCTATACATACGGCCAGGGAGTTGCCACGGTCGTTTGTTCAACTCTTCAAGTCTGCGAGTTAGATCTTGAGCTCGGCGAGACGATGACAAAAGACGCGCTCGATTGGGGCGATCATCGCTTCGAAGTAGTGGCGCGCACAGCGGGCGCCGGGCCGGAGCAGTTCACCTATCTGGTGGTCAAGCCCACCGAGCCTGGTCTCGATACCACCATGACTGTCGGGACAGACAAACGGCTGTATTACGTGCGTCTGGTTTCAACCGATCACGGGCACATGGCGCGTGTCGCGTTCACGTATCCGGACGAAGAAGCAAAGAAACTGAAAGCCGCTGAAGAGGCGAAGCATGCTGAGGCGGAACGCCAAAAAGCGGAAGCCGAGCGGCTGGCGAAGCTCTCGACTGATAAGCCGCTGCGGAATTGGAATTACGAAGTCAAACTGCACGGCAAAGATGCGCAGTATTTGAAACCTCAAAAGATCGCCGACGACGGCGTTCACACTCATATCACGCTGTCAGAAGATGCTCGGCATCGCGGGCTGCCGGTGGTGGAGATTGCGGACGCGCGTGGGCCGATTCCAGCTAACGCCCGCTGGGACGGCAACGAGCTAATCATCGACGCCGTGTTCGAGCAGGCGTGTCTGGTGGAGGGCGTCGGCCGCAAGCAACAGCGCGCCTGCATCACGAATCAAGGTCTGAATTCAAATGGGTTCCGTTAACCTCACCGGGCGTATTCCGCGACCGCTAGCAACCATTTCCGGACGGCTGGTCGCGACCGCTGTTGTCGTGTTTCTGTTGCTCATTGGGGCGGTGGTGTACGGGTTTCATTACCGGCTGCAGAAACAGCAGGCGCGCAGAGATCAACAGCAGACCCAACTCGTTGCTTCGGACGCGGCGCAAAGCAATCGGCAATCGGTCGAAGGAGAAATGCCAGCATCGTCGGTTTCTAGCGCGCAACCGTCTCCCGCCGGCCCTTCACCTTCCATTGCCACGCCGCTCGTAAATGCTGCCCGAACGGTCGCGCAGCCATTCCCCTCGGCTGCAAATACCCCCGCATCACAGAACGTTCAAGCGCCAGCAGCGACGATGAATTACGCGCCTCAGTCCATGCCAGAAGTCGATCCTCAGGAGGAGCTCCGGAAGCAAGCTCTTGCGCATCGATACGCGCGGCAGCAAGAGGCCCTGGAAGCACCAACTGGAGCACAGGATCAGCACACCGCCGCGACCAGCTCGTCCGATCCCCAGGCGGAGGTGGCACAACTGAATAATTTGCTTCGCCCGGCTGCTGCAGTACCATCGGCCACGCCCGTAATTGGCGCGCCTGCTCCCGTTCCTACGCCCGGTGGACTGCAGCCTGCCAGCGGCTATTTCGCCCAGAATGCGCAGGGTGAGAAACGGCAATTTCAGGAAGGCGGTGAAGCACCGGAAGACGATTATCTGAAGACCACGCGTACGCCGCCGTTGAGCCCATGGGTGGTGCAGCGCGGCACCGTGATTCCAGCCGCTCTACCGCATCGCTTGGTGTCCGATCTACCCGGCGATCTGATCGCCGAAGTTGCGCGAGATGTGTACGACTCACCGACACAGAAATATGTCATGATCCCGGCAGGGTCGCGGCTTGTTGGCGAATACAATTCAAGCGTCACGTACGGCCAGAATCGAGTGCAGGTTGTCTGGACAGCCATCTATTTTCCGGATGGCAGCTTTATCGATCTGGACCGTATGCCGTCACATGCCGCGGATGGCGCTGTTGGCCTCAAAGATCAGGTTGACAATCATTGGACACGAGTGATCGGCGGGGTGGCGCTGAGCTCGGTTCTTGCGGCCGGGTTGCAGATCTCGCAGAACCGGACGAACAGCAGCGTCTTGACGTATCCTTCTGCTGGTCAGGAAGCCGCCGCAGCAATAGGCACGCAGGCCGCGCAAGCCGGTGAGCAGATCACGAATCGGAATCTGAATATCCAGCCCACTTTGAAGATTCGGCCCGGCGAAATTTTTGCAGTTTCGGTGAAGAGAGACATGCTGTTTCCCGGTCCTTATGAACCGGTTGCCGTGAAGTAGTCCGATGCGTTTTACCCTCATTTCCGCCGCCGTCATTGCACTTGCTCTTCCGGTCGGAGTTCAACGGTCGGCACTGGTCATGAACTATAGCGATTCCGTGCCTCTCGGACTATACCGGCGCGTGCCGGCGAGCTCTGCAATTCGTGCCATAGAGTACGCCGGGTTCTGTCTTCCGAGTGCGACGGCACGTGCCGCGCTGCACGCTGGTTTAGAGATCACGCCGGGTCCGTGCCCTGGTGGTTTGGCCCCGGTCATGAAGCCGGTGATTTGCCCGTCCCCGGAGCATCCGCTTATATATGATGCGCGCGGTTTTTCTTTCGCGGGAAAGCTGCTTCGCAATACCGCCCCCAAAGCTCGATCGAGGACAGGCATGCCGCTCGAACATTACCCGTTCGGCGTGTACACAAATGGCATCTGGGCAGTGAGTGATTTTAACGCGAATAGTTATGACTCACGCTACTTCGGGCCGTTGGCTCCAGACGCCATACGGTTCGACGCAAAACCCGTCTGGACCTGGTGACGAAAGGAGATAGAAAACACCATGACAATCGACATCAAACCGCAGGACAAAAGGCCTCTCGAAAAGATCGAATTCGAGTTGCATCCCGACCTCATTCAGCGGCTCAAATTGTTTGCTCAATTGCTCGACGACAGCGACGTGAGCTATGTGCTTACGCAGATTCTCGAGCAGGCGCTCCCACCCGAGAAGCCGGCGAAGAGAGGACGCACCCAGCGTGCGCTCAGGTCTTCCAAAGAGACTCCACGCAAGGCGGCGTAGTACCAGTAATTCACACGAGAAAGTTATTCGGAGCTAAACAATGACTGAAGACAATTTGGCCGTCGGGCTCACTGAATCAGAGCGCCGCAGAATGGTGCTCGCCGACCGCTTGACTGGTTACGCGAGCGTCTTTGAACAGCCCTGCGCGGAAGCCTGCATTGCAACGAATTTTGCGGCGCAGATCCGGGCGGGCAACGAATACATTGATCTCACGCAACGATACGAAACTACAGACCCGGTGAAGGCCGCAGTGCGTCACGCCCGCGCCCTGCGGAATATGGAAATTCTTGTGCAGGAAGCGGCGCAACTGGGGCTTTCGGTTGATCCTGGACACGCGATCGCGGTAACGATCAACACAAATCGGCTTGCGCTGCAACACGAGCCCGAGAATCGGCTGCCGACGCCCGAGCCAGCTCGGTTTAGTATCGAGCGAGCGTAGGAGGAACCGTGGACCTGCCCAAGCGAGAACCGGTAAACGGCGTAGACCAAAGCCCGGTAGACGGCGGCTCCCAGCAGGGGGTGGCGTCTCAATTTTCGAATACCAGTAGACACGGTAGCCGGAACCGCGATGTGGACCGCAGTGGCGAAAAGCTAACATGCACAATTTCGACCAAGCTGACGAAAGCGGAAGATGAGCGGCTCAGAGCTTACGCGGAAGCGCAGGGATACGAACTTAGTACCTTCGTGCGTGCGACATTGCTGGCTGCCATTCAAGGCAAATCGCTCCGTTCACCGAGCGTGATGCATTTAGAGATCTTCGTCCGGACTGTTGAGGCCTGGCTTGAATTAGGGAATCAGTTCAGCTTGGAGAAATTTCGCGAGATCTGCCAAATCGTGACGACGAAGGGCTCGATCCCGCTGAAACCGAGCGTGAAGTCTTAGACATGCGCAGGCCCAGCGGTTCGTTTCCAATTCGTGCACCGATTGGTATTATTGCCGGCGCGCTGTGTGCCACAGCGATGTTGCCCCTATGGTTCAAATTGGGCGTTGCTCTAGCTCCCGAGCTGCAACGCTTTTACTTGGCGACATATATCAAAACTGGGCTGGAGTCCGTCCTTCCTAATATTGCTAAGCAGCCGGTCGAAAAACAGTATTTGGCCGTGCTCAACGGCTCGAATCTCGCCGTGCAAAAGTCCGTCGATAAACATCTCAAAACACTGCACCAGGAAGTGATCACGGCCAACCCTCAGGCCTTCCATTTGTGGATGCAGAAGTGGGTTTATCACGGCTCAGCGATGCAGAGCATGTTTCGCTGGCAAATGTTCGGCTCGTTCCTGACATTCTTGGTGCTGGTGGGCCTCGGGCTCTGGTGGGACTTAAACCGCCGCAAACATGCACGGGACGGTGAGCATATTCGCGGAACTGAGCTGCTTTCGTACCGTGAATTCAACCGCGAAATTCTGCGGGCAAAGGGCGCGACTCCGGGTGTGTCATTCACCGTCGGAGTCCTCGGTCAGAAGGTGATCATCTCGCGTGAATTGGAACCCTATCACTTCAACATTTTTGGCTCGACCGGGATGGGCAAATCGACACTGATTCGGGAGTTGCTGTACCAAATCGAACTCCGCGGCGATGTAGCCGTTGTCTATGACACCAAGGGTGAGTACAGGGACGAATTCTTTAGCGAGGAACGTGGCGACATCATCCTCGATCCAGGCGACCAGCGCTGTCCGTATTGGGCCATCGAAGCCGAAGCACCGGACGAAGCGCAAGCAACTCCTTGGGCGTTAGCTTTCTGGCCGGATGAGCCGCGCCAGCAACCGTTCTTTAAGAAGCATCCCCGTGCAATCTTTGCCTACCTCATTTCCCGTTACAGTGTCTTCAACGAACCGGAAGATCCGGCGACATGCGCGGCGCTCGGATTCTGGTTGACACATCCGCGCACAGAAGTCGCGCGGCGGATTAGCGGCACAGAGCATGCGGTTAGTACAGACGACCGCGCGAGGGACCAGGCACAAGGCCTTTGGGCGACACTCGGCGAGATAGCGAAACCGTTGCGTATGATGCCACAGACGCGAGAGGATCGGCGCGAATTCACAGTCCGGCAATGGTCGCAAGAACGGAGGGGCTGGATCTTTATGACATCCACTCCCGAGACGGTAGATGCACTCCTTCCGCTGCACAGCGCAGTCATGGATTTGCTCATTTTGAAGAATCAGGCGCCGAGTGCTGCAGTGAGGGCCATACCCAGGGTCTGGTACATCGTTGATGAAGCGGCCACGCTGCAGAAATTACCGCAACTTGAGTCGGGGACGACGAAGCAGCGCGCGTCCGGGAATCCCATCGTTCTTGGGTTCCACGACATGGCCCAGTTAAAGAAACGATACGGCGATGAAGGCGCGGTTACAATCATGTCGCAGGCGTTCACGAATATCGTCCTGCGTACAGGCGATCCTGCTGCGGCAAAGCATGCCGAAATGCTGATTGGTCATCACGAAGTAGAGCGGATACAGGAGAACCGGCCGGTGCACTTGCTCGCCCGCCATCGATCGCGGAGTTGGAATAACCAAACCGTGGATACACCCGTGGTTTCAGCAGCCGAAATTCAGGGCCTGCCCCGTTTTTCCGGCTACCTGTTGCAAGAAGGGAAAGTCGTCCGCATCAAAATTCAGAAGCTCCCTCAGCGCGTTCGAACAAGAAGACTCGATCGTCTGATTCCGCCTGTAATCTTCCGTCAGGCCCCAGAACGGGACCTCAACCCGAGTGGATCAATTGCGCCCGTCGATGACGAACCGCCATTGGCGAACGTGTCAGCCAAAGAGCCGAAGACACCGACGGGCGTGACGACCAAGACCGAATCCACCAACCCTGTATACGAGGTAATATGACAAACACAATGGAACGTGGCGAAATAGTCGGCCTTTCTGACGAAGTCATAGCGAGAATGCGGCGACGCTTCGGGGACGAATGTAAGCAAGTCCTTGAAGACATGGCTCAGCACGCGAACTGCACCTGCGGGCGCGCCGGTTCGCCGGGCGCTGAGCATCACATTGATTGCCCAGTCGCGGTGTTTCGAGAGGCAGCCCATACCGTGTGGCTTTGGGGTCAACCGTGAGCTGTGCTGAAGATCTCCAAACCTCTTAGCGCTCAGAAAGTCAGCGAGTACTACAAATTCGAGTACGGGTCAGCTGATCAAGCTTACTACGCCGAAAGCAAGCACCTGATAGGCGAGTGGCACGGGCGCTTGGCTGCGGAATTTCAGCTATTAGGTGCTGTTGAGGAAAAACATTACAACCGACTCGCGACCGGCCAGCATCCCCGGACCGGCGAGCAACTGATCAAGCATCGGCCTGCCGCCGAAGACGGGTCAGTACAAAACTATCAGGACCCTACTGGCGCGAAACCAAGAAAGCATCTGGAGCACATTGCGGCTTGGGATTGGACCCTGGCACCTCACAAGAGTTTTTCGGTAACTGCGCTGGTGGGCGGCGAGCGCGGCCTTATTGAAGATCACAAAAGAGCTGTACGCATAGCGCTAGATGCCGGTGAGCGATACACGCAAGCTCGAATGGGTAACATTAACGCGCCAGTCACGACGGCAAACTGGGTATCCGCGCTGTTTTTGCACGACGCTGCTAGGCCCGTGAATGATGCGCCGCCTAACCCTCATTTGCACACCCATGCGGTTGTATTCAACATGACCAACGCCGGCGACAAAATCCGATCCGTAAAGGCACACGAATGGTATCGCGTACAGAGTTTCGTGTCGGCGGTCTATCAGGCGGAGATCGCGTTTTCTGCCCGAGCACGTGGTTACGAATTGGAATACGGCCGGAATCACTCAACGGCTATTAAAGGCTATACAGACGAATATCTCAGGGCCATGAGCGCACGTACTGAGGAAATTGAGCGTGAAAAGGCAGAAAAGGGATTGGTCGGCGCCGAGGCGGATGAGCGGGTCAATAAGCGGTTGCGACAGCCGAAGCAGGCCTGGGAACCGGAAGCACTCTGGGATGAGCATAGAAGGCAGGCAGAGCATTACGGAAATGATCCTCGCAAGGTCGTCGACGTTGCGCGCCAACGCAACTCACTCACCCTCTCTGAGACCGAACGGATGCTGCGAGCAAATCGGGCATTAGATTTTGCGAAGCGGCGCCTTCTCGAGGGAAACGCCGTGGTCGATCATTTCGAACTCATGCGCGATGCCCTTCGTCACGGACTGGGGCAGATAACGCTCGAGGATGTGCAACGCGCGTTCGAGCAGCGGCTGGCGCAAGAACAGCGGGAGTTTGTCCGGGTCGGTCATTACCGCACGAATGCTCCTGGCGAGCGATACACCACTTCCGAGATGCGCCAGCTCGAGTTGAATACCATTACGCTTGCTCTAGAAGCGAAAGGATCCGCAGAGCCAATTGCGCAGGACCTAACAAGAGACCAATTCCGCGAACAGTTCAAAACTCGAACCGTCGAGGGCCACGAGATAAAGCTGAATAATTCCCAGCTCTGGATGGCATGGAACGTGCTTACGTCTCGTGACCAGGTGATGATCGTACGCGGCGCTGCTGGTGTCGGCAAGAGCACGGCCATGAAGCCGATCGGCGAGATAGCAGCACAGCATCACTGGTTTCGCTCAGCCGGTTACGAAGTGCTCGGCCTGGCCGCAACTGGTGCCGCAACCAACAACCTGGCTGATATCGGCATTCATGCCGAAACGCTGCAGTCGCACTTAATCTTGGGAGTGGCGAAGGATACGCCCAAGCGCCTGTACATCTTAGATGAGGGAGGTTTGGTCGGCACGCGCCAGTTTCACGATTTTATGCGGACTGTGACGCGACAGGATCGCGTCCTCATTGCGTACGATCCGCGACAACACCAATCGGTCGAGGCTGGCCGAATCATTGAAGAGCTCGAACAGGCAGGCGTGGCCACGTTCCGGTTGGAAAAGATTGTGCGACAGCAGAACGCGCCGGAATTACAAGAGGTGATTGAAAGGTTCGCGCGCGGGCAGATGAGAGAAGGACTAATGCTGCTCGATGAGCAAAAACGTATCCGCGAAGTCAGTGACCGGAAAGACCGCTTCTCTGCAATCGCACGGGAATACGCGGCCAGCCCACAAAACACGCTGATCGTGTCGCCGGATAACCGATCGTTGGCTGAGATCAATGCGTCCGTTCGGGCGGAACTCCAGATGCGCGGGCTGCTGAAACCGGATCGCTACGAAGCTCAGATTCTGGTTGGCCGGCGTGATGTGCGCACGGAAGACCGAAAGCACGCGGCGACTTATGACGTAGATGACGTTGTACGCTTCGGAAAACGTGTAAGTTTTCTCGGCGTCCAGAGCGGCGATTACGGACTTGTCATCTCGCGTGACGCTGAAGCGAATACAGTAACCCTCCGGCTACAGACGAGCGGCCGCGAGATAACATACGATCCTCGGCGGGCGTTCGGTGTCGAGATATTCACCACCGGGAGCCGCTGTTTCTCGGAGGGCGAGCGCGTCCAATTAACGCGTCCTTGGAAGACAGGCAACCGAACGAAGGTGGCGAATCGCGAGCTCGGCACAATCGAACGTCTTGATGAGATGGGAAACGCACGCGTGAAACTTGATAACGGCCGGACGGTGGATTGGAAGCTGCCGGCCATGCCACACCTTGAGTATGCGTATGCGATGACCAGTTATTCGCTGCAATCAAAGACGAGCGAGCGAACACTCCTACAGATTGATACCGGTGACTCGCGTATTCGAACGTTGCTGGATAAGCCTCTGCTGTATGTGGGCGCCTCCCGCGGAAGCCGTGAGTTGTTGATCTTCACCGATGACAAGGAGTGTCTACTCAGTGAACATAGCCCGGTAAACCGGCTTTCGATGAAACCCAAGGCGCTTTCAAGAGAAGAAATTGAACAACGCGAGTCTACGATCCGAGTGCGAGTAGCTTGATGGCTTCCTTATCGCTGAAGCGAGCATTCCGTTAGTGTTGATCTCCATCAACATGATCCCGGCGGCAGGTGTGGAAAAGGCGCGGCGACGGCCTTTCGCGCATGTCGTTTTGCGCGCAGCGGGGTACCGCGAGCGGCAAGCGGTCAGGTCCAGTTGGACCTTTTCGGGGGAACCAATTTTCAGTAAAGCTTCTTCTACATCTATAGAAAATTGGGGGTACCGAAAACCCGCAGGGTGACCCCCTTGCGCCGGGGTCGCGCGCGCGATGCGCGAAAGGAAGGCAGTCGCCGAGACTGCATCCACATACGACGGCGCGATCCCGACCATCGACAACAAGAGTTGCTCAGACAGCGCGATGAGATATCCCATCCTGTGGAGAGAGGTCCCTAGTAGGGGACCTCGTCGACGGACGGTTCGGCGGCATCGCTCTGGGCGCCGTTCGCAGTGGAACGGTCAAGTGTCCGGATGGTGTCGGCTTTGAGCTCGACAACGAGCTGCTGAATCACGTGCTCGATGTTCTTGCCCTTGCCGTTCGGAACCTTAATGAGGCGATCGTACTCGCGTGTGGTCAGTTCGCCCTGCACAAAAACGTGAGCGCCCTTCACGAGCCGGTCCGCCAACTGCGCGAAGCCGTTGCCAAATGCGACGATGTTATGCCACTGGGTCCTTTCTTGCCATTGTTCGTTCTCGTCCTTCCAGGACTTCTTGGTTGCGACAGAGAATTTCGTGACCGGTGTGCCGTTCGCCAGATACTTCGTCTCGGCGTTCTTGCCGATGAATCCGATGATCGAAAGCTGATTGAGGTTCATGAGTTTTTTCCTTTTCCGCCCTGCTGTGCTTGGGCACAAAGCGCGAGGCTGGTTGCTCCCAAACTTGGGGCCATGCTTTTTTGGGGGACCGTAAAGTTTTTCGCCGCGTTTGCGAAAGGCGAAGCCCTCGAACTTTGTGGTGGGACCGAAACCGCTCGCGGTGCGCTTTCCACAATGAAGAAAAATGAAGCGCAAAGCAGAACGGACACAAGTGCCGGGCGCAACGGGTGTCGGCTGAAGCGGTGCCAAGCACATCAGGAAGGAAGAGGAATACGGGGTGAACCGGACAGCTTGCACATCGGGTTGAATGGCGGAACCCCTTTGAACGAAGCCAGGCGAAGGCCCGGCGCGACAACAATCGCAACCGAAGGTGAAGACGAGCGGTTGAATGGAAAGAAAGTCAGTGGCCTTCGCGTTCTGGCAATGCGATCGGGATGGCCGCGACAGACCAGAGGTGGGAAGATCACGTTGTGGAGAAATGAACCGAACGCAAATCGATCCTCTACGGTTCCGAATCTTGTGGAGCAAGACAGGAGAGACACGATTTTGCACGCGGCTCTGAAACAACTTGGAACTCTTGTAATGGAGTGGGGATTCTAAGCGGCTATGCCTGACACTGATTCGCTCGAATCAGGTGTCCGCGTACTACGAGTGCGCGTGGTGCGGTTTGGGGCAAGAGCAATCAGGCTTTGTGTGCATAATGTGTGCGTAATTGACGCCCGTCCACGCGGCAATTGTGGGTCACGTTGAGATCGCGACTGCGTGTCGAAACTCTGGTAGACCGAAATAGGCCATTTATCTGGGATGCTATCCCATTTATCGTTCCCTATCTGAGAACGGTGTCCGATTCGTCTGGTTCTAAATGATTTTGCGGGCGTTTTCGAGAGTAGAAGCAGCGATAACGCGTGGTGCGTCGAGTGGCCGCCGGGGCCGCCGATTCCTGACGCGGTACGGACGACCATCACAGATCCGCCCGCAAAAAACCTACGAGCACTTTTATGGATAGGGCTCTCACCTTGGATGTGTGGCGACAAAATGTTCCAAAGATAAGGATGTAGGACGCGGCGCGCTGGAATCCGGCGTTGAAAGATCGGCGTGATTCGATCCCAGCGCGACTCCGTTGGCTGCGACGGCGCAAGATCAGCCGCGACATAAGGCGTGGTCGTGCGCGAAGACGTTTAAGCGAGAGCCGTCGCCGGGGACAGCGTAGTACTGGTAGTAACCGAGCGCCACGCTCCCAAGGCACTCATCTAGGTAGAGCGCGGCACGCCGAGATAGGTGCGTTCTACGTCGTTAGCATCGCGAGGCGTTTGCCCAGCACAATTGCGGCTTTGACCTTTGTGAAGGATTCTTGAAGAGTGTTCTGTCTGGGCGATCTCTGGAGGAAATCCCGCTGACCTCTGCATGAAAATGTGTGACCCTAAGAGATGGAGGCGCACTCATGAAGTGCCCCGACGAAGGTTCGAGGCGCTTCAGCCGTTTATCAAGGGATGCTGGAGCGCGGCGAGAAGGCGTTTCGTAGGGTCGTCCTTCTCTCGCTGGTCGCGCTGTTACAGGCGCGTCCCATTGACGCCCAGACGTTCTATGGAACCATTCTGGGTACAGTCACGGATGCCTCCGGCGGCGCCATGATCGGGGCGCGAGTTTCACTCACCAATTGGGGCACTGCGGAGCGACTCACAGCCCAGACCGACGTTAGCGGGGACTACCAGTTTCTAAATCTGCTTCCTGGTATGTACAAGCTGGACGTCGAGCAGCCGCGATTCAAGCATCTGACGCGCGATCAGATCCAGGTGCGCGTGGACAACGCCACTCGCGTCGACGTATCTCTTGAACTCGGCGAGCTGACGCAGAGCGTACAGGTCGCGTCGAACGCTGTTCTGTTACAAACCGAATCGGCGGCTCTGAACCAAGTGGTCGAAGGCCGTCAGGTGCAGGACATGCCGCTCAATGGCCGCAATGTGTTGAACCTCATCGCGTTGGCGCCGGGTGTTGTGCCGTTGGGATCAAGTCAGGGGCCCGCCGCCGGCAATGCGGGCGCCAGCATCAGTCCTGGGGGCTTCGGAAATTACTCGATAGGTGGCGGACTCGCCGCTCAGAATGCGATTTTCATCGACGGCGTTCAGGACAATCTTTCCGGAAACAATACACCGCTGGTACCGACTCAGGATTCCATACAAGAATTCAGCGTTGCGACCAACAACGTGGACACGGAATTCGGGCAATTTGGCGGTGGCATAGTTAACATGATCACCAAGAGCGGGACCAACTCGATACATGGTACTCTCTACGAGTACTTTCGAAACAAGATTCTAAACGCGAACGATTTCTTCAGCAATCGAAATGGGGTTCCTCGCGCGCCGTTCACGCAGAATCAGTATGGCGCCACGCTCGGCGGACCTATAATCCCTAACAAGACGTTTTTCTTCTCGTCCTGGGAGGCGTTTAAGCTGCGCACAGGAATACCAAGCACGTTCACGGTGCCAACTGCCTCGTTTAGGGCGGGCAACTTCGCCGGTCAGCCCATCATCTACGATCCGCTCACCACGTGCGGAGGGGGCGCCGATCCGACTTGCCCAGTAAACTCAAACGGTAAGCCAGTCATTACCCGAATACCTTTTCCGAATAACCAAATTCCCGCTAGCCGTTTCGATCCCACGACGCTGGTCATGCAGAAATACTGGCCGCTGCCCAACGAACCAGGGACGGTGAACAATTACGTGCTCAATTTTCCGACGGGCGCGAACTCGAACCAGGTTAGTGGCCGGGTCGATCACTCGTTTAACGACGAACAGCGCCTGTTTGCGCGATATACGTGGTGGGATGTGGGGAACAGCCCGAGTGATCCATTCCACAATCTGACGGGAAATAACAACTACGATTTCAGCGTGAATCAGATCGTCTTGGGATACACCTACACGATTACGCCGAGCTTGATCGCGGATTTCCGCTCGGCGTATTTGCGGGAAAATTTTCGCTCCTTCGCTCCCTCTGTTGGAACCAATATGTCCCAGTTCGGGCTGGCATGGGCCGCCATCGGTCCGCAACTGCCCTTCACGCTCTATCCTGCTGAAAATATCACTGGCGGCTTCCGCCCGCTAACGGCCGCCGGGCAGCTCAATCGGAATAATGATTACTTCTACACGGGCAGCGTGACGAAGACCGAGGGCCGCCACACGATCAAGTTCGGCGGCACGTTCAAGCGAGACCTAGCCGCCAATAAGTTCGGCGCGGCAAATAGCTTCAATTTCGACGCGACGTTCACGTCCGCCAGCGCCACGAATTCGGCGACTTCAGGATTGGGATTTGCCGACTTTGTCCTCGGCTACCCGACCACCGGCCAGCTCGGGACTGTCAAGCAGATCTATGTGTATCTCAACGCTTTCGCCGCCTATGTGACGGACATCTATCAGATTCATCCGCGGCTCACTTTGAATCTCGGCCTTCGCTGGGACCAACCCGGGTCCGACGGCGAACTAAAGAACAGTGATCTGGCACTTAATCTGACGAAGCCTGACCCGATCGGAGCGGCAGCCGGCCTGCCGAATCTGGTGGGCCAACCCGTGCTGGTGGCCTCACCGGACCATCTCAGCCGTCTCGAAACGCAGCGGCACTGGGATGATTTCTCGCCTCATGCCGGTTTTGCTTGGCGCGCCACTAACACCACGGTGGTTCGCGGTGGCTTCGGAATCAACTACCTGCCAAACATTGTCGGGAGGTATCCTGCCGTCCTGGCTTCCGTGAACTCGGCAGCTACTAGCATGGTAACCACGTTAAACGGGGGACTCACGCCTTACGCGGTCATGAACAATCCCTTCCCGAATGGGCTGCTCCAGCCCGCCGGGCGCAGCCCGGGCTTTCTCGGAATGCTCGAAGGCGGCAATGTCTTCGGGTCAACCGATCAGCCGGATAAATATGTGATGCAGTGGGATTTCACCATACAGCGGGATCTGGGCCACGACGCCATGGTGCAGGCGACTTACGCCGCATCTGCGGGAAGACACTTGGCGTGGACGACTGGTTTAGGCGGCGGAATAAATTTAAACCAGATTCCCGATCAATATCTGTCGCTAGGGTCGGCCCTATTGAATCAGGTTCCCAACCCGTTCTATGGTATTTTACCTGCGAGTGTTGGGGTGCTGGGCCAGCCGACGGTGGCGTTGGGCTATCTGTTGAGACCCTATCCGCAGTTCCTTAGTATGCAAACGATAGCGGAAAACCAGGCCACCTCTTCCTATAATGCTTTACAGGCGACCTTCCAGAAGCGCTTCAACCAAGGTGGCACGATTGTGGCTAACTACACCTGGTCGAAACTCCTGAGTAACACCGACACCGCCACGGGTTCCATGGAAAACGATCTTACATATGGCTGGACTCAAGACTGGAATAACCGCCGGGCCGATTACTCTCTAGCGGGTGAAGATGTCCCGCAGCGCCTCGTCGTCAACTACATTTACGACCTGCCTTTGGGCAAGGGAAGGCGCTTTCTTTCGCATCTGAACGCAGCAGCCAACGATCTGGTTGGGGGATGGTCCATAAGTGGTGTGACCACCTTCTCCTCGGGTCTGCCCCTGGGCATGACAGCGCTTGCCAATGTCCTCTCGCAGCAATTCGGTGCGTCCTGGCAACAGTTCAACAATGCCATGCGGCCGAATGTGGTTCCCGGTTGCAATGCGGTGATTCCCGGCTCGGCGGTATCACGCCTCAACGAATGGTTCGATACCGCCTGCTACCGGCAACCCGGCAACTTCGCATTTGGTGATGCCAGCCGTACTGATCCGAAATTGCGTGACGAAGGTGTCGCAAACTTTGATTTCGCCATTGGCAAGAGCTTCGCGGTGCGCGAGAACTGGTACTTGCTGTTCCGCGCAGAGTTCTTCAACCTTTTCAACCGGGAGCGGTTCGGTGCTCCGAACACTCAGGTCGGCAATGCGAACTTCGGAGTTGTGACGGAAACTTCGCCTTTAGCCACCCCGAGGCTCGTGCAGTTTGCGTTACGTTTGAAGTTCTAAAGAGGATTTGTTGCGCGACATATGCGTTCGAGTCTCGGAATACGCTTTGATGTCGCCACTGCTGGTTGGCGCAGTGGGGATGCTATTGTTATGCCCTCGCGCTTCCGCCTTAAATCCCTCGCTTGAAGTCAAACAATACCCCCATACGGCTTGGACCCATGGAGACGGCTTTATGGGCGAAACACGGTCGATTGTCCAAACGTCTGACGGGTATCTTTGGCTGGGCACGGAATTCGGCATCGTCCGGTTCGATGGCGTCCGGTTTGTCCCGTGGTTGCCGCCCGTGGGCCGGCGTCTGCCGAGCAGCGATATCACGGCGTTGTTAGCCACACGCGATGGCACCTTATGGATCGGTACGACGGAGGGACTGGAAAGTCTTAGAGATGGCAGGCTGACTGATTACGCCAAGATCGCTCGAGAGCCCGTCTTTTCTCTTTTGGAGGACCACGAAGGAGCGGTGTGGGTTGGACTCCATGGCAGGCTCTGCGCGATTCGGAGCGGCAATACGGAGTGCTCTGAGCCTCATCATCTCCTCCGCGGCGTGGCCATGCAGTCTTTGTTCGAGGACAAGGAGCGTCGTTTGTGGGCCGCAGGATCCGGGTCGGGCCTGTGGCTATGGAACCCAGGTCCTCCTCAACGGGTGCTGTCAGGGTTGTTCACCATCTGGCCCCATGCTCTCGCTCCTTCAGATCACGGAATGGGATTGATCGCGGCCGCCGGCGGTATCCTGCGGCAGGTCGTGGGCAAGAACGTTACCGAGTATCCCATTCCAGGCAAGCAGCAGCCCTTTGCACGCCTTCTGCTGCGGGATCGCGATGACGCTCTGTGGATCGGTACTGCTCAGGGGCTTTTGCGCGTTTATCGTGGAAAGAAAACTCGGTTTACGCACGGCGACGGACTCTCGAGCGATTCCGTGTCGGTACTGTTTGAGGATCATGAAGGAAGCATTTGGGTAGGCACGACCAATGGTATTGACCGCTTTCGAGAACCCGCCGTTTTTACGATATCTGCGGATCAAGGATTGTTAGGCCGGGCTACGTCTGTACTTGCGGCTCGCGATGGCAGTCTGTGGATCGGTACCGACCGAGGACTGCACAGATGGGATCAAGGTCAAATGACCGATTATCCCGCTCCTACCGGACCCAGGCCGCCCTTGCATGGTGAATTGAACAGTGGACTGTTCCAAATGGCGGAGCCTGGATTAAAGGACGACCAGGTGATGTCGCTCTTTGAAGATCTACGCGGCCGCATCTGGGTCGCGGGTCGTGCGGGAGCTGCATGGATTGAGGGTGCCCATTTCACTCGCGTAAGCGGCAGGCTGCCTGTAGGACCTGTGAACGCGATACTGCCCGATGGGCGCCAGGGTATCTGGATCAGCTATCCCTTTTATGGTCTGTGTCACGTGGTCGACGGGAAGGTTGTCGAATCCGCACCTTGGCCATGGTCCGACGAAAACGAACCGCGCCTTTCGGCCGTGATATCCGACCGGGCCAGCGATGGATTTTGGATTGGGTTCAAACATCAGGGCATCGCTCATTTAGTTGGCCGTCAAGTCGGCACGATCTTCGGCAGCAAACAAGGGTTGGCTGGGGGGCGGGTTTGGAATCTTCACATTGATCAAGAGGGTACACTCTGGGCCGCGATGCAAGGAGGCCTCAGCAGGATCAGAGACGGACACGTGGAGACGCTCACATCCAAGAGTGGGCTGCCCTGCGATGCGGTGTACTGGGCCATCGAGGACGACGCTTCTTCCTTATGGTTGTACACCGCTTGCGGGCTGGTGCGCATTACTCGACGTGAGTTGGAGGCTTGGGCATCGGATCCGAAACGTGCCGTCCACACCACCTTGTTCGGCGAGGCCGATGGCGTCAGAGTGCATGCACTGCTCAGGCCCTTCACTCCAGTTGTGACCAAGTCTCCCAATGGAAAACTATGGTTCGCACATCTGGATGGCGTCAGCGGCATTGACCCGCAGCACCTTCCGTTTAACCCGCTTCCACCGCCTGTCCACATCGAGCAAGTTACCGCCAATGGGAGAAAGTACAACGCCGCGAGCGGCTTGCCCCTGCCTCCGCATATCCGAGACCTTGTGATCGATTACACTGCTCTGAGCCTCGCTGCTCCGGAGAAGGTGCATTTCCGGCTCAAGCTGGAGGGACAGGACCCGGACTGGAGAGAGGTCGTCAACCAGCGCCGGGTGGAGTACTCGAATTTGCCGCCAGGTTCCTACCGTTTCCGTGTCATCGCCGCAAACAATAGTGGCGTCTGGAATGAGGCCGGTGACACTCTCGAGTTCTCCATAGAGCCCGCGTATTATCAGATGAACTGGTTCCGCGCTTTGTGCGTGGCAATCCTGTTGACAATGGTCTGGGCAGGCTACCGGCTGCGCGTCCGGACTCTCCAACAGCGGCAACAACGGCTGCAAGAGCGCCAACGCTTGTTGGAGCGGGAGCACCAACTCCTAGCACAACATGAACAAGAGATCAGCGCCCTGAATGAGCAATTGACAAAGGCGCAGGAACAGGAGCGCATCCGCATCGCCAGCGAACTGCACGATGGCGTTCTCCAGCAGATTACGTCGCTCAATTTGCGCCTCGGTACGGCGACGCTGAACCTTCCACCCAATTCGGACGCCAAACCAAGGATCAAAGAGGTGCAGCAGAAGCTAATTCAGATTGGCGTTGAGCTCCGGCACCTGTCCCATGAACTTCATCCTGTGCTTCTGCAAGAATCAGGTCTTCCGGCAGCATTGAGCGCCTACTGCGAGGAATTCAGCCGAGTCCGCGCCATTCCTGTTTCGTGCGAGGTGGATGAGAGTGTCGCGGACTTATCTCCCGGCGCGGCACTATGCCTCTATCGCATCGCTCAGGAAGCACTCGGGAATGTGGCGAAACATTCGAAGGCGAAGCAGGCGGAAATTCGGCTTGGCCGGTCGAATGGGAACGTTTGTCTCTCGGTGTCCGACGATGGAGTCGGTTTCACTCCCGACGGAAAATCCGGAGGGCTCGGGCTGATCAATATGAGAGAACGTGTGCACCAAGTGCACGGGACGTTTGAGTTCGATAGCGAGCCAGGGCGCGGAACCAGGGTGAGAGCGACGGTACCTTTTCGATCAGCTTCTTAGTTTAACGCGGAGTTTGTTGCGTGAGAACGTGGCGCACGGGCGCTGCGGAAAGAAACGTCGCTCGAAGTGGATGCTTCGGTTCCAATGAATTAGCCATCCGCATAATGGTTGATCGGCTGAGTTCCCGATGCCGCTGAGCCAAGGCCTGCTCTCCCGTTCGCTCGTACAACTCGCCCGCGGTTCCATGCACTCTCCACTCTGCCAGCGGAAGCTCAAAGCCGCCGATGATCTGCAGCGCCTGCTCGATGCAGGCAAGTCCGCCTGTCAAGTCGGCTTCGGCCAACGCGACTCGCGCTTTCACTTCCCACGCCAGCCCTTGCCAAGTGCGCTCCGCAGTGTTGGACGCAACTTCGATGAAGCGGTCTGCCTGCGCTCGCGCCCCGGTCAGATCGCCCATGGCAAGCCAAAGTTCGGTCAAGCCCGATTCCAATGCCATCCGCCAATACCAGTCGAACAGCACATTGCGGCGATCTATATCTTCTTGCGCCGACAAGAAATGTTCGCGAGCCTCGTCGAAATTCCCCAAACCAGTTTCCGCGGAGCCTCTCAGCACCAGGGACAGGCGCAGCGGGTACACTCCCTCTGGATCGCCGGTCGATCGTAGCGCCGCTTCGCACGACGAAACGACGCCGTCGAAGTCCATGGCTATGAGCTGTACTAAAGCTTTGTACAGACGCAACGCCTGTGCACGGTAAGGATCGCCGTTCTTGTTCAGCATCGAAATGGCTGCTTCGATCTGCTGGAGCGCGCCGCCTAAATCGCCCAGAAACAGAAGACCCCAGGCGATGACCGACTGGCTCTTTCGATAGAGGAAGCCTAAACTGGAGTTCTCCTCCGATTCGTCATTGAGCAGCGAAACACTCTCGATGTTGCTCTGAAGCGCCGCGCGATACTCGGACGAGACCCACTGGATGAGGCTGTAGTCGGTTAAGTGAGTGGCCAGCAGTTTAGGCCCTCCGGCCCTGCGAATCTCTTCGAGCTCTTTGCGGCAATGCTCCGCGTCTGCGGAGTTCCATCCGAATGCCCAGATACGCAGCACGAAGCAGCTTGCACGCGTTCTTGCGCGAGTGAGCGGATCCCGTTGCTGGTCGCTAAATTGCAGCGATCGTTCTATAACGTCAAGGCAGTAATCGGCACTGACACGCGAAAACGGATATGCAAGATCGATAAGAGCACGCGCCTCTACGTCGATCAGTCCGCAACTGGCGGCGCGCTGTCTCAACTGTTCGTAAGTCTCGGTTGCCCGCAGATCGGACAGAACTATGTACATCGTCGCGAGCCGGTCGAGGATTCTGGTTTCATCGCCGGCGCATTCGCGTTCTGGTACTTGCTTCAACACGGCAAGCGCGTGTTCCAGAATGGCAGCGGCTTCTTGATGAGCAAACCGCCGCGCAGCGTTTTGGGCTGCTAATTCCAGATTCCTGGCGGCGCGCACCCAGTCGGAGCCAAGCTCGAAATGATGTGCTAGCTGCGCCGCAACCTCGCTCAATCGATCAGCGAACAATACTTCCAGCCGTTTGCCGATTTGCCGATGCAAATGCGCTCGCCGCGCCGGCGGCTGCCGTTGATACAACACGTCGCGGTACAGCGAATGCACAAATTCATAGCTCGCGGGCGGCTTTGCCGGACGAAGGACGTGGAAGTGGCGTGACTGCTCTTGACAGACCTCCTCGAATTTAGACGCATCGAGATTCATCGCCGGGGCAACAACCTCAGTCTTGAAAGAAATTCCGGCCACGCTCGCAGCTTCCAGAATTCGCTGTTGCTCAATCGGCAGCCGCACGAGCTGCGTTTCGATGAACTGCCGCAAGCGCTCGGGAACATCGAAAGTGGCAGCTCCTGTCTTTTGCATGTGTTCGAGGACCGCCGTTACGAATAACGGATTGCCTGCGGTCTTACTATAGATGAGCTCGGCGAGTTCCGGCGATGCGGCACCGAGGAACTCAGCGATCTGTTCGTGTTCGAGCGGCGGTAAGGCGATCTCATGACACAAGTGATGAACGAGCAACTCTTGCTTGACCCACTGCAGCGGCTGTTGGATGCTTGCAACATCGGTAGTTCGATACGTTCCGATGAATAGAAACTTTGCAGGCTCGCGGTCGCGAGCAAGCGCGGAAATGAGATCGACCGTCGCAGGGTCTGCCCATTGAACATCTTCGAAAATGAGCATCAGAGGATTGTCGGCCGTGATCGCCCGCAACACGTGACGAATCTCGCGTAACATTCGTTCGCGAGTCGTCCCGATGATCTCGGGCAGAAGCGTGTCGCGTAGGGCCCGGTTCAATAGTTCAGGAAACTGGACGAGCCAGGTGGGCGCCTGCTCGGTCAAGATCTCAACAACCCGCTTGGCATCGGGGCCTTGGCACAGCTCGCCGATGGACTGCAGCATTGGATAGTACGGCTCAGTGCTGCCGTACCCTTCTATGCACTGGCCGCGTCCGATACGAACGCCGAGCAGATTAGCCTGGCGCTCAAACTCGTCAACCAGTGCAGACTTGCCGATCCCCGCCTCGCCTGTGATGAAAACGACCTGGTGCGAGCCGCCGAGAGCGGCGTAGAGGTAATCCTGCAGCTCGCGGAGCGCAGGATCGCGTCCTACCAATCTGGTTTGGGACTTACTCGCGACTCCGTTTGTCTTCATGCAAGCTTAGATGCCGGCTCCAGAACGCTATGTGCCGCCGGCGCCGGTACGATCTTTGACTCGTGCTCGACGAGCCGGGTAACGATAGCAAAGAGGAAGCTGGCGGATAGGCCACACATCAGCACACCAGTGACAGCTTCGATTGGACCCAAGATCCGCCACGAATGAGGCAGCACTAGATCCCCATAGCCAACCGTCGAAAACGTGGTTGTCGAAAAGTAGAAAGCAGACTCCCACGATGGGAAACAATTCCAGCGGAAAAAGCCGGCCCAAAGCAGAATTTCGAACGTGTGCAGCACGATCATCAAAGCTGTGATTCGCACTACGAGCGCAGCCGAGCGCAAAGGTCCGAGTTTGTGCAGACCCCTTTTCGCATGAGCTCTTATCCACTCAATGAGCGCCGCCATCCCAGCGCTCTGGAGTGAGAGTGTGAGGATAACCAGAAGGACTGCTGCAATCGATTGGCGGAGAAGCGGCATCGGCCCAGATCACCGCTGCCCAGGTTGTGTGCGGTCGAGTGACGCTGAAGCCGTTGAGAGCTGGTGTTGCATTGAGGAAACCAGACGCGTAACAACCGATTCCGCGGTCTGAGACATTGCTGCCACGAGATCGGGAACTGCGTGGTCCTCCAGCTTTGTGGACTCCGACGAGGTATCGCTCCAAAGGACTTCACCCGTCCGTAAATCCGTTAGCTGAGCCGACAGACGGACCTCGACAAACACTTCGCGGCCTTTATCGACTTCTTCCAAGTCATCGAGCGTACCAGTGACGAGATAATCAGAAGGTTCACGGCCCTCGAACAGGTGCACTGAGTGGAAAATTCCCCGTGCCTGCATGTTCTCGATTATTGTGCTTGTGACGGCGCGGCGCGGATCTACAGCCCAGCGGTGATAATCATAGAAATCGAGCTGCCCCGCTGACTTTCTGTATACGATTGGACCGGCTCTCAGGAAGGCTGGAGCGCGGAACTCCCGCACGGCAACCGAGCCGAGCAGCGGTCTCGACTGTGCGGCACCCGGGACTAGCGCGGAGCGCGGGGTGGGTGGCGAGGGAAGGTTAAGAACGTAGTAATTCGGGTACCGGATTTTGCCGGCACATCCAGTCAGGGCGGCAAGCATCGCGGTGAGGCACGCTAAACCGAGCAGAGTTCGCTGACACATAGTATTAGTCCGACTTAGAAGAGAGGCCGTCTTCAGAAGTTAGGAGCGGAGCGGCCGCGCTTTTGTTGGCAAGGTGGGTTGCCTGTGACGAAACCTCGACAAAATAGCGATGAGCTCATCGTCACTTGGAGCGCGCTCTTCGTCGCGTCTCATTCGAATCGACTATTGTTTTCGGCTACATCCGGGATCGCGGGCGATGGCCGCTGAATTGCGTATAGCGAGGCATGGCACAGACACCGACGGCGAATGAGCTGAATAGATTCCAAGCGCTTTTGGAGGCGCGGATCACCGAACTCGAGAAAGCGACGCGCATGCGCGACGCGATCGCGGTAGAGCCAAGCGCTGATCAGATTGACGAAATTCAGCGCGCCTCCGAACGCGCTCTCGCGATCTCTCATGTCGACCGCGACTCGAAACAACTTCGCAGCGCGCGCGCGGCTCTGCGCCGGATACGCGAAGGCACCTTCGGAATGTGCGAGGAGTGCGAAGAAGAAATCCATCCGAAGCGGCTGCTTGCTATCCCGTGGGCGTCGCTCTGCATTCAATGTCAGGAACAGGCAGATACCCACCAAGCCGTGGAGGCATCGAGATACAACACGCTTCCCAACGCGGCGTGAACACCCGGTTTCCTCAGGAGTCCGTTATGGCAGCTTCAATTGAGATCGTGAGCCTTGTACTTGCTGAAGGGTTTGGTGTGCCGGCACTCCTGCATGCGCACTCCTCGATCGAGGTTGTGCTGGTTTATGCCTTCGGAATCGCATGCGGCGCGCTGGGGAGTCGCTTGTCTGCGATGTGGCGAGAACGATTAAGCGAACGGCTGCCGAAAAGCGCTTAGAATCGGAAATCACGCAGCGTGATTGGCCATGCGCCAGGCGTTGGCATGGCTGTAGCCTTCTTTGCGGTACTTCAGCCGGCGTTGGTCGCGCGCGGATATCGGGTTCTGAAATTTAGAACCCAAAATCGGCGAGGTTGATGGTTGAGCCTTGCTGAGCCGCCAATTGGGGCATTTCTTTGGCGTCGCCCATCTCACGGCCGTGCGCCTCTTTCCGTTGTTGCTGGATCTTCCCCAACGCTGCTTGAAGTTGTTTGTCTGTACACACAGCGCCCGATTGTTGCGCGCCGGGCATCGCGGCGGCCGTCTAGTGGCGCTGAAAGTAACTGGAAACGCGGAGGAAATAAAGTTTGAGAGGCGTGACTAAAGGAGGAGGATGTCGCGCCTCTCGGTGAGGTTGCCCCGAACCCGGTGGTGGCCGGGGCACTTTCGGAAGTTACTTGCGGCTTCTCAGGCGAGCCGAGGTGCTGGCGGATTCGGCCCGGATAAGAGAAGTGAGCTTCGAGACCAGAGGTTGAGCAGTGGCCGGTGTGGCGGCGCTTTCGACGATTTCACTGTTGCTCGTGACTTTGCCGTACAGCGCCTTGTTCCTGGAGTCGTCCGGCTTCAGAGTGGTGCCGTCAAGATCAAAACCGGCGAAAGCTCCACCAGTGTGGCCGAAGAAGAGAATCTTGGCGTTGGGATCCTCGTGGGCAGACTTTCCGTTCTCCCACGCAGCCGAAGCCCCGGTGCCGATTGTGAACCGATTAGAGAGCAGTTTCGAGCGCTGCTCTTTATCCAGAGACAGGATGACGATGTCGATTTTCTCGCCGCCGACCTGCACGCCCAGACTGCCGCCTTCTAATGTGACCGCGGCAGGCGCTGACCAGGTATCACCCTTGCGGCAGGAGATGAATCCACGCCCAAAACCGACGCCAACTACAGCGGCGCCTTTCTTGTATCCCGGGATGACTGCGACGCAGTCGGCGCTGGCGAATTGTTCCGGCCGAACGCCGCGCGCAGAGGAACCTGTGAGCGTGTTGAGAACGCTGACGGCTTTTTCAACTCTCTTCGGCATATTTTCAGCGGCCGCTGGGCGAATGCCCGCTGCTGCGATTGCCAAAACGAGGACGATATTCGCAGTGCGAATCTTGTGTAGTGTGAATGTTGAGTTGTGCATAGTTGAGAACCGTTTCATACGAGAAGAGGCACGCGCGCGAACGTTTTGTTGGGATCCTCAGGCATTGAACGTAACGCTTATCTCGCCTCCTGGAGTCGAGTTAGTTCCGTTGTTTTGCTGTCGTCCGAGGAAGGCGTAAGATCGGGCAGGCTTGAGTTCTTAAGGGACTTAGCCACATTGCGCGCCAGATTGTGCGTGGCTCGCAGGTTCCCTCCAAAAAATCTGACATTGCCGCTGGACACGCTTTCCAGGACCACCTGACCTTTCCGCGTGCAAAGTTGGGTTCGGACTCTCAGTTTCGTGGCTCCGCTCACTGTGGTGACAGCGCGCCGGGTCTCACTGCCCGCTGTGTAGCTCTCCACCGTGCTCTTCAGAATAAGGAGATGCTGCATGCCGTCGGCGGTGTGATCTCCATCGCGCAACACTTGTTGGAACTCCTTCGTCTTGACTAGCGCAACCAATAAATTTTCGTAGATCGCGACTCTGAAGGCGGGCTCGATATTTACGTCGCCCGCGTCAATCTTGTCTACTTCCACGCTCCATTGCGAGGCTGCGGAGGATGTATCTCGAGCAAAAGCTCGCGTCGAGAATGCCGGTTGGATCATCAGGCTTAGGGCGATAAGTGCCGTAAACGATACCTTCTTACTTGATTTCATTCTTAGTCTCCTGAGTGCTTTGCTTCGACGTTGCAGGCGTCGGCAGGCTAACGTGCACGCCTTTGGCTTCCAGTTCGCTCCCAAGAATCTGACCTTGCCCCTTGTTCAACTGGAAAATCGCACCATGGAAACCTCCATTGGGATCGAGATACTCCACGGTTACGGTGTCAAACTTTTTGTGGGAGAACAGACTCATCACCCGGCCACCACCGTACGGCGTTGCGGTCCTGACCAATGTCATCGGCACTCCACCCACCTGCTTGTCTTGCTGGCCGATGGTGACGTCCTGAATGGAGCCAATCGCTACTTGAGCGGGAGAACCCTCTTTTTTTTGAAATTGCAGGTCGTCACCTTGTATTGAGAGGTCCCCTTGCGCGTTGCTCGAGGTACCTTCGAAACCCAAGATGTGCGTGGCGCGCAGTGGAGCGGCCCCATTTGAAGTGTCCGCTGGGCCCTGATTCTGCGCCACTAGGGCCGTGCCACAGCAAATCACTAGTGTCAGGGACGCGAGCGTCCGACTGATTCCCCTTCGCGGCAGAATACTTTGGATCATTATTTATCTCCTAAACGGGAAAACAGATAGATCGCTAACAGATAGATCTGTAAGTCGTTGCTCCTATCCCAACAGATAGGAGCGCCACTTCTGTGGCTTTGTTGGGAGTGTTATGGATTGTCATAGAGGCGGTCGAAAAGGTACGGCCGCTCTCACCCTGGTTCCTCGGCCTGGCACGCTACCACTCCTGAACCGCGTACAACGGGCACCAACCGTCCTGTGCGCTATTGCGGCATCTTCCGATCTTTCGGCTGCCGGATTCGCACCAGACTCCACGGGCGCTCTTTCACCTGTTCGGTCAATTGGTCCAGGTTTTCGGTCGCCACACGCAGATTGTTCACCGTTTCACTGATGTTGTCGTCGTTGGCGCGCACCAAGGTCTGAATGGTTTTCATCATGCTTTTCGCCTGGTCCATTGTGGATTGCAGTTGAACGAGATCCTGCCGGCTCGGCTCGCGCAGTTGATCGATCGTCAGATTCACGTTTGAAACCGTCGCGTCCGTGTGATCGAGCAGTGGGCCCGCCTTCTGCATGACGGAGTCGGCATTGCGGCTCAATGACAGCACCTGGTCCGTGATACGGTCGATCTTCGGTGACTCGGTCGCGACCAGCGAATTCACGCGCTGCAGCAATTGCGCGACCTGGCGGCGGTTCGCCGTGCCGGTAATGTCGTTCAAATTTGCGAGCAGAGTTCGAGCATCCGCGCTAATGTCTTTTAGCTCGCCCTGCACCTGAGTAATGAGTCCTTGAGCGCTGTCGCCGATAGTCGAAAGCTTTCGAGTCATATCGTCGATGCTGACGGTTTCTTCAGACTGGATTACCTGGCCGGCTTTGAGTCGAGGAGCGTCATTGCTTCCCGTGGTGATGGAAAGCGCCGGGCTGCTCATCAGACTAACGGAGCCGAGCTTGGCCATCGAATTCTCATTGACCGGAGTGCCTTCCCTCACTTCGAATAGAATCTCGATGCGCGTCGGATCTTCACTCCAAGGCCGGACAGCGGTAACTCGACCCACCGCAATCCCGCCGAACAAGACGCCCGTTCCCGGGGCAACGCCACCCGCATACCGCAGATACGTTCTGTAGGGTGTTACGTGCCTGCCCCACTGGTTGTTGCCCACGTAAAACACCGTGACTCCCAGCAGGGCTAGACACGCAAGCACAAATGTTCCGGCTTTCGCTTCCACACTCACTGCACGCCACCTTTCAAATACTCCTCAAAAAACGCATCGATCTTACCGGCATCGACAATCGGGTCCGGGATCCGATCGAAAAATTGCCGGATACGTGGATGATTGCTGCTCTTGATCTCTTCTTTGCTGCCTACCGCGATGAGCGACCCTTGGTGGAGCATTGCCATGCGGTCGGCAATACGGAATGCGCTCGCCATCTCGTGAGTCACGACCACAACGGTCATGCTGAAGGCGCGCTTGAGGGTTAAGATCAACTCATCCAGTTCCGCGCCAACGATCGGGTCTAGACCGGCGGAGGGCTCATCGAACACCAGAATTTCCGGATCGAGTGAGAGCGCTCTCGCCACGGCCGCGCGCTTCTTCATGCCTCCCGAAAGCTCCTGTGGGCTATAACTTCCAAATTCCGCCAGGCCGACGACCGCCAATTTGAAGCGCGTCATCAGGCTGATGGTCGATTCGGCGAGTCGCGTATGCTCGCGCAACGGAAGCGCGACGTTATCTGCGACCGACATGGAGTTAAATAGCGCAGCATTTTGGAACGCGACGCCGATGGAGCGCCGGAGCTTTCTCAGGTCCTTCGGGGCGCAGCTCGAGATATTTGCGCCGTTTACCACGATGCGGCCAACTTGCGGGCGCTCGAGGCCGATGATATGGCGGAGAAGCGTACTCTTGCCGGATCCGCTGCCGCCCAGGAGCACCATGGTCTCTCCGCGCGCAATATCCAGGTTGATCCCGTCTAAGACGCGGCGCCCTGCGTAGCTGACCACCAGGTCACGGACGCAAATTACAGGTTCGGCTACTGCTTGCTGCACGCGATCATTTCCCTTCGATCAGGTAGAAGATAGCCGTGAATGCAAGATCGGCGAGGATTACCAGAAAAGTGGATTTCACCACCGCGGCGGTTGCCGATCGGCCCACGGCGTCCGGTCCTCCACGAACACGAAAGCCTTCGAGGCAGCCCACCTGCGTGATGATCGTGGCGAACGCCAGGCTCTTGATCAACCCCGTCAAAACATCGCGCAGAATGATCGATTGGGCGACGCCACGCAAGTAAACGGCGACACTCATGTGTGTACTAAAGCGCATGAATAAGCCGCCAGCCAGAATTCCGGACGCGTCGCTTAAGAGGCTCAGGCACGGGAGCGTAATCAGCATGGCCAGGTATTTGGGGGCGAGTAAGAATTCAACCGGATTAATTGCCATGGTCCGCAGCGCATCAATCTCTTCGGTGACGACCATACTTCCGATCTCCGCAGAGAATGCCGAGCCCGACCGGCCGCTCACTGCAATCGCGGCGAGCAGCGGCCCCAGTTCCCGTGTAAATCCGATGCTCACGAGATTGATGACGAGATCGATAGCGCCAAACCGATGCAGCTCCGAAGCGCTTTGCATCGCCAGGATGAATCCCGTACACAGCGCCATGATGGCGACCATGGGAAATGCATCGACGCCCACCGCCAGCATCTGGCGAATTGCCGATTGCCAGCGGTTACGAATCCCCGTGAGAGGCATGGTGTGCCGCAGAGAGCCGACCGCTGATCCGAGCTGCATCGTGAGGCCGCCCACGTACTCCACATGACGTAAAGCCTGCCTGCCGAGATATTCCAGAGCAGATGTCATCATTGCAACTTGCCGCCTCGCGATCCCTTCACTTCCGAAACTTCGGGATCCGCTTCATCGAAAAGGGGCAGAAGCCGCGCCATTTCCAGCAGGTAGCGCGGACGCTCGCCGAGGCCGCTCAGTTGAAAACGCTTATTAAGAATGCGTGCCGCCCTGAGCACTTCGAGCAGCACGGCTAGCCCCGATGTGTCAATGTAGTCGACCTGGTGGAGATCTACGGTCAGGATTTCGCAGTGCGATTCCTGGAGAGCCGCCAATAGCAGCAAGCGCAAGTCGGGAGAGGAATCGATTGTGATCCTGCCCGAGATCGAGCCCAGGCAGTTTGTTCCGCGGGGCTGAAATGCGGTCTCTATCCCGGCCGTCACGATCGTTTTTTTTCGATGGAAAGGCAAGAGTCTCCACAAGACATGAGCAGCAACCGGAGCGCTTTGTTTGGTGACGGTGACGCTAGGAAGGCTGGACAATTACTGAATCGGGGCTAACGGCAATCGATGCACGCTGGATGGCCTCGACGTAGCGCAAAAAGCTCGGAAAGAGAATAAATTCGCTACGAAATGCGCGCCACTCCCGTACAAACAAAGGCGCCGCAAGTGTTCGGTGATGCTCGGATTGCAGGATCTTCCAGAGATCTCTTGAGAGATAACGCAATTCGTGCAGCGTGAATGCGAAATGCACAGTCGCCAAGTACCGAAGAACGCCGGCCTTCACTTCCAAGCTCGACTCCGGCGGTAGGTGCTCCAGGCTGAGCCGAGTGGTCCATTCGTAAATGGGGAAGGACTGAAGCATTTCGTGGTAGCGTTTGGCAATCTCGAAGAATATTTGTGCGTTCACCTGCCGGCGATAATTTCTGATCGCGAATAGCAGACTCACGACTCCAAGCATTACGGTCCACAAAGAACCGTAGCGAATAAATGCGTCCAGTGTCATGGTTTAGACGCTCCGCTGGTGATTAGCTGGTTCGTGTCGACACATCCTACTACGAATCTGGGCATGTCCTCACAGCCCAGGAGCGTGGGGAACAGTCTTTTGTTGGCAGATGTCGCGGCGAGGGCCTCGGCAGATAGTCGAGAAGTCGTCAGTGGGGTGGCGAAGGAATCTTGTTTTTTCTAGAAAACAAAGGCAAAGCATCCATCACTTGCTTTGGACGCGCGGATGCCTTATCCGGAGATGTAGGCAAACAAAAGGCTGCTCTTCGATGACCAACCAACCAGTTCTAAACGAACGAATGCTCCAAGAAAACGCAGCGACGGAGAGGTTTTTTGACGACCCGAACGAACATTCGTTCGCTGCTCTGTTCAATGCGTTTTATCCCCAGCTGGTCTCTTTTTTTAGAGCGCGCGGCCGTGAGCTCACGCTGGCCGAAGATCTGGCGCAAGAAGTTATGCTCACGGTCTACCGCAAGGCCGGGCAGGTCCGTGATCGCTCATCGTTTCGAGCCTGGCTATTTACGATCGCGCACAATACGCTGTGCCGGCACTACAGTAGGTTGAGCCGGGAAGTGGAAACCGTGAATCTGGACGACGTGGATAATCTCTTGAGGGCCGCGACTCAAGAGGCCGCCGGCACGCACGCCTTCGAATTTCGGGATTGGATGACTTTTCTGGACGCGCGAGAACGCGATGTCATGATGTTGCGCTTCGTGGAGCAATGGCAATACCACGAGATCGCTGCTGCTCGGAACACGCCAATCGGGACTGTGCAGTGGCGGATCTTCAACTCGAAGAAAAAGCTTGCAAGGCACTTGGCGCCGCAACTTGCAATGGACCAGGCCGCCTGAACTTAAACCGAAAGGACAATTAAATGATGCGCCCCACTCAATGAAATCCGAACAGAGCCGGGAAGCAGGCTCGGCATCTGCAGAGTAAGTTGCGCAGTCTGATTATCGGTCAGAATGAAGCAATCGACCAAACCCTCGACACTTATCAGATATACTTGACCGCCCTGAGCGTGCCAGGACGCCCGATCGGAAATTTTCTCTTCTTAGGCCCGACCGGTTCGGGCAAGACGCGAACGGTGGAGGCGACCGCGGAAGTGCTGATGCAGAATCCGGGCGCGGTAGTCAAAATCGACTGCGCCGAGTTCCAGCACAGCCATGAAATCGCCAAACTGATCGGTTCGCCCCCGGGATGCCTCGGGCATCGGGAAACGCGTCCTTTGCTCTGTCAGGAAGTCTTGAACCAACACCATACAGAAACGATGAAGATCAGCTTCGTTCTTTTCGATGGGATCGAGAAAGCTAGCGATGCGCTGTGGAACCTGTTACTCGGGATCCTTGAAAGCGACTCTAACTTTGGGAGACAACCGCCGCGTTGATTTTTCGCGGGCCATGATCTTCATGACCAGCAACCTGGGTGCAAGTGAGATGAGCGCATTGGACTTCCCTAAGCTGGGCTTCCACCCTTGCGAGGAAACCGGCCGAGGCCGATGGCAGCCTAGGACGCCCGGCGGAGATGCAGAACCCGGCGGAATGTCAACAAATCAGTTGTTGATTGTAACCGGCACGGACAGCCTTGTCGACGTGCCCAGCGACTTCGACAACATATCCATTCTCATTCTTCGGTCCGGGCGCCAAGTTATCCTGCTTCTGCTTGCCGCCGGGGTGTAAGACTCACGCTGTTTACTCCGAAGTAAATCAATTTAGACTACTTCTTCTCATATTGTACAGGTTCGCGACGCTCATGTAAGTTGTTTAGCGAGTTATCGCTCGCCAAATCGAAACACCACGCCGGCCGAGTAACGGATATCGTTCTGATGGTCTCCGAAACTTCTGTTGGTCCCGCCAAGTCGGGCGCTGTCGAACTGCGTCGTGACATACTCCACTTGGATCGGTTTTATTGCTACGCGATTCGTCAACCTATAATCAAAACCGCCGCCGGCCGCTGTCGCGAAGGCATTCTGTGTGGTGGAATTGTTGCCAGGGCCGCTCCACGCGTACGCGCCGCCGAACAGAAATTGTACATACGGATTCAATCGCGAATGTCGCCAATTAAAACGTGGGCCGAACAGGTATGTAAGGGCCTTGTCGTTGATTTCGGTTCGAGTGTTCGCATATCCGCCGAAATCGCCTACCAATCCGACAAGACGGTTCAGGTTGTATTCGAAATAACCCGAGCCGCCGTTTCCAGTCCGCTGATAATCATAATTCGCTGAATTAACGTGCAGCCAGGAATAATTCACGCCTGTCTCAAAGGCCGGGGTGGATCCCTCCTGTGCGGTCATGATCCGGCCTGCCGAAGACAACAGAAACGCTGCCAAAACTAAATTAGGTAGCTTCATAAATTGTTTTTTCTCCTTTCGCCACTCAACGCCCAACACGTCCACGAGAGCGCGGCCGCTGAGATGCGTTCATCGTGTAAGAGCAGTATCTGAACCTCGTTTGTTTGTACAAGCAGAATGCGGCCGCCGGCCGTGCAGGCAACTCGGCACATGGCGCATCAATGTGGCGAACCTACGACGCGATCATCTATCGACGGCCAACAGGTTTTCTCGCGGCGGCTATCCACAAAGATCGTGCGCTCAACGGCTTCTCGGTAATCGAGTAATCGATCGCCTACTGTGGCCGCTTAACTGCCCTCCCATTAACTTCTACCGAAGTGCCAGTGTGAGGACTCATTACGTGCTTCAGAAGATTTCGTATGTAAGCGCAGCCTTAGTTGCGTTCGCGTGTGCAGCGTCGTGCCAACAGGCTTTGCTGCCCGGTGATCGCATTCAACCGCATACTCCGGCAAGCAGCGCCAACAGTGCGCTTCAATCGGAGGATAAACGTATTTTTGGAATCATTCCCAACTATCGGACCTCTCCGAGCATTCACGATTTCGAACCATTGACAGTGCACGAGAAGGTCAGGATTGCCTCCGAAGATGCCTTTGACCCCGGCACTTTCGCACTTGCGGCTCTGTTTGCCGGCGAGGGGCAATTGACGAACGCCGATCGATCTTTCGGCCAGGGCTCGGCGGGCTACGGCAGGTATTTCGGGACAGCGTTTGGCGATTTTGCAATTGGAAATTTCATGACCGAGGGTGTGTTTCCAAGCCTGTTCCACGAGGATCCCCGGTACTTTCGGCGCGGCGCTGGAAGCGGCTGGTCGAGGTTTTGCTACGCGGTAGGCCAGACATTCTGGACGCACGGAGATTTAGGCAAGACAGAATTTAATTTCTCGGAACTGATTGGAAACTCAACGGCAGCTGCGATCTCGAATGCATATTATCCGGATCACCGGACGGCTTCGAACGCTGCATCAAAGCTCAGCATACAACTCGGTCTAGATACGGCGGGTAATGTTCTGAAAGAGTTTTGGCCGGACTTCGAGCGAAAACTCAGTGGAAAACACCACGACCGGGATCGTGAGTGACGGGAAGGGTACCAGCATTGATCTCGCACGAGTATTTGCAATGAAAACACGGTTGCTGATCACATGGTTAGTCGCGCTCGGACTGATTGCAGCGGCAGAAGTGCAAACTGCCATTCGCGAGCACACGCGCCCCCACGTTACGGGGGTGCGTAAGGAAATACCCCGCCAACAGGATTCCGCGAGGCAGGCTCTTAACTAGTGTGGAGAGGCAACCCTGAACATTCGGAGTAGTCTCGTTGGATTGGTTCTGGTGTGCACTGCGCATGCCGCAACGTTGAAGCCGGAGACACTGAACGCGTGGCAGGAGTATGTGCAATCGTCAACGACAAAGTTGCGGGCGCCCCTTAGCCCAGCGAGTCGTTTCCTCAATATCGACGAAGATCAAGATTGGCTCAGAAAGGTTCGAACGGGTGAGGTTCTCGTCACACCAGGCACTTCGCAAGGTGTGAAGAAAGTACCGTCAGGCCTCATTCACGATTGGGTTGGCGCGGCCTTTATTGCGAATTTCACGCTCAGCGATGTTTTGTCTGTTCTGCGCGACTACGACCGCTATGAAGACTTTTATCGGTCAACCGTCGTCCATTCCAAGACTCTTGAAACAGGGGAAAGGGACGATCGCTTTTCAATGGTTCTCATGAACCAAGCGCTGTTTCTGAAGGCCGCTCTCGACAGCGACTATCGATGTACCTACGTGCGCTTGAGCGATCGGCGCTGGTATAGCATCTCCGAAAGTACCCGGATCCAGGAGATAGAAAACTACGGTGTGTCTGGTCAGCGCGCGTTGCGCGAGGGAGAAGGCAACGGCTTCCTTTGGCGACTTTTCAGTATTACCCGACTCGAGGAACGCGATGGTGGAGTGTATATCGAGCTCGAGGCTATCGCACTAAGCCGCGACATCCCAACTTCGCTGCGGTGGATTGTAGAGCCGATTGTACGCCGAATATCGAGAAATTCTCTGACGACATCTCTGAAACAAACCGAAAGCGCCGTGCGGTCCGGCGCAGCAGTCACGGCGTGGAACAGCCGACGTCGCGCTGCCGGTTCTGACTAGCGGCCGGTCGTTTCTCGGTTCAAACAGCTTGAGGATACGTCTCCTGACGGATCTGCCTACTGAAGTCTGCCGCACTACAAAGCTATTGATCAGCGGTATGTTACGCCAGTACCTAAGTGTGCCCAGACTCCAACATCCTGTCAACCAACTGCCATCGGCATTGTGTCGAGAAATTGGCGAATTCTCGGCACGAGGCCTGAATGTGGTCAACGTATGCCTTCCACGCTACGCATCTGGTTTGGCACTCCTCATGCATTGTCTCGCTGGGAAGGAGCACTTGTCATGCGGGCGATTTCAATTGCCGGAGTTTTGAGCGCACTGCTTGCCTCTCAATGCCTTGCGCAAGTGAGTCCGAAAACAACAGGCACCATTCGCGGCACCGTATTCACATCGGGCGCCGACGGTGAGCATTCGCTTGTTCCACACGCGACCATCCACCTCGAAGGTCCGGATACGAGAGACACGCAATCTGACGAGCAGGGTGCCTATCTCTTTGAGCCCGTCGCACCCGGTTCGTATGTAGTCACAGCGACTGCCCCGGGCTTGACAGGAACGGTTCACGTCGAGCTGACGCCCGGGGCCGCGTCTCTAGCGCCGCTTGCAGTCAGCGTGAACGCAGTCAAGAGCACCACGACGGTCACTGCAAGCGCTGAGCCGGCTGCTTCGGAAGTCTCCGCGCAGAACGTCACGATCAATACTTCAACCGTTGAGAACGCACCAAACAAGAATGAGCGGTTTGAAGATCTTCTGCCTTTGGTCCCTGGCGTAGTTCGTGGACCAGATGGACAACTCAATTTGAAGGGGGCCTCATCGACCCAGGCAGGTTGGCTGGTGAATTCCGCCAATGTTACCGACCCAGCCACGGGCGATAAAGCCATGAATCTTCCGATCGATGTCGTTTCTTCCGTCCAGGTGATCTCAAATCCGTACGACCCGGAGTATGGAAGATTCACAGGCGCGATTTCGAACGTGGAAACACGCACGAGCAACTTCGATGACTTTCACTTTTCCATCCAGAACCTATTTCCCCGGCTCAGGAAACGGGGCGGTGACATTGTCGGACTCGAGGCCGTTACTCCACGTCTTACCCTCACTGGTCCGCTTCTCAAAAACAAGATAGCGTTCACTCAATCCTTCGAATACCGGTTTGTCAGGACGCCGGTAGAGAGCTTGCCTCCGCTTCAGCGCGACACAAAGTTGGAGAGCTTCGACTCATTCACTCAATTCGACTTCAACATCAGCTCGAAGCAGACTGCCACTGTCTCTTTCGCGTTGTTCCCCCAGAAACTTGACTACTTGGGATTGAACACCTTCACTCCGCAACCGTCCACTTCAAACCTGCACGACCGCGGCGATCAAGCATCCGTTCAGCACCGTTACGTGGCCGATTCCGGCGGACTGCTGATTTCCGAGGTGAGTTACAAGCGAGTCGACGCGGACGTGTTCCCCAATAGCACAGCCCCGTACGAACTACTGGTCGAGACGACGGAAGGCGGCTTCTTCAACCGGCAGAGGCGCCGAACAGAAAGCGCCGAGTGGCAGGAGATCTATCAGCTCAGCCCGAAGCAGTTCTGGGGCAGCCATGAAATCAAGGTTGGACTCGATTTTTCACATAACACGTACAATGGCCGCCAGCAGTTTTCGCCCGTCGACATCGTCGGAGTAGCGGGTTACGCGCTCGAAAGCATCCAATTCGGCAGGCCGACGACTTTTTCGATCAATCAGAACGAGTTCGCATGGTTCGCTGGCGATCATTGGGTCGTCGCCCC
Organism: Bryobacteraceae bacterium; assembly: GCA_035502635.1. Lineage (GTDB taxonomy): Bacteria > Acidobacteriota > Terriglobia > Bryobacterales > Bryobacteraceae > Bog-105. The sequence goes on from DATJUG010000127.1 coordinate 82,522, forward strand.
TCGTCTCAGTTTTGATCTCGGGCTGCGCTTCGATCACGATTCCATAACCGGGGCAGCAAATACTGGTCCGCGGGCGGGTTTTACCCTGGCATTGACCAGCGATCGAAAAACCCTGCTGCGGGCCGGCGGAGGGTTCTTCTACGACAGGGTACCCCTGAACGTCCCGGCGTTTCCGTTTTTTCCTGACCGCACGGTCCAGATGCTCGATCCCGCAGGGCAAGTGATCGGCTCGACGCCGTACGCGAACGAGATCACTGGTAGCCTACGAAACCCCCGGAGCGAGGTCTGGAATGCAGAGATGGATCGTCAGGTCTCGGAAAGTCTGCTAGTCCGTGTTGCTTTTCAGCAACGAAATACATTAGACAACTTCGTTTTGAACCCGATTACGTCGGTGGATGACAGCATCTTGTCGCTTTCAAGTCGCGGCCGCGACTCCTACCGCGAATTTCAGATAACCGGCAGGTATCAGGTGCATCACAGCACGATCAATGCTTCCTACGTTCGGTCGCGATCCTTCGGCGATTTGAATGACTTCACACAATTCTTCGGAAATGATCCAGCGGCCATCATTCAACCGAACCAACGCGCCCTGCTCGATTTCGATGCGCCCAACCGGTTCCTCACTTGGGCCCAAATTGCAGCGCCGTGGAAGCTTACGCTCATGCCAGTTCTCGACTTGCACACCGGGTTTCCATATTCGGTTGAGGACGAACTCCGCGAATTCGTCGGCCCACGCAACACTGAACGATTCCCCCGCTTTAACTCTGTTGACTTACAAGTGTATCGACATATCCGCCTTCCATTCTTCAAAGAGCGGAGAGCGAAGATCGGTTGCGGCATATACAACTTGTTCAACCACGACAATGTCCGAGATGTTCAAAACGACCTGGATAGTTACCGGTTTGGCGAGTTTTTCAATCCGGCACCCCGAACGTTCAGAGGAAAGTTTGTTCTGGAGTTTTAGCAAAATGATGAAAGTTCTAAAAACACAGATCGTACTTACAGTATTCACGCTGCTGGGTGTGATTCCGCACGCTTCATCGCAGAGCGTTTCATTGCAAACCACAGATTCGCTTCCTAGTGCAGAAGACATCGTGGCCAGGATGACGGCGCGAGATGCGGAGCGGCGTGCAGCTCTCTCGGGTTACAGCGTAATGCGGCAATACGACCTTGTCAACAAGAGCCGGCATGCGGAAATGCTCGTTCAATTGGTATGTACCTCAGACGGGGCAAAACAGTTTTCGATTTTGCGCGAAGACGGATCGGGAACGATCCGCAAGCATGTGTTCCGCAAAATACTGGAAGAAGAGGCGGATGCCTCGCATCGTGACACACGCGAAGGCACGCGGATCATTCCAGCAAATTATACGTTCCATTTGGTTGGGGCGGAGTTGGTCAATGGCCGGCCGGCGTACCTGTTGGAGGTCAATCCGAAGAGTAAGAGTAAGTACCTGATTCGCGGCCGCATTTGGGTAGATGCTGCTGATTACGCCATCGTGCGAGTAGAAGGTAGCCCGGCAGAAAGCCCGTCATTCTGGACCAAGAGCGTTCACTTCGTTCATACCTACCGCAAAGTAGGCGACTTCTGGTTCGCGGCTTTCACCACGTCAGTTACTGACGTGCGGATTTTCGGCACCGCTGAGTTGTCGATTAGGGAATTCGAACAGTCACCAAGGTTGTCCAACCTTGGTGCCGCCGATTTACAAACCGCATCGAGCGCCAGGCCATGAAAAAGCTCGACCTGGTTGTGGCGGTTATTGGTCTTGCGATCTTCACCGTTGTGATGAAGAGGGTCGGTCCCACTGTGCTTGCAATGGACCTCCGGGACATCGGGGTAGCGCTCGCTCTTCTGCTCGTCTTCAGCGTGGTTCGGCTCCTGCTGCAAACTTACTCGTGGTCTGCGGCGCTCAAAATAAACGGGATGTCTTCATCCTTTCCAGAGTTGATCGGCGTTCGGCTTGCTTCACAGTCTCTGGGCTATCTTTCAACGTTCGGCCCGATGCTTTCAGAGCCTCTAAAAATTCGTCTGCTGGGAACCTCCCGCGCCTCTGCCGCTTCCACCCTGGCTGATACAGGCATATATTGGTTCACCTCCAGTCTGTTCGGGATCGGCGGATGTGTGGCGGCGGCTTTGTTGCTGGGTCACAGCCGCTATACAGGCTGGCTTGCATTGATCGCATGCGCATTCTTGTCCGGCATTATCCTGATCGCGCGCAAAAGCCCGCTGCTCACGCCGATTGTCCGGGTTCTTGGCAGCAGGTCACCCGGATGGCTAAGAAAAGGAGAAGAAGTCGAAACGCGGATCCGGCTCTTCCGGCGAGAACACCCACATGCAGTTCATCGCATGTTCTGGCTTGACACGATCTGCCAGTTACTCATGGCGGGCGAAGTGGCCGTGGTGTTGTGGGCGCTGAGAGGCCCACTGCACATACTGACGATCCTTGCAATTGAGGTCTGTACTAGAGCTGTGAAAATGGCGGCCGGTTGGGTACCGGCCCGGATTGGGGCCGACGAAAGTGGAGCTATCGGCGCATTCTCCGCTTTCGGACTCGCACCGGCTTCCGGCTTTACTTTGGCGATTGTCAGGCGAACTCGGGATTTGTTGTGGTGTGTTGTTGGGCTGAGTTGGTTGCTCTGGAACACGCATCGCACGAGGACAAGCCAGGCCAGCAAGATGAGCGAGGAGGCTTTATGCAAGTTGTGATGGCGATTCCAGAATTCCCCGTTCACCCGACTATATTCGAGGTTCTCGGCATTCTGGAAGTGCCCGATGTAGCCCCGCACTATTTATTGCAACCCGTATGCGGCGTACCTCTGTTGACCCGAGTCCTGGCGACCGCCGTGAAGGCGGGGGCGGATAGTGTGCTTCTCATCTGGCCGTCATCCGTGCCGCCCTATGTCCGAGAGCAGGCCCTGCGATCGGATCTTATGCGCCGTCTCCAATTCGTTATTCTGGCTTCAGAGGAAGCCTTCGACCCAACCAATAGTCTGAACTGGGAACAACTAAGGGAACTATTGCTGACGGAGTTCTTATGGCTCCCCTGGAATTGGGTGACGGCAAAGCAATGCCTCGCTGGTTTGGAACGCGTTCCGTTGAACCTGGCCGACTGGAGCAGACCCGCTCTCATTGACCGCAATGAAACGACTGGCGGCGAGATCTCTCCGGCTCACTCAAGTCGGAGTCCAGATGGCATCGCGGTGATCTCACCGGAAACCGCCCGACAGGCGGAACGGTTCCTCGTCGCGCGATCGGGCAAGGTGCTCGATGGGATTCACACTGGGTTCAACCGTTACCTTTGCCGGCCGGTCGTACGCTGGATTTCCCACACGCGCGTCACCCCAAATGAAGTTAGCTTCGCGGGTCTGTTGGTCGCGATCTTGTCCTGTTGGGCATTCGCGCAAGGGACTTACTGGTGGTACGTGCTCGGCGCGTTGCTGTTTTTTATGGCCGGATTGTTCGACGAAATGGACGGCATGGTTGCTCGGATCAAGTTCGCCGATTCGCCATTTGGCACGTGGCTTGAAGGATTTATCGATGGCGTCAGCTATCTCTTGCTTTTCACTGGAATTGCCGTTGGCCTCTATCGGCAAAATCATGGATCGGAGCTGTTCGTGGGACCAGCATTGCTGCTTGGCGCTGTGCTCACTTTAGGCGTGACCTCTTTCATGCGAACGCGCGCAGCACCGGCCGATCGCCCGCATGAATACCTCGGCAACTTCTATAAACGTCTTGAAAAAGACTCCACGAACTGGATCTCGCGCGTGGTGCGACAGATCCAAGCATTCATGAAAAGAGGCGTCATGATCCATTACGTGGTGATATTTACCTTGCTGCACGGGCTTCAAGTCTTCTTCTACATTTCCGCGGTCAGCAGCCATTTGACCTGGATACTCGCGCTCTATTTCAATCGCCGGTTTTTCCGGAATCCGTATCAATCAGCATCACTACCGAATACAACGAAAGGTTTGGAAGCACAATGAAAGCGGTCATATTAGCTGCAGGGCAAGGAACTCGCATCCGCGCAATTCACGGCCAGCACCCAAAATGTCTCATTCGGGTTGACGGGCGCACCATACTCGACCACCAATTGGAAAGTCTTCGCATCGCCGGCATCCGTGAGGTCGGCATCGTTGTGGGATATGAGAAAGAACAAATTATGCACCACGTGCGGTCGAGATACCGCGATAACTCGCAGCAAATCTCGTTCATTGAAAACCCCGCATTTGCGGAGACAAACAACATGTACTCTCTGTGGTCGGCGCGACACTGGGTTGCGGAAGAGCGTTTCGTGTGTCTGAATGCGGATGTCATCTTTAAACCGCATGTTCTCGTTTTCGCTTTGACCTCGACTGCACCGGTTTCGATGATCGTCGATCCCGAGTGGCGCGATGAAACGATGAAAGTCATCATTTTCCGTGATCGCGTTATCCATATGAGCAAGCGGGTTCCGAGGGAAACCTTCAGCGGTACCTATATCGGTATTACGGTATTTTCCACTCATGCGAACAGGCAGTTATTCGATAGACTCGGCCAACTCGTGAGCGCTGGCCGCGTCAATGAGTTCTTCAACGCCGCAGTGCAGGAATTGGCCGATGAGGGTATTCACGTTGGATTTACAAGCACCGCAGGGTTGCCATGGGCCGAAATTGACGATCCCGCAGATCTGGCCTTCGCGCAAGAACATGTGTTTCCTAAACTCGCAGCCGCGGCATAGCAATGAGTTCGCAGGAAATCGAGACCGGCGAGTTTGCGCCCCGGTCCTGGCTCGTGCTTCCGCCGAGTTCAATTCGCGTGGTCGATTGGAACATTGATCGAGGCCTACAGCTCTCAGCGATCATTGACTTCTTAGCAGCGGCAAAAGCCGACTTGCTTCTGCTGCAAGAAGTAGACCTCAACGCCCGACGAACAAACCGGCGCAACGTCGCGAAGGAGATTTCCCACAAGCTCCGAATGAACTATGTATTCGCCCGGGAGTTCCAGGAACTCACGCAAGGGAGCAAGACTTCACCCGCCTATCACGGTCAAGCGACGCTGTCCCGATGGCCGTTTTCGAACTCGCGCCTGATCCGCTTTCGCGAGCAGTCCAGCTTTTGGCGCCCACGCTGGTACCTTCCTCGCGCGCCAGTCTTTCAGGAACGATTGGGAGGCCGAATCGCGCTTGTGACAGACGTGAACGTCGGGGGGCGAAGGCTGGTCGCTTATAACCTGCATCTTGAGAGCCGCGGCGATGACCAGCTCCGCCGTGCTCAACTGAATGAAGTGCTAATCGATGCGCAGTGCTACAGCCAGAAGGCACCACTGCTTGTCGCGGGTGACCTGAATTTCGATGTTTCATGTGGCGATGTCGCCGCCGCCATCAGCCAGGCGAAGTTTTTCAGTCCGTTTAGCAGTAAGCGCTTGCCAACCACGACGTCTCGTTCGATGTTCCCTGCTGGCCGTGCCATCGATTGGATCTTTACACGAGGGCCCCTGCGTGCGGCACAGCCAGCCGTTCATGGCGGTGTTCGGGCTTCCGATCATTATCCGCTGTCGGTTACAGTCAATCTCTTGTAGCCATTTCCGAAAATGACTTGGGGTTCAGTTTCGACATAAGCCGCAGCAGCTTCTGTCGCGCACGGTGCCGACGTGATTTAATAGCGGGCAGAGTTATTCCCAATTTCCGGGCGGCCTCAATCATCGGAAGGCTTTGGAAGTCGCATAACTCTACGACAGACCGGTACCTATGTGGTAGGTGCGAAACCGCATCGCGCACAAGAAGATCACGCTCGTTTGCCTCGTAAGAATTGTAGGGGACCTCGACCGGTTGATATCGCTCAACGTCGAGGGTTTCCGTTAGCAAAGGAACAGCGCGCTTACGCCACCTACAGCGATACGCCTGACGAACCTCGTTCATGGCGATGGAAGTTAACCACGTCTTCAGGGCCGACTCGAAGCGAAACTGACCGGAATTGGTGAGGGCTTTTAATACGGTCTGCTGAACTATGTCGTCAGCCATTTGATCGCCGCGTACAAGGCCACGAACGACTCGGGTCAGAACTGGAAGATGCAGTGCTACACGATCAGCAAAATTCTGTTGCTCGGCCATGGGTTCCGTGGCTGCGGACCGATGGTCGATCGCAGTCGCTTACCGTTACTGCACGCGACCGCCCACTTTCCCGGGCGTCCTGTAGGCAGCCATTGCTTGTCATACCAAGAAAATGCACAACACCGGAGACGAATTTTCGACACCGCGCGTGACGATGGAGATGTCGATCAGGCCGCGAGCCGTTCCGCTATGGCCGTTTGAGCATACATCCGGTCGACGATAGCCCTGCGGAACTGCTCGGCGTCGGGGAAATGCTCTACTGCCGAGAAGTGATGCAACAGATCGATCGCATTGCCAACCCAAATCACCTGCAGGCCTCGATCTAATGCAAACGCCGCCATCATAGCTAGTTCGGGCATTGGTGGGCCAGTTTTTCCCGAAACGACGACTAACGAATCACAGGACCGCAATAACTTTAGGGCGCTAGCCACCCGTTGATGAGCGTATCCCCAATGTGACCGATTGGCCTGGCTGTCGTGCCAGGTTGAAGCGATCGTGTAGCCCGCTGATCGCAGGGTCCATTTGATGGTTAGCAGATCTTGTGTTTGTTCTGGCGCTTCCAAATACACGGTATTTCGCGGCATGGCGATTGGCTCGGTTCTCGACTGCGCCTTAGTTTAATATGTAGAGCGCGATCAAGAAGAAGGAGAGCATCCGGATTACCAAACCGGTCGTCGTAGAGAGCTGCGCTGCCAATCACCACCCTAGTTTCAACGCGAATTGAAGCTGACGGGATGATGTCGAGGTCGTCGTGATCAGGCCCGCGGTCGTGACCGGCGCTCCATTGGCACTAAATAAGGTGTTGTTGACGACGGGCGGGGAGAAATTCGGGTGATTCAGCACGTTGAAGAATTCCGCCCGGAACTGGACGTTGAAGTTTTCTGAAATCCGCTGAATGCGATTGTTCTTGAATACCGAGAGATCCAGGTTCGAGAGGCCAGGTCCAATCAGGCTGTTTCGGCCCGCGTTTCCTATTCGCGTGGTGGGATGGGGGAATGAGAAGCATTGTGTTTTGATGTAATGCACCGGATTGCCGGGATTGACGTCCGACGTGCAACCTGGAGCAACTATTCGGTCGGGAAAATCAAACGGATAGGAGGTCTTCAGGCCGAGAGGATCCCCGCCGATGACAGGCGTAAACGGCAGGCCGGTGCTGATCTGGTAAATCCCTCCGATCTGCCAGCCGCTCGCGAGCCAACGCACGCCGCTGCCGTCGCGTGGGCCCGGAACCTGCCACATTGCATTAAGCACGGCATTGTGCCGAATATCGAAGTCTGACAGTCCGCGGTTTAAGCTCGTATCAAACCAGGGTAAGTTCTGTATGGAATTAAGGAATTGGCTTCCCACGCCTGAGGCGGAACTGGTATCAATGCTCTTGCCCCAAGTGTAGGAGGCGCCGAACTGGAGGCCTCTCGTCATGCGCCGAATGAGGTGGGTCTGCAGAGCGTCATAGAAGCTGTTGCTGTTCCAGAGAAGCCCGGTGATCTGCCCAGCATCGGGATTGATCCGCGCACCGCTCCCGGCTGAAGCCGGCCAGACGTATCCAGCCGAGGTGTCGGAGGTTGGCAGAACAATGTTCGCATCTTGAAATTGGAATGGCTGATGCACTCCGCGGGAGCCAACGTATGCCACTGTTGCGACCAGATTGCTTCCGAACTGTTGCTGGATGTCGAAGTTCCAATTCATCACGTAGTTGCGCTTAGGATGGGACTCAATGTATTGGTACTTCAGTTGACTCGGAGTCAGCAGCGTGAACGCGGTCGATGGAAAACTTCCTGCCGGTAACCCTGAAGAGATCGTTCCGCGCTCAAAGAAGGGCGCAGCACTATAAGCGGCGATCCCAAATTCATACGTCAGTGGCAAAACGTCGTAAATGCCGAAAGCGCCTCGAACGGCCGTGCGACCGGAATGAGTGGGGTCCCACGAGAATCCGATTCGCGGCTCAAAATTTCGATACGTCGGATTATAAAAAAACGGAGAGCCCAGATGCGGGGTAATGTCGGTCAGGTTGCGTAAGTTCGTTAACCTGCCGTTGACTTCAGTTGGCACCGTGGCCATCTCATATCGCACGCCCAAATTCGCGGTGAAATTCGAGGCGATGTGGACGTCATCCTCGAAATACGTTCCAACTATGGTTTGACGAAAGTTGAATGGTGAGACCTTTCCGCCGGCGAGTGCCGCAGTAAATGTAGTAGGCTTGTCAGTCAGAAAATTCGCGAGCGACGTGAAGGTAAATTGTCCATTCGGCATTGAGGTGCCAAGCTCATTGTCCTGTAGTCGCTCGACATTGGCGCCGAACTTAAAGGAGTGAATCCCTTTGGTCCAGAACAGATCGTCGTAGGTCTGGAATGAATTGAAGCCGTAGTCGATCTCTCCGACTGCGCCGGGGCCGCCCGAGTAGCTGGTGATGCCTGTTACTACAATCCCTCCGACGGGGCTGCCAGGCACAAATCCATTGCTGGGATCGCCCGCAAAAGGGACCAGCGCCTTTTCTGGCTTCATTATGTCGGCGCGCACGCGGCTGAAGCCGAACCGAAACGTGTTTACGAACGCCGGTGTGAAGATCTTGGTGTATTCGGCAGTTGCAAGCTGACGCCGGCTCGGCGTGCCCGACATCACGGTTTGGAAAAGGTCGGGCGACGTGAGCGAACTGCCGTCGAACATATACGTTCCGTGCAGCACATCGGCAGAAGAAAAATTATGATCGATTCGTGTAACGACGAAGTTCTCGTTTCCAATCAGCGGGCTTGTTGACGTGAAGGTCCCGGTGTCCCCTTTAATGTTGCTGGTCGGCAATGGATACAGGGCCAAATACGGTTTAACGAGCGGACTAACAGTAACGTTTCCCGCTACAAGTTCGCCGTTCCGCGCTGCCTGCGTGGGCACAACGGCAAGCTGAGTGACGCTCTGCTCCTGCCGAAGCCCCTCGTAGTCTGCGAAGAAGAAGGTGCGGTCTTTCTTTATAGGTCCGCCCACGGCAGCTCCGAACTGATTGCGCCGAAATGGCGGAATCGCGGGGGGGTCAAAATAATTTCGTGCGTCCAGCGCACTGTTGCGCAGGAATTCATAGAAGGACCCGTGCAGCGCGTTTGTGCCTTGCCGGGTAACGGCATTGATCACGCCACTGGAAGTCTTGCCGTAATCCGCCGGAGCGTTCCCCGTGATGACTGAGAACTCTTGGATCGCATCCACTCCCAAATCGATGCCGAGCGCGCTGCCTGGGCCCCCATTCGAATAGTCGTTGATGCTGACCCCATCCAGGCGGTAATTGTTCTGCTCCGGGCGCCCTCCGGAAATCGTCATCTGCGTTCCCAAGCCGCGATTCCCGCGGAAGACGAAATCAGTGGGTACATCCTGGGTGCGGACCTGCGCCACGCCGGGTTCGAGAGCTGCGAGTTGAGTCCAGTCGCGGCCATTGAGGGGTAATTCACGAACCGTCTGGCCATTCACAACCGCACCTAGAGTGGCATCGTTCATTTCTACTGCCGGTGCCTCGCCGGGCACATCAACGCGCTCGCTGGCGCTGCCAATAATCATTGTGAAATTGACTTCAACGTCGGCGCCCACCGTAAGTGTGAGGCCGCTGCGAATTTCGGATTTGAAGCCCTTCGCTGAAACCGAAACCGTGTAAGGGGCTGGCGACAGATTCGGCGCACTGTAAAAGCCTGACTCATTTGTGACCAGCTCCCTCGTGAAATCGTCCGCGGTATCTCTAATTCTTATCTGAGCGCCCGCGATAACTGCGCCTGTGGGGTCGGTCACTATCCCGGCAATGCGCGCCCCGGCAACCTGCGCAGCCAGAGGAACTGGCATGGGGCTGAAAATTGCGATAGAAAAAACGCCGAGCGCCACGTGGGACGAAAGCTTAAACGCCGTGTTCATTGTTCGTTCCACTTCGTTGGCCCTCCTGATACGCCGTGGCAGCTTTGAATGGGAAACCTAGTATTGTAGACCTCTATAGCGAGGCCGTTTGTTGGTCTTCGGCGACATGAGCGGCGAAACTGAACGGTTGCGGCTGGACTGAGATGATTGCTTTTATGGCAAAGGCGCAAAGGAAGGTGGCCGCCCGGCTGGCCCTCCTGCTGACGTGCTGCACTTGCGTCTTTGCATTAGATCCATCGCTCAACATCAGTCAGTACGCGCATACGGCGTGGAAGATTCGCGACGGCTTTGTCAAAGGCACGATCTTTTCGATAGCACAGACGCCCGATGGTTATCTGTGGCTGGGCACCGAATTCGGGTTGGTGCGCTTCGACGGGGTCCGAGCTATCGCGTGGCAGCCTCCGCCAGGTGACCAGGTTCGCAGCATGAACGTCCGATCTCTGCTGGCCGCACGCGACGGGACTCTCTGGGTTGGCACGTGGGACGGGCTTGCGAGTTGGAAGGACGGAAAGTTCACCGAATACCCCGAAGTTGCCGGGCACGCTGTTGGACCATTCCTCCAGGACGAAAATGGGACAGTTTGGATTGCCGTTCAGGAGCCGGGCAGCCTTTGGACGGTCCGCGGAGGGACTGCCAGGCTTTATGAGACTGGGATATTCGGCAAGGGACTCTTTGCTTTGTACGAGGATCACAAAGGCAATCTGTGGGCCTCGTCTCAAACCGGTTTGTGGCGGTTGACGCCTGGTGCTCCAGAGCGCTACATCTTTCCGGGCCCAACAGTCGAGGCCAAAGCGCTGATCGGGGACGACAACGGTGTGCTCGTGATGGCCACCGCTACCCGGGGCGGAGCTTCGATTACCGGGTCGATCGAAGGGCTGAAACAGCTTGTGGGGGGAGAAATTCGGAGCTATGCGCTTCCGGGACATGCCAGGGGGTTTAGGCCGACTTGCCTGTTCCGAAGCAGTGATGGCAGCTTGTGGGTCGGCACCGTGCAAGGTCTATTGCACCTTCACCAGGGAAGCATCGACAACTTCGTAGCCGCCGACGGTCTTTCCGGCGAAGTTGTGAGGAGTATTTTTGAAGATCGAGAAGGCTGCGTTTGGGTCAGCACGCAGAACGGACTCGACCGTTTTCGCGAAGTCGCTGTGCCGACGATTTCGGCAAGCCAGGGTCTATCAAATTCCGCCGTCAACCTGGTGGAAGCGACACCGGACGGAAGTATTTGGATCGGAACGGCGGACGGATTGAATCGATGGGAGAAGGGCCGTGTAACGGTTTACGGCCGGCAAGAAGGGCCGGATCAAATCAGCCGAGTCAATGAGGGCGGCTCCAACATGAACGCGAATATCAAGGACATTGCGAATAGCGGACTACGGGGCATCCCCCGGTCGCTGGGGCAAGATAACCGCGGACGGCTGTGGGCTGCGACTGGGGAAGGTGTCTTCTATTTCGAACGTGGCCGGTTTACCCGAGTTCCTGGCCTTCTGGGCGGAGACATATATGCCATTGCAGGCGATACCGACGGCAAGGTTTGGATCAGCAACGTCGACGAGGGCCTTATTTGTTCGAACTCAGTGGGTCCGGTTCAGCAGATTCCGTGGACCCGCTTCGGACACAAAAGCGCCGCAGCAGCTTTGCTGCCGGATCGATTGCCGGGCCGCCTATGGCTCGGGTTCCACGATGGTGGAATCGCGTACCTCAAGGATGGCCAGCCAGGCGCTTACTACAGTGTCGCCGACGGGCTGGGCCATGGCTCCGTGAACCAGCTTCAAGGTGGTTCAGATGGTGCTGTTTGGGCAGCTACCGAGGGCGGTTTAAGCCGGCTAAAAGACGGCCAAATCACAACTCTTACCAGCAAGAATGGTTTGCCCTGCGATGCCGTTCACTGGGTGATGCAAGATAGCGATCATTCATTCTGGTTGTCCATGCCCTGCGGTCTGGTGCGGATTCCAAGTCACGCGCTGGATGTCTGGGTGAGCGATTCGAAGTCCAGTGTCAAAACCACGGTCTTCGACAGCACGGATGGATTCAGAAGTCGTGCCAGTGCCGGCAGCTACGGGCCCAAAGTCACCCGCTCGATGGATGGAAAATTGTGGTTTTCGCCTTTGGACGGCGTTAGCGTCATCGATCCACATCATATTCCCTTGAATAAACTTCCGCCCCCAGTGGAGATCCAGCAAATCACAGCAGATGGCAAGCTTTGTTACCGGAACTTATGGCATGCGGCAGCTCCGAACTTACGGCTGCCTCCATTGGTTCGCGATCTGGAGATTGACTACACCGCGCTCAGTTTTGTCGCGCCGGAGAAGGTCCGTTTCAAATACAAACTGGAAGGCTACGACCGCGATTGGCAAGACGCCGGCAATCGAAGGCAAGCGTTCTACGATAATCTTTCTCCGCGCAATTACCGCTTCCGCGTGATGGCGTCCAATAACAGTGGTGTGTGGAATGAGACCGGCGCATCACTCGATTTTGCAATAAACGCTGCATATTATCAGACCAACTTGTTCCGTGCTCTATGTGTGGCCGCGCTTCTAACATTCATCTGGACCATCTATCGGGCTCGCGTTCGAATCCTAGAGCAACATCGAAGCGAGATCACGGCACTGAACGAACGATTAATGAGAGCGCAGGAGGAGGAACGAATGCGGATCGCCGGCGAACTGCATGACGGCGTGCTCCAGCAGATTACGTCGCTCACTCTCCGGCTAGGTACGGCGACGCTGAAGCTTTCACCCGACTCGGAACCGAAGGCAAAGATCAGAGAGTTACAAAAAGATCTGGTCCAAATCGGGACTGAGATTCGTCATTTGTCTCATGAGCTTCATCCTGTGCTGCTGCAGGAATCGGGCCTGTGCGCCGCATTATCCTCGTATTGCCAAGAATTCAGCAAGATACGTGGCATTCCCGTTTCGTGTGACGCCGACGAAAGCGTGAACGAATTATCGCCCGAGGCCGCATTGTGCCTCTACCGCATTGCCCAGGAGGCGCTCGGCAACGTTGGCAAACACTCGAGAGCCGCGCAGGTTCAAGTGAAGCTCCAGCGGTCCGACGGCAACGTTTGTCTTTCGGTGTCCGATGACGGTGTCGGTTTCAACTCCCAACAAAAATCCGGAGGGCTGGGACTAATTAACATGAGGGAGCGCGTACACCAGTTGAACGGAATATTCGAGTTCGACAGCGAGGCGGGCCGCGGGACCAGGATCAAAGCGACGGTACCTTTTCGGGTAGCTTCATAAGCTTCGATGGGACAGGCGTGGGCGCTCTATAGGCGTTGCGCATTGAACTAAGATGAAGCGTCATATGGGGCGATTCCTGACGAGAGCGTTCGTCGGCCTAGTTTTCCTGCTGACCTTCAGCGCTTGCGCTTTTGCGCTAAATCCCTCGCTCGACATCAGTCAGTACGCGCATACGCAGTGGGAAATGCCTGGCAGGTTCCTCAGGGGCCAAATGACCTCTATTGCGCAGACGCCAGATGGCTATCTTTGGCTGGGCACGGCATTCGGTTTGTTGCGCTTCGATGGTGTTCAGTTCGTTCCGTGGTCGCCGCCAGCCGGTGCGCAACTCCCCGGCAATTTCGTCAGCGATCTGCTGGTTGCGCGCGACGGGACTCTTTGGATCGCCACGTGGAAGGGGCTTGCGAGTTGGAACGGCGGCAAGCTCACGCAGTATCCGGAAATCGCCGGAAAAATCGTTATTTCACCCGTTGAAGATCGCCAGGGAACGGTTTGGGTTGGAGTTTATGGTCCCGGGAGGCTTTGTGCCATCCGAGCCGGAAAGATGCAGTGCTACGGAGCGGGTCGTTTCGGTGGCTCAGTGAGCGGCTTGTATGTGGACCATCAAGGCAATCTGTGGGTGTCCGCTCAAACCGGTCTGTGGCGGTGGGCGCCTGGTCCTCCAGAGCACTACACGTTTCCCGGCGCTAAGGTGGAGGCCTTCGGGCTCATAGAAGGCGATCATCACGAACTCTTGATTGCCACCGCTGTCCCGGGCGCCGGTCCGGCTACTACGACGGGCTCCATTGAAGGTCTTAGACAACTTGTGGACGGGCAAATTCGGCGCTATGCGCTTCCAGGATTCGTTGGTCACTTCAGGCCCAAATGCCTCTTCCGCAGTAGCGATGACAGTCTGTGGATCGGCACCGTGCAGGGTTTATTGCATCTGCACCAGGGCCGAATCGATAAATTCACAGTCGCCGACGGCCTTTCCGGCGAGGTCGTAACGAGTATCTTTGAAGATCGCGAAGGCAGTGTTTGGGTCAGCACAGAGGATGGACTCAACCGGTTTCGTGAATTCGCGGTGCCGACAATTTCGGCAAAACAGGGCCTTTCCAATTCCTCTGTCCATTTGGTGGAAGCCACACCGGATGGAAGCATTTGGATCGGAACAGCGGATGGGTTGAATCGCTGGCAAATGGGGCACGTGACCGTTTTCGGCCAGCGAAGTGTGCCGGGCGAACGAAGGGGAATAGATGACGGAGATCTCACGCTCAACAGGGGTCTCGTGACGGTTGCGAGTACCGGACTTCCAGGCACCCCCCGGTCGCTAGGGCAGGATAACCAGGGACGACTGTTGGCTTCGACGCCTGAGGGTGTCTTCTATTTCGAACGCGGACGATTTACCCGAATGCCTGGCCTTCCGGGCGGAGATATATTCTCAATCGCCGGGGATGATCAGGGGAGGGTTTGGATCAGTAAGAACGACGAGGGCCTTTTCTATTCGACGCCAAAGGGTGCCGTTCAGTGCGTTCCCTGGGTTCGATTGGGACACAAGGGTGCTGCGTTAGCTTTGCTGCCCGATCGGTTGCACGGTGGCCTATGGCTCGGATTCTTTGACGGCGGGATCGCCTACCTGAAGGACGGCCAGATACGGGATTCCTACACCGCCGCTGATGGGCTGGGCAATGGCACTGTTTACAATTTTCAATTAAGCTCCGACGGTGCTATATGGGCCGCGACCGATGGCGGTCTAAGTCGAATAAGAGACGGGCGCGTCACGACGCTCACCAGCAAGAACGGGCTGCCGTGTGATGACGTGTTCTGGGCCATCGAAGACAACGATCATGCGTTCTGGTTGAGCACGGGCTGCGGCTTGCTACGGATCGCGCATTCCGAGTTGAACGCTTGGGTGAGTGATTCGAAGCGCGCCGTCCAAACGAGATTCTTCGATAGCCGCGACGGAATGAGAGGCCGTTACGGAAGATATGGCCCGAAGGTCGCTAAGGCGTTGGATGGAAAACTGTGGTTCGCGGCTCTAGACGGCGTCAGTGTCATCGATCCGCGGCATCTTCCCTTCAACAAACTTCCCGCACCGGTGCACATCGAGCAAATCACCGCCGACGGTAAGCTCATCTGGCAGAACTCACAGGGCGCTGCGCCTTCGAATTTCCGGCTGCCGGCGTTGACTCGAGATCTGGAGATCGCGTATACGGGTCTCAGCTTCGTCGCGCCAGAAAAGAATCAATTTCGTTACAAACTGGAGGGTTACGATCACGGTTGGATTGATGCCGGAAACCGGCGGCAAGCTTTTTATACGAACGTTGCTCCACGCAAGTACCGATTCCGCGTCATGGCCTCTAATGACAGCGACGTGTGGAACGAAGCCGGCGCGTCGCTCGATTTTTCGGTAGACCCCGCATACTATCAGACCAACTGGTTCCGCGTGTTATGTGTGGCCATCTTTCTGACGATGATCTGGGCCATTTATCAGCTTCGCGTTCGGGTATTAGAGCGCCACCAGCGCGAGATGAGCGCGCTGAACGAACGATTGATGAAAGCGCAGGAGGAGGAGCGAATGCGGATCGCCGGGGAACTGCACGACGGCGTTCTTCAGCAGCTTACTTCGCTCACTCTCCGGCTGGGTACGGCTACGCTGAAGCTTCCCGCCGATTCGGAAACGAAGACAAGAATTAGAGATTTGCAGAAAGACCTGATCCAGGTGGGCGCCGAAATTCGCCACTTATCGCATGAGCTTCATCCGGTGCTGTTGCAGGAAGCGGGCCTGTCGGCCGCTCTATGTTCGTATTGCGAAGAGTTCAGCAAAGTACGCGGCATTCCCGTTTCGTGTGACACGGATGAGAGTGTGGCGGACTTATCCCCCGGAGCCGCATTGTGCATCTACCGCATCGCCCAGGAGGCACTCGGCAACGTGGCAAAACATTCGCGAGCGAGGCAGGTGGAGGTTCAGCTTAGCCGGTCCGACGCTAGCGTTAATCTTTCGGTGTTCGATGATGGGGTTGGTTTTGATCCCAACCAAAACCACAAAGCCGGCGGGCTGGGACTCATCAATATGAGAGAGCGCGCGCACCAACTGAACGGGACGTTCGAATTCGATAGCGAGCCAGGGCGCGGGACGACGGTGAGAGTAGCGATTCCTTTACGGCGAGCTTCATAGTTTACTGCGATTTGACAAAGCTGCTTCTGATAGGCTACCTCTTCAAGCAAATGGCAGCCCGCATGCATTGATGCTCAGCGGCTGGGAGTATGCAGCACGAACATCGACCCAGCAGTACGCTGATGAGCCAACGGCTTGCCGCGCGGTACGTAAGAGAGTGACACCGTCGTAATGTTGGCGCGAACCTCATGCTCAATGCCATGGATGCGATGAAAGACGGCAGCGGTGAACTGATCATCAAGTCGGCCGGTGGCGAGGATGGTCGAATCATCATCTCCATCAGCGACAGCGGCCCGGTTTTGCCCGACGGAAACCCGGACCAAATCTTGAACGCATCCTTCACGACCAAACCTGAGGGCACCGGCATGGGATTGGCAATCAGCCGTTCTATTGTCGAGTCCCACGGCGGCGGGCTGTGGATGATGAACAATGACGGGCGCGGAGCAACCTTTTACTTCACGTTGCCCGCCCAATTGGGGACGGATGCCTGACGTGCGGATGCATCTCAAACATTACGGGCTGGCGGTTGTTTCCGTTGCGGTCGCATTGGGGGCGGCGCTCCTTCTGCAGGAACTTCATTTTCGGGACGCCGCGGTTCCGCTGCTGCTTTTTGCGGGCGCAATCACCGCCTGGTATGGAGGGCCAGGACCTGCGGTGTTGGCGGTCATCTTGTCGTTAATGAGCTTCGCCTACTTCTTTGTGCCGCCGATCCATAGCCTTTACGTCGAGTCCAGGGAGCTCCCGTATTTCATGATCTTTGCCTCATTCGCCTCACTCATCTCGTGGTTCGCTACCATTCGGCGCCGCGTCGAGGAAGATCTTCGCCGAACGCACGACAAGCTCAAGGTCGAAATCGCGGAACGAACCCAGCAGGCCGAGCTTCTGAATCTGACGCACGACTCCATTTTCGTGCGAGACCTGAGCGATGTGATCACTTACTGGAACCGGGGAGCAGAGGAGTTGTACGGCTTCGCCGCGCAAGAGGCGATCGGGAGACCATCTCACCAACTTCTCCGGACCGCCTTTCCGTCACCGCTCGCTGAGATCAACCGCGAGTTGCTGCGGACGGCACAATGGGAAGGCGAGCTGAAGCATACAAAATCGAACGGAACCGAGGTCGTGGTGTCGAGCCGATGGTCCTTGCGGCGCGATCAGCAAGATCGCCCTGTCGCCGTCTTGGAAACTAACAACGACATCACCGCGCGCAAGAGCCGTGAAAAACAAATTCAGGAGCTGAATGAAGAGCTTGGAAAACGGGCCATTGAGCTTGAATCCACTAATAAGGAACTGGAAGCGTTCGCCTATTCGATATCGCACGACTTGCGTGCGCCGTTACGCCACATGGCGGGTTTTGCGGAGCTTCTTCGCAAAAGCGCGGCCGCAACTCTCAATGAAAAGAGCGCACACTACGTAACAATGATCCTCGAGGCGGCGAATCGAATGGGTGCCCTGATCGACGACCTGCTCGCGTTTTCCCGAATCAGCCGCACCGAGGCGCACAATTCGATGGTTGATCTGGGGCAGCTCGTTCAAGAAGCGGTGGCCGAGGTGCGCCAGGATGCCGCCGGCCGCAAGATCGCCTGGAAGGTAAGTCGATTGCCCACGTGGTATGGAGACCGCCCCATGCTGCGCCTCGCGCTGGTGAACCTGATTTCCAACGCCGTGAAATTCACCCGCACAAAACCCCAGGCCGAAATCGAGATCGGATGCACGGAACACAAAAACGATAAAGTGGTGCTATTTGTTCGCGACAACGGGGTCGGATTCGATATGAAATATTCCAACAAGCTATTCGGCGTTTTCCAGCGCCTTCACGCACAGGAAGTCTTCGAAGGCACGGGCATCGGGTTGGCCACGGTGCAACGCATTGTACACCGGCATGGCGGCCGCGTTTGGGCGGAAGGCATAGTAGAAGGCGGCGCAGCCTTCTACTTCTCACTTGGCAAAATCAAGGGAGCTAACTGACAAACATGAACAGTTTGGGACGGATCTTACTTGTAGAAGACGATCCGAAAGACGTTGAACTTACGCTTACGGCTTTGGATGAATACAATCTGGCGAACGAAGTCGTTGTGGCCGCCGATGGGGAACAGGCGCTGGATTATCTATATTACCGGGGCAACTTCATGCGGCGCGCTCGCGAGAATCCGGCGGTCCTCCTGCTGGATCTTAAGCTACCGAAGGTCAATGGTCTTGAAGTGCTGCAGCAGATCAAGTCCGATGAAGACCTGAAGATGATTCCAGTAGTCGTGCTGACGTCGTCCCATGAAGAAAAGGATTTGGTGGCCAGCTACAAGCTGGGCGTCAACGGGTACGTGGTCAAGCCGGTGGATTTCCACGAATTCGTCAACGCGATAAAGGAACTCGGCGTATTTTGGGCGGTAATCAACGAGCCTCCACCGGGCAGCGTAAGGAAGCGCTAAACGACGATGAGTTCTCCGTTACGGATTCTTCATTTGGAAGATGATGCCGGCGACGCGGAATTGACGCGGGACATGCTCGAGGGGGAAGCAATTTGCTGCGATGTGACCCGTGTCGAGACTGAACCGGGCTTCGTCGCGGCGCTGCAACGGGGCGGATTCGACCTGATCCTAGCGGATTACACGCTGCCTTCATTCGACGGGCTTTCGGCATTGAGGATCGCGCGGCAGCAACGACCCGACATACCATTTATTTTCATCTCGGGGACGCTCGGTGAAGAGGTGGCCATTGAGGCCCTGAAGATTGGCGCGAGCGATTACGTCCTGAAATCGCGGCTATCCCGCCTCGTTCCTTCGGTGCAACGGGCGCTGCGCGAAGCCGCGGAGAAGGCTGAGCGCCGCCGTTCCGAAGAAGCACTGCGCCGCAGTGAAGCAAAGATCAGCCGCCTGGTGGACGCGAATATCATCGGGGTGTTGATCTCGAATTTCGAAGGCCAAATCATCGAGGCTAATGAGGCCTTTCTCAAAATGGTCGGCTATAGCCGGGAGGAGCTCGCCTCGGGACAACTGCGCTGGACAGATCTGACCCCCCCCGAATGGCAAGCCGCCAGCCAACGCGCAGTGGAGCAGATAGTAGCGACCCGGGCCAGCGACGTCTTTGAAAAGGAGTATTTCCGGCGAGATGGCAGCCGGGTCCCGGTGTTGGTCGGCGGCGCGGGCCTGGAGGGAGACTCAACCGTCAGCTTCGTGCTTGATCTCACAGAACGCAGGCGTGCCGAAGAAGAGCGCGAGCGATTGCGTCAGCTAGAGGCGGATCTCGCGCATGTGAACCGGGTCAGCATGTTGGGAGAGTTGGCCGCATCCCTTTCGCACGAGTTAAAGCAGCCCATCGCGGCGGCGATCGCAAGCGCAAACAGTTGCGTGCGATGGCTCGCACGCGATCCGCCGGACGTGGAAAGAGCCCGCGCAGCCGCCATGAGAATTGAAAAAGACGGAACCCGTGCCGCCGAGATCATCGATCGATTGAGGTGCTTCTACAAAAAAGGCTCTCTCTCCGAACGTGAGTTGGTCGATGTGAACGAAGTTATGGGTGAAATGCTCGCCCTGTTGCGCGGCGAGGCATATCGGTATTCCATCTCTATGCGGACGGACCTCGAAATGGAGCTTCCCAAAATAGTGGCTGATCGCGTGCAATTACAGCAGGTGTTCATGAATCTGATGCTGAATGGTATCGAGGCGATGAAGGACACCGCCGGCGAACTTACGATGAAATCTGAATTCGGCCAGGATAGCCAACTGCTGATCTCCGTCAGCGATGCCGGCGTGGGACTGCCGGCCAAAGACGCGGACAAGATCTTCAATGCATTCTTTACTACGAAGCCTGAAGGCACCGGCATGGGGTTGGCAATCAGCCGTTCCATCATCGAGTCCCACGGCGGCCATCTGTGGGCCACGAACAATGCGGGACCAGGCGCAACTTTTCGTTTCACGTTGCCTACCGCATCCGCCATTGACGCATGAGCTCCACAGAGACCGCTACGGTGTTTATCATCGATGATGATGAAGGTGTGCGTCAGTCCATCAAGGATCTGCTGGAGTCCGTGGGTTTGCGGGCCCAGTCCTACGCGACTGCGGAAGAGTTCCTCGGCTGCAAGCATCCGGACGGCCCCGGTTGTCTGGTCCTGGACGTACGCCTGCCCGGCATTAGCGGCTTAGATTTCCAGCGTGAGTTGGGTGCGGCGGGCTGGAGACTTCCTATCATCTTTATAACCGGACACGGCGACATTCCCATGACGGTTAAAGCCATCAAGTCGGGAGCAGTCGAGTTTTTGACAAAGCCATTTCGGGATCAGGATCTGTTGGATGCCGTTCAACAAGCGCTACACCGTGACCGTGCGAATCGTGAAGAGCGTCGTCAGAGTGACGAGTTACAAAAGCGCTATGCGACGCTGACCCCACGCGAACGCCAGGTCATGAGCTTGGTCGTTGCCGGGATGCTTAACAAGCAGATTGCCGCGGAACTCGGTACGAGTGAAACCACAGTGAAGATCCAGCGGGGCCGCGTGATGGAAAAAATGGAGGCTGGGTCGGTGGCCGAGTTAGTCAGGATGACGGACAAGCTGAGGCTTCCAACGTGAAGCACGCCACAATACTTGACCCGTCGCACTAAAGTAGTATTGCGCCGCACGAAAGCACGATTGTTCTTATAGTCTGGCGGGAGTAAATTCAACCTGTGGTCAAGGATCACGATAACAATAAAAACAAATTGATCGCCATCGTCGATGATGACGAATCGGTCCAAAGCGCGCTGCAGGATTTGCTGGAAGCGGTGGGGCTCTCAACGCGATCCTTTGGATCGGCCGAAGATTTCCTGGCCTCTGGACAGCATCGCAACGCGGCATGCCTAGTAGTGGATATTCGGATGCCTGGAATGTCAGGTCTCGAATTACAAGCGAAGCTCAAAGCCGAAGGATCCAGAGTCCCGATCATCTTCATTACGGCGCATGGCGATGAAAAGATGCGTTTGCAAGCTATGCGGGCGGGGGCGGTGGACTTTCTGACGAAGCCGTTCGATCAAGATGTGTTGCTCGATTGCATTCGGGCAGCTCTGGCCACGTGAAGCCCGGTTGGGGACGTTCAATCAGTGGAGGTCCGTTTGTGGCAGCTTTGGCGACATCTCATGGCGGCGAGAAGGATGGCAGGGAACGCCGGCTTGAGCAAATCATAGGGAACAGCCGGGCCCTGCACTCGGTCCTCGAAAAGGCCGAATGCGTGGCTTCGACCGATTCCACTGTCTTGGTCCTCGGAGAAACGGGTACCGGCAAGGAGTTGATTGCCCGTGCCATTCACAACCTCAGCTCGCGATGCGGACGCCCGTTCATCAAGCTGAACTGCGCGGCGATTCCTTTCGACCTTCTGGAGAGCGAATTATTCGGGCACGAGAAAGGCGCGTTTACGGGAGCGATCGCGCAAAAGATCGGTCGTTTCGAGCTGGCCGACAAAGGCACCCTCTTTCTCGACGAGATCGGCGATATCCCGCTGGGGCTGCAACCCAAGTTGCTGAGGGTCTTGCAGGAACAGGAGTTCGAACGCCTGGGAAGTGGGCGGACGCATCAAGTGGATGTCCGAGTGATCGCTGCCACACATCGCGATCTTGCCGAAATGATAAAGCGAAGTGAGTTTCGCAGCGACCTCTACTATCGTCTGAATGTATTCCCGGTCCAATTGCCGCCATTACGTGAGCGGCGCGAAGATATCGTGGCGCTGATGAGCCATTTCATAGAGTTCTACTCTCGTCGCATGCGGAAGACGATTGAGCACATCCCGCCGGAAACCGTTTCTACCTTCACTTCATACACGTGGCCTGGAAACATCCGCGAGCTCCAGAACATGGTGGAACGAGCGGTGATCCTGTCCAACGATGGCGTACTTCACAATCCTTTGGCGAAAGCAGAAGCGCAGCCGGCCTGGTCCTCTTCTAAATCTGCCTTGACGGAATCCGAACGTGCTCTGATCATGCACACGCTGGAATCGGTTGGATGGGTGGTCGGCGGAGCTAAGGGTGCTGCCGCCAAGTTGGGCCTGAAGAGGACGACGCTTGTCTCCAAAATGAAAAGGCTGGGAGTCTCCAAAATGGAGAGGTTCGGAATCTCGCAATAATCGCGGTTGGCGTCAACAATTCTCATCGGGGAAGATTTATCATTGTGCACGCATACAGGCAGCAGACGCCGAACGCAAGCGTCAGGATGATGCAAATAGCGATCGCAACTCGATGGATTAGCATGGATTCCTCAGAGCCCAACATCACTTCGAATTAGAGCAACTACAATGCCAAGCGCGAGGCCTTGTCATACCGATCCATTTGCCGCGACCTCCTTCGCCAGGGAAGTGGTCAGTTGGTCGATCTGACGAAGCAAAGTGACGAATAACTCGCCACGAGTTGCCGGTGATCGCTGCGAGTCTGAGCCGCGACGCTCCCCAAGCAATCGCTCCAGGAGCCCTGCAAAATCCTCCTCAGCCGTTAGCCGTACGTCTGTTCGTGTGCCTTGGATCGCATCCGCCATTTCTTCAAGCATCTGCGCCGAGCGCTGGTCATACTCGCGCTGATAGGCGCGCACAGCCTCTGGCAACTCGAAGCCCGGAAGGTGAAGCCGGTACTTGAGAGATGCAACGCGCATCAGGAAGAGCGTTCGCAACTGGGGCTGCCACTGGCGGATGCGATCGCGCATTGCAAGATCCGGCTGCCGCGAAGCCCCGAATTCGAAAAGAACGCCATCAGCAAGCGCTCTCACCCGATCGAATTGTGCGTTGATCGTTTCGCGAAGAGCCAAAGTCTCTTTAATTGCCACTCCGACGTCCTTCGAGATCGGCTCTCTTGCAAGTTGAGCGAGCAATCGGAGGCTCGAGACAAAGGCCTTCTTCATCTCGACACCAGCCGGCGCGCCCCATAGCCGGTCAAAGATAAACCACATCATTAAGAGCCCTAGCAAAATGCCAACGACGCGGTCTCGCGCTACTCCGAGCGAGATCTGTATTTTGAATTCCTGTAAGTTAATGAGATAAAAGGCAACGGCAATTTGGATCCCGAAGTAGGAGAGACGCGGGCTGCAAGTGGCGAACCAAGCGGCAATGAGAGTGACTGCCAGGAATAGAATCGTAAAATCCGCGATTGAGTCCAGATGAGGCAAAATGAAGACTTGAGATCCGATGCCCAGCACGACGCCGCCGACGATTGCGCCGGCGATCCGCAAAACCTGTTTCTGGTGGGATGAACCAATCGTACTTAGTGCCGTCAACAAACACGTTGTGATCGCTGTACTAATGCCCGGCCAGCCTGAGAGATTATAAATGATATAGCAAAGGCTTGCCGCAAGGCCGCCTTTTAGCGCAAATTTAATGTGGTTGAAGTTAGATCGCGCATCAGGACGAAAGAGCCCCGTTCCGGGCACATCTCCGGACGACAGCGGAGCGTACGCGCTCAGCGACTGAGGACCGGCAAACACCTTAGGAATGAGCGACACGGTTGCTTGCATCTCGCGTAAAAGAGGGACACTACCAGGCTCATCGTTTTCCTCAGGTGACTGAGTGCCCCGCGGCGCCACGCCGCCCTCCAGATCGGCGCGAATAACGGCGATCGTTTTAGCCAGACTCCGCATCCTCTCGCGCTCGATGTCAGAAACCTTGATGTTCAAACTCACCGAGGTGGCGGCAATATCGACGAGCCTCGCGACGAGCGCGACGACAGCGCCCATCTGTTCGCGGTGATGAGGCGTGTAGCTGGAACGCTGCAAGTTGCGACGGGCCTGTGACATTCCGACCATTGCTAGACGTGTAACTTTCTTTGCTGTCGTTTCATTAATTGGCTTGTCTTCTGCATAACTGGAGACGAGCTCCTCGACACAATTCAGGCGTTCGGCTATAGGGCCAATCACATCGTCTCTGCGGCTCCACTCCGCATATACAAGCTCCACTAACGCTGTGACAATCGATGCAACAGTGATGGTCCAAACAGCCCAAAGCGTGCCTTCTACCCTTGCCTCTGCCGATATGTGCCGGTCCCACAAAGGAGTCGTAATGACGACCAGATACCCAAAGCGGACACCCGCCGTATAATTCGTCAAGGCACTGAGGCAGTAGAACATCAGAAAGAACGTCGCAATCACCCACACGACGCGCAGTAGCGGCTCGTCCACGAAGAACATCGCTCCAATCAGCTCGTAGACCGCCGCAACCACAAACGCGATGGCTAAAGTTTTCACAGCGGACACGGTGGCTCGCGGGCTTTCCCGCGATATGGTAAGCGCGTAAATCGCGCCGTATGCTCCTTCGGGCATACGAAAAGTCATGCTGAGGAGCATCGCGAGTGTTGCCGCAATCATCATTCGTGCGACCAACGCCGCCCTCCCGGGATAGGGAGCGAGCTCTTCTTTGAGGAATTCCCGGAACCAGTACGATGGGCGCTGCGACTCGGGTACAGTTTGAGCCAGTGTGGCCATGGTCAACGTCCTAGAATCGAGACGACGGCCGACTCTCCCACTCGAAACAGTTCGGCCGGGGGATTCGCGACACGCACCCGAACCGGGTAGCGCGATGCAAGATGCACCCAATTGAGTGTTCGCTGTACATCCGGCAGGCCGGGTTGCAAACGGCCGATAACGTCTTCATCCGGAGTCACGCCGAAACCGATACTCTCGACCGCGCCGGAAAAGCGCGTATTCGGTTTGGACATGACGTAGACGTCCGCCCGCATCCCCGGCGCGATGCGCTGAAGCTGCCCCTCACGAAAATTGGCGATCGCCCACCAGGTGCGCGAGTCAATAAGCGTGAAGACTTGCTGGCCCACGTGCGCGTACGCGCCTTCCGAAATGGTCAGATTGGTGACCCGAGCGTCGAAGGGCGCATACACGCGGCAGTTATCCAGGTTGTAGCGGGCGATCCTTACTGCCGCCTCCTTTGCGCCGCGCTGGTTAATCAGTGGCTCGAGCGTCGTGACGGCATGTTGCGCTTGTTCGTGCTGCGCCTTGCTCTGTTCGAGCACAGTTTTGGAGTGTTCGTGTTGCGCCAAAGCGGATTGCAATCCGGCCTGCGAAACCCGTAATAGAGATTCCGCCTGTTTCAAGGCTTGGGCGAGCGAGATCTCGTCACTGCTGGCTTTGTCTACCTGATCCACCGTGACGAACTGCTTGAGGAGCAACGGCTGGATCCGATTCAGATTATTTTTGGCGTATGTCCATTCGGCCCGTGCCCGCTCAACACCCTGTTCTGCGTTCGCCACGTCAGCGCGGGCCTGATCGACTGCCGCGCCGTATCGATTGATATCGGCTTGTGAGCTCTGAATGTTCGCCTGCGCAACCGAGACGGCGCTTATCAGCGATGCGATCTTTCGCTGCTCATCCCAGATTTGCCCCTCGAGAGTCGCCTGCTCGGAAATAACTCTTTCCAGGGCGTATTCGTAAGGTCTCCGATCTATTTCATAGAGCAGTTCGCCTTTTTTCACGAACTGGTTATCGCGCACGCACAACTGGACCAGCGGCCCGTCTACTTGTGACGCAATTCCAATAAAATTCGCAAAGATTTCTGCGTCGTCCGTTCGTGGATAGTAGTTCGTCCGATACAGAACCAGCAGCCCAAGAACGATTGCCGCAACGACAATGCCAATACTAAGGAAGCGGCTGATCAGTTTGCGAGATTTTGTTGCATCAACCTCCATAAGTCAACCTTGTCACGAGCCAAAAAATATGAGCCAGAGCGCAAATGTAAATAACGCAGTCAGGCCGGAATAAGTCAATGTCGGCACAGCAACTGGGATATTCAGGAGCCGTAGTAACCATCCGCTCAATGCACTGAAGACAATAGCCATCACTAGGCAAACGAGCCACGCGGGGAAGAATGAGCCGACGATATCGAAGGAAGGAGCCCGCGAGCAGCTTGTAAGCAGAAGCGACGCGAGGACGAGAGCAGTTTTCATGGTCCAGGTCTCCGCGCGCCCGATTGAAGCGCGTCGCCCGTCTGGAAAGCCAGGTTCGCCACTGCGGTCAGAACCTGGGTACGCGCGAGCACGTCCGTCGAGCGCGCCTGCGCGAGTGTCCTCTGCGCTGCAGTAACATCAAGGAAGTTACGAACACCGTACTTGTAGGATTCGAGCGTCGCAGCGTACGATTGACTGGCCGCTTGCAACAAGGCGATCGCGGATTGGCGCTGGCGCAGAGCGGTCTTCAGATTCGAGTAAGCGGTCCAAATCTCATTACTTATCTGGTCGCGTGTGGCGCTGACTTGCGCTTTTGCCGCGCGGCTGCTGGCTTCGGCCTGCGCAATCCTGTTCCTTCGCGCGCCGCCATCGAAGATGGTCCAGCTCAGGTTGAATGTCAAGCCACCGGTCAAATCCGCGGTATGCCCCCAAGGAAAGGTTTGCTGCAATCCATATAACGACTGGGCGATCGGCATGGCATTCAAGCTCAGCGTGGGATAGTACGCCGCACCCGCCTCTCTGATTCTGGCGTTGGCCGAACGTACCTCGGCCAGCTGCCGCATGAGATCTGGACGGTGTTGCAATGCGCGATCGATCGCCTGGTCGACCGTATCGCCGATCGACTCGGGTGTAGGTATCTGGTCGAGCGGCTGCACGCGGATTGCCACCGTGGCCGAGGTTCCCAGTGATGTCGCTAGGTCTCCACGTGCAGTCTCTTCCGCACCCAGGACGGCTTCGAGATCGTACTCCGCCTGCGCGGTGGCGCTGCGTGCCTCAAACACATCTGGCAGAGTTGCTAAGCCGTTATTGAGCCGGTCCTCGGCAGCTTGTTGCGCGGTCTGCGCGTTTACAAGATTTGCCCGCGCGGCTTGCTCTTGACCGGTGGCATTCAGCAGGCCGTAATAGGATTGCTCCACTTGATAAATGAGCTTGCGATGGGTGTCGTTGAAGGCGAAATCAGCGGCCAAAAGCTGCGCCCTTGCCGCGTCGATTCTGCTTACACGCGCTCCGAAATCAAAGATGGTGTAGTTGAGCTCGAGAGCGCCTTCAAAGTTCTGTGCAGTTTGCCGGTAAAAACGGTTCACCAGGAAAACCTCCTCGCGGCTGGTCTGCGACAGTGCGATGGCGGCGAGGGTGGGATACAATTCGCTGCGCGCGATCCCCAAAGCCGCCAGTTGAGCTCGGGCGCTTTCCCAAGCAATGCGCGTCTCGGGATTGTGGACTTCGGCTAAGCCGATCAACTCCGACAGGGAATAGGCCCTGTCAGGCTCGACGCTAAATTTCGGCTCACGAGAGTGCCCGGCATCGCTTTCGATTTGTTGCTCTTGGGCTCCATGCCAGGGACGGTCCGATGAAACGGGAGCGATCTGGGCACTCGCCCTACTGAGGATCAGGAACGCGATAGCCACCCGGATCACGATTGTCGCCATAGATTGAGCGGCGGTTTGGAACTCACCCCCGCCCCAACACGAGAATTAGAAACTGCAGCGGAAGATAGACGATGCTGGCTTTCAACAATTCGCGCGCGGCAATTCTCGTGCGCAGAAAAACCTGCCGGGTAGCGTAATAGAAAAGGGCCGATCCCAGAATGATTGTTGCGGAGAAATATAAGCCGCCTCCGCCGTTGGCGCCCACCGCTACAAGACTGGCGATAAGAAGGACAAATGAAGAAGGTCCGGTTAGCCACCCCAGGAATCTGTGCGCGTTCCTCGCCGGAAGCACGAGATACCCGGCCCGCGCATAGTCCTCGCGATACATCCACGCGATCGCCATGAAATGCGGAAACTGCCACAGAAACAGAACCGCATATAACAGCCATGCTTCGCTGCTGGCGACGGAACCGGATGCCGCGGCCCAACCAATCAGAGGTGGCATCGCGCCCGGAAAGGCGCCGACCAGTGTACAAAGCGGCGTTCTGCGCTTCAGCGGAGTGTAAACGAACAGATAGCTCGTCAACGTGAGAACTGCAAGCACACTCGCGAGTGCATTGACACTCACGAGGAGGTAAGCGGCGCCAATGATGGAAAGCACGATTCCGAACCATGCAGCGGTCGCGGGGCGCATTCTGCCGCCGGCAACCGGACGCCTGCATGTGCGTCGCATTCGCGCATCGAAGCGATGTTCAAAATATTGGTTCAGCGTACCTGTGCCGCTGGCCACGAGCAGCGTGCCAAATAACGTACTGAATAATCGCGCGAAGGGGAATGGGTGCAGATTACTTGGACAACCGAGGTAGAAGCCGGTGAACGTGGCAATGACGATGAGGAAGTTTACTTCGGGCTTTGTAAGTACCCAAAAGTCGGGAACAGCCGCACGCAGCGTCGCCGATAAGGGCGGCCGCGCGGCGGCCTCAATCTGGAGCGTCGGCGTCGATGCCATTAACAGACTCCCACCGGAACGGTGCGCTCTCGTTCTCCTGAAAGAAGCCGAGTTGTTACGACGAGTGCCGGGACGAGATAGGCAAAGGTGACCGTGACCCACATCAGCGCTCCGGCTAGCTCCTGGTCGTCAAGTGGAGACAGTCGAAAATGTCCGACTCCCATCGAGTAATGCGGGTACACAACATGACCACAAAACACTAAGAATGCCGACAGGGCATCGCACGGCAACGTCGCGAAAAAAAGGTAGAGCGGAACCGACCAGTCTGAGCTGGCGGTCCCCGCTCCAGGCCGCATGACCGGCCACCAAAACAGGAGTCCGGCAACAAAAAAGCTGGCCTGCTCGAAGTCATGCCAGGAATGCGATTGCATGGCCACCTGAAAGATGGCGGGAACGTGCCAGACAATCACGGTGAGTGTGCCCGCCAGCCAGCACAACGCGGGATGAGGACGCCATCGGCTGACAAGGGACGGCGCACCGCGAAGGATCAGCGGTGCTGCGACAAGCATCAAGACAAGGTGCTGCGCCATGTGCGCGGTCAGCAGGTGATGATCGAGGTGCGCGACGGGCGATGCGACGACAATCCATAGCGCCGCAACTCCGACTGCCAGCGGTAAAAGCTTCACGGCTGCAGTCCGCGGGAAGCATCCTGAGCTGCGGTTTGTTTGGAAGGATGAAGCGTCTCGAGAAAGGCCACCAGCGCCGTCGTCTCCGCCGGACCGAGATTCTTTCCATACGCGGGCATGTTGCCGCCACCTTGTATGACTTGGCGCACGAGTTGATCGCTGGTCAGCCTGACCGCGACCGCGTCGAGAGCCGGGCCGCGCTTGCCGCCGAACGCGCCGAGCGCGTGGCAGTTGTGGCACTGCTTAGATTGAAAAACGAGCGCTCCCTGAACCTCCAGCGCAGTCCGTCCCTTTAGAAATTGGAAAGGGACCGGAGCGCTGGTCGAGGCGTCCATCACCGGACTCCAGGGTGCATGGTTGGCTAGCTTGGTAAACTCGCCCAGCCCCACGGCGAGCAACAGAATGGTCAACACCGCGATGGGGCGCCGCTTGAAGCTCTTCTCACCTTCGCCTGAAACAAACGGGAGCACCAGCAGAGCGATCAAAATGATCGCAGGCCCGATGAGCAGAGCCGGAGTTTCCATCTCTGGCGGAAGTAACGATAGAACCGCGTACAGCCACAGGAAGAAGAAATCGGGACGGGGCGCCGTTTGGATAATCGTAGGGTCGGGCTGCCCGCTTGGGCCGAAGGGACCGAAGTATAAGGCGCATGCGGCAATACAAAGCAGAATCACGCCGGAAAAAACCACGTCTTTCCACACGCCATACGGAACGAACGGGACGCCATCTGTGTGCGTCAGTTTGTGGTACTTCTCCAAGTAATCGGAGCGGCGAACCAGGCGGCCCGGCATCGGCCACTCGTTGATCCCGAGCTTCAGCACCATCAGCACATGCAGCCCGACAAACGCCATCAGCAAACCAGGAATCACAAACACGTGCAGCGCGAAGAACCGGGAAAGCGTTGCACCCGCGATGATCGGACCTCCCAAGACGAGCGTCACCATTGACGGTCCTACCAGCGGCACGCGGCTGACGATGGATGCTCCAATCCCGAGGCCCCAGTACGCATCCTGGTCGAATCGCAGAACCTGTCCGGTGAACGCCATGCCTAACGTCATAAGCAGCAGAAAGATACCAATGATCCAAGTCAGCTCTCTCGGGAATTTGTAGGCTCCGAAGAGGAAGACCTGGACCATGTGAATCAGCACAATCGCCACCATGAAGTTGGAGCCCCAGCCGTGCAGCGCTCGAATAAACCAGCCAAGGGAGACCTGGTGGTTCAAGATCTGCAAGCTGTTCCATGCCTCGCTGGCGGAAGGCACATAGATCAGAGCGAGAAGAATTCCCGTGACAAGCTGTAAACCGAACGCCGTCATGGCAGCGCTGCCGAAGACGTAGAACCAGCTCGCGGTGTCCCGCGGGATCGGGTGCTCCATCGTCGCGCGGATCGGCGCACCGAGTTGAACCCTTTTATCGAACCAGTTGCCGATCTTCCGCATCAGGCGCATGGCTGCCTCTTGATTTGAATGAGCGCGGAGAGACTCGCCGCGGAAGGGCCGGGCGTGGGCATCTCGCCGGCCTGGATGTGCAGGTTGCCATCAACAATCTTGAAGCGGTATTCGAACAAGCCGCGCTCCGGCGGGCCGGATGCGCGCGAGCCGTCGGCGTAATACACTCCACCATGGCACGGGCACATGAACAGGCCTGATTTCGGGAACCAACGCACCGGACAACCCAGGTGCGCGCAATTAATCGCAAATACCTGGAACTTGTCGTTATCGACATGACGCACCCAGCAGGGGATGTTCGCGGTTTCTCCATCCGTGACGTTTGCGACGGGGTTGCGATACGTTGCCAGGCGCGTCTCGCCGGCTGGAAATTGGTTGATCGAGCCGAGCGAGATCCAGCTCTCATACCCGGGCTTTCTTCCTCGCGTCATAGGCGAGAGCAGATAGCGCACGATCGGTACGCCCAGTGCCACGCCCACTGCGCCGTTGAAGGCGAGCGCGATCTTCAAAAACATCTCACGTCTGGAAACACCGCCGCTCGGCATAGTTATTGAGAACCTCCTCGAGAATTCAAAGCACTGGGATGCGCTTGCGCGGTTAAAGGCAGCCGCTGCGAGGCGAGCCAGGCCACCACGTCGGTCACGTCGGCATCGGACAGGGGTTTACCCGTCAAGTCGCCACGCCAATCAGGTGCGCCCAGTGCCGGCATGCCGGTGATCGTTACCGTGCGTAGATGCTGATCGCTCACCAACGCGAGATACGAACTGTCTACGATCGAGCCGCCTTTCCCGCTGCGGCCATCCGGACCGTGGCACGAAGAACAAAAAGTCACAAATACGTTCTGGCCATGCGCGGCGTCGCCGGGCCCGAGCGCTGTATAGGCCGGAGGGTTAACTTTGTCAAGAGTCGCCCAGCGCACCCGAATTCCGCGGACTAGCACGTCAATCTGCGCGTCTGTCAAATATCCGCCGGCGCGCTGCGCGAACGCAGGCATGGCTGTTCCACGCACACCGTTGGCCGTGATGCGGCGGATGGTAGCATCGTCGGCGATGGCCAGGTACACCGGGTTGCCGAGCGCCACCGTCAATCCTCCTTGTCCATTCACTCCGTGGCATCCCGAGCAGTTCTGCGCGTAGAGCTGGCGGAAATCGCTGACCTCGTTGGGGCGGAGCGCAGGTTCCTCCACGGCCCCCTGACGGGGCCCTCCACAAGATGTAATCGCGAGCAACGCTGCGAGGAATAGAGCTCCCTGCTTCATCGCCTCACTCCTCCTCGTGTTCCTGCATGAGGCCCGGGGCCTCTATACCCAAGCGAACCAGCAGCGGCACATTCTGCCGCGTGGGGATTCGTTCCTGAACCATAACCACGAGCCCCGCTACGACTCCAAATGCGATTTGACAGAGAACGAACCAAAGCCAGTCAATGCGCTCGTTCATCACTGGATTGATGAACGCGAGACCACCCCAGATGATGCCGGACCATAACAGCGGAGCAATGAAGCCGCCCAACAAAATTGGGCGCCGCGGAACCATGGGAAGCATCGCGCCATAGACCAGTCCAACCATCAACGAGATAAGCAGGTGAACAGGAACAGCCACCAGAAGCGCATGGAAGCGGAACGTCCCGAGCTGCCTGCTGGTCTCCGTTGCCATGTCCGGGAACACTCCCGCAACGAGCAGGTTCATCGCATACCAGAACCCGTTTCCGTGCAAAATGCCGTACAGGCAGGCGAGCAAGGCCATCACCGCGCCGGCGGCGAGACCGCCCTTGATTCCCGCCGAGATGGGGTAGATCTCAACCGGCAGCCAGGTGCGTGGGAGCGCACTGATGTTGGCGATTCGCTCCACCGTGACGCGGCTTGTCTGTAGCCTGATTTCTTGCGGAATGACAGGCACCAATTCGTGAGACTCTTCCGGCAAGACACTCCGGAACCAACCGACCGCGCCGGCGACTGCGATGACCGCGCCTAGAATACTCACGGAAGCTGCCGTGACCATTCCGGCGGCGATCAGCGTTAGTCCCGACGCTAGTACGATTGGCCACGCTGTGGGAGCGGGCACTTCGATCTGCTGGGACGCGCCGTTCGGATAATCGCTGAGTTCAGTGTTCATGGCGCCTCCCGCTAAACCCCGACCACGTACACAACAGTGAAGACCACGATCCAGACCACGTCGACGAAGTGCCAATACATCGATAGAATCTCGAGCCGCTCGGCATGCTCGCGTCTCAGCTTGGCCTCGAAAGAAAACAGCGCGACCGCGATCAAAGCGAGCAGGCCTATCGTGACGTGAAAGGCATGCAGACCGACCAGCGAGTAATAAGTGGTTCCGAAAAGATTCGTATTGACCGTGAGCCCCTCATCGTAAATCAGGTGGACCCATTCGCGCGCGGTTCCGTAAAGGAATGTGCCCCCCAGCAGAATCGTGAGCAGCCACCAACTTGCAAAGAGCGCCGTCTTGCCGCTGGCCAGCCTGCGCACGGCGACGTGGATTGTGAGACTGCTCGCCAGCAGGCAAATCGAATAGAGGATCGGCGCATGGAGAACATCCTTGGGCTGCGGTCCGGTCACGCTCTTGCCGATATAAAAGAGGTAAGCCACCACGAAGATCGTGAAGATCGCGGCCTCCGCGCCGATCAGGCACCACATTCCGACGCGTCCTCGCGAAGGAAGCCGCCAGGCGCCGCTGAACTGAGGGCTGGGTTGATGCAGGCCAACAGATAATGCGCTCATGAGCTACTCGTACCTCCAATCGGGATCTTCGGGATGCTTGAGGTCCCATAGCGGACGGCGGCTGCGGACGGTCGGAATCACGGCGTAGTTGTACTCCGGAGGCGGCGAGCTCGTGGACCACTCCAGCGTCCACGCGTCCCACGGATCATTTCCCGCCGTCTTGCCGCGGAAGTACGACCAAATCAGATTGCCGGCGAAGAACAGCACCCCGGCCGCTTGAAAAACAACACCTATAGTTACGATGAAATTCCAGATGTCCCAGCCGCGGCCGGGTTCATAAGTATAGATCCGGCGCGGCATGCCCAGCAGCCCCGGTATGTGCATGAAATCGAACGTGAGATGGAAGCCGACGAAAAACAACCAGAAGTGCAGTTTGGCGAGCGCTTCGCTATACATTTTTCCGGATACTTTCGGCCACCAATAATAAAAAGCTGCGAATGCGGTGAAGAGAATTCCGCCCACAATCACGTAGTGAAAGTGAGCCACCACGTAGTACGAGTTGGCGAGTTGCCAATCGAACGGCGCTACCGCCAATGTGACTCCGGTCAATCCAGCAATCAGAAACTGGAACAGAAAGGCGACGCAGAATAGCATCGGCGCGGCGTATCGGATCTTGCCTCCCCACATAGTTGCCAGCCAGTTGAAAATCTTGATGCCCGTAGGGACAGCAATGGCCATCGTGGAGAGAACGAAGAATGTGTTCGCGCCCGCGCTCATCCCGACGGTGAACATGTGGTGCGCCCAGACACTCACGCTGATGAAGCCGATGGCCACGGTCGCCAATACCATGACCGAGTAACCGAAAATCGCTTTGCGCGAAAACACTGGAATGATCTCGGAGGCGAACGCGAAAGCGGGGAGCACCAGCACATACACTTCCGGGTGGCCAAAAATCCAGAAGAAATGCATCCATAGGACAGCCGACCCGCCGGCCTGTGCGTCGAAGAAATGGCCGCCCAGGTAGCGGTCGATCAACAGCATAAGCTGCGCCGCGGTAAGCGGGCCCAGCGCGAGGATCACCAGACCGCCCATCGTAAGATTCAGCCACGCCATCAGCGGCATCTTCCCCAGGGTCATGCCCGGACAGCGCATGCACGCAATCGTGGTGATGATGTTGATCGCAGTGCCGACGCTGCCAATGCCGGAAACCAAAAGCGACAAGGTCCAGAAATCTGTGCTGTGTCCCACCGAAAAGGTTTTCGAGGTGAGCGGAGCATACGCGAACCATCCGACGTCGGGCGCGCTTCCAGCTCCGTACAGGCCGTTCCCACCGACGAAGCTGTAATAAAGGAGCAGACCTCCGAGGGCGGTCATCCAAAAGCTAAATGCGTTGAGCCGGGGGAATGCCATGTCGCGAGCGCCGATCATCAGCGGCACAAGGTAGTTCGCAAACCCGAACACTAACGGCATCGCCACGAAGAAAATCATCGTCGTGCCGTGCATGGTCATCATGCGATTGAACGCCTGCGGCGAAACGAAATCATTGTGCGGCCGGATGAGTTGCAGCCGCATGACGGTCGCCTCAACGCCGCCAATGCCGAGAAAGACCAGCGCGTAGAGAATATATAGGATGCCCAGGCGTTTGTGATCCACCGTGGTCACCCAATCGTGAAGCCGGAGTGTGAACGGCCGGGGAGCCCCCGTAAAGTCGGATACTGCGATGGTTGTGGTAGCCATTAGTGAAGCGTCTCCAGGTAGGTCGCCACGGCGTCCACGTCCTGCTCGCTCAAGCCCATGGCAGGCATCTTCGATCCCGGCTTAATGGCGTCGGGATTGCGGATCCAGAGCCGCAGCATTTCAGGCGTGTTGGGCGCCGCGCCCGCCGCAATCGTCTCGCGGCTCATCAGGTGTGTCAGGTCCGGGCCGAACTGGGCTTTTGCCGAGGTGCCCGATACCGCGTGGCAGTTGACGCAGGCCGTCGTTTCAAAAACGCGCTGCCCGTTGGATGCAGCGGTGCTCGGCGCGGGCGCGTGCGCGGGTTGCTGCTGCTCGTGAACCCAGCGCTCGAATTCCTCGCGTGGCTGCACGTAGACGCGCAGCAGCATCTTGGCGTGCTGAGTTCCGCAGTATTGCGCGCACTGCCCCACAAACATGCCAGTTTGGTGCGGATCGATCCACATGCGGTTGGGGTGATTCGGAATCAGGTCCGTTTTGCCCGCCAGCCGAGGCACCCAGAAACTGTGGTCCGTATCCGCTGAGAGCAGCGTCAGGAAGGTGGGCGTTGGATGCGCCGGGTCGCTGACCGGCACATGCAGTTCGTTGGCTGCGACGATGTTCAAGCCCGGATAGCGATATTCCCACCAATATTGGTGCCCAGTGACGATTACCACCAATGCGGCGGGAGGACGGTGGGCCTTCTGAATCGAAGCAATCCCGCGCACACCCGCCAGCAATAGGGCCATGACGATGAGAATTGGGATGACGGTCCAGGCCAGCTCCACCTGGCTGCTTCCGTAGATCTGGGCGGGTTCGCTGCGGTCATCGCCGGGTCGATGCCTGAATCTCACGGCGGCGTAGGCGAGCAGGGCGCCCACGACGACGAAAATCGCTGCAACGTTCAAAATGACGAAAATTGAAACGCCGAAGATTGAGTCCGCGGGAGTGGACGCCGGAGCAAAGATGTTGGTTGGGCTCATTTGAAACGGCTGCTGCCTTCCTCGCTATGCACTTACTGGCGCGACACCGACCGAGTCTGCACAACGAACGGAAAGCAACCGCGATTCCAAACGAGATAAGCCTGTTAATCACTCGTCCTGCTAAACTCTCCCGAACCTTGCGTCACGGCTTAAGGGGTGGGAGTGACGAATGTGAGGCACAGTGGCGGGTCAAAGTGCCGACATCTTCGTTCGGTAGGCAGTTAGCTCCGAATTCGGAGACACGGCTTGTAAGCTCGAATCAGATGGTCAGTTACAAAGGCTTGCTGGATCCGTCGCCGAGATGAGAAGATGCGAACAGGCTGGAGCAACGATTGGAGCTCTCGCGGTCTCGTTTGTCTGCATAGATTCGATGTCGTACCTGTCCATGCCAACTGATAAGCCCAAGCATAATCGGTCTGATTTCATCGCATGGGTGGATCGGTATCTGAGGGCAGATCCCTCGCAGCCGTATCAGTATCGCGGAATTGACGTGTATGCCGCGCGCTGCGGACTCTTGCACGCTTTTACAGCGGAGGCCGATTTACATCGAAAAGACCCGAGCATTTATCAATTCATATACAACGACGGAGGACAACACGCGCTTGCCGAAGACCAAGTGCCGAAAGTCGCGATGATCGGCACAGCATCTTTTTTCAACGACCTCGCTCACGCAGTTCTCGACTTCCTGGATGCTGCCGAAAGAGACCTACAGCTGCGAAGTCTGGTTGAGAGTCGATTGCCGCTGGTCTACAAAACTGTCCCAATAAACCAGTTGGGTATCTCGCGTTTACCATAGTTCAACGACCTCACGGGTAAGCAGGCGTCCACTGCGTTTTCAGCACACGCTGACGAAGCTCGTCCTCACTGACCTTTGGAGCTACCCCGTTCTTTTGTGCTTCGATTCCAACTGCAATTGCGATGTCCGCAGCCACCCTTCTGATGTCTTTGAGCGGCGGAAGCAGCGATGCGGAAGGGTCCTGGAGCGCGGGCGAATTTTCACCCAGTTTTCGCGCAGCTGCCAGCATCATTGCCTCCGTGACCCGGCGAGCGCCGGAGGCGACCAGGCCGAGTCCCATCGCTGGAAAGATGTAAACGTTGTTGCATTGCGCGATCGGAATCGTGCGGCCGTCGTAACTCACCGGCGCGAACGGAGACCCTGTCGCCACGAGAGCCCGTCCGTCGGTCCAGCGAATCAAATCGTCGGCCTTCGCTTCGGATCTTGCAGTGGGATTCGAGAGCGGGAAAATGATAGGCCGCTCGACCTTATGGGCCATTTCGCGAACGATTGGTTCCGAGAAGGCGCGGCCAACCGTTGAGAGACCGATCAGGATGGTGGCATCGATCTTTCCAATCAGGTCGGCGAGTCCGATGTGTCCGTTAGCAGTTCGCGGCCAGCCGGAAAGACGGTCCTCCGGTTGGGCATAAACGCTCTGCTCGGAAGTCAAGTCTTTTCGACCGGAATGCAGAAGGCCATCTTTGTCGACCAGCCAGAAATGGCTACGTGCCTCCTGCTCGGACAGCCCTTCTCCTTTCATTGCCTCGCGTAACCCGTCTGCGACACCGATACCGGCCGAGCCTGCGCCGAGCATGACGATCTGTTGCTCCTTCAAACTCTTGCCAGTCACCTTGACCGCGGCCAATATCGCGCCGAGGGCAACGGCCGACGTCCCCTGGATGTCGTCGTTGAACGTCAATAACTGATCGCGATAGCGGCCGAGGATCGGGCGGGCGTGGGGGGTCGCGAAATCTTCCCACTGCAGGCATGTTTGGGGCAGCTCCTGCTTCACCGCCTGCACGAACCGATCGACGAAATCGAAGTAATCTTGACCGGTGATCCGTTCATGGCGCCAGCCGAAGTACTCTGGATCTTTGAGCCGCTCTGTATTGTTGGTTCCGACATCCAAGAGAATGGGCAGCGTTCGTGACGGAGGGATGCCACCGATCAGCGTGTACAGCGAGAGCTTCCCGATCGGGATGCCGAGGCCGCCCGCGCCCTGATCGCCGATACCAAGAATACGCTCGCCATCGGTCACGACGATCACACCGACATCCTTGTTCGGTCGATTTCGCAGTAACTCAGGGATCGAGTCACGGAGAGGATAGGAAATAAACATTCCGCGCGGCCGCCGATAGATGTGGCTGAATTGTTCACACGCGAGCGCAACGACGGGCGTGTAGACTACCGGGGTCATTTCTTCAATGTGGTCGAGAAGAAGCCTGTAAAAAAGGACCTCGTTCGTGTCTTGCAGAGCGCGCAAATAGATGTGGCGCTCCAGGTCGTCATCCTTTCTCTTGTAGGCCTCATACGCTCGCAGGACCTGCTCGTCAAGGGTCTCCACTTGTGGAGGAAGCAGCCCGTGCAGGCCAAATTTGGCGCGCTCCTCCTCAGTGAAAGCTGTTCCTTTGTTCAGCAATTGCTGATTGAGGAGGTTCATCCCGCGATGGCTTTCCGCCACGCTTGCTTGCGGCATCGTTTCTACTCTGGCCACTTGTTCGGATTCCTTTCTACTTGGCAGTTGCGCTTTTTGGGATTCATCAGCGGGAGAGATTGACTCGCGCCAGATCGACGATTTCGTCGCCGCGTCCGCTTAGCACCGCTTTCAGCATGAAGAGGCTAAAACCTTTCGCCTGTTCCAAGGTGATGGTCGGTGGCATCGAGAGCTCCTGACGAGAAACGATCACCTCGACTAACGCCGGGCCGTTATGCTTGAGCGCTTTCGCGATCGCGGGTTCTACCTGGTCGGGACTTTCCGCTCTCACTCCGAGAAGGCCCGCTGCCTCGGCGATTTTCGTGAAATCCGGGTTGTGCAGGTCTGTTCCGAAGTCGAGGATGCCGGCCGCCTTCATTTCTAATTCGACAAATGCCAACGAATCGTTTTTGAACACAATCAGCTTGACCGGCAATTCGTGCTGCTTGAGCGTGAGCAGGTCTCCCATGAGCATCGCGAAACCGCCGTCGCCCGACATCGAAATCACCTGGCGGCCTGGATAAGTGACCTGCGCGCCGATGGCCTGAGGCAGCGCGTTGGCCATGGACCCGTGGTTGAAGGAACCCAGCATCCTTCGCTTGCCGTTCATAGTGAGATAGCGCGCGGCCCAGACGGTGGGAGTTCCCACGTCACACGTGAAAACCGCGTCATCAGTCGCGAGTTGATCGAGCACTAGCGCGACATATTGAGGATGGATTGGTT
This sequence comes from Bryobacteraceae bacterium, assembly GCA_035502635.1. GTDB lineage: Bacteria > Acidobacteriota > Terriglobia > Bryobacterales > Bryobacteraceae > Bog-105. The sequence continues at coordinate 121,782 of DATJUG010000127.1, forward strand.
TTTTGCCGGAATTCGGCGTTGCCAGTTCGTCCAGGCCCTTGCGTGCCTTTCGGTAATGCTCCAGAGATTCCTTCAAATGCACTTCGTTTTCGTTTTGCTGCAGCTTCGGCAACAGGGCTCGGAGCGTGGTCTTTGTGTCTCCCACAAAGCCGAAATCAACCTTGCTACGGCGTCCAATTTGTTCGCCGCGAAGATCGATCTGCACCACCGTTGCGTGCTCAGGGTAGAAGTTCTGGTACGGGAAATCGGTTCCAATCATCACCAGGACCTCGCAGCTCATCATCGCGAGATAGCCCGAAGAGAAGCCAAGCAGGCCCGTCATGCCCACATCGAACGGATTGTCGTACTCGATAAACTCCTTGCCGCGCATCGCGTGCACGATGGGGGCTTTCAGCATGCCTGCTAGTGCAATGAGTTCGGTATGCGCTCCGGCGCAGCCCGCGCCGCCCAGGATCGTTACCTTTTTCGATCCATTCAGAACCTTCGCGAGTAGGTTGAGTTCGTCGTCGGATGGGCAGACGGTAGGCTTCAGCTCGGAGAAATGTAGCCGCGGCCCTCGCTCGACGGCCTCTTGCATGGCTATATCGCCTGGCAGGGCGACCACTGCGACACCGCGGCGCGAGAGCGCGGTCTGCATGGCGATCTCGAGGACGCGCGGCATCTGCGAGGGGTGCGAGACCAGCTCACAGTAGTGGCTGCATTGCGCGAAGACATGCTCAGGATGAGTCTCCTGGAAGTATCCGCTCCCGATTTCATTACTCGGAATTTGCGCCGCGATGGCCAGGACGGGCACGCGGCTGCGGTGGCAATCGTAAAGTCCGTTGATCAAGTGCAGATTACCCGGACCGCAGCTTCCGGCACAAACCGCCAAGGTTCCCGTGAGATGCGCTTCCGCTCCCGCGGCAAACGCGGCCGTCTCTTCGTGCCGCACATGAACCCACTGAAGACTTTTCTTCGCGCGGATCGAGTCCGTGATGCCGTTGAGCGAGTCGCCGGAAACTCCGTACATCCGCCGAACTCCTGCGTCGGCAATGACCTCTACCAATACATCCGCTACTTTTTTCTTAGCCATGTGATGCCAGTCTGGACAAGTTGCACTCGTCTTTCCAACCCGAATTGCGTCCTATCGTGCTCTTGAGAGTTCAGTTATGGAAAGCGTGACGAATGTGAGGCACAGTGGCGAGTCAAGGTGTCGAGGCTGGTCGGAAAGGTACCGTCGCTCTGAGCTTGGTCCCGCGCCCCGGCTCGCTGTGGAACTCAAACGTTCCGTGCAACTGGTGCACCCGCTCTCTCATATTGATCAGCCCAAGCCCTCCGGCTTTCTCATCCCGATTAAAGCCGAGGCCATCATCGGAGACCGAAAGACAAACGTTACCGTTGGCCCGGCTAAGCCGCACTTTAACCTCCGTGGCTTTCGCATGTTTTGCAACGTTGCCAAGTGCTTCCTGCGCGATGCGATAAAGGCAGAGCGCCGCCCCCGGGGATAATTCGTCCACACTCTCATCCATCTCACACGAAACGGGAATGCTGCGTACCTTGCTGAATTCTTCGCAATAGGACGACAGTGCCGCCGGCAGGCCCGACTCCTGCAGCAGAGCAGGATGAAGCTCATGCGACAAGTGACGGATCTCAGTCCCCATCTGAATGAGCTCTTTCTGAAGTTCTTTAATTCGTTTCTTGGGTTCCGAATCGGCTGGAAGCTTCAGCGTCGCCGTTCCCAGCCGGAGAGTGAACGAGGTAATCTGCTGGAGAACCCCGTCGTGCAGCTCGCCGGCAATTCGCATCCGCTCCTCCTCGTGCGCTTTCATTAAGCGTTCGTTCAGCGCGCTGATCTCACCTTGATGCCGCTCTAAGATGCTGTGGCGTTCCTCTAAAACTCGGACGCGAAGCCGATAGACGGCCCATATTATCGCCAGAATCGCACCCACACACAAACCGCGGAACCAAGTGGTCTGATAGTATGCCGGCGCAACAGAAAAATCGAACGATGCGCCCGCGTCATTCCATACTCCGCTGTTGTTGCATCCGCTTACGCGAAAACGATAGTTGCGAGGGGAAAGATTGGTATAGAACGCTTGGCGCCGATTGCCCGCAGCTTGCCAATCGCGATCGTAGCCTTCCAGCTTGTATTTGAAACGGGCCTTCTCGGGCGCAATCAGACTCAGAGCAGTGTAGTCGATCTCTAGATCGCGAGTCAGCCGCGGCAGGCGCAGGTTCGAAGATGCGGCGGTCCATAAGTTTTGCCACCAAATCTTGTGGTCAGATGTGATTTGTTCGATATGGACTGGCGGCGGGAGTTTGTTGAACGGAAGATGGCGCGGATCGACTACTTGGACGCCTTCTCCCGTTACAAACCACAGCCTGCCGTCGGGTGACTTAGCGACGCGCGCACCATAGGGACTGGACGCAGTCGAGCGCAGTCTGACACCGTCAGTCGTGTCCCAAGTGGCTGTCTCGATCGTGTGCTTCTGACCTGCGACCCACGAGTCTAATTCTGACCTCGCGATGCGTACCAGGCCGCATGCCGAGTACAACCAGAACGAACCATCGTCGTCCTCCATAGTCCAGTGAACGATGTTACAAGGCAGCCCGCTACTGGTTGTGAGCGTCGCAATTCGACCATCTTTAATCCGGCTGAGGCCAGCACCCTCAGTTGAGACCCACAGCGCGCCGTCGTGATCGAGGTAGAGGCCGGCGACGGCACGCTCGCTCAGACCATTAGCGGCTGTGTAGGAGGCGCGGAGCTGGCCGTCCTTGAAATAGGAAACGCCGCCGCCACGCCAGAATCCAAGCCACAATCCGCCTTGCTCACGATCAGAGAGTAGAACCGAGGCATTTTCTAGACGGCCCAACCGTGACCAGGGAATCTGTTCGACCAAATGTCCTGCCCAAAAGTGCAAGAGGTTGCTATTCTCCGACAGCCAGAGATTGCCCGCCTTGTCCCCGGTGATGAAGTGCACTTGCCTGCCAGGCACACTGCTTACGGAAACAAACCTGCCGTCCTCAATGTAGGCAAGTCCATGACCCGTGAACGCCCAGATGCGCCCGCGATCATCCTGAAACAGCGATTGCGGAGCATCATCCGGCAGTCCACCTGCCTTGCGGATCATCGTAATTTTTTCGTTATTCCACTTGTTCAAGCCATCGCCACTACCAAACCAAACGCTGCCATCCCGTGCGCCCAAAACTGACCAAGCAGTGTCACTAGACAAACCTTGTTTGACGGAAATGGTGGTTACGGGGAACTCCCGGAAGCGGTCGAGTCCTCCATTGCTGGCAACCCAGACATTGCCTTCATGGTCCTCGAAGAGGCCGAAGATGAGGTCACCAGAAAGGCCGTCAGAGCGCGAAAATACATCCTGTCGGCCGCGATGTACATGTATGAGCCCACGGTCGAGTGTTCCGATCCAGACGCCGCCATCATGGTCCCGAAGAACTCTGTTCGCATTGACCGGCTTGCCAGAAGAGTGAGTCGGGTATGAGCCGAGTTTCCCCTGGACGAGTTGTCTCATCCCGCCGGACATCGCGATGAGAAGTTTCTCTCCGCCCTCGCTGGTCAGATCGTTGAGTTCTGTTCTCGGCATCGGGTAGTGCATTGGAGGTCCGGGCCTCCAATGCCAAAGACCGGACTGTGAACCAACCCAGAGATTGCCAGTAGTGTCCTCGTACAAAGGGGCGACCATTCGGCCCAGAGCGCCATCCTGGCCGTAGCACTGCATTCCGCTACTTCCGATCTTGCAAAGGCGGCCAGTAGGACTCCCCAAAGCGCCGACCCATATCGTTCCCTCATGGTCCTCGAGCAGTGCTAGCACAACTTCCCGATCAAGCTGCGGGTGATGGGTCAGTCTGACGCCATTCCAACTTACAAGTCCAGCATCCGTGCCAATCCAAAGGGTTCCGTCGCGTGCGGCGAGCAGCTTGGTAATTGCGGTGCCCGGGAGATGCTGACCCGCTTGTGGTTGCCAGGGGATACTGCGCTCCCCGTCGAAGCGAAGCAAACCAAATTCTGTTCCGAGCCAAAGATAACCATCGGGAGTCTGGGCAATCGAGTAGATATTGCCCTTAAAAAATCCCTCGCGAATTGTCCACGCGGTGTGCGCGTATTGATCAATGTCGAGAGAGGGGTTTAAGCCGAGAACGCACGGGCACAATGCAAGCATCACGCCGAGCGCGCCAATGGCCCTTTTGTTCACGTATGCGAATGATTATCCCAGCCCCATGTTAGGCATGAATACGCTCTGCGCGAATGACTCACGGCAACTGCAGGTCCAGCGATTACTTCACGACGCGTGGTGCAATTCCACATGGCACAAAAGCGCCTCTGATACCTCTTCCGGCAGGTATGCGTACCGATTGCAGAATGCCGGGCATCCACACCCGCAGCAGGCCGGGTCGTCGCATTCATAGATCGACTCGAACGCGTGAAACTCGGGATGGTTGCGCATGCCAACCAGATTAAAGCGCACGAGTACGCCCGAAGACGACGTCATGGTGATGGTTGAATCAACTGGAACGGGTGAGTTGCGCTGGTTGGAATGAAATGCCGGTCCGCAGTCGCCATCGCTTCTCCTGCAGGGGGCCGCACGATCAGACACGACGGAACCACGGCACCGGCGGGCGAAAGCGGACGGGGATGAGCACAGCTTCTTTGCTATCGAGTTCCGCGCTTGCGCTGCCGTCATTGCCGTAATCAGTATCCTCACGCGTCGCTTGAGCCCATGCCGACCATTGCTCCTCGGTCCATTCTGCTATCTGGCAGCAGGTATAAATTCCGCTTTGAAACTCTTGCTCAAGACCGAGCGTTTTCGCATCAGCAATTGCTTGCGACTGCGTGCATCCACAACTATTACAAGTGCTCATAGGAACGTCCTCACTCATCCGAACAATCTCCATGAGACAAGAAGCACTTCACGGGCCAAGGTTGCGCGCTTCAACCGACGGCGGTCAGTAGGTTTGCTTAATTCAATGGTCTTGAGTATTGGCATCAAGCTTCGCCTTCACCGCGATGAGATATTGCAAGTCACGCTATGTCGTCGGTCCGGAATCAACCAAGTGTCGAGATCTCGACGATAAGACGCGCGCGCAAGGCGTCACAAGGTTACGAAGTCCCGGTTAACGATGAACGTACTCATTTAACCGTGATGATTCGTTTGGAATCACGGTTGCTTCCTCTCGACTGACGCCCTCGAGATGATGACGGTACAAACCTACGCAGGAGGAAGGCATGGCTGAGTCGAAAACCGATTCTGTTAGGAAGGGCTCGCGCTGGACGGAACGTTTGAAGCGGTTCGTGGTCCCGGCAACGATTCTGCTCATGGCCGGAGGAATCTTACTCTTAATCGCCGGCAACTGGAATGCCTGGGCTGGCGGGAGGGCATCGCAGAAGACCGACGACGCCTACGTGCGAGCGGACCTGACGCCGTTGAGCACGAAAGTCGCGGGACTAGTCGCTACGGTGAGGGTCTCCGATTATCAACCTGTAAAGGCGGGCGACTTACTCGTCGAGTTGCGCGATGACGATTTTCGCGCCCAGGTGCAGCAGGCCGAGGCGGCCGTGGCCGCTGGCGAAGATGCGCTGATAAACAATCAGCGGCAGAAAGAATTGCAGGATGCCCATATTCTGCAAGCGCAAGCTGGCATAGGCGCAGCCCAAGCGGAGATCACGGCGGCGGAGGCCGGAGTCGAGGCGGCGAAGTCCATGATCGCCAATTCCAAGAGCGCGATCGATGGAGCCAAAGCAGAGGTCCAACGAACGAGCTTGGAGCGGCGTCGACAGGAAGCCCTGATTTCCGCTGAGGCGGCCACGCGCCAGAAACTCGAGCAGGTGGTGGCGGCCGCGGACCAGTTCAATGCACAGCTCGCAAGTCGTCAATCTGAGCTGCGTGCGGCGACCGCGCAATTGGCAAGCCGGCAAGCGGATCTGGCGCGAGCGCACGCGCACCTAGACAGCACCAAGGCCGAGCTCGAAGCACAAAAACGTCAGCGTGCCGTGCTTGATTCGCAGGAACTGCTGCTTCAAGCCGATCTCAATGCGAAGAAAGCCTCCCTCGCACTTGCACAGGTCAATTTGGGTTATACGCGAATCGTTTCGCCGGAAAACGGAATCGTCAGCGAGCGCAAGGTGCTCCCTGGACAACTAGTTGGTCCAGGCACGCAGGTTATTTCGCTCGTTCAACATGAGGTCTGGGTCGAGGCCAATTACAAAGAAACGCAGCTCCGCCACATGCGCGCGGGCAACCCCGCCGAACTTCGCGTGGATGCAGTTCCAGGAGTAACTTTCCGAGGAAAAGTGGAGCATGTCTCGCCCGCCAGCGGCTCGCAGTTCGCCTTGTTGCCGCCGGATAATGCCAGCGGCAACTTTACCAAGATCGTGCAGCGAGTGCCTGTGAAGATCGTGCTGGATCCGGATCAGAGAGAGGCTGAGCGGTTGCGGCCCGGGCTATCGGTGATCGCGACGGTTCGAACGAATGGCGCCGGTTGAGGAGTCTACGGTGACGGTCACAGAGGAGACGCCGGCGACTGCGACCGCTCCCGCCCCCGCGCGATCGGGTCCACTGCAAACCAAGACTAACCCGTATATCGGCATTCTTGGTGTCTTTTTGGGCGCCGGCGCCGCCACGCTGAATTCTCGCCTCCTCAGCATTGGCCTGCCTGACCTGCGCGGCGCACTTGGATTTGGTTTCGACGAGGCCTCCTGGCTTCCCACCGCGCTCAATATGGCCATGATGTTCAGCGGCGTCTTCGTCGTCTTCGTCAACACGAGGTTGGGCCCGCGCAGAATTCTCTTGTTCATGGCGACGATCTTCACGGTTGCATCTCTGATCCTGCCCTTTGCAACCGGTTACTGGGCGATGCTGGGCTGTCTGGTCATCGCAGGGGTCGCGTCGGGCACTTTCTATTCCCTCACGATGACGTTCGTGCTGAATGCTCTTCCCAAGCGGCTCATCATCTTTGGAGTCGCAGCATATGCTGCGGACATTGTGTTCGTCAGCAATATTGCCTCAGTTCTTGAGGGCTGGTATATGGAGCATCTGTCCTGGCATTGGATCTTCTGGACTGCGGCGCTGGTTGCCCCACTGATGATGATCTGCGTTCATTTCGGAATATCCGGACGGCCAATCTTGGGTCCGAGGCCGAGTTGGCGTGGATTCGCCTATTTCAGCCTAGGTGTGAGTCTTCTTTACGGCGCACTGGACCAGGGACAGCGATTAGATTGGTTGAACTCGGGCACGATTGTCGGGATGTCGGTTGCGGGTTTTTTTCTGATAGGTGCTGCAGGCGTAAGACGGGCTTTGCAGCCGAATCCGACGCTGAATCTTTCTTTTCTGAACAAACGGAACATCATCATTTTGGCTTTATCGATTTTCGTGTTTAAGTTCACGCACCTGGCAACCATTGTTCTTGTGCCCGGATTCTTGGGCAACATTCATAGGTATCGGCCACTCGAAACTGGCCACGCACTCGCATGGGTGGCGGTGCCGATGTTTGCCGTAGTTTGGCTCGTTGCGGTCCTGATTGTCTATACCCACTCACGGCTGATTTTGGCAGTTGGGCTCACGACAGCCGCAGTGGTCTGTTGGACCTGCGCACATCTGGACTCATCGTGGGCCGGCAACAGTTTCCAGTTCGCAGAGCTGCTATTCGCGGCGGGTTTTGCGTGCACATACGTAGGCTTGGTTAGCAGTCTCGTTTTGGAGGCGATCGACGCGGGCGCTCTGGCGAGCGTCGCCAATGTCGCAACCTTCTCTGGATTCATGCACTTCGTGCGCATTTTCGGCGGTCAGGTCGGTGTGGCCATCTTGACTCACTTTGTTTCAGTGCGGGAGCAGTTTCATTCCAACGTGTTGGGGCTCCATGTCGACGCCGGCAGATGGCTCACCGGCGAACGAGTATGGATGCTGACTGCGGGCCTGTTCTCGCCATCGGCCGGGCTCGAAGAAGCACACCAACGCGCGCTCGGGATTTTGAGCCAGCAGGTGCGAGCGCAGGCTTACACGCTGGCGATAGCCGATGCATTCATCCTGATCACGTGGGTGGCAGTTGCGTATTTGGTGCTGATGCTATTCCTTACGCCGGGCAAACTGACTTACAAGATGTTGAGGAACATGCAATGACTTGCACGTATATATATCGCATCCTGCTAGTCGCCCAGCTCGGCGTGCTGGCCGCGGCCGCTCAAAACACGGAGGAGGTGCGGCGCCTCACCTTGAGCGACGCCGTCCATCTCGCGCTGACGCATAACCGCGAGCTGAAGATAGGGCGCATGAAGGTGGTGGAGAGCGAACAGAAACGAGCACAAGCGAAGGCGAGCTATTTCCCCGATTTCAAGAATGAATCGACCTTCCTCCACACGACTGCATTTCAGAACATAGGCATCCCGGCTGGTGCGTTCGGTGTGTTTCCAAGTGTCGGCCCAGTTCCGGCGAGCAACAGCTTGATCGACCAGGGCAGGAGAACGTTTGAAACCAGCGGAACAACGTTAGCTCAACCGCTCACTCAGTTGATCCGCATACATCAGGCCGACCGGATCGCATTATCGGAGATCGCCGTTTCACGGGACGATCTCAAGAAAGCGGAAACCGAGGTGGCGCTGAAGGTTCACGAATTGTACTACGCGATTCTGGTCGCCCAGCTCGAAAAACGCGCCGCCGAACAAGAGATCGCGTTCGCCCAAACGCGTCTGAGCGAAAGTGAACAGGATGTTCGGAACGGCGATGCGCTCAAGATCGCGATGATTGAAGGGAATGCCGGGCTGCTGCAGAGCAAGCAAGCCGAGCTTACCGTTGATCTTCAGTTATCGGACTTGACTACAGAGCTGAACGACCTGTTGGGATTGCCGCTGGATACGTCGCTGGATTTGAGCGAAGTGCAGCCCGCCATCCTGGAAGAGCGACCGCGTGTTGAATACCAGAGAATCGCCTGGGCGGAGAATCCGCAAATTCAGGCTGCCGCTTCGGCAGTGGAGCAAGCCAGGGCCGGGGTGACTGCGGCCAAATCGGCCTATATCCCGGACATCACCGCGATCGCACGCCAGAGTTATCAGAACGGTGTGCCATTCGTGGCGCGTAACTTCGGTACTTTCGGTCTCACCTTGACCTATGATGTTTTCGACTTCGGGAAGCGCCGGGCGGCGGTGCGGGAGCGTGAAGAAAAGTTGGCGGAGGCGCAAGAGAATCTTGTCCGCTTGAAAGAAGCGGTGACCGTGCAGGTTGATCGCAGCTACAACAAAGTCGAGCGCACGAAACAGATGCTCCAAGTTGCGAACGAAGTGGTGCGGTTGCGAGCGGAAGGCGAGCGGCTCGCGAAGAACCAGTTGGCGCAAGGAGTGGAACTGGTCTCAAGCCTTCGCCAGGCCTCCGCGGCAAACTACAAGGCTCAGGCAGATCTTCTGCAAGCTCAATTAGGTTACTTGCTTGCCAACGCGGAGCTCGAGCAAACCATCGGGCACACGCCGGGGCTCTAGCACGACTGCGCATACGTCGCATGTCTCTTCGGCAAAGTGACGCAAGGCAAAGTGACGCAACTCCGACGCGTCGCACATTGGGCGTTCAGTCAGTGCACTGTTTTAGCCTCCAAGGATTTGGTGTCTGCCGTGCTCTATTACGTGCGTGATCGCCACAGCTCAAACACTCGAAAACGTTTTGTACGAAAAGAAGGGCGCTATCGCCTATGTGACTGTGAATCGCCCCAAAGTTCTCAACGCTTTGAATCACCAAACCTGGGCTGATTTACAAACAGCTTTTGAAGACGCGCGGGATGACGCCGAGGTGCGCGGCGTTATTCTGACGGGCGCGGGCGATAAGGCCTTCATCGCTGGAGCCGATATCAGCGAACTCGCTCATGTCACCGCCGTAGAAGCCGAACGGTCCAGCAGCTTTGGACAAGCGGTCCTGAACCTGGTCGAGAATCTCGGCAAGCCGGTCATCGCGGCAATCAACGGCTTCGCGCTGGGCGGCGGCTGCGAGACCGCGATGGCCTGCACCATCAGAATCGCCGCTGAGAACGCAAAGTTCGGCCAGCCCGAAGTGAAATTGGGCCTACCTCCCGGCGGAGGTGGGACGCAACGCCTGCCCAGGCTGGTCGGCAAGGGCCGGGCCCTGCAGCTCATTCTTTCCGCCGAGATGATCAATGCAGCGGAGGCGCATCGCATCGGGCTCGTCAACGAAGTTGTCCCGGCCGCGGATCTCGTCGCACGCGCCGAAGCAATCCTGAAACAGATCCTGGCGAACGCTCCGATCGCCGTTCAGTACTCGCTCGAGGCGGTGAACAAGGGATTGGAAACGAGCCAGGCGGAGGGCTTGGCGCTCGAAGCTTCTTTCTTTGGTATCTGCGCCGCAACCGAAGACAAGAAGGAAGGAACGTCGGCATTCCTGGAAAAGCGTGCAGCGCAATTCCAAGGCCGGTGAATTTGAGACTTACAGGAAGTTACTAATGACAACTGACAATATCTTCTCCGGATTGAAGGTCGTGGACCTCTCGAGTTTCATTGCCGGACCGTCCGCTGCGGTGATCTTATCCGATTTCGGTGCCGACGTGATCAAAGTCGAGCCGCCCACGGGTGACATATGGAGAATCGGCTACAAGATTCCGCCGCAACCGCGAGCCCACGATAACTATCCCTGGCACTTGAACAATCGCAACAAGCGAGGATTGTCGCTCGATTTGAAATCCTCCCAGGCGGCGCAGATTCTGGAACGGCTCGTCAAGTGGGCGGACGTGCTCATCGTCAACACGCCGCATCCAGCGCGCAAGAAGCTGAAGCTGGAATACGAGGACGTTGCACAGTGGAATCCCCGGCTGGTTTACGCGGACGTGACCGGTTACGGCGAAAAGGGGCCCGACGCCAGCCTTCCGGGATTCGATATCACTGCTTACTGGGCCAGATCCGGCTTACTGTCGCTGACCCGGGATGCAGGTGCTCCGCCCACTCTCCCCCCATCGGGCAGTGGAGATCACGCCACGGCGGTTACTTTGTTCTCGGCGATCGCCATGGGCCTATACCGGCGCGAGCGCACGGGAAAGGGTTCGTATGTCACAACGTCACTCCTCGCCGCGGGCGTGTGGTCTTGCGGAGTCTTCGTTCAGGCCGCGCTTTGCGACGCCACGTTCTTCCCCCTGCACGATCGGCTGAAGCCACCGAATGCAATCCTCAATGTCTATCGCGCCTCGGATGATATCTGGTTCCTGATTGTGCTCACACCGGACAAGTGGCCGGCTCTGGCGAAAGGAATTGGCCGCCCGGACCTGCTGATAGACCCGCGGTTCGCCGATGCCGCAAAGCAGGGAGCCAATTCGGCGGACCTCACAGCCATTCTGGACGAATTGTTTGCCTCACAACCGATGTCGCACTGGCAGCAAGTCTTCGATGAAGGTCACCTTACATACGGCATTGTTCACGCACCGACTGAAGTCGCCAAAGATCCGCAGCTTGAGGCGAACGACATAGTCGTCGCCATCGAGGGCGCCGGAGGGAATCTGAAATCGACGATCAGCAGTCCCATGCAGGTGCACGGGGTAGCGAAAGTGCCTGCCAGGCGCGCACCCGAAATCGGTGAACACAACGAGGAAATTCTCAAAGAACTCGGTTTCGCCTCAAATGAAATCGAAGGCTTGCGACTGAGCGGCGCGCTCGGAGCAGCGCCCGAACCGACGCTGAAGGCGAGTTAGTCGCCGGCGCACGAACGCTGACAGCCACCGGGGGCGATCATGACAAGCGGCGCACAGGCCGATCCGATTCGACGAATTGCCTCCACTCGAATGCCGACCAAATGGGGGATGTTTCAGGCCTTGGCGTTCGAGCACGACACGCCCGGAGAAACCCGGTCGGTCGAAACCGCCCTCACCCTGATGATGGGAGATGTTACACGCGGCACTCCGTTGTTGCGCATCCATTCGCAATGCATGACCAGTGAAGTGTTTGGGTCGCTTCGTTGTGACTGCGGCGACCAGTTAGAGATAGCCATGCAAGCGATTGCCGCGGAAGGATGCGGCCTGGTGATCTATGAACATCAGGAAGGACGCGGCATCGGGTTGATGGCGAAGTTACAGGCCTACTCGCTGCAGGACGCTGGCCTCGATACGGTCGAAGCCAATGAGGCGCTGGGATTCAGAGCAGATTGTAGAAGTTACGAATTGCCGGTTGCGATCCTCCGCGAGCTTGGCGTCAGTCGCGTCCGGCTTCTTAGTAACAATCCGGGGAAGCCTCGCGCCCTGCTGGACGCTGGTATCGAGGTTGTCGCCCAACTCCCATGCGAAGCCGTCCCCAACCCGCACTCGCTGGCTTACTTGCGGTCCAAGAAAGAAAGAATGGGACACACACTAAGTCTCGTGCCAGGGGTAACTCAACAAGGGTTCCAGTTTGCAAGCATCGAAACTGCCATGGATGAGCTGAGAGCCGGGCGCATGATCGTCGTGGTAGACGACGATGATCGGGAGAATGAAGGCGACCTGACCATGGCGGCTGAGCTGATCACGCCCGAAGCCATCAACTTCATGGCCACGCACGGAAGGGGCCTGATCTGTGTTGCCATGACTGGCGGCAGACTCGACGAGTTGGAACTCGCGCCAATGGCGCCGAACAACACGGCGTTAGGCGGAACGGCGTTCACGGTGTCGATTGATGTGAAGGGTCGCGGCGTGACAACGGGCATCTCCGCATACGATCGGGCGGAAACGATTCGGGCCGCCGTGGATGCGACCAGTTATCCGGAAGATTTTGCCAGGCCGGGACATGTCTTCCCCCTTCGCGCCCGTGACGGCGGCGTCTTGGAACGCCGAGGTCAGACGGAGGCTGCGGTCGATCTTGCTCGTCTGGCAGGTCTGTATCCCGCGGGAGTAATCTGCGAAATCGTCAACCATGACGGTACAATGTCGCGCCTTCCGGATCTCATCCGCTTCTGCCAGAAGCACAACCTTGTAATGATCACAGTTGCCGACCTTGCGCGCTATCGATTCGAAGCGGACGAAGAATCACTCGCGCTGATGGGCTCTCTTATGTGCGCATAGCCCGGCACTCCGATGATCCATACTTACTCTCTGGACCGGGCTGCGCGGTATTACCGGGAGCGTCCTGCGCTTGCTTCAAACGGGACGCGTTCGACTTTTCAGGAGCTTCACGATCGTGTGGCCGGCGTCGCCGCGGCGCTCAAGAGGCTCGGCTTTGAAGCTGGCGACCGGCTGGCTATTCTCCTGCCGAACGAACCCGAGTACATCGAGCTAGTGTATGCGTGCGCCTGGCTCGGCATCATCGCGGTTCCCTTGAACACACGGTTGTCGGCAACCGAAATCGATCACGTACTGACGGATGCGAGCCCGAGAGGCCTTATACGGCACTCTTCCATGCCGACCCCGACAGTGGAGCTTCCGTGGGAGCAGGTTCTCGATGAGGAGCCCTTGGATATTCCGACCGATTCCCGGTCTGATGCGATTTACGACCCCGAAGCCATCCTAGCTCTGATCTACACGAGCGGTACGACTGGACGTCCGAAAGGCGCCGTGGTGACTCACGCGCAAATTCTGGCGAACGTACAACACATTAATTACTGGATGTCTCGCAGAGAAGGCGGTGTGTATCTTCACGCGGCTCCCATGTTTCACATTGCGGATTTTCCGATGATCTTCGCGGCGCCGGCTCTTGGCGTTTGCCAAGCGACAATATCCAAGTTCAGTCCAAAATCCTTCTGCGAGACAGTCGAACACGAACGCGTTAACGCAACGGTCCTAGTGCCGACCATGATCAATATGCTGGCGCAATTTCCAGACGTCAGAAAATATGACCTAAGTAGCCTACAGGAACTGCGGTACGGCGGATCTCCCATGGCTCCTGAGGTTATCCACCGAACCAGACAGGTTCTGCCGAATATCGAGCTGGTTCAGGTTTACGGATTGACCGAAACAGGTTTTCTCACAGGTCTGCGGAACCATGAGCACACGGAAACCCGGCTCACGTCTTGCGGGCGGCCCTGTCCCGGTGTCGATCTGCGGGTCTTGGACGAGGCTGGAAAGGAAGTGGAAGCTGGCGACCGTGGCGAATTGGTAGCTCGAGGCGCAAACGTCATGCGTGGCTATTGGAACAATCCGGAGGAAACGGCACATGCGTTCCGAGCCGGCATGTTTTGCACGGGAGACATCGGCTATCGGGATGCCGACGGTTACTTCTACATCGTAGATCGCCTCAAGGACATGATTGTCACCGGCGGCGAGAATGTTTACTCGGGCGAGGTCGAAGCAGTCATTTACAGACATCCCGCAGTTCAGGAAACGGCAGTCTTTGGCATACCGGATCCGAAGTGGGGCGAGCTGGTGACGGCCTGCGTTGTGTTGAAGCCGGGACAGGCGCTCAGCGCAGAGGAGTTGATCGCCCATTGCCGGCGAACGCTAGCCGGTTATAAAGTTCCGCGCCGTGTCGAGTTCTCGGACACTGAGCTGCCGAAGAGCGGTTCCGGCAAGATCTTAAAGCGGATTCTGCGTGAAGGGTTTTCGATTGACCAAAAGCGTGCTCTGGGTTGATGACACCAAGCGTCACGACTCCCCAACGTCCCGGTAGCGGGGCTAGTCCACCTTGCCAGCGAAATGGCGATACACCAGAATCGAATACCCGATCGCCAGAGCCATGCCAGGAAGGAACCACCACAATGCCACGATCAGCCCATGCTCAGCCGCGGCCGCGTTCTGGATGGTGAGACTCAAGCCGGGCGCGGTATTCGCCGGCAGGACGTTCGGAAACACTCCGAAAGCTACGCTGGTGAACATCCCCAACAGGTACAAACCTGACGCGAAGAATGCCTGCAGATCCTTTTCGCGGGAACTGAGCACGCGTATCTCGATCATGCCCACGAGCGCCAACGCCGGGAATAGGAAACCCCACGGGTGACTCCGGAACTGCCGGATCAGGTTTGGTTGGAGTGAAAAGCTCGCGGCGGTCATCAGCAGAGTGATCGCGACGGAGACCGACCAGCATTTCGCCGCAAAAGATCGTGTTCGATACTGTAAACTCCCGGCGGTCTTCCAGACGATCCACAAGCTGCCGTGCACTGTCAAAGCGAGGAAGGATGCGACGCCAACCAGCAGTGTGTACCAGTCAATGATTCCGACTTGGCCGCTCGGCCGGAAATTTGTCCAAAAGGGCAAGAAGAAATAGCCGCTTTGATCTAAGGGAACGCCGCGGACCACATTGCCGAGCGCCATACCGTAGACCAGTGCCAGCAAGGCACTGGCGAGGCCGAATACGGTATCCCAAAGAGGTCGCCAGAGCGGGATATCCGCATGGCTCCGAAACTCGATGGAAATCCCGCGCAAAATCAACAACCAGAGCACCATCATCAGCGAGAGGTAAAAGCCGCTGAAGGCGGATGCGTACAGGACTGGGAATGCACAAAACAAGGCGCCGCCGACAGCCAACAGCCAAACCTCATTGCCGTCCCAGACAGGACCAATCGACCGCAGCACCTGGTTCTTCTCGAACTCGGAGCGCGCCACAAAGAGCTGCACAATTCCCGCACCGAGATCGAAGCCATCAAGCAGAACATAACCAGCGATCAAGATCGCTGTCAAGCAAAACCAAAGCGTTGCCATGATCGAACTCTTCCTATACGAGCGCTTCCTGGTCTTCCGGCGCGAGTGATTCTCGCTGTGAAACAGGAACCTCTGGACCGTGTGTAATCTCCCGGGCCACCAAAAACAAGAAGAGGATTCCGAGCATCATGTACAAGCCCATAAAACCGAGCAGACTAAATAGTCCGTTTCCGGATGAGACGCGGAGTGAAGCGCCATTCATTGTGCGCATGAGGCCGTAGATCACCCACGGCTGCCGCCCCAGTTCTGCCGTCATCCAGCCGGCAGTTGTCGCAATATAGGGAAACGGAATGGCCAGCATCAAAGCCCATAGCAGAGCCGGCGATGAATAGAGACGTCCACGCCAAAGAAATAATGCGGACAATCCCATGAGCGCTACCATGATTGTCCCGAGACCGACCATGATGTGATACGCGTAGTAGAGCAATGGGATGTTATCGGGCCAAACATTCCGTGGGAAATCCTTGAGGCCCTTGACTTCCGCTCTCCAACGCTTGTAAGTAAGAAAGCTCAGAACCCCCGGAACCTCAATCGGATTGTCCAATTCAAGCCGGTCCATGTTTGGTTGGCCGACCAACACGATTGGCGCTCCCTTGCCGGTTTCGAACAGTCCTTCCATCGCCGCCAGCGTGACCGCCTGGTGCTCAGCGAGCATCTTGCCCTGACCGTCTCCAGTGGGAAAGATCATAAGAAGTGTCGCTGTTAGGCCGGCGATAACGCCCACACGAGCAAAGATAGTGCCGTAATTACTCTCCTTCTTCACCAACAGGTAGAACGCGCCGAGGCCCGCCATGACGAAGCTGGCCGTCACCACAGAGGCAGTCATGTTGTGCCAGTATTGCCAGAAGGTCCACGGATTCAGAAGCAAGTCAGTGAAGCTACGGAGCTGAAGCTCGCCATTGGGGCCGGTCGTGTAGCCGACAGGGTTCTGCATCCATGCATCGGTGGCGATGATAAAGAATCCCGACAGCCACGACCCCAGGAAAACCAGAAACGCCGACATGAGGTGTAGCTTTGATCCGAGGCGCTTTTCACCGTAAAGGAAGAGGCCCAGAAAGGACGATTCGAGAAAGAACGAGAATACTCCTTCCATCGCGAGCGTCTGGCCGATGACGCCACCGGCCGCTCTCGAGAACGCCGCCCAGTTTGTGCCGAACTGGAATTCCATGGGAATCCCGGTCACCACGCCCATAGCGAAATTAATTGCAAAGATTCGTGCCCAGAATCGGGCGGCCTTGTTGTAAGACTCGTCTCGCTTAAATAAGGCGATCGACTTCAGAATGACAATGAGGAGGGCCAAGCCCATTGTCAGTTGAGGAAAGAGGTAGTGAAACGTGATGGTAAACGCAAAATGGAGCCGGTGTATGGCCAGTGCCGAATTCATGTTGGGCTCACTTAAGCGACGAGCGAATGTCGATTTCGGACGTCAGAGTTCGATGGACGGGACACTTCTCCGCAATCTCGAAGAGTCGTAATCGTTGCTCGGGAGTCAGCGAACCCACCAATTCGAGCTCGCAGTCAATTCGGTCTAACATCCCTGCTTCGGTCTGACATTCCAAGCAGTCCTCGGCATGGATCTTCGAGTGACTTAGGCGCACGGCAATTCCCTCGAGCGGCCAATTCTTCCGTCTGGCGTACATGCCAACCGTGAGGGAAGCGCATGCGCCTAAAGCGGCGAGAAGAAGCTGGTAAGGAGTAGGACCGGTATCAGTGCCGCCCGCAAAGGATGGCTCATCCGCGTTCAAGCGATGCTGCCCCGCCACGATCTCCTGCGCAAAGCCTGAGCCAGTGGCGCGAACCACAACGGACGGTTCCGGAACGGACGACGGCAGGCTCACTTCAGGACGCCTTCCGTTCCTCAAGCTCCTCCACTGGGTCGCAACAGAGGCCGTCCATTACGCCGCGTCCATATCTTACGTCTGCCTTGACGAAGTGGCGTACCTGGCGAGCCTGGATCTCGCGGGAAACGTCTTTCATGCTCATGACGACGTTATGGATAAGTCGTTGCTGCGCGTCAGGCGCAAGCAGCCGGAAGAGATCGCCCGCCTGGATATAATCGTCGTTTCCCCGGCGATGATCGTAGCGATCGACGATGGAATCCTCTAAGCCCCAGGAAAAGTCGCGGAAATGCGGATTCTCGACAGGTCCATCAAAACTGTTCGGTTCGTAGTTCGGCTCCCGGCCGCCATTGTCATCGAACCGTATATGACCATCGCGATGATAAGTATGAACGGGGCATTTCGGCTTATTTACCGGCAGTAAGTCGTAGTTGACGCCCATCCGATGCCGATGCGCGTCAGGATACGAGAGAATGCGCGCTTGCAGCATCTTATCCGGTGAGTAGCCCATTCCCGGAACGATATTGGCGGGCGCGAAAGCCGCTTGCTCCACCTCCGCAAAGTAGTTCTCCGGATTTCTGTTCAGCTTCATAATTCCAACTTCGTGAAGCGGGAACTGCGCCTGTGGCCAAATCTTTGTGAGGTCGAAGGGATTGTAGGGAAATGCGGAGGCCTGATCGTCATCCATGATCTGAACGCAAATGCGCCATTTCGGAAATTCGCCGCGTTCAATTGCCTCGTACAAATCACGTGTGGAGAAATCCGGATCATTGCCAACCATCTCAATGGCTTCTTCACGATGGAAGTTTTGGATTCCTTGCATCGTCTTGAAGTGCCACTTGCACCATACGCGCCGACCTTCGTCATTCACCAGCGAAAACGTGTGGCTTGAGTAACCATTCATGTGCCGGTAGCCACGTGGCGTCCCACGGTCCGAGAACAGAATCGTCACCTGGTGCAGGGATTCCGGCGATAAGCTCCAGAAGTCCCACATCATGGTGGGCGATTTGAGGTTGGTTTGGGGATCTCGTTTCTGGGTGTGGATAAAGTCGGAGAATTTCAAAGCGTCACGGACGAAGAAGACCGGAGTGTTGTTTCCGACCATGTCCCAGTTGCCTTCCTCCGTGTAGAACTTCACGGCGAATCCGCGCGGATCGCGCTCCGTGTCCCCTGAGCCCTTCTCGCCGCCTACCGTCGAGAAGCGGACGAACACTTCAGTTTCCTTGCCTACCCGCTCGAAGAGTCTGGCTTTGGTCCACTTAGTAATATCTTGAGTAACTTCGAAGACACCGTGAGCGCCGGATCCCTTGGCGTGGACCACGCGTTCTGGTATGCGCTCACGATTGAAGTGCGCCATTTTTTCGATGAGTAGCAGGTCCTGCATCAGCACAGGGCCGCGAGGACCGACTGTGAGCGAATTCTGGTTATCGCCGACGGGGGCGCCGCCGGACGTGGTCATCGTTTTTCGTCCGTTCATGGTTTGTCTATCCTTCGAAATCCTCGCTAGGAAGCCTCCGGCAGCTCCGCGTAGGCGATGCCAGTGAGGTTGCCTTGCGCGAACAGCAGCGTCTTCTGATTGGAGCCATCAAGATTAGCACTGTAAACGGTCCCTGCGAAATCGGTAACGAACATACGCTGATTCTTCGGATCCAGCGTCAGGCCGATTCCTTCCATCAGGTGAGTAAAGACAATCTCCGGATCTTTGCGCTCGCCGGGCGCTGCATCCAAGGGCGCGCGATTCACGGTGTTTCCGCGGGGCGGATCGCCACGATCGGTCCAGTACAGCACGCGATTCGTTGGGTCAAGATCGAGATCGATGGGCTCGGGCAGATCACCGTAGAGCACTTCGATGTCTTTACGGCTCGCGGGAGTCTGCCCCTTCGGGATTTCGATACTAGCGCGACAGATGCGACCCTGGCCGGCGTTATCCGGGCCTTTCTGGGTCCAGTAGAACTTTCCGCCGCTTAAATCCACCGCGATACCAACGCACCATTTCCTGGCGTCCGGCCCTGGCCTGGGATCGCCCTGGCTCGTGTCAACGAGAGTTTCGATGTGGGAGCCGTCGAGATTCGAACGCATGACGCGCATGCCCTCGCGATCCGACCAGTAAAGCTTGCCGTTCACTTTGTCGAGTTGGATCTGCTTCGGTGTGAATGTTCCACCCGGAGGAACGATCGTTGTGACGTTTCTGCCGTCGAGATCGGCGCGTTCGATGGAACCGTCGTTCGCTTTGAAGTTGCCCATATTGGTCCAGTACATGTGACCGGCATCGACGTCAACGACGAGACCATCCGGAAATATTCGGCCTTCCGTGAGTATGGTTTTCAGATTGGAGCCGTCGGGATTCGCGGAGAGAATGCGGCCGGCGCCCAGATCGAGAAAAAACAGCCGGCCGGAGGTGGTCTGGGACGCGGATGGCGCGCCCTTTGGTTCGGAGATAGTCGTAGCCATGAGTTAGTTCCTTATGAGAGCTTGAGTCCTAAACGAACGCGCCAAAGCCAGTGATGGCCTTACCAACGATGAGGGTGTTCATCTCGCGCGTGCCCTCGTACGAGTAGATAGCTTCCGCATCAGCCACGAAGCGCCCAATCTGGTGGTCCAACAAAATCCCATTGGCTCCGAGTAATTCCCGGGCGAATCCGACGGTCTCGCGCATTTTCACCGTGCAGAAGGCCTTGGCCAGTGAGGCATGCTCGTCTTTGAGCTTGCCCTCGTCTTGCAATTGTGAAAGGCGCACCACCATGCACAGTGACGCCGTGATGTTCCCAAGCATCTTGACCAGCAAATCCTGGACAAGCTGGAACTTGCCGATCGGTTTGCCGAATTGCTGTCGCTGCTGCGCGTAGGCGAGTGCATGCTCATAGGCGCCGATCGCACAACCAACCGCCTCCCATGCGACGAACGCCCTTGTCATGCGGAGGACTCGGGCAGTGTCGCGGAAAGAAGTATCTACTTGCAGGCGATTTTCCTCTGGAACGCGGCAGTTTTCGAGCGTGATGAGGGCGTTCTGGACTACGCGGAGCGCCATCTTATGTTGGATCTTTTCCGCTTTAAACCCGGGAGTAAGTTTGTTCTCGACGATGAAACCCTTTACCTGGTTGTCGGCCAGGTCACGTGCCCAAATGATCGTTACGTCGCCCCACGTAGCATTACCGATCCACTTCTTCTGGCCATTGAGCACCCAAGTATCGCCTTCGCGCTTGGCAGTTGTCAGAAGCCCACCCGAGGCTCCAGAACCGACGAGAGGTTCGGTCAAACCGAAGGAGCCGATCTTTTCGAGGCGCGCCATGGGCGGCAGCCACTTCTGCTTTTGTTCCTCCGACCCGCAAAGGAAGATTGATCCCATGGCCAAGCCGCTGTGGACGCCGAAAAAAGTGGCGCAGGAGCAGTCGACCCGCGCGATCTCCATTGCGATAAATCCTGCGAGCAGCGTGCTACCCCCGGCGCAGCCGTAGCCCTCATAACCCGAACCGGCGACTTTGAGATCGCGAATGCCCGGCAGAATGTCGAAAGGAAACGAATCCTCGGCCCAGTAGTCAGTAATTATCGGCGCCACCTTGCTCTCCATGAACTCGCGCACACGCTTGAGTAAGTCACGTTCCGTCTCGCTCAGGGATTGGGTCAGTTGATAGAAATCACCGTCTGGCTTGGGTAGCGTGGCGGCGGGTTGCCCGTTTGGCTTCGGTTGCGTCGCGACGGGTTGTGTTAAGGTCGTGCTCATTCTTTCTCCTTTGAATTCTTACTTAGTTGCTAACTCTAAGTGGACTTGTTCAACAACCGGCTTCACTGGTTCGGAGCCGTGATAATTTACAATTAGCCGCGAGCCGCGCTGTCCAGTAACATAGGTCCACACCCATTGCAAGAAGACGCTGACCCGAAGACTGGATTGCGCCAGGAACTGCAGGTGCACGGCCGCCCACGCAAGCCACGCAGGGAAGCCGCTTACGTGGATTTTGCCGCTCTGCAAAACCGCGAAGCCCTTGCCGACCACCGCCATCGTGCCCTTGTCGAAGTAGCGAAATGGCTTGAGAGTCGACTGGCCGGTAAGGCGCCGGTCAATTACTTTCCCGGCATACCGTCCTTGTTGCATCGCTACCTGTGCAACACCCGGTAATGGCTTACCGTCCTGATCGAGCGACGCCGTGTCGCCAACCACAAAAATTTCCGGATGGCCAGGCACCGACACGTCCGGTTCAATACGCACTCGTCCAGCGCGATCCGTCGCAACGTTCAGCCATTTGCCGGCGGGTGAAGGGGCGACGCCGGCGGTCCAAACCACTGTTTTGCTAAAAATGCGCTCGCCCGCCACAACGACGCCGTCGCTGTCAATCTGATCGACACCGTGCCCCAGCCGGACCTCGACACCCAAGCTCTCGAGCCGTTCCCTGGCGGCTTGCGATAGCGTCTCCGAAAAAGGTCCGAGAACTCGCGGCGCCATATCGAGGAGTACAATTCGTACCGATTCAGGATTGATGCGCCGGAACTCCGACTTCAGAGTGCTGCGGACGAGCAATGCTATGGCGCTTGCCATCTCCACTCCCGTAGGACCTGCCCCGACCAGGACAAAGGTGAGGAGATTCTGGTGACGGGTCGGATCTTCTTCCGCCTCAGCCTGCTCGAACGCCCCCAAGATTTTGTTGCGGACAGCGACAGCGTCGGCTAGGCTTTTCAGTCCCGGCGCAAATCTCTCGAATTCGTTGTGTCCGAAGTAACTGTGAGTTGCCCCGGTTGCCAGAATCAGGAAGTCATAATGTACGGGAACGCTCGTCCGATCGGCCGAGTCGACCAGTACATACTTGTCCTCCTTATTTACGCCCGTAACTTCACCCAGGATCACCGTTGTGTTCTGCTGTTTTCGAAGAATGTTTCGGATCGGTGAGCCTATTTGCGAAGGCGTAAGCACCGATGTCGCCACCTGGTAAAGCAGCGGCTGAAAGAGGTGATGATTCGTGCGATCGATCAAGATTATTTGCGCCGGGGTGTTTGCGAGCGCTTTGGCGGCCGCTAAGCCGCCAAAACCGCCGCCGACAATGACTACACGACGTGTGCTCTCAGACATAATGCGGCCGTTCTTTCAAAACACTGCAACGGGTTCCGATGCCTCGGTGTACTTGGCACGGAGTTGCAGAAGGCCCATCAGGACTTCGTCGCGGGTCTCAGCTAACTGCTCCAGGCTACGATCGCCAGCCTCTTGCAATGTCCCGTCAATGATGGTTTGCTTGCTTCCCTCCGGCCAATCGGTGAAGCTGCCGAGGTCTTTCCACCAAGTTGCCAGAGGGCCGGAAAGGTGCTCCATGAAATGCCGAATTCCGCCTTGACCCCCACCCAAATGAAACAGAAGGTTGGCCCCCATAACGCCCCAGCGGAGTCCAGGTCCCCAGCACACGGCCGTGTCGGCATCTGCGACGTGGAGCACACCCAGGTGAATGAGGTTGACTACTTCCCGGTAGAGTGCGGCCTGTAACCGATTCGCAACATGTCCGACCACTTCCTTGTGAAGATGGATGGGCTTCTTGCCGATGGAGGCATAAAACTCGATCGCGCGGCGGACAGTTTCCGGCGATGTCTTTGCGCCTCCGACTATCTCCACTAGCGGAATCATGTGCGGAGGATTAAATGGATGCCCGATGACGCAGCGTTCGGGACGGCTGCAACCGGATTGGATCACGGTCATGGTCAGTCCCGATGAACTCGACGCGATGATCGAATCAGGCGGAGTAGCCGCGTCCATATCCGCATACAACTTGATCTTGAAATCTGGCCGTTCGGGGCCGTTCTCCTGCACGAAGTCGGCCTGCGATAGCACGGTTTTCATATCGAGAGTGAAACTGAGTCTCTCTCGCGATGCTTTCGGCGAAAGCCCCATGGCCGTGAGTGCCGGCCACGCCTCGTCGATGTACTTACGTAGGTTTGCTTCCGCGTTGGGCGCGGGATCCGTTGCACTCACATCGAAGCCGCGCGCCAGAAACTCTGCCGCCCAGCTTGCGCCGATAACTCCGGTGCCGACGATGGCAATATGTCGTATTGGTTTGTCTGAACTCATGTGTCCCTTTTTCTCCTGACGCTCCTGACGCTCGCGTCGCTTATCTCTTGGGAGGACCGTTCGCCAGTCTGGATAACTGCACTTGTCCTGCCAACGCGAATTGCGCGTCGTACGAAACGGATTCTTGTAGCTGAGGCACTGTTTATACGTGCTCTTGGAGCTCAGCTACAGGGAAGCGAGACGAACGTGAGGCGCAGTGCCGAGTCAGAGTGTCGATGTTTAGCGGGACATCCGGGCCACGGAGGGGGCCGGCGGTTCGCACAGAAGGTTATCGATGAGCCGGGTTTTGCCAATCCATGCTGCGAGGGCAGCCCGCACGGGCCCTCCGACATAATCAACGGGCCGAATAGTATCCGGATCAACCAGATCCAAATACTCAAGCTTGATTTCCGGAATAGAGTGCAGAATTCGTGCAGCCCGCGCTTTGACAGAGCCAGAGTTTCGCTCTCCACAAGCGATCGATTCTTGAGCCGCGAGCAAGGCTTTATAGAGATATGGCGCGAAGGCCCGCTCTTTCAAAGTCAACCGACGGTTCCGTGAACTCAGCGCTAGGCCGTCGGGTTCTCGCACCGTCTCCACGCCGACGATTTGCAATGGCACGTTCAGGTCGCGGACAAGGCGTCGCACGACTGCTAGTTGCTGGTAGTCCTTTTCCCCGAAAAAGGCGAGATGAGGTTGGACGATGTGGAAGAGCTTCAACACCACAGTCGCGACACCGCGGAAGTGGCCGGGCCGATATTGACCGCACAGGTTTTGGGAGACCTCCTCAACATCGACGAACGCCCGCTGAGCCTCGGGATACATCTCCTCGTCGAGCGGAGCGAATATGTAATCGACCCCCCGAGCTGTACAGAACGCGACATCATCGCCTAACACGCGGGGATAGAGTTTGTAGTCGCTGCTCTCATTGAACTGAAGCGGATTGACGAAGATAGTGGCGACCACTACAGAACAGCGTCTCCTTGCTTCGTCAAGCAGGGCGCCATGGCCATTATGCAGGGCTCCCATAGTTGGAACCAAGCCCAGTACTCCTTCGCGCCGGATCTCCGCGGTAACGCTGTTCCACTCCGCGATGCGTTGTACGACTCCGGTCATTTCACCGCGAACATGGGCGGGCGATCGCGACGCTCTGCCGCAGATTGTGGATAAACGCCTTGACGGACATCCTCCGCATAATTCTCGGCGGCGCTTAGGATTACATCTCCCAGATGAGCGTACTGTTTGACGAATGGAGGCACGAACTTGTCAAAAAGCCCGAGTACATCGTAGCTAACAAGTACCTGCCCATCGCAATGCGGCCCCGCGCCAATGCCTATCGTTGGAATCTGGAGCCGGGAGGTCACGGCCTGAGCAACAGCGTCTGGAATCGCCTCGAGTACCACTGCAAACGCACCGGCGTCTTGGAGTGCGAGTGCGTCTAGAATCAGTTCCTCGGCTGTTTTGTCGTCACGGGCTTGTTGTCGCATGCCTCCCAGGCGATGCACATGTTGGGGCGTCAGCCCGACGTGTCCCATAACGGGAAGGCCAGCTGCCGTGAGCTTTTGAGCCGTCTCGGCCACGGCGCGTCCGCCTTCCAGCTTTACCGCAGCCGCGCCGCCTTCCTGGAAAAGTCTCGCAGCATTCCGCATGGCCTGCTCCGGTGTGATCTGATAACTCAGAAACGGCATATCGGCCACAACCAATGCGCGCTCAGCACCTCGTGTTACGGCCTGGGTGTGATGAATGATTGCATCGAGTGTTACTGGAATGGTCGTGTCCAATCCCAAGATCACATGACCAAGGGAATCGCCGACTAGCAAGACGTCGATGCCGGCTCGATCGAAAAGCCGGGCCATAGTGGCATCGTAAGCAGTCAACATTACGATTCGCTCGCCTCTTGCCTTCATGTGGGCAAGATCAGGCACGCGAATTTTCTTTGGTAGCGTTTTCATTGGGCCATTCTCAACATTTCTTCGATTTCCGCGGCCTTCGGTTCCGGCAGGCCACGCCGCAAAGCCATCTGGACCACTGATAATCCAGCCGAACAATACAATTGCCTGACCGAACTTGGAAAACGTCGCAGACACTTCAAGTGGGCCAGAACAGTCGTGCTGTCCCCCCTCTCAATCGGACCGGTCAAAGTCTCGACTGGTCCAAGGTGGAGAGAGTTTTCGGTACACGTCCTGGCCAATAGCGCTAATGTGCTAAGCGCTATCGAGCGCTCGATCCCCGCCGCTTTCAGCATTTCGAGCGCTTCATAAATAAGAGCTGCGATGTAACTACTGGCCATTACCGCTGCGGTGTGGTACAAACTGGGATCTTCTTCGCGAATCCGGAGACTGCGGCCGCCTAGCAGCGTTACGATCGATGAGCACCACTCGAGAGCCTCGGCATCTCCATCTACGGCGAAATTAGATTCCGCCATAGCGGCTATGCCTTGTTCTGCGGAGGCGAAAGATTGCATTGGATGCAATGCTCCACAACTGATCCCTTGCCGGCCAAGAACGGCCAATGCCTCGGGTCCCTTTGCGCCACACGTGTGGAGAGCAACGCCTCGCCCGCAGCCAGATCGCGCGAGAAGCGAAGCAACGCATTCGACGGCTGAATCAGACACCGCGATCAGCAGGTGGGAGGAGCAAGCAGGAATCTCTTGAATCGCGACGGCAGTTGTACGGGAACTTATAAACCGAGCCGCATGCGCCGTTCGTTCTGGATTGCGACCAGCGATCGCGACTACGCGCTGGCCGCGTTCGCTTAGGAGCCGGCCTAGCGCCTGCGCGACGCGACCAGTGCCGACTATAGCGAGAGTGTGCGGGCTGGAAATCATTACCTTGCTAAGGTCGCTTCCTGGGCGATGACCGAGTGCTCGGAAGGCCTACACTCAGAGAGCCTCAAGGTTTTGGATTTTGTTGGTACGCGAGTTGTGCCGCGGCCCTGGATTGCGCCGCGCGTGCCAACACGTCCACTGCCTGCTGGCTCTTCTCAATTGAAGACTGGCGTCCATGCTCTTGGCTCTTGACGCGGGAAACAGCAATGTCACGATCTGCGCGTTCGAAGGTTCTAAGCTGATCGGGCGCTGGCGTGTACGCACGATTCACGAGCAAACCGCGGACGAGTGGGGCGTGTTGATTCGCGACTTGCTTCTGTCCTCGCCCAAGGTGGAAGACGTCGACGGGATCGTGATCGCGAGCGTCGTGCCGATGCTGAATGGAGCTCTTGCCGGCATGGGAGAGCGCTACTTTCGCACCACGCCATTGTTTGTTACTCCGGATACCGATATCGGCATCAAAGTGCTGTACGACAATTCGGTAGAAGTCGGCGCCGATCGCGTGGCGAATGGCGTTGCAGCCTTCAATTGCCACGGCGGCCCCGTTGTAGTGGTGGATCTGGGAACCACCACCAACCTCGACGTCGTTCAGCCAACGGCGAATATCTTGGCGGCGTGATTTGCCCTGGGATCACAACTTGCATCCAAGGGCTGTTCGCGAAAACCGCACGGGTTCCTATGGTGAATCTTCAGCGGCCAGCCAGTGTCATTGGCAGGAATACGGTCCAGTGAATGCAGTCGGGTCTTTATTACGGCTTCGCCGGCATGAAGCGTACCCCGAAATCGAGCAGCTCCGATCCAGTTGCAACAGCGACGCTCGCGAAAATAGACCTCCGTCACCCGGGTGGGTTCTTTCCATGTCACGTTGTGAATGCCCCCTTCAGTTAGCCAGTGCGCTCAATTCCAAAGCCGTTATGATCTTTTTGATAGAGCGAACCTGCTGAAGGCGACGGCACGATCAGGCCAAGACCTGATTCGAACGTCGTAGAGATCCCGCCAAGTTCCGCAAATCCGTGTCCTACGGCGCATTCAAATTGATGATCTTCTAGGCTAATCATTCGGAAATTGGACCGGACTACGAACAGGGAATCGGTTTCCAGGGATTGAGGGCCACCGCGGGCAACTTGCACAAAGGCTGCACACGCGCTGTAGCGATTGAGATTCTTATCGACTTCTCAAAGGGTGCCACTGATTGAAGTCTCAGTGGCCAACCAGATTCTCCGATTGATCCTTCCATAACAGGACCACGGTTTCAAGCGTTATTAGTTGCGGTATTAGAACGGTGCCGGGCTACCTCCGGGAGATCTATGGTCACCTGCATCCCGCGCCGTGGAGACTGGACTTCGTGACAAGGGCACGCTGCATGAGTTGGATACGCTGACGTTTCTTCGCGTTGCGCTTACGTCCCGGCGAGGGCCTTCAAGGAAGGGAGCGCAGCAAGCTCTTGACTTGAAACCACGATCCGTTCTTCGGGTCTGATGCGACAGGCCACATACTCCCCTGCGTCGATAATCGCGACAACATGTCGGTCTACAAGTTCCACAGTCTCCTCACGGAGAAGGTTCTCTACATCGTTGATCTGCTGTGTGAGTTCTGCGTCGTCAGCGGGATCGCAATCGCTATGTTGGATATTGCGCAGCGTGTAAGCAAGTTCCCGGATTTTCACATAATCTCGTGTCGCGTTACCGCGTTGGAGCTGCTCGAATGCCACGTAGCCAATTGCGCGGGATGCCCTACTGGATAAAGTTTCCGCTAGGGCTCCGGCGTACAAAACCCGTACGCGGCGGCGTAGGTATTCAGTGACTTTTTCCAAAGAGGACAACTTCTCGCATGGCGTGACGCTCGTCTCAGCGTTATAGCCGTAAGCCGGGTCCAACTGAATGGAGATGCTATTCACACGGAATCCCAATACTCGGGCAATTACGAAATGGCCCGCTTCATGGCGTGCGATCGACAGCGCAAAATCCGGGAGGCCGGGTGGTAATTGCATCATAAATACTCTACATCGGCGCAGCGCGAAACCGGCGCACAGAGACTGGGATTCGTTCCGCGTTGCAAAGTAGCAAGAGCTAGTCGGCCTGATGACGCAAGTTAAGAATGCGAGTACAGTACCGGCGTGCAAGCAGTCGTGTGGACATAGTCAAGAAAGTTCGGTAGAAATTGGAGTCGAATTGATTAGTTCTGAAGTAAATGACTACTAGCCCAAATCCAACGGAATGCATCAGACGCCGTCTTGAGAAGCTGCGTGCGCTTCTGATCGTCGGTCAAAACATTCATTCCAAGTGGAATGAGAGTTCCAAGTACAAGAATGATCCAGTCTTTCCGTCCAACACGATTCGAAGCTTCCTTTAAATAGCGAAGTTGCTGTTCGACGAGTTCCGCCCGCTGCCGATCTACATTCTGCGATTCCAGCAGAATCTTTTTAAGCTCGTCCAACTTCGTGGATATGGCCTTCTTCTCATCACGGCTAAACGGCTTGTTGTCCAGTTCGGCTGATTGACCCGCCTCCACAAGCTCCCTCTCTGTTGCGGCCATAGCCCAAAGATCGGGAGCGTCGACTTCAACGCGAAGTCGCGTCAGCCATGTCATAAACAGTGAATGCTTCGTTTGCCAAGACTGCATATGTTCGTATGTTTCGGTCCTGATTCGCTCCCCCGGCGAAAAGGTCACCGAAAGTGGCCCAAATGTAAAGAAGTAATCGGTTGCTTTGTGAATCAACTGGGACGCGTCAACGACCTGCGGGGCATAGCGACCCGCCTCCTGATGTTGCACCACTTCCCATCGGAAATCCGCTGGATTGAAGGACGCGGATTCGAGCCACCGAAAGACTCCGTTCCTCTCGCCAAGCGTCAATGTCGCGTCGTAAGAAGAACGGTTCACTCTGTGGTAGGCTTTCTTAACCTCGATTTACGCATTACGTTTTCGCGCCGCAGCCCATCTCTTGCGTTGCGCGTCCGCGATGCGCTTTCGAGCTTCCTCAGACATCACCCGTTTCTTCCTGGCTGGCGTGGTCTGTTTTTTGAGTGCCCGCCGGCCTTCCTGGACGTCTTCGACCCGCCAGACCTCTTGTGGTCGATCTGTTCTTCGATCCCTGCGCGCTGTGCTTCGAGACCTTCCAGTGCAGCTTGCAATGTGCTTCGGTCGAGTCGTTTTTGCTGAGCATCGGACGAATGATACCAAGGCTTCCCGGGATTCAGTCGATAAGGATTGAAGGCGAGTATGGGATTAGCAGCACGCTCGCCGGATACAACGCACTCAAGATTTGTTCTAGGTCAGGAGGACCAAACGTCGCACTTCGATTGATGAGTTCCGCGATATAGTTTATCCGCTGAACCCCTGCGTATGGCGGGATGAACCAGCCGACTTGATGAGCTTATCGACCAAATGCTGCTGGGTTCTTGCGTTCGATGGTGTTGCGATTCAGCTTTCCTCTACTGCGATTTGAACAACGAGCCCAGATCCGCATCGGACCCGACGGCTGCAGGAGGTAATTATCTCCTCGCGTCACGTAAGGTTATCTGAAAGCGCGGGACTCTGCAAGCAAGTAAGATTTAGGAGTCAGGGCTCAGAGCTGTTTGCGCTGCTTCCTGTATCCGTCTCTGCTCTGGGCCGTCCAGTAATCGCAACAGCCCCTCCAGAGCGTCTTGTGCCGAGAGGCCCTTAAGGTACAATTGAGGACTCGCTGGCATTGCTGGATGAGCCACTCCTCGCCTCGCAAAGCGGCGGCGAGTTTCTGTATTTTCTCGTCAGAGGGCGTGCGTTCCGGTACCAGTCGCGCAGACTCAGGGCCGGGCAATTCAGGGTTCGTGTCATCTGCCTCTCTGTGCTTGTGTGGTGACATCGAACCCCGCCTAGGCCTTTCCCGGCCTCTTATGCGAATGTGTCCGCCGAGTGGGTTCAGCCCTCCGGATGAATGACTGATAGCCTTCCGGCTGTTCGGGAGGTGGCGCAAAGTCGCACGGATTGCAAGCTGGACATGGCGCGCCGGCTCCGCAATTGCACTCTTCTGGCCAAGCGCGGTCAGCATGGTTTTCGCAGACCACACGGACATCGCGGCACACCGTACAGTTCAGGCGAGAGAGCTCCCTACTTCGAGCATAGCTGGCGACCGACTTGTTTAACGCGTAGGCTTGCGGCCAGGAAAGCGGTATTTGTAGACGTTCAAGTTATGAATCTGTAGGTCTAGCTGTTTGGAAAGAGGTCGCGTAGTCTTTCATACTCGTCTAATCGATCCACTTGCAGGTCCGGAGTTGGTTCCCTCGCATTCATGGCTCTTTCTCGTATCGAACTGATTTGGGCGACTTCGGCATCGTACGAATTACGTCCTGTACCCGCCGCTTCAGTGCTGTGACACCGACCGTCTCGCCAGATTGACGGCGGGTAAGCCATTGGACGAGTTGGCTAAGTCCGACTTGAAACGTCCGGCCTGGCTCATGGACGGTAATCTCCAATGCCGCGTATCGGCATCCGCCGTCGTGATGGAGTTTCTCGAACCCGGCCGCAGCCGCTTCGAGCAGCGAACGGGCTTCGACGATGACGGTTTTTGGCAGTCCGCGCGGATCAACGCCCTTGACCGTGCAAACCTTGACTGCCACAACGCGAGCGTACCATAGGTATTCGTCTTCTATTCGCCCATACGTTTGTCTGTGGCGGGTTCGTTCGTGTATTCACCCGAATTGCTTAACTCGCTCTCGATCTCCTCGATGGTGGGCAGGTTGCCTTTCCATTTGTCGGGCAACGCCGCAGCAAGCTGGTATTCGGAGACACCTATAGGCTTGGAGACATCCTGCAGTGAATATTCCGCCACGACCCGATCCCTCGTCTTGCACAGAATGAGACCGATGCTCGGCTGATCGTCGGGGTGACGGAGCAGATTGTTGACCGCCGAAAGATAGAAATTCATCTTGCCAGCGAATTCCGGGCGGAAGGGCTGCGTTTTTAGTTCAACAACCACATAGGCTCGAAGTTTCAGATGGTAGAACAGCAGATCGAGCCAGAACTCCTCGGCCCCGACTTGAATTCGGTATTGGCTGCCGATGAACGCAAAGCCAACCCCGAGCTCCAGCAGGAAATCGCGAAGATGTTCCAAAAGCCCGCGCTCCAGATCGCGCTCGTGCGCTTCGGGACCGAGCGTCAGGAAATCGAAGTTGTAGGGATCTTTCGTGATCTCTTGAGCGAGGTCCGACTGCCGCGGTGGCAGGGTCCGGTCGAAATTCGTGACCGCTCTTCCTTGCCGGCGATGTAAACGGGACTCAATCTGATGCACGAGCACATCGCGGCTCCAGCCGTGCTCGAGAGTGGCCCGGACGTACCATTCGCGCAGGGAGGGGTCTTTCACGTAGTCAAGGATGCGGACATTATGACCCCATGGAATTTGTGCAACAAGCTGTTGCACAATTGGCTCCTCGGTCCAGGCTGCGGCGAAAGCGCGCATATATTTCAGGTTCCTCGGCGAGAAGCCTTTCATCTCGGGGAATGCGCTCTTCAGATCCGCCGCGAGGCGGTCGATCACTTTCGCGCCCCAGTTCTCACGCTCCTGCCGCGCGAGGATTTCGCGCCCGATCTGCCAATAGAGCAGCACCAGCTCGCGATTAACAGCAACAAACGCCCGGAGCTGAGCGGCCTGGATGCGGCCCTTCACATGCGCCAGAAACTCGGCGTATCCGGTTGGTACGGCCGTCTGAATTTTCCTCATCGCTGTCACTCGCAGTGCGGCGCGATTTGTCCTCCTCCAGAGTTCCCCGCGCTCCCTCAGCGTAGACTCACGGCCGACGGCTTACGTGATGATTGTCACATGCACGACAACACCACTGGGTTGTCGACCACTCGTACATTGGGACGCGACCAAAGTCAGTTCCTGTTGCCCGTGATAATCGAAGTGCAGTTCTTCCTCCTCGGCTGAGAATAGTGAATATGGCTGCACTCGTGACCGGAAATCTCGACGCTGTAAGAACCCTTCAGCAACCGATCAGTATCGAAGCAAGCAAACTCACCTCAACTTTCTTGCTCGATATCGTTGAAGACTCTCTTCACCGCAGCACATCCGAGTGGATTTTTCTCCGGGAACTGCGAGTCGGAACAGGATTCCACGGCAATGCCGCCCAGCGGCTCGACGCATACGCGCTCAATTCCCTGCCGCACACTTCTATGCGCCGCGTGTGCTACGAAGTGAAGATCTCGCGAGCAGACTTTCTCTGCGAGATGAAGCAGCCTTTGAAGCGCCGCATCAGGCTCCGTTATTCTAATGAGTTCTATTTCGTAACGCCTGCTGGATTGTTAAACACACCCGAAGTTCGCATCGAATGCGGGCTAGTGGAGGTTGGAGACTTCAGTCAAGACGAACGCTCAATCGCGCGTGCCCAACCTGGCTCATTGGGTCCATTTCGACCCGAACCATGGAACCTACTGTCGAGTGACCGTTCCGGCTCCATGGCGGGAGACACCAGGACCGACGTGGCAGTTTGTCGCCGGCATGCTGAGAAACCAACAGAAGGCGTTTCACGGCCGGCCGCCCAAGCCGCCGAACCAACAACGGTTGCCATTCGCCGATTGAAGTGCTCCGAACTGATTCGGCCGCGCCGATATGTCGAAGAACCCGCCAAAGCACTCGACCGTGGAAAGCGTGCCCTCAGACCATGGCACTTCTTCGCAACCGATGCCTGCGGCGGGATTGCTAAGTTTTCTCAAGCAAACTCGCGGAATCCAGACCTGGACAGAAAAGGATTTGGCGAAGGCGCTAAAGATCGGCTTGTCAGTAGCAAAGGAAGCTACTGCGGTACTTCAGCTTCAGGGCTATATAGAACCCGTGGGCTCGACTGGCAAGTGGCGCATCACGCAGCAAGGCGATCTGGTCTCCGGCACCAAGCCGGCTCGATTCACTCGCCAGAGTGTCGAGCAGGCGCTAAATGAGTTGCGAGATCGCATCCAAGGAGTCAGTGAGGACCCTAACGCCGACTACAAAAATCACTGACGTGGTTGCATTCGGTGATTTTCTCGGAGACGCCGCGCGGGTTCAAGCCGCCGAAGTGGGGATTCGACTCGCGCCTAGAGGTAATGCGCAGTTCAGCGGATCGGCCAAAGAGCACCGGGTCGAACTGGCGTTCCTCAAAGGATTGCGGGGGAAAACGGCGCTTCTAAAACTTGTGCCGTACGAGAATTGGATGCGCGCCAGATCTCATCGAGACCTGCTCTGAGTTCCCGTCTATCCTTTCGTTCTGTTCGCCTGCGCGGCTACACTTGTTTTTGTGGCTAAGCGACGAGGTTTACGAACGCATCAACCGCCGCAGGAGCAGAGGTCAAAGAGGATGATTACCGCTCTCGGTGTACATCTCGAGCGGGCTTGTCTTCTCTAAGTGCGACGAACCGCGAATGCCGCAAATGATCATCTGGCGTCCATTCGACAAATTCGAATTGGCCGACGAGAACAGGTTTAAGCCAACGGCATTCTTTCATCTTCATAGCTGTTAGGCCTTGTCCCCAACGTCCGGGCGTCCTTTCCGGCACATTCGAGAATGGGCAGTCAGGAATCTGCAAACCCCGAAATCGCTTGAATAGTTGGTCTCGTAATCGAGGTGTGAAACCGTTGCGTGTCCGGGCAACATAGATTAGGCTGCTTCCTTCGTAGTAGCCGAAGATGAGCGCATCAAAGTTCTTCGGGCTGGGGGTGTATCCGCCAATAACGAATTCTTGTCCCCGGTTAATGCGCATCTTGCGCCAGGCACCAGAACGCTGACCGGGTTCATATACGCTGTTCCGACGTTTTCCGACCAAGCCTTCCAAGCCCTGCTCACGAACGGATCGAATGAGATCGGGTAAGCCGGCGGTCAACTCCGCTGAATAGCGAATCGGCTCGTCCAGTTTCGTGAGAATCTTTGTCCTTAGCAACTCGCGCCGGGTCTCGAGTGTTTCCGAGCGCAAATCGCGACCGGCCAAGATGAGCAGATCGAACGCGAAATAGAAGACCGGAACTTTCGATGAGCTGTAGTTTTGCAGAGTGTTGAACGACGGGCGACCTGATTCATCGAATGCTACGACCTCTCCGTCAACAACCGTGTCGTTGGGCAGCGGTGCGAGTGCTCTCACAATGCCCGGATATCTGCCGCTCAAATCGTTGTTGTTCCGTGATTTAAGCTGGATCTTGCTGTCGGTTTTCAGGGCCAGTGCCCGATATCCATCCAACTTCAACTCGTACTGCCATTCAGGCCCCCCCGGCAAGGTGTCAGTCCGAAGAAGCAGCATCGGTTTGATAAAGTGCGCCTTGGCCCTTCGTGTCGTCACGTCTATAGACGTTATCGCCCGGAGTCAAAGTTGATTGACCGAAGAGTTTAGTATAGAGCTCTTGTGCTCCTGAACCGATTGGATCGCCAGAACGCGCGATAGAGACGCGAGACGACTGCATTGCTTCGTCGGATTCTGTTGACGGACAGGCTGAAAAGTTTGCGAAAGGCGTAGCCCTTGAACTTGTGGTGGGACCGAAACCGCCCGCCGTGCGCTTTCCTCAATAGTTAAAGAAAAAGAAGCGCAAAGCAGAACGAGCACAAGTGCCGGGCGCAACGGGTTTCGGCTGAAGCGGTGCCAAGTACATCAGGAAGGAAGAGGAATACACGACAAACCGGACAGCTTGGTCGCTACGGTGAATGGAGGAACGCTTTTGAACCAAATCAGGCGAATGGCAGGGCAACGGTTCAGGCGCGATCGGAAGGTGAAGACGAGGGCAGTGGCAAGAAAGCAATGGCATTTCGCGGCCAGGCAATTGGTCAAGAATGGCGGCATTGCGCGAAAGCTTGACATCTGCCCAGAAGCGAGCCGGTGCGAAGATTGACGGTCTGCGGGTTTCGCTCGCATGAGCAAGATATCGTGCCGGCCAAGCGTTCGAACACAGCCCATTCGATCCACGATCGGAGAAGTCAATGTTGAGCGACTGGATGCCACGGTCATTTGAAGAGTTGGTAGGGGCCCAGCGATAAAAGGCGTGCGCTGCAGTTAGGGAATGCCTATAGGGCCGTAGCGTGCAAAAGTATTGGCCGGGTCTTGCCCGACCATCTGCCTCAAAATGTCCAGGCGGTTGGTTGCCATACTTCGATTCTGGCATCCGCCTGGTGTCAGCCGTTACACTTCCAAAAATATGCCTCGAGCGTTGGACCCGGTAGCGCGCTGCAGGGCCAATCCGTAAATCTGGAGTTGCACGGGATCAGGATCGTCTGCGCGGCCGGTCTTGTAATCCACCACCGTCCAGCATTTACCGTCGAATGCAGCCAAGTCTACGTTGCCTTCCACGATTGTGCCGTCTTCGAGCCGCACAATTACCGGAAGCTCGCGATGAATCTCGGCGGCATTACTTAGGATCGGGTCTAAATGCAGGAAAGCCTTGCGCGCAGTTTCCGCGGCGGCGGCGATCTCCATCGGGGCGACGCCATGTTTCCGGCCATATACTTGCGCGAGTGCCGCACATTCGTCCGACCCGGCGGCATTTTGCAAAATCTCGTGTACCACAGTACCGACCTTCCGATTTGAACTTCTGGCTGGGCCCGAACGCAGATCCATGTAGGTAATCTCGATATGCGCAGCCTCGGTTGCCTGGCGAATGTTGTGAGCCGTTCGCAGGTTGAAGGCCGGCATGCAGCCGGCGGCGATGAACTCTTCCCGTCGCGCCTTCCATCGGTTGTACGTTTCAAGGCCGGCCGAAGCCTGTTCATCCGTGCCACTGAGCACGTTTTCGTCCTCGACTCCCTCGCGTTTGGGTACTTCCAGCTTCAGGAGCTTGGGGTCGAACCAAACCACTTCGTGCGACCCGATTTTGGGGAAGTGCCGCCCCGGGCGGATACATACCGAATTCGACTGGTCGAACGGCACGTTGAGCACAGTCGAGTCGCCGAATTTCGGACAGCCGCGAGCCGCGCCGGCGACTTGCCATCGGTCATCGGGCGGGTAAAGCGCGTCGTAGAGCGGGCTCAGCCAACTGTCATCTCCCTGGTACTGCTTTGCTCCAACGCCGGCGATGACCAGTAAGTCGCGGGCTCGCGTGGCGGCCACGTAAGCCAATCGCATTCCTTCTTCCCGTTCGGCCTCGCGCTCTTCGGCCGAGTGATCCAGCAGTTCCCAAGGGGTCCATCCCAGAAGCCTTTGTGCGCACAGTTTGTCCTTGATGTACCGGTCGCCGCCTTCGGAGCTGATCAGGTTCGCAGTAAGATCTGCCAGAATTACGACCGGGAATTCCAGCCCCTTAGCTTTATGGACGGTCCTGATCTGCACGCCATCACCCTGCTGTTCCAAGACCGGTGCCTCCGAGGTACCGCTGGTTTGATACTCGGTTTCGAGAAACTCGACGAATGCGCGAAAGGAAGTAGCCGAACCGCCGACTTCAAAACTTCGAGCAAGATCGGCCAGCCGATAAACGTTGGCCAAGACGCGTTCGCCGCCAGCGCGAAAAGCAAACGCTGCTTGCGCTCTCGTGCTCTCGAGTAACTGATTCAGAGTGTCGGCGATGGGAACGGCATTGCGGGTCCGATGCAGGTCCTTGATTAAATCGAAGGCATCGCGAATAGGATGAAACTCCGGATCGAGATCCGGAGGCAGCTTCGTGAAAGGATAAAACCGGCCGTAAGTGCTTCGAAATCTCAGCAGGGTATCGTCGAGGACCGCAAACAGAGTGCCTTTCAACAACGCGAACACACTGAGCTCGTCTTCCGGCCATTCGATGGCGCAAAGAGCGGTGCGCAAAGTTCCAATCTCTTCGCGCTGGTGGAACGATTTGGAGCCGACGAGCACGTGTCTGATACCGCGCGCTTCAAGCGAGCGAACGTAATGCTGAGTAAGATCGACGCCGCGGTTCGAAAATCTCCGGAATAGAATGCAGATGTCGCCTTCCTTGAGGCGGACCCATTCTCCGGTTTTCCGGTCTCTTACTTTCCACTTACTTTCCTGGAGCAACCAATGGATAAATGCCGCGACGGCGTTCGGCGAGCACTGGTCAACTGCCGCCTTAGATAAATTGCGAGCGCCGTAAGGGTTGGGCATCGGCAGCGCAAGCACGGCAGGCTGATCCGGATGCGCCGGCGCGCCTCCCTCGAGCGGCAAGTATTCCGGCATCTTCTCGAACGCGGCATTTACAAACGCCTGGAGGGCCTCAGTGGAGCGGCTGCTGGTGTTGAGCTGATCTTGTACAACGCCGACTATGCCGAGCTGCTCGCAGATGCGGCGGTAAAGCTCCGCATCGGCTCGACGAAATCGAAAAATGGATTGCTTTGGATCGCCGACCAGATACAGTTTTCCGGGCTCAGACGGACACTGGCGCCAATCTTGAGCTGCTGGATCTTGGGCGGCTAGAAGCAGGAGGATATCGGCTTGCAACGGGTCCGTATCTTGAAACTCATCGACGAAGATATGGGTGTAGCGGGCTTGGAGGTTCCGTCGCGCGCCTTCATTCTCGTATAACAGTCTGCGGGCATATAGGAGTAAGTCCATGAAGTCGAGCAGGCCAGCCCGGGATTTGGCCTCCTCGTACATGGCCACCACTTGCCAGAGCTCATTTCTGAGTGAAGCAACCAGGTCCGCATTGGCATTGAGGCGGAAGGCTTCGATTTGAGCCTTAAACGCATTCCACCGGTCGAGGATGGTTTCGCGCGTGACGTTCTGGGCAAAACGGCCGTATCCGATCTTGAGCCATCGCATATCGACGGGAAGGCGCAGCAGCTCATTTTCGATGACGTTGCTATCGCGAACGCCCACCTCTGACGCGCGGCGAACGCGGTCGAGAAAATCCGCCAGCGGCTGCAGCCCGGAGAAAAGCGGATCATACACGTTCACGCACTGGCTGCGAAGCGCGGCAACCGTTTCAGCTTCTTCCAACAGGGCGTTCAATCGCCGGTCACGATCGAAGGGGCGCGCGCTCCACGGCTCGTTATAGTCCCGCCATTCCGCCAAGCACCAAGCCGCTTGCCGAAGAGAATCCAGCGGCTCGCCTTGTCCGCTCTCATCCCGCCACGCCAATCGTGCAAGCGCGCGCTGAAGCGTAGCAGAGGGCGCTGCTAGCTGAGCCTCAATCCAACATCGAAAGACACGCCCGAAAACGAGAAGCGCCTCGCTTTGCGAGAGCTCGCGAAAGCGCGGATCGATGCCGGCTTCGATGGGGCGTTGCCGCAGCAATTGCGCGCAGAAGGCGTGAATGGTTCCGATGAAAGCCTTGTCGAGCTTTTGAGCCGCGTCGGCGAGCCTGCTGCGGACGCTGTTATCCAACTCCCGTGCCCGACGGCGTTCGAGCTCGCCTCGCACGCGGAGTTTCATATTTCCGGCAGCGTGGTGAGTAAATGTCACGGCGACGATCTTCTCGATATCGGCGGCGCCGGTAGCGATGACATCCACGATGCGATGGACCAGCGCAGTGGTTTTTCCCGTGCCGGCCGAAGCTTCGACTATGTAACTTTGCTTTAGATCAGCAACCGCTGCGGCGCCGGCCGGAATCATCTCAGCGATCTCACTTCCTTGAGTGGTTTGAGCTCCGGCTGCGACTTAGCCGCGATGCGGTCTTCTTCGTAGGGGCCGCAGACGGGAAGATACTCGCACCCTTTACATCCGTCTTTGCGCGGAGCCGCAGGCAGGAACCCGTCGCGCACCGCCTTATCGATGGTTTGCAAAACCTGCCCGGCGCGCCGCCTTGTATTCTCGTCAAGGGCCACGTCGATCGCGTCATAGTTTTGCTTCAGAGTGGAAAAAAACAAGCGTCCGCTAACCACCCGTTCTCTCAGAAGCTCCTCCGCCGCCATGCCGTAAAGAGCCGGTTGGAGCACCTCGCCGCCGCCGAACGCGTGCGGCTTCGGGTCAGGAATTTTGCCGGTCTTGTGATCGACAACCCGGATTGCATTGGTGCTGTGGCGCTCGATCAGGTCGATGGATCCTTTGATCTGAAACGCGTCGGCGGTGATTGCAACCGCGTCGGCGGAGCTGTGGGGGTCATGGCCGATTCGATTTCCCACACCGAAACCAAATTCAAACAGCATGGGAGTCCAATCGGGCTCGAGCACCGCTTTGTAACGAGCCCATCCCCGCAGATCAGCCCGGATTGCATCAATTTCGGTTTTCCACACCTGGGGAATGGCGGGATCAAACTCGTGTGCATACTCGGCTGCGGACCGCTCCAGGATTTGTTCCAGGCGTTCGATGACGGTGTTGAAGTTTCCAGCGTTCATCGGCAGAAGATTCTGCGCCTTGAGGTCACGCATCAGTTCGAATTGAACGCGGTGGTAGAGCTCTCCGCGCGTGTCGGGGTGGATGCGCTGAATACGGCTAACGGTGTCTTGCGGGCGAAGCTGAAAAATGGAGTGAAGGGCAAATCGGTAGGGGCAACGCGCAAACTGCTGCAAGGCCGAAACCGCATAGGGGCGCTTCGCCAGGCGATAAGCGGGGAGTGCCGGGTCTCCAATTTCCTCGACGATGAGCCCGTCCGCCGGCTTCCAAGGTTTGTGCCAGCGATACCAGCGCGCCCGCAGCGCGTGCACTGAGCGGCCCGGCAAGTGCTTGAGATACTCGCCCGTGCCCTTGGTTCTTGGCGCGAGTGTGGCCAAGTCGAACTCCGCATCGTCGATGGCGGCGGCAGGGTCCTGCGGTGCAGGCCAGCCAATCCGCGTGGTGGCGCCTGCTCGCGCCTGCTGTTCGAACTCCGAGACGTCGCAGTCGCGCCCGCCGGCATTCCGATAGGCTTCGAACGCATAGAAGGAAGGCACACGCTCGCGACCCGTCAGCAGATCCAATCGCGAAAAGGACAGAATAAGTTGTTCCGATGCACATGCGACGGCGTGGTGAAGCAATTCGCGATCGTCCGTGCGCGTGTGCAGCGCGAGCGCCTGGCGCACCTCATTCAGCAGCAGAGGATCCTCATCGGACGGCCCTGGAAACAGACCCTCGTTCAACCCAGGGAGAAAAACTAAGCGAAACGAAAGGCCCCGTGCTTCTTCAATCGAGCCGACGAAGATCTTGCCGTAACGCGCGCCATCGCTCGACTTGCGAGAACTGCTCAACCGAGGAGCGAGCACGCGCAAGACTTGTTCCAGGCCGACAGGTCCGATCTCGCCGAGCGGAGCGAGCTGACCGAGGAGCTCGTGCAGTTCCTGCGGTCGTCTGAGAGACTCGTCGGCGAGCTCGTGCAAGGCCGGTAGCCACTCCGACCAGACCGCATCTTTCGGCAGCGAGGCTAAGCGCTCGATTTTCGGAAACGCAAATTGGGAGAAAGTCTCAACCTCTTTAATGCGCTTCTCGATGCGCTGGCGGTCACCATCGTCCTCACAACGGCTGTAGCGGTGATGCAGCTCCGAGGTCAAACCCTGCAAACGCGTTTGCCAGCGCTGTTGGCCGCCGATGACGGCGGCATCGACGAGAAGGCGTTCGCCAATCACCGGAAGGCTCGGGCCGGACTCGTCCCAAGGCATTTGGCCCAACGACATGTATTCGGCGAAGCGCGAGGCGGACAGGCCTTCGAGGGCGCATTCGAGGAGCGCGATGAAACTGCGGCCAACCGGATCAGGCCGAGCCACTCCGCGGGTATAAAAACCGGGTATTCGGGCGCGCCGCAAGGCCTCGACGATGAGCGGTTGATAGCGCTCCGGGCTGCGCAGCAGAATGCCGATCTGGTCAAATCGAACACCGCTCTCCGCGGCTCGAGCGATTCTGCGCGCGATCTCCACACATTCCAGCGCTTCTCCGGAAGCCGAAAAGAGTTCGAAAGTGGCGTCCATGGGCCGCGGCGCAGGCGTCTCGGCGCGCTCGATATACATCTGTAAAGATTCAAGACAGGTGCGGGGAGAGCCAGCGGCGGGTTTGAGCGAAAGGTCCAGCACGTCGGTCGCGCGGCGAGTTACTGCATCGAGCAGGCGGCGTTCCGCCGTGGTATGTGGAGTTACCTCGACGAACAGCACGCGACTCTTGTCGAACCTGTATTTTTCGCTCTGGATGGCCTGGAGCGCGAGCTGCACTCGATCGGCATGATCGGCGAGATTGCGGTCGCGAAGCTCACGCGTGTAGGCGTCCAAAAGGCGGGCGAGGTCCGGACCGGATTGCCCGCTGCCGCGAAGTCGATCGGTATCGACCTCGCCGAGCCGAAGATCTTCGAGCGTCTCGCTGAGAGCTCTTGCAAATCCGGGAAACGCCGCGACCCGATGCAAGTAGCTCAGGTTCTTCTCGCGAAGCGCCACGGCGACGATGCGCGCCGCCAGAGCTTCGCGAACTACGCCCCGAACAGGAACCCAGCCTCTCTCGTTGAGTGCACGGCTGCTAATGGCGTAAACAAACTCCCGCAGCGCGAATCGATGCACACCCGCTAAAGCGTCGTCACAGGACTGGCGGACGATCTCATCGGCGGCCGCACGAACACCGGCGATTATCAGGAGCTGGCGACTGGGGCGGCGCCGGCGCACGAACTTGCGAGCGTCCGCTTGCATTTGGCTGTAAGTCATCAAAAGGGTGCCTCATCCTGACGTTCGTAGCGATCTTCCTCGTCTTCCCTTGTCTGGTGCTGGATCTCGTATGCCCGCAGTCGATCTATCAAATCGATCAGGAGTTCGCGGTCCTCTTTCTTGGCGCGAAACAGATCAACATCAAAAGAAATTTCGATAAAGCCGCCGCTCCTCAGTTCTATCCGGTTCCTGTTCGAGCGGCTGCCTTGAGGTGCGTCCTTGAGCCGAGACTCCGGTGTCTCGCTTGCATCCAGGACAAGACCGGCATACTCCGCCGCGTTTAAAAGGAACATGACGGCTTTTCGCTGCGTGGCCGCGTTCAAACCAGTGCGAGCTACTACGGCTTCGACTTGCGCAGTTCGGATGCGATCATCGCCGACGCTCAGGATTTCCGGGTACGCTTGCCTCAAGACTTTCGCGAGTATCGGGGGACGGTTTTCTGAATGTTCGATAAGCTTCTTGAGGTCCGAACTCACTTTTCCCTCGGCTGTCATCAGGCGCAGGGACCGGAAAGCCTGCAGCATTTGATTCGCCGTGCTCGCAGGACCCGGAAAGGAGTCTCGCCCCAGTATTCCGGGGGCTTGGGGCCCCAGCTGCTCCACGCAGCGGAGCCACGCTGGAAACGATACATAGGGCGGGCTAATCCGCATTCAGTTTCAGCTACTATAACGCACAAATGCGCAGCAGTGCAAGAAATTCTTTACAATGCGCACTAGCAGATGTAATCTATCTTCAATCGCCCTCCACGAGCGGCGGGAAGGAGCCACGCATGCTGTCCGCGCATTATCTTCAGCTAGTCACCGATGCTGCTCTCAAGTCGATGTGGTACAAACACACCTTTCGTGACTTCCTGCGTCGGTCGGGTGTTCCTGAGTCACTGATTGCCACTTGGGCTCACGATGAGAGCAAACGCGATTTTCTCGATCGGCTGCTTCCCCACCTTGAGAAGACAAACGAAGGCATCGAAGCAATCAATCGGATCTGCGATGCCCTTTCGCAGCAAGAGACGTTTCCCGATCTGAGTAGCATCGAGGACTCGAGGCGCCGCATCCAGGCGGCTAAGGAAGCGGTTGGAGCGTTGCGGAGATTTTGCTCTCATCAGGCGGAACAAGCCCGTGGGGAGCGAGATCGCAAGGATTCTCGCGATCGATACCTCAAGCATCAACGCGAACACTGCGCTCGACAACAGAGCCTCGACAAACTGAATGCAAGGCTGGCCGAGCTCGCCACCCAACTGGGGCAGCAAGGCGCCGGCTACCAATTCGAAAAGTGGTTTTATGATCTCGTCGAGTTTTTCGACATTGCACACCGTCGACCATACAACGTGAAGGGGCGGCAAGTCGATGGCTCGATGACGCTCGATGGAACCACGTATCTAGGGGAACTGAAGTTCACGGTTAAACCCGCCGATGCGCCGGAGGTGGACATTTTTCGAAGTAAGATCCGGAGCAAAGCGGATAACACAATGGGAATCATGGTCTCTGTTTCCGGTTACACATCGGTTGCGATAGCTGAGGCGTCGGGCGAGCGAACGCCGCTGCTGCTTCTCGACTGCGGCCACCTTTATATGGTTCTCACGGGTGCGATCAGTCTGAAAGATCTTGTCGACCGAGTCCGTCGGCACGCGTCGCAAACCGGCGAGGCATATCTCAGACCGGGCGATTTTGGCAATTGATGGCTGGTCCGCGCGACGCGTATAACAACCGTTCGTCTCAATAGACGGGGCCCTGCGACGCGCTTGTTAGGGACAGCAATTTTCATTCGTGCTTCCGGCCTGAGCGGCCGGGCCATGGTGCAGGATAGCCAGCCTCTCTCGGTAAGGGCCGGCTAACACGGCGGTTACGTGCAATTCTTCCTCTCCGACGGCTCGGGAGGATTCGACACTTCAATGCGCCGGGAGGCACGGTACCGGACAACACCTCGGGGTAGACGTGAACTCGCGACCCTTCGCGGACGTGACCACGGATCTGAACGGCAATTTCACGGGCACCATCATCGCGCAGGGCATGGTTATCAGGCCGGCGTGGGTCCGATGTTCACGTTCGAGGTGGTGTTCAGCGGCTCCTTCACCATCGCCAGCCCCGGGAACGTGGTCTTTCAATTCTCGACGACGACGCACAACTGCTGCACGTGGCGGAGTTCTGGTTGTTATCGGACAATTGGATTCACGCCTCCGGTTCTTGTGCCTCCGCTACAGCGGCAGCTTGCGGATCGCTTTTGTGGAGATCGAGAGCGGCGTTCAGCTCTGCTTGCTTTAGCTCTAGCTCTTTCAGACGTGCTTCGTGCTCAAAGGGCTTTTCGACTTCACGTTTGTAAGCGGCCAAGTCGGTTTCGAGCTGACGGAGCTTTTCTTCTTCCCGTTCGGCCATGCGTTCCAGCGAACGCAAGGCGTATTCGATGCTCTGAACCGTGCCAACCGGGTTGGTGGGATTCAGCGTTGCTGTGTACGTCCCACTGCCACGAACAAAGAGGGCTGGGACGGGATCAGGCTCGAGGAACGACGGGCGCTTGCCTTGGCTGAGGATTTGGAAGCCGCGAAAATGGGCACGCACTTCGCGGGCTTCATCGTCTTTCCAATTAAGAACGAGATAGGTGAGGGCTTTGGATGCTTCTTCCCGTGCGCCCTTCCCGGAGTACTCGCGATTGCCAATGGTCATCGAGAAGCTTTCCGTGTCATGGGCGTTGCGCAACGCAATGTCGGCGTGGACGTGAGCGATCATTTGGCGGGAACGCTCGATGCTATAGGGGAGTTCGGCCATTTGACGGGCGACGCGGTAAAGCTGGTTTTGGTGCATAGCATGCAATGCGTCGAGCTTGCGAATTTCGGTATCCACGCGGACCTTTTCCATCACCAGCGGATTCCCAGAGGCAATGGCTTTAATCTCAGCGAAGGTCAGTACGGCGTTTTCAAGATCTTCAACCCGTCGTGTGGAAACCTGACCGCACATGACCTGACAGGTGAAGCGGGCTTTGACTTCGAGTAGCTGCCACAAATACGCGTCGAACGAACCGGTTGTGACGTAACGGAACACGCGCACCTGAGAATAGCGATTACCTTGGCGCAAGATACGGCCTTCGCGTTGTTCGATATCGCGCGGTCTCCAAGGGGCATCGAGGTGTGTCAGAGCGGCCAGCCGCCGCTGGACATTCGTGCCCGCTCCCATTTTTTCCGTGCTA
Organism: Bryobacteraceae bacterium; assembly: GCA_035502635.1. Taxonomy (GTDB): domain Bacteria; phylum Acidobacteriota; class Terriglobia; order Bryobacterales; family Bryobacteraceae; genus Bog-105. Next base: position 166,662 of record DATJUG010000127.1, read on the forward strand.
CCCATCAGGATGCGGATTCGACCGGCGTTCACGGCATCGAAGAGCAGTTTTTTCTTGGCGTCGGTATCGGCATCATGGATGAATGCGATCTCCTGCTCGGGAATACCGAGCTGGATCAGCTGCTCTCGAATCTCATCGTAAACGTTCCAACGCGCTGGATCGGGTGTGGACAAATCGCAGAAGACCAGTTGTGCTCCACGATCTGCCGCCGTTTCCTGCCAGACTGTGGAGATCCGCTGAATGGCCCGTCTCAGTTTGGTCTCGTGGTCGGGTTCTTCAGACAAATCGACAAGCCGGAGATCGAGGGCCGCCTTTCGGCCATCGCCCGTGATCTTGAGCATGTTATCGACGCTAGGGTCGATTCGTTCTTTCTTCAGAGCCTCAGCGCGCTTGACAAGCGTTTGGATATAGCTCTTGAGCGTGTTACTGGCCGGGGCTGCTTCGACGATCGGTCGGCCGGTCTCGAGCTCGGGCCGAGGCAGTTGGAGCATATCCGCGGTCTGAATGTCCGCGACTGTGCGGAACATGGAGAGCAGTTCGGGCATATTGATGAACCGGGCGAAACGCGTGTTCATTCGATAGCCACTGCCATCGGGGGCGAGTTCGAGCGCCGTCACCGCTTCGGCGAAATTTGCAGCCCAGGCGTCGAAATGATTGGTGCCAGTGCTTTCGAGCAGTGAGGGCGCCAGATAACGGAGCACAGTGTACATCTCTGCGAGCGTGTTGCTGATTGGGGTACCAGTTGCGAAAACTACACCGCGCGTTTGGGGATTCTGCTGGATGTAGCGGATCTTGAGGAACATATCGAAGGCTCGGAAGGAATCGGAATTGGGTAGCCCGGCAATGCGCTGCATTTTGGAGATATAGGCGAGGTTCTTGTAGGCGTCCGCTTCGTCTACCATGAGCTGGGAAATGCCGAGGTCTTCGAAAGTGACCGTGTTGTCCTTGTTTTCGCGATTCGCTCGCTTTTCGAAACGCACTTTCAACCGTTTCTTGGCGGCTTCGAGTTGTTTCACGATTCTGCGGTTGTCCTTGTCGCCCGCCTTTGCACGCAACAGTTCTTCGTCGATCTCCCGGATTTCATCCCCAAGAAATCTTTTAAACAGTTCGTCCGAGAGCGGGAGAAACTCGAAGCTGCGGAACGAAACAATGACAGCATCGTAGTTGCCGGTGGCGATGCGAGCCATGGCGCGTTGGCGGTTGCCGTTCGCGAACTGGTCTTTGCCGGCCACGAAGAGATTTGCTTGCGGGTACAGTTTGAGAAATTCGGCAGCCCATTGCTCGACCAGGTGATTGGGAACGACAACCATCGTTTTCTTTGCGAGGCCGAGCCGCTTCAGCTCCATGGCGGCTGCGACCAGTGTGAAGGTCTTGCCGGCCCCGACGACATGCCCAATCAGAGCGTTCTCGCATTGAAGGATTCTCCACACCGCATTCTTCTGGTGTGGCGCCAGATCGCCCCCGCGAAGATGCGAGCGTGACATTCCAGGGAAGCTCAGATGTGAGCCGTCATAGCTGCGCAGACGTAGACAGTTGAAGCGCTCGTTGTAATCGCGTGCGAGCCGTTGTGCGCGTGCCAGATCTTGCCAGATCCATTTTTGGAAGTTGTCTTTGAGTTCTTGCTGCCGTTCGCGTGCTGCTAACGTTTCATTCTGATTGACAACCAGCCTCTTTTCACCGTCTGGACCGCTTACTTCGTCGTAGGCTGTGGGCGTGCGATTGTTGAGAGCTTGCTCGATAAGGGTGCTGCCGGTAAACCGGGCCGTCCCGTAGGTTGTCGTATTGGCCGCGGCGTACTTGGCTGAGTAGCCTAGCTCGACTGTCCAACTCGCGATGGTCTCGGCATGAGATACCGTTACGTCCTTTTCTTCGGCGGAAAGCAGTTCGCAAAGAAAGGAGCGGATATCGGAGGTGGGAATCCAGGGCGAGCCGAGGCGTGCGTCAATATCGCCGGGCTCGAGATCTTGCGGTTGCACGGTGCGGAGTGCATCGACGTTCGGCGCGAACTCGCATGAGCAGGCAGCGGCAGCTTCGGCAGCGTGAAGCTTGTGGCGGACATTGCCGGACAAATAGGTGTCGGCAGTTTCCCACGTGTCGCCTTCGGGATTGCGGAAAACCAGGCCTGTAAGCTCGGCTTTCAGCGCGGGAATACTTCGCCCGGTAAGGAGAGCCATGCGGGACCAATCGATCCGGCCCGTCTCATTGAGGCTGACGACCAGCGCTTCCGCCGCTGTGTCGACGTGCTCAACGGGTTTATATCCTTCGATAGTCCGTTCGCGAAAGATGGCGGTCTTCGTGGCGCGTTTGGTATCCGGGTCGTAGTCTTCGAGCGAGAGCAGGAGCGCATGATCGGGATCGCCGGCAAAGGCGCGGAAGTTCTCTTTGGAGTAAATAGGACCAAAACCGAGAACGAAGCGATCGTACTCGGCGTTGAGATGACAGCGGGCACGGGTGATTTTCTCTTCGGAAGCGTTGTCCAACTGCGTACGGATGACATCCCGGACGGCGTCGCGAAGTCTCATCAGCGCTCGAATTCTGGTTTCGACCGCTCTGCTCAGAGTGACCGGTTCGAGCGCCTTGCCATTGCGAATCACTAATTTGCTGTTGGCCAGGCCATACGCGCCATCTTTGATGGATTCGAGTTCGCAGGGCGGCAAAGCGAGGCAAACTGTCGCGCTTGAGTGCGGTGATGCGGGAACGTAAATATTCGAAGGTAGTTGCGTAAGAAGATCTGCGAAGCGCTTGGGACAGAATGCACCGGAGAGGGAAAACTCCGCCTCTTGGTACACGCTTCCTTGAAGCGTGGGCGTGCCGACCATTCTGTCGGGATGTCTCACGAAATACTCGTTAATACTGGTTGGCCCGTCTTGGGTCTCGATGATCTTCAGCTCGAGCCAAGCTTCTGGCGCTACGTGCATTGAGGGCGTGCGACGCTGCAGAAACAGAACATCCGTTACTACTTCAGTCCCTGCGTTTGCCTTGAAGGTTGTGTTGGGGAGCCGAATCGCCGCTATGAGATTGGCTTTGGAAGAAATGTATTCCCGTACTGCGCTGTTCTGCTTGTCAAGCGTATAGCGGCTGGTGATGAGGGCAACGAGACCGCCCGGCCGAACCAGATCCAGCGACTTTGCGACGAAATAGTCGTGAATGGACCGTGTCAGCGCTGGCTGCTTGGCATACTGCGGATCGTACACGGGATAGTTTCCGAATGGCACATTGCCGACGACAACATCGAAGAAGGAGTTCGGAAGTGAGACCGTCTCGAAAGCTGCTTCGCGGATTGTGGAGTCCGGGTAAAGAAGCCGGGCGATGCGGGCGGAAATGGAATCGATTTCGATCCCGACGCGGACTGCATTTGCTGCGAGTGCCTCGGGCATAAGACCGAAGAAGTGGCCGATGCCGAGAGCCGGTTCGAGTATCTTTGCGGGCGCAGCCGTACCAAATCGCAGAACTGCGTTCCAGATTGCTTCGATTACCGCGCCTGACGTGTAGTGTGCATTCGGTGTGGAAGCCCTGGCGGAGTGATATTTGGCATCCGTGAGAAGAGTTTCCAGTTCGCTAGCGGTGCTGCGCCATTCTTGCAAAGGCCGAGGATGAAATACTTGCGGGAGCGCACCCCAACCCGTGTATCGAACTAAGATGACCTTCTCATCATCCTCCGCTAGTCTGCCGTCCTGTTCGATGCTTTTGAGGAGGCGGATGGCCTCGAGATTGGCAGCGGCTTTCTGAAGCAGAGTGTCCGCGCCAAGGACGTGGTCGGATGGAATCCGAAAATCGCGTTCGAGACGGGTCTCTACGTGGCCGGTCGGCTCGGCGAGGAACCCCACTCGTTCATCGCAATTTCGAGTGCCGCCTGATAATCCATCTTCTGAACAGCCGTGAGCTGATACAACAGCTCGATTAATTGTTCGTTCGCCTGGTTCAGGGCCGGTAATAATTGGCCCGATGCTTCCAACTCCGCTACCATTTGGGGAGCTTCGCTCTTCCAGCGATTGAGAATCATGCGGCTGGTCAGTGGCAGTGTGGACTGCATGGATGGAACTGGTTGGTATTACGATAGCAGCAATGCTGCTTTCGAGAGTGTTGAATAAGTTCAACTGATGGTTTGAGTAACTCGTGTCTTTCGCGCGTAGCGGCATGAGGCTTAGGGCGTTCCTTTCTGTCCTGCTGGACACGAAGGGTGGAGAGCGAAGGGAGTCAGGGCCGGAGCGAAGCGGAGTGCATTTCAGCCTTGACCCCGTAGCTAGGATGGGAAGACCAGCAGACAGACAGCCCCACTTTTCTAACCGTGAAAGCCGAATAAGCGCTTATTTCTTGTTTGTACGCTCGAAATTTATATGGCATTTTGGAAAGCTCGGGATATGAGGCTTTTGCGTCCAAATTAGGCTGAAATCAAACAATCAAATACACCACTGAACTGTGGTTTTGTTTGCGAGCAGAAGCCTCGGATCACCGGCGGCGCAGCCATGCGGCTGGTTCGGAGGCTTTCCGGCGCCAGGTCTCCCTCGCAGCTGGTAGGCAGTACTACTACAGTGAACGACACCTGCACGGTGTACGTCTACTCCCCCGGAGAGATGGCATCGACCGTGAGATCCCCCTGAACCGCACGCAAATCACTTCATGTGCGGTTTGACGCGGCAATCCAAAGATCTTGGTGATGTCAGGCTGGCCGGCGCCCGGCGCGAATGCGGCTACTAGTGGTTTGGTGCTTAATGGATGTTGACCCTCGCCTGTTGAGATATTTCTTGGCCGTGGCCCGAGACCTACACTTTGGGCGCGCGGCAGCAAAGCTCTATTTGTCTCAACCAGCCTTGAGCGAAGGGATAAAGAAGCTTGAAACCGAGCTTGGGGTCGCCTTATTCATTAGAGGGAGTAGACGCGTCGAGTTAACGGAATCGGGACGCGTGTTGCTCGCCCAAGCGCCGGTTGTACTGAGCCAATTGGATCGTACGATTGCCTTTGTTCGCAGCACCGCTCGTCGAGGTGGAAATAGTTTTCGAATCGGATACTCTCCGTTCGTCGATCTAGCTCGCGTTTGGGCAGTCCGCACATATCTTCAGAGAGCGGAGCCAGATCTTAGTATCGAATTCATTAGTTCCAAAACTACTGAACAAATCAGTTTACTTTTGAGAAATGAAATCCAGGCAGGCATTTTGGTTGGACCTGTCGATGAGCAGGGCCTCATATTGGAGTCGGTTTTCAGGGAAAAGTTTATAGTGGGCCTGCCGAAAGGTCATCAATTGGCTCGTAACCGTGGCATTCGGCTTCGGGATCTTGAAACTGAGAGCATCATCTGGATACCGCGCTCGTTCCATCCGGCGTTCTACGACCGATTTTTGAGCCTCTGTGGCGCTCGCGAATACAGACCTCGGATCACACATGAGGTCACAACCGTTTCTGAGTGTCTTCAACTGATTAAGAAAGGTGAGGGTATTACGTTCATGACGCGGTCCGCCCAGCCGATACCCGTCCCTGGAGTGGTCTTTCGCGAGCTGCGCGACGAGAACTTTTTCGTTGAGACTTTAGTTGCCACTCGGTCCGATGCAAGCGCTGAATTCCTCAAACGATTTGGGGAGATAGTCAGGACCGAGTTCGGCCGTAGTACGATCAAAGCTTAGCCGCCTTCACGGTCGCGGAGGCGCCAGTAGCCCAACCATTTGGTGCGGTCATTCTCACGTGCGAGCTGAACTGAAGACCATCCTTCGCACAGCACAAGGATTACTGCTTCTCGCCAAGGATCATACGCCGACACCGTGCTTGACAGCGTGCCCTTTGTATCGGGATGCAAATAATCAAATAGCGGATTGATCCTGGATTCAAGGACGTAGCTGATTTCTTGTTTCCGGAGCGAAACGACCCCGCGCTGCTGAGTGGCCGCGGCACAAAGAAAAGCCTCTTCTCGTAGGCTTGCATAAAATCGGCTGGCGATGCGATCGAGAAGAGCTGGCGGAAGCGGGTCGGGGCGAAGTAGCTGAGCGCGCAAGTCTATCGGTGCCATTCTATAGCAGATGGCGGTGGTTATATCAAAAACCCCGGGCTTCAGATTGACGTGAGCGCTTCTTTCGTTCATATTCCGTCTTAACAGGGGAGAGAACCTGATCAAGACTTCACGTGCGATTCGGACTATAGTTCGTCGCTCTTTCGGGCGCAGAGTAACACGATGCAGCCTGCTGATGCAACGCCGGAGCGGGCATGTTCAGCCAAACATCGGGCCGGAAAAGGGCCTTTTGGCCAATCCCTCCGCCCACTTCGTACTGAGCGCGAGCTGTCGAAAGAACAGCTCGGCTCACTTAAGAAACGAAGTTTCTCGTACTTTCGACCCCAGAGACCCCCCTGATTACGTTGTGTTTTGATTCATCGGTCACGCCGATTGATCCCGCGGAAGAAAGAATTGGACCAGGGTCAGAGTGTAATCTATGCTGGTTTCGTAGCGAATGATGCAGTACTCTCGCTGCGTGATTTCCGAAATAGAGCGCGCTGCATCGGGAGACAATACCCCATGCCGTTCGGTGCTCGTGTTCCTTCCGGTCCGCGTCCCAGGGAATTGACTACGGAACGGGTTTCGGGTGCAGTTGAAAACGAGTACCGAGCTGGCGGACCGGCTCCGGTTGTTGAATTGAAGGAGATGCATGCGGCGCTCGCCGTCGCCGACGAACTGCACTTCACCCGCGCTGCCGAGAAACTAAATCTCACGCAATCCGCCCTTTCCCGCCAGATTCAGCAGTTGGAGAACGCCCTCGGAGTTCAACTGTTCCAGCGCGGGACTCGGCGCGTCGAACTCACGGACGCGGGAGAGGTCTTCGTTCGGCACGCCCGAAAGACTTTGGCCCTGGCGCAAGCTGCCATCCTCAGAACACAAGCGATTGGAAAAGGCGAGCCGTCCGAGTTCCTCATCACGTACTCCCCTTTTATCGACACCCAGCTTGTTACGAGCATGCAAGCTACCGTGGAATCGGCGCGGCCGCGTATTCCGGTACGATACCGGAGCGTTCCGCCCCAGCAGCAGGCGCAGATGCTCCTCGCAGGCCGTTGCCAACTAGCGATTGTGATGTTGCCGGTTGAGCCGGAGAGTCTGGATTCGATCTGTTTGATCCGCGAGCCACTGATGGTCGCGTTGCCGAGCGGTCATGCTCTGGCCCGACGACGGCAGCTTCATGCCAGCGAACTTGCGGGCGAGCCGGTCATCTGGATTGCACGCGACCTTCACCCTGGGTTTTTCGATCACATGGTTCACCTGTTTCGGAGAGCGGGGTACGTCTTGGATGTTCGAGATGAAATCCAATCGATTGCGGAGGCTCTCGGGTTCGTGGAAGCCGGCAGTGGCATCACATTTGTAAAGCGCTCGGAGGCTCGGCTTCAGATGGCGGGAATCGTTGTGCGCCCTCTTGCGGAGCCTTTCCTTGCTGTCGAAACGGGGCTTGCTTATACGCGCGACATCCAATCGGAATTCCTGGAAGAATTGATTGAGCTGCTCACGACGCATTTCCGCTGCCCTGGAAGCTGAAGCAGTCTTCAGCCAATAATTTACGCCCCAACAGTTGCGAAAAGTAGATTCTCTCGGAGTCCGTCTGCAGAGATCGTGAACAGTTCGTCCCCGTCCTCATGCTCGGACCAGACAATGGCCTCGGCATCGGGTTGATAGGTGTCAAGAAGCTCGCAAAGGCGTATAGTCAGCCGCACGGCGTCTCTCACGAGTCCCTCCCATCCGTGCGCGTGCGGAATATAGGCGATCGAGTGGCTGGTGGTCCAAAAGAGAAATCCGCGAACACGCCGGACACGATATTGCCAGATCGCTTCGTCGCGGAAGCTGACTAGTGCTTTTCGGGCGACCGCTTTTTCGAGCTCCGGCGTCTTGAGGACGATTTGATCTTTGCTCCCCTTAATTCGCAGTTGAACATTATCGGTCACATCGAACCCGTACTGTGTAACGGTCCAACTCCCACGAAGATTCTCAGCGTTCGTCAATTCCTGCCGCCTTGTCATGCAAGGCAATCGTGCGATAGCGGGGGAGGAATGGCTTCGCAGTTCGACTGCTTCCTCAGTATGGACCGAAAGTGCTGCGGCCGTGCCCGTATTATTCATGCTTTGTCCGAATGAATCGGTTCGCATCGCGTATGGGTGTAGGTGAGGGGTTCGCCAACTCTCTGTCAGCGGTTTGCCGATCAGCCGTCCAATTGCATTTGCTTTACTCTAGGCTGCGCCCTCAGCGATTGGCCGAATTGTCACACTACGTAGTCCGTGTCTCAGTCGAACGTGCACGCTATCGGGATGCTGCTACTATTTCCGAGAGCATGCGCCGAGCAGCGTAGCGGAGATTGGACGAGGCTCCAGAATTTCGCAGAGCGCTCTCCAGATACGATTTCGCATTCTTCTGCTCATTCAAATGCACCGCGCACTGTGCCGCTCGGAAATAAGACCACGGCAACACATAGGCCGGTCGGCTAGGTGCCGCAATGATTACGGCTTGAAATTCTTTGAGCGCTTCGCTGTAATCGTGAGAACCGAAATCCGCCATGCCCAGCAGATAGTGCGCCTCGTTGCCGAACAGGTTGGCATAGGGTGCGGAGACGATCTCGGAGGCATAAGACCGGCACTCATCCAGGTTTCCGGTCTCGAGGCTCACTTTCGTGAGTGCGAGGTGAAACAGCCCATTCGACGGATACCGAAGATGCAATTCCAACGCTAAAGGGATTGCCCGGACGCCCATGTCATCCAAGTGGTGGCGATTGAATACAAGATTGAGCAGGATGTACTTAATCTCAGTTTCGATCCACCGGTTTTCGTTTGCATGCGCCCAGAGTTCGGTGATGCAACTATCGATGACGGGCGCGTTGCACTGCTGTAAGAGAATACCCATACTGCGCGCATCTGGGAGATCGGGATGTCGTTTAGCCGCTTCCGAGAAATCCGCGCGTGCCGCTGAAAGGGTTGTTAGAGCTGAGAACCCTCTCAACAGCCCGTCAAGACTGAAGTCACGCTTTTCCCCTTCCAGAATTTGCGGCGCGAATAGAGCAGCTAACCGAAGAGACCGTCCCATTCCGCGCCAAAAAAAGTATGTCCCGACGTCCCGCCCGGGGGTCTCGATGCCCTTGTCAGCTCTTGCGATGGTCTCTTCTGCTCTGGAAATCAGCAGCGGTGTGATGCGCCCTTCATCACTCTGAACCAGAGCTTTCCAGAGCAAGTTCAGGCCGACAAAGAAAGAAGGCGCGGGACTGTTGACACACGCCGCGGTCCGAAATAACCGATCAGCCGCGTCGAAATCGGCACCGTACATCGCTCGTTGTCCTCTTCGCAAAGTCGCCTCGCAACTTTGATGTTCGCCATACCCGGCGCGAGCAAGGCAGGATGTGCAGCAGGCGAGCACGAAGACCGTCGCGAGCTTCACCGTGATCGTTCCAATCTGCCCTGATCGAGGAGGTATTCCGTCCGGCATCGGTCCGCCACACTTTGATCGTGCGTTACAAGTACACTAACTGCGCCCGCGAGATCTTGGAGATAGTTTAGAATTATTTCCGCATTAGCAGGATCAAGACTGCCCGTCGGTTCGTCGGCTAAGAGAACGGTGGGCTCATGAGCGATGGCTCGAGCAATGGCGACCCGCTGCATTTCTCCGGCGGAAAGCTGCGATGATTTGCTCCCGAGTCGATCGCTTAAGCCAACGCGGCGAAGCGCGGCCGTTGCCCTTTCAATGGCGGCGTTCGGAGCCACATTGTTCAACCGCAGCGGTATGATCACATTCTCAATGGCACTGAGCCCGGACAGTAAATTAAATCGCTGAAAGACGAACCCGATATGAGTTCGGCGAAACCGCGCAATTTGCGACGATGACAACGCTGAGATCTGTAGCGCTTCAATGCGCACCTCTCCCGCGTCCGCTCTATCGAGGCCGCCGATGATGTTCAGGAGTGTACTCTTGCCCGATCCTGATTTACCCCGTATCGCGATGGTCTCTCCGCGAAGGCCCGTGAAGGTAACGTCTTGTAAGACTCTAAGTGTCTCGTGTCCTGACACATACGTCTTCGAGACTTTGGTCAATTGAATGACAGGGTCATTCGTCACGTAGAACCTCCGCAGGCACAACTCGCTTCAGGTCGCCGGCAACCAGCCAGCCTAGGAAGGTCGGCATTAGTATCTGAATCGCAGCAACTAGTAGCAGTTGTGCATTTGTGGTGATGAACGGAATAAAGGAGATATTCGCCTGAGCTTCGGGAATTCGAACCAAGCGATGAGTTGTCATGTAATCGCATGCGAACCCATCAAGACACAACGCGGCGAGCACTCCGATGAGGCCAAGTACGGTGCCTACCAGACTAACGGAAAAGCGCAGTTGGGCAGGTGCTGTTCCGAGCGTCAAGAGGATTGCCAATTCGCGGCGTCGTTGATAGACCACCAGCAAGACAGCACCTGCGGAGAACATTGCGGCGAAGAACCCAAGTACTAGATTGAGAATCAGAATCCATCTCTGCAGGAGCACTATCACAGCACGATACGAAGGATAGTTCTCGCTCCAATCCACAGCGCGATAGTCCGGCCCGAGCGCCCGCTCGATTGTTTTCGCTGTCGCTGCAGACCTAATTGGGTCTGTGGTTCTGACTTCGATGATTTGAACACATGTTCTATCGTTCCCGATTATCGTGGCTGCGGACCCGATGGTCGTATAACCGACTTCTTTATCCCGATTCGTGCCCGAGTCGAATGTGCCCACGAGCCGGCCCGGGAAGTGCCGTACTCCGAATTCACTTGGTTTCGTGATTGCGATTCCATCGTTAATCCGAAGCCCAAGACCCTCGGCCGCTCTGCGTCCGATCACGACAGGAATTTCCGGTGCGGGCTGCTCCAATGTGCGCTTCAGGTCGTGAGACGAAATGTAGGAATTGATATCCGACACCTTGCTCTCGAGTTCTGGAAGTACCCCCTTAAGGACCAGATGCGTAGCAGGTCCCTGATCCGGGTTCGCGTTGGCCGGCTGGAGGTTAACATCCGTCCACAGATACGGTGCGACAGCAATGACAGAATGCAAGGCACGCAACTGCTGCTCAGTCTTCTCATACCCGCAAAGCATTTTTTCGCTCCGGCGCATCCGCACGAGAATGTGCGAGTCGAGGCCCGAAAGCTTATTTGTGATTTCGACTTCAGCCCCATGCGTCCCCGCAAGTACAAGCAGGAACAGCATCGAACTGAGAAACGTTGCGACGGCGGTCACGGACGTGAAAAATGTATTGAGCCGCGTCCCGCGACGCGCGCGAAGGAATGCTACAGGGAGGGCGAGCGCAAGCGGTATACGCGCAAAGAGAAAAGGCCGTGTTCGAGACACCTACCGACTCAGTGGAAGCGTGCCCGACTGATTAGGGCAACCACGTGCATTGTTTTGCTGATCGCATGTGGGCCCGGCAGGAACAATGAGGATTCGGCTACCGTTGGGGGGCTCTATAACGCTATACCCGGTATATGTGTTCGCGGCATCGTAGTAGTAGATCTTCGCTCCGTGACGCATATTGATGCCTTTGAAACGCCCAGCCGCATCGTAGACTTTGGTGATGTTGCCGGTATCATAGGAGCGGCCTTTGAAGACGCCCCGCGCATCGTAGGCCATGGAACCATCACTCCGATGGAATGTCCGCCCGTCGAAACGTCCGGCCTCGTCATAATGAACCGAAACATCCGCTTGATGGACAGAATACCCTCGATAGGTTCCCTCGCGGTCGAAGTGTCTCGTGATGCCGTCTAACGGCTGTGCACCCCGTACTCGCACAGTATAGGTGTTAATCTGGCGAGCCCAGGGCCCTTCTGCCGATGATGGTCGCGCTTCCGCATTTCTGGCTTCAGTCATAGGACCACGCGCTTCCCCAAATTTGTGCCAAACACCCGGTTCGGGCGCGCGGGCGCCAGCTTCTGTCTCCCCGAGTCGGCCCGCATCTACGACCCTGGCTCCTCGTGACCCAAGTTCTCCCGCTTCAGCCGTAGCTCCGCCTCCCCGTAGACCCATCTCGCCGCCCGCAGCCGCTTCTCCGGCGGCCCCCGCCGCCTCGCCTGCTCCAGCCCCTTCAGCCACGCCCGCCTCCATTGCGCCTGCGCCGGCCGCTTCGCATCCGCAGCAAACGAACAGCGCGACCAAGACCAGGAAACCCAAGATATAGATAGGAAGACCAACACATTTCGCGCTAGCCCTACCAAACGAAGACTTCTGGGATCGCTTCACAACGCCGCTCCTTACCTCTAGTGTAAGGCAATTACCCGTACCTCGGTGCACGGTCGGGCATACTCTGCGGAGTCCGAGACGATTCGGCAGGCTGACTCAGACGGCGCCGGAGACGGGATCTAGAGCCGCCTCCAGAGGCGAACCGTCTTGTCTTCTCCGGTGGACGCGAGCATACTGCCATCCGGACTAAAATCTACCCCGAACACGCGACTTGCATGTCCAGATAGGACGAGTTCCTCATTAGACGTTGCGACGTTCCAGATCCTGACAGTGCCGTCGAAACACGCCCCGGCTAAGTGCTTGCCATCTGGTGTGAATGCAACGGAATTGACCTCCGATTTCGCTCTAAGTGTCGCCGCAAGCGCGTGGCGAGGCAAGTCCCAAATCTTTGCCGTTCCATCATGGCTAGCCGACGCGAGATATCTTCCGTCGGGGCTAAACGCGATGCCTGTGACGGGCCCTGCATGGACAACCCCACCATCCACAGTCGCTCGTTTCTCGAGATTCCAAAGCCGAATGACGTCATCCATTCCTGCCGATGCCAGATATCTTCCATCCGGGCTGAAGGCTACAGACATAACAGAACCGTCATGGCCATTCAGTGTGTATAGCTCATTGCCGGTCTGAGGATCCCAAACCTTAACGCTGTGGTCGTCACTTCCCGTGGCCACCAGGTTTCCATCCGGGCTGAACGCGACCGAGTGAACCCAGTGTGTATGGCCGGAAAGAGTACGGACCTCTTCGCCCGATTCTACGCGCCAAATCTTTGCGGTGCCGTCGCGGCTTGCGGAGGCGACGTAGTTACCATCTGGGCTGAACGCGACAAAGAAAACCATGTCTGAGTGTCCGGCGAGAGTTCGCAATGCCTCCCCGGACGACCAGTCCCACAACTTAATCGTTCCGTCGTAACTCGCGGAAGCGAGCATTCGACCGTCGGGGCGCCACGCCGCGAAGTATACTCGCTCGGTATGGCCCAACAGCACCCGGTCAGCAATATAGTGCAACTGGCTACCATCATTGTCGTCAGCCGTAGTGATCCCTGGCTGTACGAAAGCCACTGCCAACCGTTCAGTGCTGTTCTGGGACAGCAGTTCCACCAACGCGGTTTCGTCAGAACTGAGAACGAAGCCCGTGTGAACCTTTTCTGGGGCCGCGGCAGTGCAGCAGGATCGTTCTTCATCGCCAATGCGGAGTCGAGCAGGTTGTCCGGCCGAATATACCTCCAGTTCATAGTCCCAGTAATCGCCTTGCTGTTGGTGTCCGACAACCGCGATGTAGGGAGTGGCCCCTGCGGATTCGCTCTGTCCGTCGAAGGATGGATACGCTCCGTGGTCAGTCCACCCGGTCACTCCCAGGCTGGTCTTGAACTCGACCCAGAGCACTGCGTCATAGTCGCTCAGCTTTCGCAGTAGCTGCGGATTATCGGACCCGAGTGAGAATTCCGCGACACGGCCGTGAAAAAAGCCCCGTACGAAACCTTCTCCGATATACATAAACGTGTAGACAATGTCACCGGGTTGAAGCGTGAAACCGTCGATTACGATTGGCGCCAGCACCTCGATGACGCCCGGTCTGCGGGTGATCCACACACCACGCCGGGCCCAAACCGTTTCTCGCTCCGTCAACGTGTAGACAGGCTGGTCGGTGCTCGACGGCGGCCACTGCGCGAATAAAGGGATCGGGTTCAGTGCCCGCCACCGGCGTTGGTAACTGCATCCCTCGCCGGCGCAACGATCGTGTATCTCATAGTTGTCGGGAGGCGGATAGTTGTCTGGCTGTAGAGGCCGATTTCCTAGCAAGGCTTTCAGCCAAACAGGCAGCGAAGCTACGGACGATAAAGAGCCTGTAATGTGCCCTTCTAGTACGTGTGCGACCGGGGCCGACGCCTCCGCGACCGGCTTTGCTTCTTGTGCGAGCGGCCTTTGTTGCACGACGGACGAACGCTGCGGGCCACGCATGCTGGCCCAGTAGACGCCGAAAAGCGCCAGAACGAGACCGACGAGGACACCTCCAAGAAAAGGTGCACACCCGGAGCCTTTTCTTTCAACGGGCATGTTGGATCGAGTTCACTTAATTATTTTCGGCTGTATCCGAGTGTACTCGCGGGATCATGGAACTATATGCAGTTGGTCACCATTGATCGTTGAGGCTTGCGGCACAACCAAAACCGGTAGCGAGTTGCGGTCGCGAGAACCTCTCGCGCCCACGTCCTTTCGGGGAGGACAAGCGAAAAATCGTCGGCAGGTTTTGTGCTGACCCGGCGACCATTCCGGTGGCTAGGCGGGCCGCCTGCGCGCCCCGTCATCGACTTGGGACTAAAGGATCATGCTTCATGCAAGCGCGCCATTAGTCATGCCATATATCTATCAATACGCGACAACTAAACATTGGACCTCACGGCTGGATCTTTCTATGCTTCCTTTAAGGGCTTTTTGCCCGATTGAGATGGAGCTTGGTAAATCAGACGGGAAAATGATGCGATTGTCACTCTCAGGGTCTGCGCAGCCGGGTCCGGCTTTCGAGCGACATTTCTCTATCGGTGACTTGGTGGAGCTCTGGGGACTAAGCGAAAAGACAATCCGCCGGATTTTTGCAGACGAGCCTGGTGTCTTGGAATGGGGGAACGACGAACAGCGCTATAAACGCGGGTACAAGACTTTGCGAATTCCCGAAAGTGTTGTTGAACGCGTGCATCGACGAATGCGTAAAGTCAGCTAGCGACCGCCACCCTAGGAACTTTCGCCTCCTTCTTGGCACTCTCGATGGTGGTCAGATTGCCAGCCCAAGCCTTGCGAACGTTCTGCTCGAGTTGTTCCTGCCGGGCTTTAACCCAAGGCGCATAATGCTTCTCGGTGATCTTCACACTCTTGTGGCCCAGCAAAATGGAAACCTGTTCTAGCGGAACACCCGCGAGGAGCATCTCGACAGCAAACGTGTCGCGGAACATGTGAGGGAAACATCGCTTGGCCGTTCCATCCGGTCGCCGAAGATTCACGATATTAAAAAGCCGACGATAGCTACGCTGCCAATCAGCCACAGCGGATTTGGGCAGACCGTTACCGGTCCAAAAAAAATATCGTGGATTGGCGCGAATGCCGGATGGCATCGTACGTAGCGCATCCGCGACGTGGGGAGGTAGGGGCACGTAGACTGGGGTTTTCGTCTTCGCTTGATAGAGCAGAACACTATCACCCGTCAGTCGAGATTTCTCCAGCGTGATCGCGTCTCGAATCCGGAGTCCACTCCATCGCATCAGCAGCGTCAGAATGCGCAGCCGCGTGCTATTTCGGTCGCCTTGTTCCCATCGATTCTCCCGATAAACATACGTCGCGTCGATAATCTTGTCGAACTCCTCTCGCGTGAAGTAGTCTGTCGGGGTTTGATCGACTATGATTCGTCCGAGCCCGGTGGTCGGGTTTCCTGTTAACCAGCCGCTTCGAACACAAAACCAAAAGAAGCCGATGAGTCGTTCCTGCTTTTTCTTTTTCGCCAGCGGAGCATCTTGCCACGTGCCGCGAAATTCACGGAGAAGGGGAACATTCACTTCCTTCAAGTAACGCAGGCCTTTCTGTTGGGTCCACGATAGGAACTGTTTTCGAAAAATACCTTCCAACTTGTACAGTGTTGCTGGTTTCAGTTCACGCGCCTTTGCATCCGTCAGGTACGAATCGATGGCATCGTCGATCCTTGCGGGTTCATGCTTATGCGGGTTGTCCGCGACCTCCCATTGCCGTTTGGTGTCCTCGGCCCTCTCCCAACTGCGAGTTTTGGCGGATTTTCGGATGAACTGCCCATTGAGAAGTCCATTGATCCATTTGGGACAGCGACAGCGCTTCCAATGGATGTCGTCCTTCCTGGCGCAACCGGCGGAATGGCGCGTGTAGACAGAGAGCATGTGGCTTCAGACTCCTTGTCGCGATTATACGCCATCATCGCTGTACGAACGTTGTACAAATTACCAGAGTGCGACCGCAAGTTGTTGGTCTAGAATGGGCGGATGTTGGTGGAGGCGGCGGGAGTTGGGCCGGGCCGGGGTGCTGACAATAGGCAAGTTATTGATTCTGCATTCCGACAATGGCGCTTATTCCGCTCATTCCGCTGATCCATCTTACGTAAAACTTACGTCAGGGCCGAGCCGCACAACCTCCGGTTGACGGACGTTACCAGATCGTCTGGAACGATAAACGTTTAATGCGTTCGTCACGGGTCAAAAGAGGCACGCTATAAAAGCTGGCACTCGCGGCGATGATTCGGTCCGGTAGATCGGGTACATCCTGCCGTGGGATCTCAATCATCTTAATCGCGACGTTTTCATCGAGCGGAACGTATTGGAGGACGGCGTTGGGATCAGAAATCGCTGCGTGAAGGTCATAAACAGCGCTTTGGGGTATGCGGGCTTTTTCGACGAGATAGACCATTTCGGCGATTGTGATCGCCGAGACTCCCACGTGGTTGCCGTTGGCAATCGCGTGGTCGATGAAGGCGGAAGCAGCTTTGCCGAGCCGTGGGTCAGAAAATAGATACCAGATGACGGCGTGGGTATCGGCGATGGCGACGATCATCAGAAATCGGAACGCGGAAAATTTGCGAACATCTCTGCACGGTTTTCTCCGATCTCTTCTGCTGAAGGGGCCGTTCCGTATTTGGCGAGTAGTCCACGCAATGAGCGGGTCGGTTCCTTACGTCCTAACGGTTCGGGAGTTCCAGCGAGGATCTTATGGATCGCCTCTCGTATAAGTTGATCAGTGGAGATACCCCGTCCGCGGGCTAACGCCACGAGCTTCGCCTCGTCTTGTGGTTCCAGCGGCAGGATCAGAGTCATATTGCAATCCCTGTCTCAATTATGACCTGAGTTTGAGGGCCAACAAAACTCGATTTGAACGGCCGACGTCACAACTTCAATGGCGGGACAAGGCTGGATGTCAAGCGAGCCGGCGGGAGACGCGATCGACAGAATTTCTCAGATCGGAATATCGAGTCAGAAGATTCTCTTCTTCAGCCACTCGTTACGGTTTTCCCCAAAGTTCCACGAAGCCCAATTCCCATTCAAGCGGCCGACGAACAGAACGTCGCGCTCGTGCAGTATCGTTTTGAGGTGATCTCGCACAGCCCCGGCATCCATACTTGTATCGATCAGCCAGACTGATTGCTCAATGTGACACCAGGACGAGAAGTCGGCCTTGATCGCGTCGATGACGCGCTTGTAATCGTCCGGCGTGTCATTCGGTGTCCTCAAATCGTAGGCGACGACGTGAATCACGCGAATCTCCGAATCACGGTTCCAAGTAAAGTCATTTTCAAGGGCATTCAGGGAGGCTGAGAAGGTTATCCGGTTGCTCGCCGTCCGCAGTTGTTTTTAGGTACTTGTTCCCGTAACGGCTAAGGGCAACAACGACGTCGACGGTATAACCAGCTCGTGACACATAGAATTGCCATTTACCCTGCTCGATCCCGACGATTGCTTCTGATTCGGCTAGTTTCCAGCGTGAGCCATCTCCGTTTACACCACCAATGTTGAGTATCCGCTCATGGGGATTGTATCTGTCGCTCTTGTTTATGCACGAAACCTGATGTCTGCTGGCCATTCGACGGATTCTTCTCCTATTGGCAACCGGTTGTATTTTTCTGACGATACTATCGTAGACTTGAAATAGAGACGATGTCAACACAAATCAACAACCGGTTGTAAATGGCGAACGAAATTGACTTCAAGCGTTTAGGGCACGCTATCCGATTCCAGCGTCAGGGTCACGGCTGGGGCCTCGCTGAACTGGCATCCAAATCGGGAATTTCGAAAGCATATATCTCGGATCTCGAAAACGGGGTTGCGGGGAAGCCAAATGTCCAACATCTGTACTCGATAGCGAAGGCGTTGGACGTCACGCTGGACGAGCTTGTCAACGGCGCTGTTGAGGAGTCGGTTTCCGTGCATGTCAGCGCCAGATCGCGACAGCTTCCACCTGGCCTGGCCGAGTTGAAAGCCGAGCTTTGTCTGTCCGACGAAGACGCGCTAATGCTGGCAAGTGTAAATTTCCGTGGGCACCGTCCGCGAGACAAAGAAGGCTGGCGTTATTTACTAGAGACGCTTCGTATGTTGAGTCAGCGAAAGACCAGCAAATAGGAAGTTCTGAATGGAAAGAATTCGCGTTGCTGGGAAGGTATATACGGATCCGGACATCTTGTCGCTTATCGGCAGTCGAAGCGAACTCGTGGATCCGCAGCGCGAAGTCATTAGAAGAGCACGGGAACTGAATCAGAAATTGCGGGATTTAGGAGATGTACATGATGGTCCAAGGCAGCGTATCGAAGTCCTAGCATCGCTCGCGGGAATCAAGGTAGCTCCAATGCAAGGAAGTGGTGTTGGAAGTGGAGTCCGCGACGCCCTGATTTATCGGGAGTTTGATGGTAGCCGCCGAATTTACTACAATCCAACTCTTTTGGAAGGACGAATCAACTTCTCTATAGGCCATGAGATCATCCACACCTTTTTCCCAAACAGTGTGAGTGGCGCTCGCTTCCGCAGTATGTGCGCGGATGACTCAAAGGAAGGGAATGAACTTGAGCGCTTATGCGACCGCGGGGCGGCTGAACTATTGATGCCGGTTGAAGAATTTAGGGAGGAAGTTGGAGACGAGATAAGTCTGTTGGCTATTCCCAGACTTTGTGAAAGATTCGGTAGTTCTTACGAAGCCACCGTTTATCGGTTAGCGACAACCTATGAGAGGATTGCAATCGCCGGTTTGCTCAAATACCGACATAGAAAGAACGAGGTTAAGAAAATCGCGTCGAGTCAGCGACCCCTTCTCTTTGCTGCGGTGAACGAGGGCACTGCACCGCGCGCAAAACTGCGCCGCCAGTCATTGCACACCTCTGACAGCTGCGGTCCACAGCACGTAATACAGTGGAATAAATCCTTTTCGGAAGATTCCTGTGTTTATCGAGCGGCAACTCAAGCCGGGATGCAATCCGATTTCGAAAGACTCCCCAATTCGTGCGAGGAGGAGGGAATCATCGAGGCTGTTCGAGCTCCTTTCCAAACACCAAAGGGGAGGTCAGGAATTGCCCGACGTGCTGTTCTTTTGGTGCAAATAGGCCGGAACGCCTCAGACTCTACACAATAAAGTACTTTTGGTTATGGAGGCATCGAGAGTTGGGGCGCATCGGGGTATTGAGAACAGGGAAGCTATTGATTCTAGATCTCGATGATACCGCTGACTCCGCTCATTCGCTGATCCATCTTACGCAAAGCTTACGTGAGCACGTCACCAGTCTTCGACGCCCGGAGTCGAACCGCCGCCAGCCTTTTCAGGGCCGTCTACCGAATCGGCTAAGTGGTTCTGAATCACCGTATGTCTAACAGCCACAAGCGTTTAACACCATAGCGAATTAGGATCATATAGTACGATTTAGCCTGTTTTCTGCCCCAGGTTGTTCGCGTATTGTTCGCACGGCTTCGGACCGGACTGGCCGGACTCATTCACTGAGCAATCTTGCGATCTGCTGCGGTCCGGGCAAATCATCCCGGAGCTCGACCGGTAAAGCCGAAACGATTTGATAGGTCGCCACACCGATTGGCTTGGAAACATCCTTCAGCGCGTACTCAACGATCGTTCTGCTTTTCGTTTTGCAGATGAGGATACCGATGGCCGGATTCTCTCCTTCCAAACGGGCTGTCCTATCCAGCACAGCCAAATAGAATTGCATTTTGCCAATGTGCTCGGGCTGGAAGTCGCCAATCTTGAGTTCAACTGCGAGGAGCGCACGAAGCCGACGATGGAAAAGAAGGAGATCAATGAAAAATTCCCTGCCATCGACTTCCAGCCGGTACTGACTTCCGACAAACGAGAACATCCCGCCCATCTCGAGAAGAAACGGTTCGATCTTGGCCAGAATCGCTCGCTCAAGCTGCCGCTCGCTGTGTTCGTCCGCCAGTTCAAGGAAATCGAACGTATATTCGTCTTTTACGGCCAGCTTTGCTTGCTTACGAACATCGTCCGGCAGTGCGGAATCAAAGCTGGTCTGGTTCCGCTGAGTCTTCTCGTACGTTCTGTTCTCAATTTGATGGACAAGTACATTCTTCGTCCAACCAAGCTGCTGTGTTCGCCTGAGGTAAAACTCGCGCTCGTCGTCATCGTGGCAGCGTTCGAGAATTACGAGATTTTTAGTCCAGCTAATTTCTCTTACCAATGGTGATAAATTTTGGTTCCCGCAATATGCATCGTAGAACTGGCGCATTTTGTAGAGGTTAGGAGCAGAAAAACCAGTTACTCCGGGGAATTCGCATTGCAGGTCTCTCGCCAAATTCTGCACCACGCTTCGACCCCACGTGTGGCCGGTCTGGCGATTCACGATCAGTCTTCCAATATCCCAGTAGAGCTGGATCAGTTCCCGGTTGACGGAGCGCAAAGCGGCATACTGCGCCGCTCGAATTCTCTCTTTGATCTCGCCCAAGAGCGCGCCATAGAACTCCGGCGCCGGTTCTGTTTGCATCATTGGCATCGGAAACTCTCACCAAAGCGTAAGAAGTGGACGCAGCCGGTCACGTAGGGATGTGATTCTGACCGGTCCGAAGTACCGAGAATCAAAACTGCGCGCGTTGTACGACGAAATCAACCAAACTGTTCCGGGTTGAACAGCATAGGTGCCAAACGGCCAGTGTTGAAGTGATCGGCCCCTACTATCCAGCGTCAACGCTTGCGAACGCGGGATTTCTCTGCCGTTCACGGTTAAGCCCGCAGCCGAAATTCTGACCGTATCGCCAGACCGAGCTGCGATAGGCTTCATCAAGGGTGCACCTCCGTCGGGGCAGCTTCCACGTTCACGGTAGCCGCGGAGCGCGGCAAGTGATGCGAAGGGCTCTGGAGGGCAAAACTCGACCAGATCGGCAGACTGGTCCGACGTAACCACATAAATGCCCAAAGGCAAAGACGGTGAATCGTTTAGTCTTAGACCAGCGGCTGCAGGGAATGCCAGTACGGAAACGAGCGTCCCGCCGATTACGAATGCAATTCGCTTTGCTCGGACTCGACGCGCGTTTCTAAGCAGCGCTAACAGGCCAGCTCTCATCGGGCTCTCCTTCGCGGATATTCGGCGTAGTGGTTTCGGTGTTGCGGAAACGTGAAGGGGCGATTAGGTGACAACTCCGAACGACGATTTCCTGGACAGTTCGTTCACAGCCGTCTTTCGGTGTGAATCTCCGCTGCTGAACGACGCCTTCGACGAAGAGGTTCTCGCCTTTATCGTAAGTGGCGGCTAATTCAGCCAAATCATCATAGAAAGCCAGGTTGTACCAGTTCGTGTTGGTCATTTGCCTCCCTTCGCGGTCACGGTAACCATAGTTCTCGGCCAGGCGAGCATTGGCAATCCTCGTACCGGATGGAAGGAACCGAGTCTCCGGTTTCGCGGCAAGCATTCCTGCAATTTCAATTCGATTCTTTTGCATGTCTACTCTCCTGTGAATTCGAATTCGTCAAGAAACTCAATCTCTGGATGGTTTATCTCACCGATCTCGGAAGTAGCTTCTGGCCTGCTGATCTGGTGCCGTGCTAAAGCAATCGGCTTCTGGGGATAAACCTGCCTATTCTCGATCGTGACTAGATCAATTGGTGGCGGCAACTCGGCTCTGGCGCTCAGAACAGGATCGAGGAAATACAACATTTGCGTGCCAAGTATGGGGTAATGGCCGCTGATGAAAATCAACATTTGGCCGGGTCCCACGATTTTTACTTCGTCGCCCGCACCCTGCTTCTGCAGCGGAAGAAGCCGAGACACTTCATCCGGGGTCATAAGCGGGCGCTCAATGTAATCCACGCTCGCGTTTACATGCTGCATGATAGGTGAAAAACGGGAGCCGCTAAAGTTGTAATTTGCCTTTGCGACCGTTGTGACTCCCGTCATCTTGCTCAGCAGGTCGGCGGTTTCCTGCTGGTTGGGCGCGTACGCGATCCGGACGTGACAATTGGAAACAATGCTCTCGTTGTTTCCATACGCGTCCACGATCTGCCGGATATCTTGCGCAATCAGATACGCCTTGAGTCCATAGCCAGCCATGTACGAGAGTGCATCGGCAAAGATCTCCATGCGGTTGAGGCTGGGAAATTCGTCAATAAGAAACAACAAGCGATGCCTGTTTCTCTTCTGCTCTGCTCC
Source organism: Bryobacteraceae bacterium (assembly GCA_035502635.1). Lineage (GTDB taxonomy): Bacteria > Acidobacteriota > Terriglobia > Bryobacterales > Bryobacteraceae > Bog-105. Next base: position 189,010 of record DATJUG010000127.1, read on the forward strand.
TTCAAACACCATTCGTTCGGTCAGCCGATTGACGGTCATCGTGAAGATGAGCCGGATGAGCGGCCGAAGACGAATTTTGTCGCTCGGTGGGACGACTAAATAAAGCGAAATCGGCTGTTGCCAATTGACTAAATCATCGATCGAGAAGTCGCTGGCGGCGGTGTTGTTTGCGACTAGCGGATCGCTGTAAAGTGTCAGAGCTGTTTTGGCCGTAGACAGCACGCCGCCAAAATCCTTGTCCTCTTTGTCAAGCATTTCCTGAACTTTCTCCTTCACAACAGGGTGAGTTGTTGTGCGCTCGCCGGTGGGCATTCGCCAAGCGTGCGCGAAATCAGGGTCATGTTCAAAGTTCATTAGCTCCTCAAGGGTTTCGCGAAACGAAGCGCCCGGCCGGGTGAAGACATGCGCCAGGTCGGCTAGGCATGCGACTCGGCCGCTCAGCGCCTTTTCGTAGCAGACATGCAGAATCATGCCGGTAGCGATCGAGCAAGCAGCATCCTGCCAATAGCGCTCTTGTGGGCTATCTTCGCCTGTTCGGATAATCATGTTCGCGATATTTTGTGCGTCGGATACATCGCGAGCTGTAAATAGACGCACTTCACCGAGCGGGTTGAATCGAGAGCTCACCTTCTCCTCTACCGGCGAGAACTTGAAACAACGACTGCCCAGCCGATCTCGAAAGCCGGCTGTCTTGGCCCAGTTCTCTCCCTTTATGTCGTAAACAACAACGGATTCCTCCCACGCGAGGAGCGTTGGAATAACAAGTCCGACGCCCTTGCCGGAACGTGTAGGTGCAAAGGCGAGCACGTGTTCCGGACCGTTGTGACGCAGATAGTGAAGGCGTGTGGATTTCGGAGCGCACCAGCCGCCGATGTACACCCCATGGTGGTTGTCCACCAGTCCGGTCTGTCTTACGTCATCCGAGTTCGACCAGCGCGCTGACCCGTGCAGATCGTCGGCGTCAGCCGAGAGCCTACGGGCGCTGCGGTTTGTTACGACGTAGAACAGCCCGATCGAAAGGAAACTGCCAAGCAAAACGATCATCTCGCCCTGAAAGAAGGGTCGCCGAATTCGCGGATCGGCATTCGTGGCATGACTCCAACCCCAAATAATCCACGCAAACGGCTCATACAATGCGATGCGTTGCATGCGAATCAGAGGCAAGCCCAGCGCGGGCTGATATCTGAATTGGGCGGCGATGTATTGCGTCGCCACAAAGCTCACAACAACTAGCGCAACCATTCCGATTGCGGTCGCTTTCCACTTGTAGTTGCCCAGATATCCGGGTGCAATGGGTTTTCGGTAAAGCTCAGGTTCTTTCATAGAGAGATGCAGTTTGAAGTCGAATGCAGTCCAGACAAAAAAAGCGGCCCGCTGCGACTCAGCGCAAGGCCGCCTTCAACAACCCAGCCAGGTTCAGCGGGCTAACTCGCGGTCGCGGCTCCGCTGATGGGATTCGCGAACTAAACCGTTACCGTTTGAATATTTGATCAGCACGTGCTCGCCGGCAGAAATCTGCCTGTCTAGCGCTTCTTTGGGATGTGCGACTGCCGAGCGAGACGATACGCGTTGAACAACGTAAGCAGCGGTCTCACCGATAATCTGACCTCTATATATTCCGCTCTCTACTTGGGCTGGATATGTTTTGGCATCGTTGCCGAGAGATGAGGCTGCCAATGCTCGCTCATTTTCAAGACGTTTTGTTTGGGCACCTAACGATGTTTTTCCTGACTTTGACGGCGATCCTTCGACTGATATTTCGTCAAGAGCTGGACTTTCTTCCAGTCGCTCCCTGTCGCGTTGAAGTCTTACGGCCTCTTGATTGAGTTCGGTGACGGTGTTCACATCGCCTGTATCTATGTCTCGCCCCTGCGTTGAGTCCAGTGACTGTTCGGCAACTGAACGGTCGCGCTCCAAGGAAAGCAAGAAGTCAGCTGCCGCCGACGCGTCGTGAGCAGCGCGGAAAATCTCGTTCTTGTCTTCCTTCAGGGATTTGATCCAAGAGCCTACATACGCGGCGTGCTGTTGAGGATCGTGGGGAATGCCGCGTTCTGCGGCTAAAAAGACGCTCGCCAACTCGGCGCGCAGCTCTTCCTTCGCATAATTGATGTCACCGAAGCGATAGCTGTCGGTCAACGTTTGACGATTCAGACGAGAGGGATGGCCAGACCAATGCGCCAACTCGTGCAGCGCGGTCCCATAGTATGCCGGCGCACTCTTGAAACTTTCCCTCGGCGGCAAATGAATGCTGTCGTTACGACGATTGTAGAAGGCACGATCTGCTTGATCATGTGCGATGCTGGCAGCTGAGTTCTGCAGGATCTGTTCACCTGCGTGCACTGCTTCGAACGTGGAGTGGTTCTCCGTTTTACGTTCTGGAATACCGTCGATCTGTTTGGCGTTAAAGACGGTATATACACGATGAATGAGTCGGCGTTCTTGCAGGCTCTTGGATTTAGGAGATTGCGAGCGGTCTTCGCTTGGGTCTGATGTATGCGAGTCTGCGCTGCGGTCCCTAATCTCCCAAAATTCGATTTGACTCCCTTTTTCGCCTTTCCGCACTTGCCAACCGTTCTCGGCAGCCTGCCTGTACGTCATCCAACGAGGGTCGTCGTAGCCTTTGCGTAATGCAGTAGCCATTAGATGGATAGCATTGCCGCCGCGATAAGACTTTTCTGTGGTCGGATTCACTGGGATTTCGAATGCGCCCGCAGCCGGTTCCCATGGTTTCTGCCATGGAGCGACGCCTTGCTCCAGCATCTGAACGATGCTGTCCGTGACCTCCTGACGAAAATCTCGTTTTGTAGTTTGGGTCTCGACTTGCCCGTTGGCAACGGGCTGAGTGGCTGTAGCCATTGCTATGCGTTGCCTCCGAAGAACTCTGGGATCTCTGTTTCGGTAAAGGCCGGATCTGGTTCTTCGACTTCGAATCCTGAATCGGCGAGAACCTCACCGCCGATGAAATCAAGCTCATTTTCGGCGGGCGGCAGTATAAATGAATTCGCCATGTGCGCTCCTTAGGTGTGAAATTGCCTCAATGACTAGGGGCTGGGACGCGAAATTTCGGACAGTCGGACCAGAAGTTTATATTCGGCATGCGTCAGCCGGCATATGGGCCGCGAGTATTCTCGGGAGCTACTGGTTGATCAATCGGAGAGGCGGAAGCCCGGAGTGACGAGGCACTTGGCCGCTTGGCCGCCCTACGACCGCACGATGAAGCGCTGAGTTATCTATGCAGGCGTATTCGGGATCGCAGGCAAATCCATCTTCGTCGTCGTGGCTGCCGACCGCATCTAAGGTGCCTCTTAGTCTCCGTCCAATATTCGAGCGCGCTGAAGACAAAGGCACTTACTGTGGGCTTGTCCAAGTGCCGGCTGCGACGGTTGAAGTATCGTCACAAAACTCCAACGCCGCTGTTGACAAGCAATCCTTGATCCTTGGTGATGAAAATGCTCCGTGTTAGCTGAGCTGCCACATGGAGTTTAATAAAACACCAAATATCACGGGCGAGCTCAGGTGACCGTGAGAGGAACAAATGAACACCAAATGTAAGCGCTGTGAGCGCACAGAATCTCAGATAGCCGCCGATGCAAAAACCCTTGGTTTGCTACAAGAGCTTGACAGTGGAGTGTACACGTGCTGCCAGATCTCGCAATGGGCCCATGAGCAATGGTTTGCCTGGTTTGAGGCAATACAACAGGACGGCAAGTTGGTCGATGACATAACCCTCCGTAGTGAATTTGATGAGAGCGAAGTCGTCCTCGTTCCTGTCCGCGTCTGCCAATCGCAAGTTCCCTGGTACAAAAACTATGACAATATCGGCCGACACGAATAGGTTGAGAAGAAGGTGGCGAGTTAAGAGTCGATGACTTACGTTCGTCTTGAACACTCGGCAGAAGTCAGCCAAACGAGATCACTGCGGTTTTGCACAGTAATTGGCGTCTTGCTGCCTGTCGCGTTCGGTATATACTGCATGTATTCCTCGATGACTATGCGAGACAAGCACGTTAAAGACGATCGGGTTCAATTAGTCATTCTCCGGAAAGGTGAACCGCCTACTCAAAGATAAGAAGTTCATGCCACGCTAAGTTCTGGTGCTGCGGGACTATCACGCTTGGCGGAGATTTGGTTTAAACCGGCTCACAACAGATGTCTGTCAATTGCACACGCCGGATCTCGCCCTTGTCGTTCGAGATCTCCATTTAGGAGTTAGCGTGATTGCCGTTCGGTCAAATGCAATTAAATTCTTAACTTGATCGGGCAACAAACTTTACGGAATCAATCCGTTTTGAACTCGGGCCGCCGACAAGTTATCCGAAAAAGCCGACTTTACCGGAATGTTGCCGTTCTGGTTGTTTCTTGCAACGCGACTTCTCTCGAGCACGGCTCCTGCCGTCTCCTGAAGCGAGACCTGCATAGAGCTTCTGGATGTGCCGCGTACAATCGGATCGACGAGCCACCGGAGCGCCACGGGGACATCTCGGCTAAGAGCGATTGCTTCCAACTCGACATATACTCCGCCGTCCCGCTGTTCAAATCGGGAGATGCTGTACAACCGCCAAATCAAACCGCGCCCTGTGTCCGCGGGTGCTTCGTGTTCGTCGACCGACCCATAATTCTCGACCTCACAAAGCCGCGTAGAATAACCGATGCTGTACCACTTACTTTTATCCAGCCGTTTATAAGTGTCCCGAAAATCCGTGTCAAGCGCAAACTTGCTGACGACCGCTTTGTTCAACATGCGAAGTGAAAAGCTATCTTCTGTGCCCGTCTGGCTGAGCACTCTGGATTCAACAACATTCGGGGCGTAGAAGTTCTTGTACTTGCCGTAATCGCGGACGACCGAGAGGACGTCATCTAAACGAACTCCCGGCAGAAAAACAGCGCCGATCCAATGATGAATCAACCCCTTTTGGACTCTGTGTGGGTTCTCGCCGAAGGGAGCGACAATTGTTTCTCCTTGGTGCAGAAGCCGAAGCCGGTCGGGCGATTGATCGCTCCATAGAAAGGACGTTGTATTCGAGTATTCGGCGACCCTCGCTTTTTGGGTCTGGACATAAGCGTCCCAGGCTTTTAGCGTTTCAGGCATCAGTTCGGCGCCCTTCGACGTTAAGGAAGCAGCCAGGATGAGGAATGCCGCCGCGAGACAAGCTCCTGCAAAGCGCCTGCGCTCAAGTTTTGGAAAAACGGGGAAATCTAACATCCGCTGCGGGGTGCCCGACATCATTTCGATACTCGTCTGTTCACGAGTCGTTGCAGCAGGCTTCGCATGTGCACAACACGGTCGTAGTCAGCGAAGGAATCAGAGACAAGCAGCGCCATCAGAACACCAAGAATGGAAATCGTCCACATAGCAATCTTTCGTTCGAGATGGACAAGAGCAAGACGAAGGCCAGACCAGAAGCACTCCCCGAATTCGAGGACAACCATTAAAGAAGGCGTTTTATCGGTGATGACGCGGCGAACTTTCGCTCACCTGACCAGCTCGTCACATCTCAAACTGCCAGAAACATGGCAAAATGCCATGCTGGCCCACACGCGAAGCTTTTGCCCAGCAACAAAACTCAGGAGCGGCTGCATGCAGTTGTCACGAGTTTTAAAATGACCGCGGCAGCACACCTGAGTGAGGTGTGATCGGCGGCAATTAGCATCTCCCGGAGGAAACAATAGTTGACGTCGGACGCCGGCGCGAGTATGTCGATTTATGTCGAAAGTGCTGTCGGCAGGCCGTCGGCAGATCAGCAATTTGACTAGCGACACTCTTGGTTACGTGACAGGATGATAGGCACGGCAGCATCTCGATTCACCAAGCGAGCGAGGGCCCTGCGAGCTAGACTTGGCAGCTAGCATTGCGAAGGGTAGGGTGCCAGGCGACGGACCGATTTCTCACTGCCTGATACAAGAGCTGGCTCACGAATGATTGAACACAGATTAGAATGTCCGCCGACTGATGGGTACTATCAACGACTCAACAACGTGAAATTCGAAACACTCGCCTTCTGGATCAGGGAAACTCGATGTTGCGTTCTGTGGTGAATATTGGTTTCAACTGCTCCAGCCAAAATCAGTGCGACGCCAACCGCGATGGTGATTGCGAATCGTACTCTCATGGCAAAGCTTCTGTTGGGATGGCGCCTATGCGGACCGGCCGGACGGCATGCAGGGAAGTGATCGTATGAAGATCTTTTGGATCTAGTTTTCTGGATGCATCGACATCTAGCCAATACATAACGGAAGCAGGAGAAGAATTATGCTTGAGACCAAACAAGAGCCCGATTTCATGAATCCAAATAGCTATCGCTTCGTCATCAGCAAGGTACGTGCTCGCCTTCGGATCAACTGCGATCAATCCCTGGAAGTTCAATCTGTCCGGCAACTGTGCGCGGGCGACAATAGCTCTGTTGTGCAGTAGCACAGCATCAGTCGCATCGACAATGGCTATTGCACAAGACGTCGACTGTTCCTCGTGAAAGTCAGCGTCCAAAACCTTCGCCCAAAAATCGAACGCCCGGCGGAACTGTTGACCGACGACCTGATCGCAGATTTCATATTTAATCCCGATGCTCATATGCCAGCTCTTCTTTAATTCCGCGCTGTTCAAGCACGGCGCATAGAGCCCTTGCCAATTCGATGGCTGAGCTAGGGACACCAAGGGAAGCAGTATCAGCAGTGCAATCGATTTTGCCATCTCTTGGTCTCGATTGGGTTGCCGGTTAGTTTGGTGGCAGGCTTACACCGCTTTATTCCGCCAGGAACAATCCGCATCGTTTGCCCCGGCGCCGCGCGTATGTTTGGGTTCGCGATCCACCGCTTCCTGGCAGTGAATACACAATGCCGTCGATGGTACCGCGAGCAGTCGTTTGAGATGGATGTCCTCTTCACATTGCTCGCAGATGCCAAAGGTGCCTTCCCGAATGCGACGAAGAGCACGTCTGGCCTCGCGAAGTTGATGCGATTCCCGGTCGAAGTGCGAGACTGCAAGAGCGAGGGCAGCGGCCTTCTGGACTTCGTCTACTTGATCCGCGCTTCGCTCTACCTCAATGAGGTCGCGGCGACGGAGCACGTGCTCTAACTCCGCGATCCGCGCAGAAAGAATCATTTCAAAGTTGTTCGAGTCGAGTTTGGTGAGTGATATCGGTTCCATGCACATCACGTTGCAATCGAGCAGCCACAAAGAGGCAAATTATCGACGCCTTTTGGTGCTCGTGCAGCGTGCAATCCGAGTGTCGAGCACTCCGCCAAGCAACTGGCGCCCTGAACAACGCGCCCTCTATCGACTCGCTATCAACACATCTGCCAGCGTGATCACAACGGCTTGCGAGCTTGCCGACAACGCAGTCCGCCAGTCATTACGTTGTTGGAAAAAATCTTCGCTAGTTACAGTGCGAGGCCGCTATGATTCAATGCACGTGGGCGCGGCTTTGATTTGCTTCGCTTTTTGCCCAACGGGAAGCTCGACCTCGGATCCGGAATACGTCCGCCCGAGTGCTTTCAAAGGCGCCGAGCGCACGGGCTGAAATAACTGCAGGGTTCTGACCGGAGTCGGATACTGCCGCTCTGGAAACGCCAGATGAGGCACAGTTGCGAAGATTCGCACACGCGTGTCAAAGACTTCGCTTTAGCAGATTTGAGGAGTGCCACCTAGCACTGACTGCCCTCCCACGTTGGACATTGCGAACGAATGCTGAGAATTCCGGCACGTGTTCAAATTCCGTCTGCAGCACCGTCCACTCTCGAAGAAAAGCAGGGCTGCGCAACCTCCGTCGCACAACGGGTAGAATGAGCTTCCATAGCTTGGCCGGGATGCGACCCCATTTGTGCAGAAAAAACATGAACAATACATTGTTGTAGTAACGGAGCACGGAGATGCGTAGCTCCTCACTGCGTTCCGGAAGCTCAGTTTCCGGTAGTAAGCTCGCCCAAAAGCTGGCTGACGAATTTTCAAGCAGTTCGTCATATCGGGAAAATACAGCCAAGAAGATTTGCGTGGTCAACTGTTGGCGATGAACTAACACGGCGATGGTAACACCAAGGAGCCCAATCGCGACTGAAAATAATGTGGCGTAGGGAAGGATAGAAGTGAGCAGCATGTTGTACTCTGTTCAATGCACCTGATCAAGAATCGTTGACCAGCCAATCCCTCTTCTCTTTTATTGTTTCGGTAAAGGCTGCAGATCCGGCAGGGGTGATTTCTTGATCGCGTGAGCTATATTGTGCGCCAGGTTATGAGTGGCCCGCAGATTGTCCCCCATGAAACGAACGTTGCCGTTGAGTTCGCGGTCCAGAACGACTTGACCTTCGCGCGTGGAGAGCTGGGTTCGGACCTTCAGTTTCGTGGCTCCAAAAACAGTTGTGACGGCGCGCATGGTCTCGCTGCCTGGTGTGTATCTCTCGACGGTTGTTTTAAGAACTAAAACATCCGGAGCGCCGGCCGCCGTGTGCTCCCCGCTGCGGAACACTTCCTTAAACTGCTTTGTCTTGGCTAATTCCTGCAACAGATTTTCGTAAATGGCAATTTTGAAAGCGGGTTCGATATTGACATCGCCCGCTTGAACCTCATCCACTTGCAAGCTCCAGTCCTGCGGGGATAAGTGGATAGTTCCAGCCAGCAGCGGCAATGACAGGGCACCCTTGATTAGCAGGATTAGGAGCGGCAGCGCCGCTAACGTAGCTTTCCTATTTGACTTCATTTTTGGGTCTCCTGCGTGTTTCGCACCGGCATCTCATGTTCGGGCCGGGTGACGTGCGCACCTTCGGCCTCCAGTGCGCTCTTGAGGACTTGTCCTCGTCCGATATTCAATTGGAAAATCGCGCCGTGGAATGCACCATTGGCATCAAAATATTCCAACGTTACTGTGTCGTACTTCTTGTGTGAGAACAAGCTGACTACCGTGCCGCTTTGATAGGGCGCCGCGGCTTTGGCCAACATCAGCGGGACTCCGCCGACCTGCTTGTCCACCTGGCCCAGAGTGACGCCCTGGATAGAACCGACAGGTATCTGAGCGGAAAAGCCGTGCGGTTTCTGAAATCGCAACGCATGATCTTGAATTGAAAAGTCGCCAGTCGCATTTCTCGATACGTCTGGAAAACCCAAGATGTGCCTAGCGTGCAGCGTAATGGGTGAAGCCGGAGTTTTTGCTGCTTCGGAATCTTGGGCGAGCACAGCTGGCCGGTAGCAGAACAGCAATATCAGACAGCCGAGTATTCCACTGGTCTGGCTGGAGGAAACAAACATATGGATTACCTTTCTATTTCTTGGTTGGAACTTTCTTCGGCGATGGTGCCGAACAATGGCTTTCACGCTCAGCCTTTCCTTACGACAACAATGCAGATGCCATCCCAGGCTGCACGTTCCATGCCCTTCGGCGGCAAGTTCATCAGTGGAACTACGCCCATATTTCTAGGGTCAAGTTGGAAGCGAGCCTGAAGATACTGGCGGACGAGGATTGCACGGCTGCGTGAGAAGCGAAGCTGATCCGCGGGAGCTTCTCCATTCGAATAGCCTTCGATAACAATCGGACCGTCAACGATGGGATCGCCGTTTTGAGTGAGCGCGGCATTTAACAGCGCCTTCCCCTTGGCAGATATTTCCTCGCCGTTCGAGCCGTGTTGGAATAGCTCAGGACCAGACAACCACACTCGATGGTTGTGGGGATCAGTGAACGCGCGGTCCTTGCGATATTGATCGGGCGAAATGTCGGTTAGATTGTAATAGCCTCTCTTTTTGAAGAAGCCACGCGTCAAGAAATTGTGTTTCAGAGCCTCGGTTGCATCGGCGAGGTTGCCAGTCGCCGTATTCGCATTGGTGAGCGATTCCCTGATGTTCGCGCCGGCGCTCATGCCGAATTGATCGGGCTTGTTAACTTCCGAGATCATCTGACGCGCTTGCCGAGCGGTGTCATTCAAGTTATCCATTAGCTCGCCCGCCTTTTGCGGGAGCTGCCGTGAATTCAGGTCCGAAACCAGAGCATCGGCTTGCCGCGACGCATGGCCAAGATCGGCGGTTGCTTGTTGCGCGTTGTTGACAGTGTCACGAATACGGCTCGCCAACGCCTCGTCCCGGAGCAGCATGCCCGCCGGACCGCGGCCCGCCTTGAGATCGGCCACGATGTCCTGAACATTTGTTGTGGCGCTCGTGACGGTCTCACGAATGTGGTTCGCCAGCTTATCGTCGCTAAGAAGCATTCCCACGGTGCCGCGGCCTTGTTTGAGGTTGACTACGACATCGTTGACGTTCGAAATGGTAGTCGTGACTTGCTTGAGCATTCCATCGGCGTGATCAAGCAGTCCGTTGCCACGGGCCAGCAGCTCCGAAAGATCTGTGGGCTCCTTGCTTGCAATGGTCGCCAGCGCTTGCGATTCGGGAGCCTGAGCGCTGCCGGGACGGACCGAAAGGTATGTGCCGCCTACGATGCCTTCCGTTCCAATCGTTGCGAGGGAATCGGAGCGCACCAGGCCGCGCAGCTTTGCATCGATCCGCCATTTGACCCGAAAACGCGACGATGGAGAATCCGGCACTCCGATGGCGAGCACCTGGCCGGCATCCATTCCGGCTACGCGGACTTTGGCTCCCTTTTCTAATCCCGCGAGATTGACGAACTCCGAATAGTATTCGGTGCGGCGCGCGAATACTTGATGCCGGTCGCCGATCAGAAACATCCCGAGCCCGAACAGTAACAGTCCGCCAACCACAAACAAACCGATGCTCACGCTCCTAGTCTTCATTCCTTACTCCGTTATTAAGTGGCGAGCCACGTCATTCTCGCTGTGCTCTATTTGCGTAAAGAGACCATCCGCAATCAGCGCGCCTTTGTCGAGCACTATGATGCGATCGCCTACGCGCCTAGCACCCCGCACGTCGTGTGTAACCACAATCAAGGCAGTCTTGTGTTCCTCCTTCTGCATCAACAGAAGGTCATCGATTTCGGAAGACGTGATGCGGTCTAGACCGCTGCTTGGTTCATCCGCAAGCAGAATTTTCGGTTCAAGCACGAGCGCACGGGCGAGTCCGGCGCGCTTCCGCATGCCCCCAGAAAGTTCAGAAGGCATTTTCTTCTTATCTGCCGCCAAGCCTACCTGGCGGAGAACCTTGTCAACGACGAGATCCACTTCCCCCGGCGATTTACGCGTCAAACGCTTGAGCGGCAGCGCCAAATTTTCGTAAAGCGTCAACGAGTCGAACAGCGCAGCATCCTGGAAGAGAAAGCCCATTTTCCGCCGCACTCGCGAGAGTTCAGATTCCTTGAGATGCGTGATCTCATCGTGTTCAATCCAAATCTTTCCCTGGTCGGGTTTCAAGAGCGAGATGATGAGCTTCAGAGTTAC
>DATJUG010000128.1:0-39261 GCA_035502635.1 Bryobacteraceae bacterium
AGCGTCGATCCAAACGCCCAAACGGACACCTACGCTGCCGTCACATTCTTCATCGATAACTGGCGCTGGGCCGACGTTCCGTTCTACATTCGAACCGGCAAGCGCCTTCCGAAGCGCGTTACGGATATCGCTATTCAATATCAAGCTCCGCCGCTCGGGCTGTTCAAGCAGGAGACCAAAGGCGGCCTTCGAGAGGTCCGGCCCAATCTGTTGGTCCTGCGCATCCAACCTGAGGAAGGCATCTCATTGCGCTTCTTATCGAAGAGCCCCGGCAGCGGCATGCGCGTGCGGCCGGTTTCGATGGATTTCAATTACGGCTCGAGTTTCGGTGAGCGGACTCCAACCGCTTATGAAACTCTGCTGCTCGATGCCATGGCGGGCGACCCCACCCTCTATACGCGTCAAGACATGGTGGAGGCGAGCTGGCAGATTGTTCAGCCGATTCTCGACGTCTGGGCGCACACTAAATTCGAATTTCCCAACTATCCCGCCGGAACCTGGGGACCCAAAGAATCCGACGAGATGTTGGCCCGCCAAGGTCATGTCTGGAGGATTCCATGAGCAGCGCCGTTATTTTTCCTGCACAACCCGAACAGATCCTGAAGGGTCTGAGCAAGCTCTGGACCTCGTTGGGACAGGAGGAGAAGCAGCAAGGCAAACCAACCGTGTTGCGCGCGTGCGCAATGACGTTGATCATCGCGACCGACGACCCCGACGGCGGTTTCGCCGCTTCGCAAACCGTCTCGGAGTTGATGCGCGAGCATCCCAGCCGCGGGATCGTGCTCGCGGTCTCCGACCAGGCCGAGCATGGGCTCGAAGCTCGCGTCCTGGCCCAATGCTGGAAGCCTTTTGGTAAAGCCCAGCAAATCTGTTGCGAACAGATAGAGATCACCGCGCGCCCCGACAGTTGGCCCAATGTCGGCCCCACTCTGATCGGCCTCACCGCGGCCGATTTACCGGTCATCTTCTGGTGCCGTCACAAAGGAGCGCTCAGCCCATTGGCTACAAGAAAGCAGAAGGCCGGCCTTGAAGCCGTCATGTCGCTCGCCACCAAAACTATCGTGGATTCCAAAGACGAGGATGCGGAACTCAGGTTGGATCTTTTATTTACCTGGCGGAAACTGGGACGCATTTTCGGCGATCTCGAATGGACACGCCTCACGCCTTGGCGCGAGCCAATCGCGAACATCTTCGACAATGACTCTCGTGAAAACAAATTCTCGAACTTCCGCCGCATTGAGATCGTTCATGGCGGCGAAAAGCCCGGCGCGTCTGCGCTGTACGCGGCGGGTTGGTTATCGGCTCCTTACAAAGCCGGCGTGACATTCACGAGAGCTCAGGGCCAGGAGTCGGGAATACACTGCATCACTCTGCACTCGGATTCCGAGCGAATCGATTTTGAACGCACGGGTGATTGCATGATCCTTCGCAGTACCAACGGACGCGAGCGTAGGTACAGTTATAAGGATGCGCCGGTCAATACCTTGATGACAGAAGAGCTGGCGGTGCTGGGCCATGACCCGGCATTCGATGCCGCCTTCGTACGCGCTCAGGAGCTGCTGAATGACTGATTCAGTGAGAGTCAGTGCGACTGCGGAAGAAGTGGCGGATGCGGCCGCGAAATACGTGCTCGAAACTCTGTCAGACGGCTTGAAGTCTCAGCCGCATGTCGCGCTTGCGATTTCCGGCGGAAGCTCGCCAAAACTCATGTTTTCGAAGCTAGCCGCGTCAGGCTTCGATTGGTCAAAGGTTCACTTCTTCTGGGTGGACGAGCGCTGCGTTCCGCCAAACGATAATCAAAGCAACTTCAAGCTCGCGGATGAAACGCTATTGACGCCCGCGCGCATTTCCAAATACAACGTGCATCGGATTCACGGCGAGATGACTCCCGATGAAGCCGCGCTGCGGTATATAGAGGAGATTAAAGGCTTCTTCAATCTCGGTGAGCACCACCTGCCAGTCTTCGATTTGATTCATCGCGGCATCGGGCCCGACGCCCATAGCGCGAGTCTTTTCCCCGGTGACCCGCTTATTTCGAATCGCACGGGCATTGCTGCTGCCGTATGGGTTGAAAAGATGCGCAGCCATCGTGTGACCTTGCTTCCGGGCGTGTTGCTCGCGGCCAGGCACACGCTCTTGCAGGTTTCCGGCCAGGACAAAGCCGAGGCCGTCTACAACATCCTGAAAGGTCCTGAAGATCCGCTCCGATTTCCTGGCCAGATCGCCACGCGGGGGTCCGAAAAGGCAGTGTGGTTTCTCGACACGGCAGCCGCTTCCAAGCTGTAGCGGTTCTCGCGCTCGCCTCAGCCATATGGGCGCAGCAAGCTCCTGAACCAGCTTTCAATCGGCTCATCTTCGCTGGGGACGTGATGTTCTGCCGGGCGGTTCGCCGTCAGATCCTCGCCGCGGATGACCCGGCACTCCCGTTCCGCAAGATCGCACCGCTCATGGCGGCGTCCGATATCACGTTCGTCAATCTGGAGTCGCCATTTTCAGATCAAGGCCGTTACCTCGACACCGGCCTGATATTCCACGCCGCTCCGGAGATGATTGCCGGATTGCAGTTGGCCGGTGTTTCCATCGCATCCACTGCGAATAATCACGCGCGCGATTGCGGCCCCCACGGCGTGGAATTTACGGTCGCTTGGCTGCGCTCGCATGGCATCGAGCCGCTCGGCAGCAGCGAATCCGAATCGCGCACGCATCAGGGCGTTGTTCTGGCGCGCAACGGGGTGCGCTTTGGCTTTCTCGGCTACACATACGATCAGCAGAATGGCAACTGGCATGACGTCGATACGCGAATCGCGATGACAGATCTCACGGCGCTCTGCCGCGATGTGACGGCGCTGCGCAAGCGCGCCGACGTGGTGATTGTTTCCATGCACAACGGCATCGAATACATGCCCAAGCCCAACAAGGCTCAGATCGCGTTTGCTCATGCCGCGATCGACGCCGGAGCAACTCTCGTTATCGGCCATCATCCGCATGTAGTGCAGCCGGAGGAGAAGTACAAAGGGGGTCTGATCTTCTATTCGTTGGGCAATTTAGTTTTTGATCAGTATCAGCGCGAGGCCACGCAGCACGGCGAAATCGTGCAGGTCTCGTTCCTGGGACGCGGCATTCTTGCCACGCACGTCATGCCCGTTCGAATTACACCAACCGGACCGGAGCTGGATTTCAAGACACAGTAAGAGATACTCGAATACTGTGGCATTCAGCGACACATCTCCGAGGGCGCAAGAGATCTATTTTCAGCGGCTGAAAGAAATGACGCCTTCCGAACGGCTCAGCTTGGGCGCGGCACTCTGGCGAGCCGCAGATTCTGTTCAACGCGCTGCCGTCCGCCGCCAGAACCCGCATGCTGACGAATTGGAAATCGCGTTTCGAATTGCAGTGACGCGGTTTGGCCCGGAACTCGCACGAAAGGCTTACCAGAAAACATAATGTCCCCGGCTGACGCGTTCGAGCCCTTGCGCTCCGCGCTCGAACGAGCCGGAATTCGCTTTGCGATAGGAGGCTCATGGGCGAGCACGGCGTTCGGCGAGCCCCGATTTACCAATGACGTTGATCTTGTGGCTGAATTCACCCAGGAAACTCTGGAAGTGTTCATTGCGAATCTGCCGGATAGCTTCTACCTGGATGCGGAAGACGCCCTGATTGCAGTTCGCCTCGGCAGGCCGTTCAACGTGATTCATATGCCGACGGCGTTTAAGTTCGATTTTTTCCCAGCGGCTGGATTCACGCTCGGCATGCAGGAACTGGATCGCGCTGTTTATCTAAATGCCAGCGCCCTCTCGGCCGCGCCTGCACCTTTCGTCACGCCAGAAGACATCCTGCTGGCCAAGCTTTACTGGTTCAGGTTGGGCGGTGAGGTGTCCGAGGTGCAGTGGCGAGATATCGAAGGTATAGTTCGCGCGTGTGGGGCCACGCTTGACCGCAAATATCTGCAACAAAGCGCCGCAAAAGCCGGAGTAGGTGATCTCTTGGAGAAAGCGCTAAAACAGGCTTAGCTGTACCGATCGTGAACTGAATCCATGCCTAGCGCCAGCGATTCCCGCACGCCCTGCTCATCCCGGAACAATTCGAAAATCGGTTTGGCGATCGGCTCCAGTTCGCCCGCCTGATAAACGGCGCCGCCTCCGAACGGCAAGCCGATTCCTCGACATGACGCCTCAGTGAGCTGAAGCAGTTTCCGGAGCGATTCCCAGTCGTTCTTCTCGTCGTGCGCAGCCACATAGAAGGGCAGCAGCGAAAACGTTGGCAACAGCGCGCTCTCATCATCGGTCAGGCCGCCGCGTCCCAATTGCACGGCGCCTGCTGAAACGCCGATCAACACTGCTCCGCTTACGTAGCAGCGTGGGATTAATTGCTGCAGGCCATTTTTGGCGAAGGCGCGCCAGCCCGTTTCAACACTGCCCCCAGCCAGCAGAATGATGTCCGCCGTCTCGAGAAACTTCGCATCTTCGGCCGCGGGATGTTTCAAAATCATGCGGCATTCGCCGCTATCGATCTGCCGCATCGCCGGCTCGAAAATTCCGTGATAGAACTCCAGGTTGTCGTTGTTCGAAGCGCCTATGTAAGCCGCCGACGGGTGTTCAACGCCGATTGAGTCCGCTACCTCCCGAAGAAACTGCCTACCATCCGGCCGCTTCCAAAACAGCAGTTGGCTGTCGGCCAGCAGATAAATCGGTGCAAGCGGCTCAGACAATCTGCCCCAACACCTCTGTCGCCGCCCTGTTGAAGCGCACCGGATCCGGCAACTCGGAACCTTCCGCCAGCACTGCGAGTCCGAACACCAGTTCTGCCGCATTGCCGAGCAACGGATCTTCCGCGTTCGCCGCTTGGCGATCATGCAGCCGTGCAATCAGCGGATGCTTCGGATTCAATTCCAGCACGCGCCGCTGCTTCGGTCCCCCGCCTTTGCCTTTCTGCAGAACGCGCTCCAGCATGGGGCTATAATCGTGTTCCTCCACCACAAGACACGCCGGCGAAGTGGTCAAACGGCTCGAGAGCCGAACCTGCTTCACATGCTCATCCAGTTGCTTCTGCAGGAATTCGATCAGCGGCTTGTATTCCTCCTGCTTCTCTTTCAATTCCTTCTCGGTTTTCTCTTTCTCCTCCTCTGTGCCGAGCTTGATCACGCCTTTGCCCACGGATTTCAGCTTCTTGCCATCGAATTCGTTGAGATGCTGCGTTACCAGTTCATCAACCGGGTCGGTCATGTACAGCACCTCCCAGCCTTTCTCGCGAAGCGCTTCCAGATGCGGCGAGTTTTCAATCACGCTGCGCGACTCGCCCGTCAGATAGAAGATCTGCTCCTGCTCCGGCTTCATTCGGGCAACGTAATCTTTGAGCGTAGTCAGTTTCTCCGCATCGTTCGAGGACTGGAAAAGCAGCAGCGGAAGGATTCGCTCCTTGTTTTCAAAATCCGAAGAAACGCCTTCCTTGATGGAGCGGCCGAACTCGCCCCACACGTTCAGATACTTCTCGTAGTCTTTGTCGAACAGCTCCTGGAGAGTATCTAGAATCTTGCGCGTGATGCGTTTGCGAATGAGCGTAATGTGATGATCCTGCTGGAGCCGCTGGCGCGAAATATTGAGCGGCAGATCGGCGGCATCTACTATGCCTCGAATGAATCGCAGATAGTGCGGCAGCAGGTCCTCGCACTTCTCCATGATCATGACGCGCTTCGCGTATAGCCGTAAGCCGGGCTCGAAGCCTACGTAGAACAAATCGTACGGCGCCTTGGCTGGGATGTAGAGCAGCGCGTCATACTCGAACGTTCCTTCCGCCTTGAAGTGGATCGTCTTCAGCGGCTCGGTCCAGTCGTGCGAGACATGCTTGTAGAACTCGGTGTAATCTTCTTGCGATACCTCCGAAGGCGAGCGCTTCCAGATCGGTTTCATCGAGTTCAGCGTGCTGTCCTCGACGACGATTTTTTTGGGGGCCTCTTTGTCCTCCTTCCCGGCCGGCAGTTCGCGCTCTTTCTTCGCAATGATCGGGTAGTTGATGAAATCGGAGTGGAGCCTGACGATGCTGGAAAGCCGCCAATAGTCGGTGTAGTCTTCGATTCCCGTGTCGGCGTCCGGCTTCTTGAGATACAGAGTGATGGACGTGCCGCGTTCCGGCTTTTCCGTTTCTTTGATCTCGTAGGTTCCGCTGCCGTCCGATTCCCACTGGTACGCCGAAGTCTGGCCGGCTCGCCTGGTGACCAGCTTCACCCGGTCCGCCACCATGAACGATGAATAAAAACCCACCCCGAACTGCCCGATCAATTCAGCTATATCTGCCGAGGACCCGGCCTCCTGCAGCTTCTGGCGAAGCTCCGCGGTCCCGGATTTGGCGATCGTGCCGATATTGGCGATGATCTCGTCCCGGCTCATGCCGATCCCCGAATCGCTAATGGTCAGCGTGCGAGCCGCGCGGTCTACGTCCAGACGAATTTCGAACTTGTCGTTGCCCTCAAGCAACTCCTGGTTCGTGAGCGATTCAAAGCGCAGCCGATCCAAAGCGTCCGAGGCGTTCGAAATCAGTTCGCGCAGAAAAATGTCCTTTCTCGTGTACAGAGAATGGATCATTAAACGCAGTAATTCTTTGGTTTCTGCTTGAAATGAGAGAGTTTCCGCTGTTGCCGCCATTTTGCCTAAAGATTATTTTACCCGCCGCTCGGCCGCTCAATGTGGCCACCGAACTTGGAGCGCATGGCCGAAAGAACTTTTTCGGCGAACGTGTGCTCTTTGCGCGACCGGAAGCGCGTAAAGAGCGCCGAGGCGAGCACTTCGACCGGAACAGCTTGCTCGATCGCGGCTTCAATGGTCCAGCGGCCTTCGCCGGAATCTTGCACGAATCCTGTGTAATTCGAAAGCGAAGGATTCTCCGCCAGCGCCATCGCCGTCAAATCCAGCAGCCACGAGCCCACCACGCTTCCACGGCGCCAGAGTTCAGCGATATCGGCCACGTTGAGCTTGAAACGCTCGTTTTCCGGCAGCTCTTCGGAGTCCTTGTGAACCATCAAATCGAAGCCTTCGCCATAGGCCTGCATTACGCCGTACTCGATGCCGTTGTGCACCATCTTGACGAAGTGGCCGGACCCCGGAGGCCCACAGTGCAGATAACCTTCTTCCGCGGTACCGCCCATCTTTTCCCGTCCGGGGGTCCGCGGGATATCGCCGCGGCCCGGGGCCAGCGTCTTGAGACTCGGTTCGATCTGTGCGAACGCCTGGTCAGACGCGCCCACCATCAGGCAATAGCCCCGCTCCACGCCCCACACGCCGCCGCTCGTACCGGCGTCCACGTAATGAATGCCCTTCTGCTTTAGCTCGGCGGCGCGGCGAATATCGTCTTTATAAAAGCTGTTGCCGCCATCGATAATCACATCGCCGCTTTCCATCGCGCCGGCGATCGCCTGCACTGTGCTTTCCGTCGCCTTGCCGGAGGGCACCATGATCCAGACGGTGCGCGGCTTCGGCAGCTTCTTGACCAAATCTTCGAGAGAGCTGGATCCTTCGGCGCCCTCGGCTTCCAGATTCTTAACGTTGATCGCGTTAAGGTCGAACACAGTACACTTGTGACCGCCCCTTTGCAGCCGCCGCACCATGTTCGCGCCCATGCGCCCCAGACCCACCAGGCCGATATGCATTTTCTGTCCTCTCGCTAAGCTAAGAAATTAGCTGCTGCGCTCCGCGCCTGCAGTTTTGCCGAATATGAGATTCCGTTGTGGGCTGCACGTTTCAGATGGCCGTTCGTGGCTGCTGCTGGGCGTTTGCCTGCTCGCGGGCGCCTGCAACCGAAGCCACAGAGCCACGGTTGCCGTTGTACCGAAGGCGAGCGCCGACATTTTCTGGCAAAGCGTTCACGCCGGCGCCGTGAAAGGCGGTTGGGACAACCGTGTAGACATTATTTGGGACGGCCCGCCGAATGAGACCGACATTGCCGGCGAGATGAAGATCATGGAAACCATGATCGACCGGCGGGTGGATGCGATTGCGGTCGCGCCGTCAGACCGGTCCGCGTTCAAAATCGTCGTGGATCGCGCTGCTGCCGCCGGCATTCCGGTGGTAATTTACGATTCCGGCATCGACACCGACAAATACGCCACCTTCGTCGCCACAGATAATTATCTCGGCGGCGAGATGGGCGCGGATCGCTTGGGACAGGTGCTCAACGGCAAGGGAAAGATTGTCATGGTGAAAACAGTTCCCGGAGGCGCGTCCACTATGGCGCGCGAAGACGGGTTTCGTCATGAGCTGAAAGCCAAATTTCCGGCGATCCAAATTCTGGATGAGCGTTTCGGAATGGCCATGATTTCCGAATCACGCACGGTGACCGAAAATATGTTGACCGCGCATCCGGATCTGAACGGCATCTTTTGCTCGAATGAATCCGGATCCGAAGGCGCCGCCCAAACATTGAAGGCGAGAGGCAGCAGGATCAAGCTGGTGGGATTCGATTCCAGTCCCATGCTGCTCACGCTGGTTCAGGAAGGCTGGATCGATTCGCTGGTGATTCAGAACCCGTTCAAGATGGGAGAGACGGCGGTAGATGAAGCCGTGAAGGCGCTGCGGGGAGAGAAGACTCCGAAGAAAATCTTTCTTCCTCCCCGTGTGGTGAGCTTAGCAAACATGAAGGACCCTGACATTCAGGCGCAATTGCACCCGGACTTGAAGCGCTATCTCGGTACAGATTAGTACCGGTAATAAGCTCTGAGCAAATCGCCGGATTGAGGGGTCACGGTGGTGCTTGCGAACGTGATGGTATTTCCGCTGAGCGTGTAATCGCCGCTTTGTTGCAGGAGCACGCCGTTCTTATAAAGCTTGAGGCTGAGTGCCGGATTCGGTGCGTCGGCGAGCGTAAACGTCAGGTTAGTGCCGTTGAGGGTTCCGCCTGGCGTCTCGTTATCCGCAAAGTTGGCGGCCGGTCCCGTTCCGGTCATGCGGTAATAGGCGGTGATCAAATCGTTAGTCTGCGGAATGGAGCCGCTCAAGAATGTAATGGTGGCGCCGGCAAGCGTGTAGTCAACGCCGGTCGTTTGCAGCAAGCCGTTGCGGTAAACCTCCAGGCTGCCGGTGGGAGCGGGTGTGTTGGCTAATGTGAAGGTAGTGTTACTGCCGTTCACGGCGCCCGAAGGAGTTTGTGCGTCCACGAACAGGGTGGCGCTGCTGCCGGCGCTCAATGAATTTACGGTGGCTGTTAATCCGGCAACCTCATTGTTCAGGGTCGTGATGCTTGTGCCATCCCCGTTCAACGTGCTGGTGAGGCTGGAGATCGAATTCCCCTGACCGGTGACCGTGGTATTCAGGCTGTTCACGCTAGTAGTCAGGCTAGTCAGAGAATTGCCCTGGTTCGTGACGGTGGTGGTCAAGTTATTTACCTCAGTCTGAATGCTGGAGAGCGAGCCGGTGCCGTTGACGATGGCGGCCAGATTATTGACCTCTGTCGTCAGGCTGGAGATGCTGCCGTTCAGGGATGCCAAGTCGGAGCTTAGCCCGGTGATTTCACTGATATCGATTGGAAGCGTCGCGTATTGACCATCGCCGGAACCTCCAGTGCCGCCAGTGCCGCCAGTGCCGCCAGTGCCGCCCGTGCCGCCACTGCCACCCGAGTTGCCTGCTTGCGTAGAGGACTGCCGAACCTCGGCCAAGGTGAGAGGCGTCGCGCTGGGCGGAACCTGCCAGATTTCGCTCCAGGTGACCGTTCCATCACTGCTGTTGTAGACAGCTTGATAGTATGCGCCGGCCGATGCGGTGGTCGTCGGAACCAGGAGAACAGAAAGCGCTCCATTGTAGATGTTTGCCGAGGTACTCAGCGGTGACACAGTGCCCGGGTTGGCATAGCCATTCCACGTGATTACGACGGTTCCGTTGAACGGGCTGCCATCGGAGTTAGTCACGATATCACGGATCTCAGTCAGAGTGGTCTGCGCAAACGCGCTAGTTAGCAAAAGCGTTGAACAAAGAATAAATAGGGGTAGCAGCTGGCGGATTTTTACCATGTTGCCTCGTGTCGAGAATCGCCGTAGTCCTACGGGCGACTTCAGTCAAACACGCAAGCGCTGGCGGGCAGCGCGTGGAGAGGTCCTGCACAATGGGGCGAATTCGCGCTAAGCTACTGAGCTTGCTAACGTTGTGAAAAGTTATGAGAATGTTCGGAAAATTGTGACCGGCAGGGATTGGCGGGAAACCGGCTGCGGCAGCGGCGCTGTAATCTGTGTTCTTAGGATCGCTCCAGAACCTCGCGTGGCAAGGAGTCGACGTCCTCGCCGCGGGTTCTCAGGACGTGGACGCGATGGTGACCATCGAGGATTGTTCCGTCCGGTCTGGTTTTCAGGCAATGTACTTGACCGGGAACAAGCGACAATTTCAGTTCGTCGCTGGAAAGCTTTGCGAATATCGCCAGCTTGGGGGGGCTCAACGATGCTTCCGCATGCAGGAAAGTCAGCGGCGGCCGCTGATCGCTCATCTCGCGCTCGCAAGGGCGCTCGCGTAACTATCGATCCAGCGACGCTGCTCCAGTGTCTCTGGGATAGTCGCACCGCGGGAGGCGCTCAGACGCCGTAGCGCGGTCTCCGCGTCCAATCCTTTGGTGAGCAATAGACATGCGCCCACAAGCCCAGCGCGTCCTACTCCCTGGCGGCAATGCACAAGGACATTTTTCCCTTTAGTAAGTTCGGTATCGATCTTGTCCAAGGTCCTCGTCAGCTCGCTGGACGAATCCGGTACTTGACGGTCAAGTATAGGAAACGAGATAAACTCCACGCCGTTCGCTTTCGCCTCCGCACCTTCGTTTGATAGGCCGAGATCCTTTTCCTCTTCAGGAGTCAGCAACGAAACGACCGCGTCCACGCCGGCCGCGCGCCAACTCGTCATTTCGTCTTCGAGCCATTCGCCCCCACGGGGGCGCGCCGCGAGGGCCAATTTGCCTGGCCATGGACCGGTTACCCAGTACAGTTTCGTCCCGATCATGCGTTTACGCCAGTCCTTAGTGTCCTTCTGCCAGAAGTGCTTCTTGCGAAATCAGCAATGATCACCCCTGACCCTTGTGCGACGTTGCTCCATACCGAATCGCGGTCGGGTCAGGAGGCGAACCGGCTTGGCATCTCGCGGCAACACCTGCAGTTTCGAAAATTCAGCCCGTTCCCGGCGCGCTTCTTTGATCAGGCGCACGGCTTCTTGCGCCGGGTCTGGCGCGCAGCCGAGCCCCTGCTTCAACCTGTCCCAGACCTTCATTGCCTCCAGCGCCACTCAGTGCCCTTCCGCCTCCAAGAACCTTTCGACCTCAATTGCCGCCATGCAACCCGCACCCGCGGCAGTAATGGCCTGCCGATACGTCCGGTCCTGCACGTCACCCGCATGAAACACGCCGGTGATGTTAGTCCGTGCGCCGCCGTGCGAAATGATGTAGCCGTCGGCGTCTAAATCGAGCTGGCTCGCAAAGGGCTTGGTGTTCGGAATATGTCCGATGGCGACAAAGAAACCGGAGACCTCGCGGTCGTAGACATCGTGAGTTTTGACATTGCGTAGCTTGACGCCGGTTACTTCGCCTTTGCTGACGTCGTAGACGTCTTCGACCACGGTGTTTGTCAGGAATTGAATCTTCGGATTATTTTTCGCGCGGTCGAGCATGATCTTGGAAGCGCGAAAATTTTCGGTCCGGTGAACCACCGCCACTTCCGAACCGAACCGGCTCAGGAAATTCGCTTCTTCCATCGCCGAATCGCCGCCACCGACCACCATGATCTTCTTGCCACGGAAGAAGAATCCATCACACGTCGCGCAGGAACTGACGCCGCGGCCAATCAACATCTGCTCATTGGGCAGATTCAGCCAACGCGCCGACGCCCCAGTCGCAATAATGAGCGTGCGGGTCCGCACCGTTTCGCCGTCCTCGAGTTCTAACGTGAACGGACGCTGCGACAGGTCCGCATGCACGACGCGCCCGGCCTTGTAAGTGGCGCCAAAACGTTCTGCCTGCTGTTTCATGCTCTGCACTAGCGCAGGTCCCTGAATGCCTTCGGGGAAGCCTGGAAAGTTCTCCACCTCCGTGGTTATGGAGAGCTGGCCGCCCGGCTCATGGCCTTCGAGAATCAAGGGCTGCAAATTGGCCCGGGCCGTATAGATGGCGGCTGTGCTGCCGGCGCAGCCCGAGCCGAGAATTGTCACATCGAGAAGGTCGCTCATTCAGATAGGTCCGGTTACGTGAAACGCGCGAGGCGGCGCTCACCCAAGAAAATAGTTTGCGATATGGAACGCCAACCACGAACCACAGTATGCTAACGCAAGCATATAGGAGAACTGGAAAATAGGCCATTTCCAGCCGCCAGTCTCGCGCCTGACAACAGCGAGCGTCGAAAAGCACTGCATGGCGAACGCGAAGAAGATGAGAAGCGCCACCGCGCCGGCCGTACTGAGATCGTGGTGCACAGCCGCTTGCAGGCCCTTCGACTGCTCGTCTCCTTCGATGCCGTAAATCGTCCCCAGGGTGCCGACAATCACTTCGCGCGCCGCGAGGGACGTGATCAGCCCGATGCCGATCTTCCAATTGAAACCGAGCGGCTTGATCGCTGGCTCGATGGCCTTGCCGATCATGCCCGCATAGCTGTGCTCTAGCGTGGGCGCTTTGCCGTCGTGCAAAGGCAGGTGCGCCACAATCCATAGAACGATCGCAACCCCCAGAATGACAGTGCCGGCCCGGCGCAAGAACACCTTGGCCCGGTCGATCAAGCGCAAGCTCAAGGACTGCAGAGTCGGCCAGCGATACGGCGGCATCTCGAGGATGAAAGACGAGCCACGGCTCTTCAGCACCGTCGACTTCAGCACCCGCGCAGTAAACACCGCCGCGACGAAGCCAAGAAAATAGAGACTCAGCATAGTGGCGGCAGGGAGCGATAAGAAATCACCGAGGATGCGGATGTTGGGTATGAAGGCTGCAATCAGGAGCGTGTAAACGGGGAGACGTGCCGAGCAGGTCATCAACGGCGCAATCATGATGGTGGCGGTGCGGTCCCGTTTGTTCTCGATGACGCGGGTCGCCATGATGGCCGGAACCGCACAGGCATAGGCGGAAAGCAGCGGGATGAACGATTTACCCTGCAGGCCGAACTTCGCCATGGTGCGATCTGCAATCAAGGCGGCGCGCGCAAGATAGCCCGAATCTTCGAGGATGCCGATGAACAAGAACAGCAGCAAAATCTGCGGCAGAAAAACGACCACCGCTCCGACGCCGCTCCAAACGCCGTCAATCAGCAGGGAACGGCAGGGCGAATCGGGCAGGATGCGCGTCATCCAATGGCCGGACCCGAGTACCGCCTGCTGCAGCCCGTTCATCAGAGGCTGGGCCCAGGAAAAGATGCTCTGGAAGACGGCGATCACAATCCCCGCGAAGATGAGTGGCCCGGCTACTGGATGCAGGAAGACTGCGTCCAGACGCCGTGTCCAAAGCGGCGGAGCAGGCGCCTGATACGATGCGCGAACACCCAGCTTGGCGGCCCATTGGCGGCATTTGGGAACATCCTGCAGGACCGGCAGCTCAATCTTGGGCGGCGGCGCGTTCAGCCGCACCGCGGTTCCCAGCAGGAATTGTTGAATGCGGTCGATGCCCGTTCCCTTGGTCGCGCTGATAAGAGCCACCGGGCAGTTCAACTCAGACGCGAGCGCTGTGACATCCACTTTGCCTCCGCGCACCGCCAGATCGTCTGCCATGTTCAGCAGAATCAGCGTCGGCAATCGCAGGCTCAGAATGGGCGCGGCAAGCACCAAATTACGGCCAAGGTTAGTGACATCCAGAATCAAAATGACGGCATCCGGCTTGGGAAAATCCGGCTGCTCGCCTTTCAGCACATCGTGGGTGATCTGCTCGTCTTCGGCGCGCGGGTGCAGGCTATAGACGCCGGGGAGGTCCACCAGGAAGACCTCATGCTGGTCCTTCAGCTTGGCTTTCCCCATGCGATGCTCCACCGTGACGCCCGGGAAATTAGCCACCTTTTGATGCAGGCCCGTCAGCCGGTTGAACAGGGTGGACTTGCCGGAGTTCGGCGGTCCCACGATGGCGACAATGATCGGACGTTCGTTGGCTGGGGTGGGCGGGAGGATGGATGGATTCGGCAGCAGGCCCGCGCGCGGCGTCCCTCCGTGGCAGCTACTCATGAGAGCACGACGAAATCGGATTCCGGATCGCGGCGTACAAACAGTTTCGCGGCCGTGGCGTCGCGCAACGCGACCTCTGAGCCGTCCACGCGAAACACGCGGGGCCCGCCGCCGGGCGCACGCTTGCCGGGAATGACTTCATTGCCGGGCAGAAATCCCAGCTCCATCAGGCGCCTGGCGAGGTCATCCGGAAGCTCCAGCCGGTCGATGATACAGCGCTGGCCGGTAGGAAGGTCGGCCAATGTCTGAGATGTTGAAACGGAAGCCCCCGGCCGGCGCCGCTGCTTGGGTCTCATATACGACCATTTTAGTATGAGATACCTCGCTACACCTGTCAAATATTTGTGAACGCAGAGGATAGTTGTTTCCTGATCGGAAAATCCGAGGCTTCGCCGAGGTTTCATGAGTGCTATGATCGACCCATGCTGCGGGACCACTCGCAACATGGTGCGCCCAATTTCGACCATGAAACAGGCGGGTCTTACACCCGCAAGGAAGTCTGCCGGTTGCTGAAGATTGAGCCGCGGCAGCTCAAGAGCTGGGAACGCCAACAGCTCATTCCGGAACTGGCGCAGTATCGGTTTTCGGATCTCCTGGCGCTGAAGAAGATTGCGCGTTTGCGCGCGGAGAATGCCCACCCGCGCGTGATCAAACAAGCGCTGCAGGCGCTGCGGCAGTGGATGGCGGATTCGCCGGACCTCAGCGAAGACGTGCAGGTTTATAAGGAAGGCCGCCGGGTGCGGGTGCAAATCGGCAAGCAGAAACTGGAGCCTGGTTCGGGCCAGCTTCTGTTCGATTTCGCCGAGGAAGAGATCAAAAAGCTGCTGCACTTGCCGCCTTCGCAGAAGAGCAGCGCGGCGATGGCTGAGCGGCTTCGCAATAAGATTGAGGCCGACCGTTGGTTCGAGCGCGGCCTTGAGTTGGAGCAGACCGGCGCGCCCTACGAGCAGATCATCGAAGCCTACACGCAAGCCAGCCAATTGGATCCGCAATCGGCCGGAGCGCTGGTAAATCTGGGAACCGTGTTTTTCAACGGGCACGCGTGGGCGGACGCCGAAACGCAATACAAGAAGGCTCTGGAGATTGACCCGAATTACGCCCTGGCGCATTTCAATCTCGGCAATTTGTACGACGAGCGTGGCGACTCCTCAAACGCGCTGGAGCATTATCGGGAGGCGTTACGGCTGCATCCGGCATACGAGGACGTTCACTACAATCTGGCGTTGCTCTATCAAAGCATGCATGACGTGATGAACGCCGTGCGGCACTGGCGAGCGTTCTTGAAGCTGGACAGCCGCAGCACTTGGGCGCAAATTGCCAGGCGTGAGCTAGCGAAGCTGGAGGCCAAGACCATAGTGTCTGGGAGCCGGTCTTCGCCCAGCCGAGTGCACGTCATCAAGAGCGAGAAAATTTGACTGGCGATCGCGGCCAAATGCGCGTGTCTGCGATCGTCTTAGCGGCCGGCGCTGCAACGCGGATGGGCCGTTTGAAGCAACTGCTTCCCTATCGCGGCCGGACATTGGTGGAGCATTCCATTCGGCAGGCGATGGACGCCGGTTTCGAATCGGTCATCGTTGTGGTGGGCGCAGAGGCGCAGTCGGTCATGGCGGCGATTGCGGCGGAACCGGTCGAAGTTGCGCACAATGACGCTTGGGAGAGCGGCATGGGTTCGTCTATAGCTGCGGGCATGCGGCGTGTTGCCGCCGGCGACCCGGATGTGGTGGCAATTCTGTTGGCGGACCAGCCGCTGGTGACAAGCGCCCATCTGATTGCCATGGCGAAGCTGTTAGAGCCCACGCACATCCATATAGTTGCCGCGGAATACAGCGGCACGCTGGGAGTGCCGGCACTGTTCAAGCGCGAGATGTTTCCGCTGCTCGCTGCGCTGCCGCCTGGAGCGGGTGCGCGTCATCTCCTGCGGGGGGCGCGCTCGCATATCGATGTCTATCCGCTTCCCGAAGCGGCCATGGATGTTGACACACCGGAGGATTTCGAAGCGCTGAACACGCTCTCGTAACTGTTCATCCGCTACAATCCAATTCAAATCGCAGTTGGAGGACCAGCTTTGGCCTGACCAGCCGACTTACAAGCGCGAGGAGCAGCGGCGGTTTGAAATCTTACTGGCGCATTGGGACCTGCCGGTTACGGATAATACGCCGACGAAGTAGCAGCTTGGCGGAAAGCGCAATTGGAAATTGTCGATCGGCTACTGCGCGGGCCAAATTGCGTTGAGGGTGGCGGCGAGCCGGGCGCCAGCCAACGCGAGTTGTTGCCGGACAATAGGCTGGGCATTTTTAACGAAGTCCTTCTGGGCCGTTTCGTTCAAGCTGGCAAAGCGACTTGACACTCCGGCGCATGTCGTCAAAGTATGAGGATTTGGGTCCACAGGTATGGCCGTTGGCATCTTGTCATATGAATTTGGGCCAGCGAGTTTGTGGGCCGCCAGAGCCCAGGAAGCGAAATCGGCACCCTTCTTGAGATCAACAGATACGTTCTTGTTGGCTGCTATTTGTTTTGCGTATTCATGTGCGATCGAATCGCCCAAAGCTTGCGTGAGCTGGTCATTGTTGGTTTTTTGCTCCACGCCAGTCATGGTCTGAATGATATTGTCATCCCAGATTGAGTGCAAATTGGGACTGTAGCTGCCACTTGGTTGGCCGTTCTTCCCTTTCTCCTCGGTGGTCTTGTGTGAGAAGCCAGTGTACTCAAAGCTGACAGGAACGCAGTTGCCGCCTCGATCTCCGTTGTCTACGATGTGCATGGGCTGATGCGCATCGCCAACCAGATGGATGACGAACATAAGCGCCCGCTGCTTATCTGGCCGCGCGGCGTTTGAATTGAGTATCCCGACTTGTTCCTTCAGCGCAGTTACGACACACCCTTGATCGCAAAACTGCGGGATAGAAGCCGTCTTTACCGCCAAAGGAATATCCCAAAAGTGCCACCCGGCGTTGGCATCTGTGCGCGCATCGTCAGCCCAAGTCGCAAAATATTCAATCTTCCCCAAATTGGTAACGTCGCAGAACCTTTTGAAACTCCCGTATTGAGCATCTGCGAGCAGTTGATTCACCTGCGCTGCCGCAGACGCGTTGAGATTCTGAGAGGCGATGTACGCCACAACCTGATGTCCTACACACCCCCAAGCGTACATTCGCGCCGGGGCGGCAACGGGGAGGCAAAAAAGAACAGCAAGTATGCAATGACGCAAGTTAGTTCCTCCAGTCGACTTAGAAGCATACTATACATCAACTAGAGTTTGAGAAACAAATTTGCTCAAGTCGGCCTGGCTTAGCGTTCCCCGATCAACGAATGGCGGCCAGCATACTCCCTCACTGTTTCTGCGGTTCGTCCCCAAAAGTAATCGTCGACTCCGCCCCGAAACGCTTGTAATTCAGATACCGGATCTCGACGCGAATGCGCTGTGGCCAATCGCGAAAGAAGAGCGTGTCGTCGGCGTAAGTCTCAACCGGAAACCACCACTTGCCGTCGATCTCACGGCGAATCGTAGTGAAATGTGGGAACAGATTCTGCTCCTTTGTGGTCTCGATCTGCGGCACAGCTTGCCCTTCGCTGCGCACCACCGCCAGATCGGATTCGCGGACCCACAGCGTTCCCTCAAAAAAGCGCACTTTGGGAAAAATCTGCTTAGGCCGGATATATTCGACAAAGCATTGCTGGCCATCGATCGTCTCTTCGCCCTTGTATTGGCCTTCGTAAAGCGCCAGGTTATCGGTCGTGAGCAGGAAAGGCTGCACGTTGCGCAGATCGGCGAAGTCTTCCGGCGTCAGCTTGATGCGGGTCAGGGTGCTTTTGGCCGGCTCGATGACTTGCTCGTAGCGAACGCGATTGGGCGAGAAAGTTATATCGCGTACCTCGCGGTACTGTCCCGTGATCTTCCCGTGATCGTCGAATTCCTGAATCGAGACCGATTGCCGGTAAGTGTAATTTTCGCGGGCCTGCGCGTTGGCGGTCTCGCGCTGCGCGATTTTCTTGAGCAGCCCGGGAGGCGGGTCGCCGGCTGTCAGTGTCCCGACGAGAAAGAGCAATCCCGATGCTACGATTAGGGCGATGTTTCGGACAATGCGTCCGTATTTCATAGCGCTCCTGTGCTTGTGGACGGCGTTGTTCGCTGCGGCGCTCTATCTCTCGAAGGAGCATCCGCAATCCCATTGGATCATGACCGCCGCGCTGCCCGCGTTCCTGCTGGAAGCGATGTTCTATTTAGCGGCGATGTTTGAAGAAACGCGAGCGTGGTTCGCGCGCATCGGGTCGCGAAGAACACAAGCCGCACTGCTGTGGATCAGCGCGCTGCTGCCGTATCTGGTGCTGAGTCTGCCCACCGCGACGTTTCAGCGCAGCGCGTTCTACTTGCTCGCGGGCTTGTGCATCGTGCTTGCGTATTGGTACGTACTGGCGCCCCAGCGAGTCATCTACGATGTGGGGTTCCTGGTGATCGCGGCGGCTCCAATCGTCGAGCGCGTGTTCCCGCGTATCTACCGCTCTCCCGATGAACATTTGCGCGTTGACGTGCTCGGCCACCTGATGTGGATCCGGCTCGGAGTGATGGCGTTGCTGGTGCTGCGCGAGTGGGATCCGGGGCCATTCAGCCTCTGGCCGCGCGCCAGCGAATGGAAGGTCGGTCTTCTATGGTACGCGGCGGTGTTGGTTCCGATTGTGGTTGTTGCCATGGCGCTTCACGATTTGCGCTTCGCACCTCTGCAGGATGCATGGTGGCGCGTTGCCGCCATCGCGATCGGAACTTTTTTCGGAATGCTGTGGGTCGTCGCGCTGGCGGAAGAGCTTTTCTTCCGGGGCGTCATTGCACGCGCGCTCTATGACCGTTGGTGCTCTGCGGCGCCTGCCGTTGTAGTCTCAGCGATGATCTTCGGAGCGGCGCACCTGTGGTTCCATCAGTTTCCAGATTGGCGGCAGGCCGTGGTCGCCACTGTCTTAGGCCTTGCTTGCGGGATTGCCTATATACAAACCGGCAGCGTGCGTGCGCCCATGGTGACACATGCGCTCGTGGTGGCAACCTGGCGTGTGTTCTTCAAGTGATTACCAGCCCGGCCGAAAAAAGGATTAGGCTGAGATAGGACGCCCTTTATGAGCTTTGAAGAGAGCATCGAGAAATTGAAGGAGCGGCATGAAGCTCTGAGACGGACTGTTGAGGTCACGGTCGTGATGCACAAAGCGAACGAAATCTTGGTGAAGAGAGTTTGCGCAAGAATCGACGCCCTAGTGGACGAGATTTTGGGCTGGCATGGCAATCTACCGCCGTCGCAAAACTAGAACGTTTGATTGATTAAGTTCGTCTTGATTATCTGAAGCTGCGAGAGGACCCTTGCGGGCGCCAGGGAGGTGTTGCTTCAGGGGTCTTTCTATGAGGTTAGTCTCGCTTTGGTGGGAGTTGCCTCCCTGGCTTACTTCCAATATTAGGATATGAATTTACGGAACGCAAGCATTTTCTCTACGAAAATCAAAATTTTTTCTGAGATGATGCTTATAGTGGGTGCCAGAATCTCCTCGACAGCTATCTCCCAATGTACATAACCGTTTTAGGATCAACAGGATCGATCGGCACCAATACACTGGACGTAGTGCGCCAGCATGGGGATCGCTTCAAAATATATGCTTTGGTAGCCGGTAGGAATCTGGACGTCCTCTGCTCCCAAATTCTGGAATTCAGGCCAGAAGTTGTCGTGGTTGCCGATACGAGTACTTTGGACAGGTTAACTGTAAGATTGTCCACTTTGCTTGCCAGCCGCCGCGATTGGCCGGAGCTGGCTGCTGGAGCCGAAGCCCGCGTTGCAGCGGCGACGGCCTCGCAGGTAGGTTTTGTAATGTCAGCCATAGTTGGCGTCGCGGGGCTGGAGGCGACCTACGCCGCAATCACGCAACAAAAGCGGATCGGCTTGGCCAATAAAGAGGTCTTGGTTGCAAGCGGCCGCCTGGTCATGGAAGCTGTGCGTCAATTCGGAGCCGAACTGATTCCGGTGGATAGCGAACACAATGGCGCGCACCAGTGCTTCCGCGCCGGACGACGCGCGGAAGTGACGCGCCTACTCCTCACCGCTTCGGGCGGACCCTTCCGCGACGTTCCGCGCGACCAGCTCTGGCGGGTGACGCCGGAGGAAGCCTTGAACCACCCGACTTGGAAAATGGGCCGGCGGATCACGATCGATTCCGCTACCCTGATGAACAAGGGTTTCGAAGTGATTGAGGCATGCTGGCTGTTTGACTTGGCGCCCCGGGAGATAGACGTGGTTGTCCATCCGCAATCCTCCATACATGCAATGGTGGAATACAACGACGGCAGCATCATCGCGCAAATCTCCGCGACGGATATGAGGATGCCGATTCAGTACGCCATGACCTATCCGGACCGGGAGCGTGCACCGGTTCCGCGCCTGGATTGGACGCAGGCCCGGACCTGGCAATTCATTCCTCCGGATCTCGAAAAGTTCCGTCTGTTGAAGCTTGCGTATGAGGCGCAGGAGCAGGGCGGTTCGGCAACCTGTACTTTAAACGCCGCGGATGAAGTTGCGGTCGAGGCGTTTCTCGAGGGGCGTATCCCGTTTCCGGCGATCGCCGAAACGGTGGAAGAGACGCTGGCGCGGCAACCACCGCGGGAACCGGCGACAATAGAGGAAGTCATCTCGATCGACCAGGCTTCCCGCGAAGTCGCAAGACAGGTGCTCGCCGAGTCTCGCGGGCCAACTAAGACGACGGTTAGTCTGTCGCAGACCGCAGTTTCCGAAGCAAAGCGCCGATAAGCGCGTCGAATAAATAGGGCCTTGCGAGGGCCAAGGAAAGGGCAATTAGGGCGTGGGTTTCTTACAGCCGTTCTTCTGGGTCGTGATTCTGCTCGGAATTATGATTCTCATTCATGAGCTTGGTCACTTTTGGGCAGCTCTCGCGGTGGGCGTCAAGGTGGAGACATTCAGCATCGGCTTTGGACCGCGGCTGTTCGGGTTCAAACGCGGCGAGACGGATTTCCGAGTCTCTGCCATTCCCTTCGGCGGCTATGTCCGCATGTTGGGTGAACAGCCGGGACAATCTGTCGTCCTCCAAGCCGCGGAACTCGATCGGCAGAGGGACTCTGGCGATGCCGAGGAAGTAGTAGATCCCCGGGCGTTTTATGCAAAGCCACGTTGGCAGCGCGCCATTGTGATCATCGCCGGGCCGTTGATGAACGTGATCCTGGCTGTTGCGATCGTTGCCGGTCTGTACATGTACGCATTTCCGAAGGAAGTGGAAACAGCGGACCCGGTGATCACAAGCATCGTACCCGGTTCGCCCGCCGCACGAGCCGGCCTGCAGGCCGGAGACAAGATCGTCCAGATTGGCGGCAAGCACGATCCGAATTGGCAGGACGTGGTGACCCTCGAATCGCTGAACGCGAACCGCGCGCTCCCGGTGATCGTCGAGCGGCGTGGCCAGAAACTCAGCTACGCGGTCACGCCCAAAATGGACCCCAAGGAGGGGATCGGGGTTGCGGGCTGGAATGGTGAAGAGGACGTCCAAATTGGACAGGTGTTAAGAGACTCGCCGGCGGCAGCGGCAGGTTTACGGCCCGGTGATCTTCTCCTGAGCGTCAATAATCAGCCCGTTGTATCGCCACTGGTTCTGCGCCAGGCCGTGATTCAGTCCGCGGGCAAGCCCGTAAGCATCAAGGTGATGCGTGACAACCGCGTGCAAACGATAGCCGTGACGCCCACCCCGACCTCCGATCCCAAGTTGCCCTGGCACATCGGAATCGAGTTCAGCTATCGGGTGCAGATTGTCAGGCTCCCATTCGTTCCGGCGCTCGGCCAGTCGCTCAAGTTCAATGCGCAGAATGCAACCATGATTTTCCGGGTGCTGGGAAGTATCGTGGAACGGCGCGTGTCGCCGAAAGCCTTGGCTGGACCCATCGGTATCGCGCAGTTGTCGAGCGAAGCCGCGCAGCAAGGGCCGTTGAGCTTCTTACTGCTGATGTCGGTGGTTAGCCTCAACCTGGCGATTTTCAACTTGCTGCCGATTCCGATCCTAGATGGCGGCACGCTGCTGCTGCTGATTATTGAAATGTTGCTGCAGCGGGAAGTCAGCTTGCAGGTGAAGGAGACGGTGCTGAAACTCGGCTTCGTGTTCCTGATGATGATTGTTGTATTTGTGATTTACAACGACATTAGCCGCATCGTGACCAACGGCTGAGCCCAAGCATAAGCTGCCAAACTTCGATATCCTGTCCCAATACGGAAGGAGCAGGATGAATTACAAACCATTCACCATCACGCTCGCATCGTTGGTCTTCGCGGCCGCCGCCTCGGCGCAGATGCAGCGGCCGACACCGGCGCCAGAGCTGAAGAAGCTTGACTACTTTGTCGGCACCTGGACCGTCGATGCCGACATGAAGCCCAGTTCGTTTGGGCCAGGCGGGAAGATCACCAGCACCGACCATGTCGAATGGATGCAGGGCAACTTTTTCATGATCATCCACTCGAAGTTCTCTTCACAGTCCATGGGGTCCGGCGTGGAATACGCGGTCTTAGGTTACGACTCGAACAAGAAGCAGTACACGTACGAATCTTTCAACAGCGACGGCGAGCATGAGGTAGCCACCAGCACGCCGGACGCCGACGGCAAGGTATGGACCTGGTACTCATCATCAGAAGGCCCATCACCTATGAAGTGGCGATATACCGAGACGATCCTTTCGCCAACGTCTTATTCGATAAAGTTCGAGATGTCGCCAGATGGGAGCGCCTGGTCGAGCGTGATGGAAGGCAAAGCGACGAAACAATAGCCGCGGCCGGGGTTCACTCGACTCGAATCATCAGCAGCTCACATAACTTAGAAAAGCTCTCGAGCCATGCCTGCGCTTTCGGATCGCCGCCTTGCGCTTTGTTACGAGTAAATTCGTAAAACTGATTCTTTGTCGCGTAGATGCGATTCTGAGCGGACCACAGGTTCACCGCAAAGGGCATTTGCTTGACGATGCGCAGCGCGGTGTTCAGATCTTCGAGCTTCTGCAGGTCGAACGGACTGTTAATAAAATGCACAGTTAAGGATTCGATTTTCCGGCGCAGCGTAAACTCAAGCGTGGTTTTATCGAGCGTGATGTTACCCGCTTGGGCTTCACGTAGCAGATTGCGGATACGCTCGCCATCCAGTTCATCGCCCGCGCAGGCACGCCGGAGCAGGCTGTTGAGGGCGTATTCCACTGCCGCGGCGAATTCGCGCGGCATCGGAGTTCCGAGGCTGTTGATGAAGCGCATAAGCGCTGCGTGGTGCTCGTATAGCTGCAGATACGCGGCTTCGGCTTCTGCAACGGTCGAAGATAGGATAATCCTCACGATTCTACGTTGCTCGTCACGAAACAGAGAGCGCAGCGAGTAGGTCTTCTCGCCGAAGCGCTTGTCCAGAAGACGCACTACTTCGGGAATGTCCACGCGCGCAAAGGAATCGCTGATGGCTGTGAGCATTTCCTCGTACCCATCGGCGCCTTCAGTCTTGCGAACGCCGCCGGCGACGTTGTGATCGCCGAAATGAACCACCCAGAACGTAAGATCTTCGCATTCCTGCGTCACCTTCGAGGTGAAACGCGCCTGCCCGATGGCCATGCGCAGCCGCCCCGCATCGCGCGTGTGATAGTCGAGCCGCTTCACGCTATAAGCGAAGATGTCGGTTCGTTCGCCGTACGGAGCGAATAGCGAGCTGATGGAGTAGTGCGCACCCACCTTCTCGAGATCCACCATCAGAGGCTTGACGTATTTCTTATAAATCTTTGCGCCGTCGCCATATTCGTGCAGGTTGCTCTTGGCAGCCGATAGCCGTTCAAGGAATTCGCTTTCGATGGAATCGCCGAAGAGTTGCTCAGCGAGCTGCACGACGCGGCCGGCATACTCGATCACCTTCACCGTCTCGATCCCGGAAAGTTCGTCGAAGAACCAGCCGCAGCTCGTGTACATCAACATGGCGTGGCGTTGCAGTTCGAGCAACTTCCACACTCTGACCTGCTCCGCATCCGATAACTCTCGCCGGAAGTGCGTCTGCCCGAAGTGCTCCCGTACGTCAGGCGAGCGGTCGAGCATCACGCCGATGTAGCCGTCGCGGGCCGCCCAAGGATCTTTCAGATAGGTAGAACCCAATTCCTCGAAATTGTGACCCACGCGGTCGCGCAACCAATCGAGCGCCTCACGCAAGGGTTTGCGCCATTCCTGATTCCAGCCAAGGCGGCCTGAGTTGCCGGAGTTACAGCCGCAATTACCGCGCCAGCGCTCGACCCCGTGGACACAACTCCAGGAAGTGTTTTCAAAGATCTGTACTTCGTGGGTGGGTGGATTCTTCTCGAGAAACTCGCCGTAGTTAGTAATTGTCGCTAATTTATTCGATTCGATGTAATCCAGCGCGTAACACAGCGCCATCTCTCCATGCTTGTGATGATGCCCGTATGTTTCGCCGTCGGTAGCGATATGGCTCATCTGCGGCCAGGTCCGTTCATCGGAGAAAGCGCCCATCAAGCGCTTCGCGAACTTTTCTCCGTTGTCCAGCAGCTTTTCGAAGGCGACAGCCTGCGAAATAGGCCCATCATAAAAGAACAGGTTGATAGAGTGGCCGCCCGGGGTTTTCAGCAGATAAGCCCGGCTTGGGTCGATTTTCGAGCCTGTGACATCCTGCCACGCACCGCCCTCTATCGGGCGGAAGGCCTTGGCCTGATGCGGAGCCAGAATCGCGAAGGTCAAGCCTGCCTGGGCCATCAAGTCAAGAGATTCCAGATCCACTGCCGTTTCCGGAAGCCACATACCTTCGGGCAAGCGCCCGAACCGGAAAATAAAATCTTCGAATCCCCAGCGAATTTGAGTTTTTTTGTCACGGCTGTTTGCAAGCGGCATGATGACGTGGTTATAGGCTTGCGCGATGGCCGAACCGTGGCCGCTGAATTGCTTTACGCTTTGCTTGTCGGCATCTATGATGCCGCGGCAAATCTCCTGCGCATGCTCGCATGCCCATGACAGCAGCGTTGGGCCGAAATCGAAGCTGATTTTCGAATAGTTGTTTACGATGCGCGTGATGCGCTGTTGATCGTCGAGAATGCGCGCCACCAGGTTCGGGCCATAGCACTCGGCGGAGATGCGCTCGTTCCAGTCGTGGTACGGATATGCGGAGTCTTGAAGCTCAATCTGTTCGAGCCACGGATTCTCGCGAGGTGGTTGATAGAAATGGCAATGTACGCAGAGATATCTCATCCTGATATGCGAATCGGTCAAATGGCCGGCAGCGAGATAGTAAATACTGCTCCGTTAGCGCGCTCCCGATTTGATGCTATTACGTTGCCCGAGTATTTCTTGACGATCGAAGCTACGATGTGGAGCCCGAGACCGCTGCGGCCCGCGTTGTTCGCCTTGGTCGAAACATGCGGCCGGAACATCCGGGGCAAGATGTCGGCTGGAATGCCAGGTCCGTTGTCAGAGACCGTGATCTCGAGAGAGTGTTCCGCCTGCTCGGCGCCGATGTCGATTCTGCCCGGCTTATGCATGATCTGCGCGGTGTTGAGAAAAAGATTAGCGAACACCCGCTCCCAATCCTTGGCTGAGCCGGGAAGACGAATCTCGGCCGGAATCTGCCGGACGAATCGGATACGCGGCTTGCGAGTGGCTGTGCAATAGTCGGTCACGGACTGAATAGCATCGTCGACAACGGCGGCCAGATTGGGTTTGTTATCCGGGATTGCGCCCAGTAAGCGCCTGCCACGAGTGACGCTCCGGCACAGCGTGGCGGCAAGCGATTTCCAGCGCCGGTCGCTACTCAGCAATTCGGCGGCCTCCGTGATGGTTTCGAAAACATTATTTAGGTCGTGAACCAGAGTTTCTTGCGTTAGATCGGAATCGAAGGAGTCATCCATGGCGGCCCGCTATCGAGTGAGTTGGCGCAGTGTACTGTAAAACTCCGGGAATGAGACAGCGGCAGCACCGGCATCTTGAATAGTTGAAGGCTCATCGGCGGCCAGCGCCGCGACAGAAAAAGCCATGGCGATGCGATGGTCCCCGCAAGCGTGAATCTCCGCCGCCCGGAATTGTTGTTTGCCGGGGATCACGAAGCCATCTTCTGAAGCGTCCACCACGATGCGCATGCGCTGGAGGTTCTGAGAGATTGTCTCAATCCGGTCGGTCTCTTTGACGCGCAGCTCGCCTGCATCTCGAACCGCCAATCCCTGTTCCGATACCGCTCCTAGCACCGCGAGTATAGGGATCTCATCGATCAGCGCGGCCGTAGTCGGCCCCTCAATGCTGCCTCCGCGGATGCGCGAGCTCTTCACCTGAAGCGTGCCGATCAATTCTCCGTTGACCTGCTCGGTATGAAGAAGTTTGATGGAGGCGCCCATGCCGCGCAACACATCAAGCAGGGCCGTACGGGTCGGATTCAGGCCAACGTTTGCGATGGTAACATCGGCATCGCGCAGCATGAGTGCGGCGATGATAAAGAAAGCCGCGGAGGACAAGTCGCCAGGCACAACCAGCGGCTTGCCATTGAGCGGAGCGCCGCCGCGGATGCGTGCCACGCGCGGTTCCAGAACAATTTCTGCGCCCAGCTCGCGGAGCGCCAGTTCGGTGTGATCGCGCGTAATCACGGGCTCCCGAACAACCGTCTCGCCCGCGGCGTACAGACCCGCCAGCAGAATACAGCTTTTCACTTGCGCACTAGCAACCGGCAGTTCGTAATCGATTCCGTTGAGCGGCGAACCGTGAATGGTAAGCGGCGGAAACTGCCCATCCGCCGCGTCGATGCGAGCGCCCATCTGAGACAGCGGAGTAATGATGCGGCGCATGGGGCGCTTGACCAGAGACTCATCGCCGGTGATCCGTGTTGTAAAGGACTGTGCCGCAAGAATGCCCGACAACATGCGGATCGTGGAACCGGAGTTGCCGGCGTCGAGGAACCCCGAGGCCGGTTGCAGGCCGTGTAGACCGCGCCCTTGGATGGTAAGAACCCGCCGTCCGTCCTGCTGGGAAAATTCCGCCGCGACGCCAAGCGCCTGCATGCACGAGATGGTGGATTGGCAATCGGCGCCGCTCGAATAGTTGTAGATTTGTGAATCGCCCTCCGCGATAGATGCCAGCATCGCGTAGCGGTGAGAAACGGACTTATCGCCGGGTACGTTCACGACACCGTGAATGCCGCGGGCAGGCGAGACTCGCTCGGTCATCGAATCCGTATTGTAACGTCGCTGTCATGTGCGCCGCACGATGGCTTTGGCCGCGATGGTTATGGTACAAACTCAAAGCATGGTGAATCGCCGGGAATGGATAGCGCGGTCGGCAGTGCTCGCCGCGAGCGTGGGCTCGGTCGCCGGGCACCAAAACAGCGGTGGCAAGAAACCTGTCGTCATCTCGAGCGCGAACGGATTGGCCGCCTGCGCGAAGGCGATGGAGATGGTCAAGAGCGGAGCGGACACGCTCGACGCAGTCATCGCCGGAGTGAATATTGTAGAGCTCGATCCGAACGATACGTCTGTCGGATACGGAGGACTCCCGAACGAAGACGGGGTAGTAGAACTGGACGCGTGCGTTATGCATGGGCCGAGCCGCCGTTGCGGATCGGTGGCAGCCATTCAGGGGATTAAAACGCCGTCGAAAATCGCCAAGCTCGTGATGGACCACACCACGCACGTGATGATAGTCGGTGCCGGCGCGCTGAAGTTTGCAGAGGCATACGGCTATCAAAAGGAAGATCTGCTGACCGAAAAATCGCGGACTGCGTGGCTGGTCTGGAAGGAATCCTTGCGCTCGCCGAAAGCGTTCAATAACTGGATCTCAATGGACCAGAATTTATCGGCGGAAATGAGAACACCGCTCAAAGAGTTGAAGCTTGCATTCCCCGGCGTGGATGACCAGACGCTTGCGTGGGCGTGGGAAATGGCGATCCATCCAACTTACGGAACCATCAATTGCCTCGCCCTAAATGAAAAAGGCGAGATGTCGGGCGTCACCACCACCAGCGGATTGGCATGGAAGATCGCCGGACGGGTGGGCGATTCCCCCATCATCGGAGCGGGACTGTACGTGGATCAGGACGTAGGTGGCGCGGGATCGACAGGCGTGGGCGAGGAGAATATCCGCATCGCGGGCGGCCACACGATCGTCGAAGCGATGCGGCGTGGAATGACGCCGAGTGAAGCAGTAACGGAAGCCTTGAAGCGCGTCTCGAGGAACTATAACGACGACCGGAGTAAGTTAGACAAGCTGGACATCGAGTTCTATGCGCTCCGCAAAGACGGCGAGCACGCCGCGGGGTCGCTGTGGGGAAGTCATCGCAGTTACAAGGTATACTCGGTAAACGATGGAGGCGAAAGCCGTCACGAGCCTTGTGTGTTCCTGTACGGAAAATAGGCGTGCAGGATGCGGCAACGCAGCGCGAGCACCTGCATAGCGTCTTTTCACGTCTCTTCTTATCAAGCGAGAATTGCAATCATCCGGAGGACACCGGTATTGGTCCAGCGCTGCAAATAGCGGTATTTTTCGTCTGTGCAGCTCTGGTGGTATCGCATCGCCCGGACGCTCTTTTCAATCCGCAGTTTTTTGGGGAAGACGGCACAATCTGGTATCCGGAAGCCTATATGTCCGGATG
Source organism: Bryobacteraceae bacterium (assembly GCA_035502635.1). GTDB lineage: Bacteria > Acidobacteriota > Terriglobia > Bryobacterales > Bryobacteraceae > Bog-105. The sequence continues at coordinate 28,749 of DATJUG010000128.1, forward strand.
GCTGCAGGCGCTGTTTCATTCCCGAAATGGCTACTTCCAGACACTGCCTCGCTTAGCAGCTTCCATTGCGCTGCTGGCGCCTCTTCGCTTTGCCCCATTGGTGATGAACCTGATTGGAATTACAGTTCAGGTGCTGCCGGTGAACTTCTTACTATCGGCACGCTGCCGGAACTGGGCTCCGCTTTTCGCGCGCGTACTTCTGGCCTTTCTTTATCTGGGCTTGCCGAACACGCGGGAATTGGATGCAGCGGCGGAAGAAGGCCAATGGCACCTGGCATTACTGGCATGCATTCTGGTGCTGGCTTGTCCTCCGCGAAAAACAAGATGGCGTGTGCTCGATATATTCATCATCCTGCTGAGCGGGTTCAGTGGACCGTTCGTTGTCATCCTGTTGCCCATTGCTCTGATCTTCTGGTGGCTGCGGCGCGAGAAGTGGCGCTTGATCGTCGCGGGTGCGGTGGCGGTTCCGGCGATCATCCAGCTATCGGCGCTTCTTACCTCGGCTGAAGTCACGCGCTCGCCCGCGACCCTTGGCGCCACTCCCAAACTCGCCCTTCAACTTCTTGCCGGGCAGGTGTATCTGGGCTCAATGCTCGGTCAAAGCGGTTTGCAGGTTCATAGGAGTACGGCTGTGCTGGCTCTCATTGCCGTGCTGGGCACCGCCGTTATGGCCTACTGTTTCCTCAAAGCGCGCCTTGAGTGGAAGCTGCTGCTCGCGTTTTGCGCCTTGGTGTTCGTTGCGTCGCTCAAGAGCCCGATGGTCAGCATGACGCTTCCGCAATGGCAGGTTCTGAGAGACGCATCGGGTGTACGCTATTGGTTTTTTCCGATGATCGCATTCGTTTGGGCGCTCGCCTGGTGCGCGACGCTCAGCAAGAATGGCCTTTTTCGTTTTGCCGGAGTGGCTGGACTCATAATGACCTGCGCGGGTATAGCTACCGATTGGCGATACCCGGCTTATACAGACTTCCATTTCCCGAAATATGCCGCACAATTCGCAGCCGCGGCGCCCGGCACCATGGTCAATATACCGATCTTTCCCGACGGCTGGACAATGCGGCTTGTGAAAAGAAGTCCCGCATGCCATAGTCTGCTCATTGGCAGCGTGGACCAACCCAAGCCACACGCCCAGCTTTCAACCTCCGGGTCCGTTCCTGTATCAGGGTGGGTACTCTCTGATCAGCCGATTCGGCGCGTGTCAATTCTCGTGGATCGCCACTTAGCTCAGTCGATCACACCCGATGAGCGGCGCCCCGATGTGGATAGCTTATATCCGCAATCGCCGGACCGGTACAAAGGCTGGGAAGGCTCGATCGATCTGACCAAGCTTGCTGCCGGACCGCATGAGATTGAAGTGCGGGCTCTCGAGGCTGACGGATGCGAAGCGGACTTCGCCGTCATCCCGGTAGAGCGTCGCTAGCTGCGATACATCAACTTGTCGCCTTCAAAGCGGGGGTCTTCACCGGACTCACGAACCAGGGCGAAAACCGTCAGGAGCACTTGCGCAGCGAGGAGGATCAGTGAAAGCGTCATGCCTTTGAAAAAGCACTTGGCATACCGCCATTCTCGGCTTGTAAGCTGTTGAAAAATATGGGAGCGGTTGCGCCGTCGCCGCCGCTCTGATCTATTCCCGATCCCGATTTGAAACGCGGCAGACCGTTGCGGGATTTTCAACGAAATCGAACCGCCTCGCGCCACGAATTGCTCGGGTGAAAAGCTGCGAAACGGAAGCGGCCGTTTCGAAGTCTGCGACGAGCGGCAAGTGATCTGAGGCAAGCAGGGCGAGGCGGGTCCGGTGCAGGGACATGCCGCATACATAGAACACCGGGTCGTAATAAATATGATCGAGATGCAGGAACGGGAGCACTCCGGGATAGGTGCTGCCGCGTTTCAGATGCATCGTTATGTCGGCGCTGCGCAGGCGCTCGGTTAACATGCGTGTTGCCAGTCCGCGCGTCCACTCGTTGAAATCTCCGGCGACGATGCGCGAGCCTTTTACATCCGAGCGCTCCAGAATTTCCGCCGAGACGAAGCGGCGCGCCTGTTCGCGCCTTTCCAGGAATGATGTCCCTAAATGGATCGCGAAGAAGTGAAGCGGCTCAGTTTTATTGAGCGATACAGAAACGCGCAGGCATTGGCGCGGTTCGCGCATTCGCGTGGTGACCGAGTAGCTCTCGGAAGAGATCACTGGACGCCGGGTGAATACCGCGTTGCCGTACGGTTCTCCCTGGTGCTGGCGCGCGGGGCCGAAGGTGAACGGGACGTTAAGACGGTTCGAGATCAGCTCAGCGTGTGAATACAGCATTTCTTGTGCGGCAATGAGGTCAGCATCGATTTCGCAGATCACGTCCGCGATTCGTGTGGGGCTGACCCGCCAATCGACGCCCTTGCATTTATGCACGTTGTAGGTGGCGACGCGAAAGCGAGTCATTCCTGGCGTTCCAGCAAAGAGAATATGCGATCGGCCAAGCGGAAGCGGCCTTTCTTCCGCCACTCTTCATAGGTAATTTCGTTGCTCTGTGAGATATCGCGATGGAAGTCCTCTGCGATGCGGCGCGTCGTAGCCGGGTCCAACAATGCAAGATTCACTTCATCGTTGATCGAAAACGAACGGTAATCGAAGTTAGTGGAGCCAACGACAACCCAGCAGTCGTCCACCATCATCGCTTTGGTGTGGTTCATGGATGGACGGTACTCGTAGATTTGGATGCCGTGTTTCAGCAGCGATCCGTACAGTTCACGGCTGGACGCGCGCGTAAGGCGCTGGTCGTTGTTATCGCCTGGAGTCAGGATTTTCACTTCGACGTTGCGTTCGCGAACGGCTCGGATGATGGCCCGGCGGGCACTCCGATCGGGCAGGAAATAGGGGGTAGAAATGTAAACGCATTTGCGGGCACAGGAGATGAGCAATTGAAATAGAATGCGAGCCTGTGTTGCGCCAGCGGCAGGCGTGCTGCCAACCACGAGCGCGGGGGTGGCGTCGGAGGCGGTGGGAAATTGAAAATACTCTTCACCGGTCAGGATCTCGCCGGCGACGCGCAGCCAGTTCTGGGCGAAGACGGCCTGCAGGGCGGGAACCGAAGGACCCTCAATGCGAATCATCATGTCCCGCCAGCGGCGTCCCTTGACGCCGTCGCGCAGCCACCAATCGGCGATGCCGGCGCCGCCGATGAATGCGACCGCTCCATCCACGATCAGAAGCTCGCGGTGCGTGCGGTTGTTCAGTTGAAGAACGAAATCAGGCCGCAAGGGGTGATACCAATGGATGAAACCGCCGGCATCGGTGAGCGGCTTTAGATACGAACGCGGAGTGCTGAAGCTGCCGATGTAATCGAGCGTGAGGCGCACTTTGACTCCGGCGCGGGCCCGCTCGGCTAGCGCCTCGACGAACCGTTTGGAGACTTCGCCGCGATGGAAGATATAGGCTTCCAGATTGATACTCCGCTGTGCGGCAGCTATAGCGGCGAGTTCGGCCTCGTAGAAACACGGTCCGTCGGTGAGCACCTCGGCGCGATTGCCGTGAAGCAGTTTGGCTTCGGTCAGATAGTTCAGCAAAGAGCAGAACTGCGGGCTGTCGAGAGGGAAGCCGGGTGGCTCCAGAATGTTGTACGGGAGATTGGATTTAAAGAACGCTTGATAAAAGCTGAGGCCCTGCAGGGCGATCGCGATAATGGCGATAACAAGAAACGCGGTGTGCACGATAGCTGGAGGCGCGCTGGCTCCTCGCCTACAGAGACTGCTTCGGGCTGACGTTCAGAACATTTAGAAATCAAGTACAAGAGCACTACGTGTCAGCCCAGTCACGGGCACCCCCGGATAGCTGAAGCAGATCAAGGAGTGGCGCTTTTGGCTTTCAATCGCTCTTCCTGTTGAGTCGGCAAAGCCTGTTCAGCCTCCCGCACGGTCAAAGCTGGCACTCTGAACCCGTTGTAGACTGCCGCTGCGAGAACCGAGCCGACAAGAGGCGCAAGAATAAACAACCATAGTTGCTGCAACGCCCAACCGCCCACAAAAAGCGCCGGACCAATGCTGCGGGCCGGGTTGACAGAGGTATTTGTGACAGGAATGCCAACCAGATGGATCAGCACTAATACAAGTCCGATCGGAATGCCCGCGAAGCCGACAGGCGCTTTGAGATCCGTCGCTCCAATGACCGTCAGAACCAGGAAGAAGGTAAGGATAACCTCCGTGAGGGCGGCAGCCAGCAGCCCGTAATGTCCCGGAGAATGCGCTCCATACCCATTCGCGGCAAACCCGAGCGATCCTGGATCGTACCCACCGGGCGCTCCCTTCGCAATTGCCAGGAGGCAAGCTGCGGCGACGATTGCACCTAAGATCTGTGCGATCCAATATCCGAGCAAGTAGCGGCGATCCATCTTTTTCGTGATGAACAGACCGAGTGTGACCGCCGGGTTGATGTGGCATCCCGAAATGTGGCCAATGGTGTAAGCCATCGCCAAAAGCGAGAGGCCAAAAGCGAAGGAGATGCCAAGGAATCCGATTTTGTCGCCCGCTAACACCGCCGAGCCGCAGCCGGCGAAAACGAGAACAAATGTTCCAATGAATTCAGCGAAGTATCTGGACATTTACTAGGGTCTCCTTGCCCCCCACCACTCTAGAGCAGGGAAAGTGTTGAGTCAAAGGAAATGATTCGTGGGCCGGATGACGGTCAGAGGTATGACGCGGGCTTCACAGCAGTTCTTTATGCCGGAAGCAGCTCACCAGGTGGTCGTTTACCAGGCCAGTGGCTTGCATAAAGGCGTAACAGATGGTCGAGCCGACGAACGTGAAACCGCGCTTTTTGAGATCCTTGCTCATGTCGTCCGATTGTGGCGTGCTTGCCGGCACGTCCTGCATGCGCGGCCAGTGGTTTTGCACGGGGCGTCCCTCGACAAACTGCCAAATATAAGTATCGAAGCTGCCGAATTCCTTCTGCACGGCCAGCAGCGCTTGCGCATTCTGCACAGTCGAGCGAATCTTTAGCTGGTTGCGCACGATGCCGGGGTTGGCCAGTAGAGCCTCGATTTTCGCTTCGCCATAGCGGGCGATTTTGCGCGGCTGGAAGCGATCAAACGCTGTGCGGTAGGCGGGGCGTTTCTTCAGGATGGTGGACCAGCTCAGGCCGGCTTGCGCACCTTCGAGAACGAGAAACTCGAATAGCGCTCGGTCGTCGTGAACAGGCACGCCCCACTCCTGGTCATGGTACGCCGTCATGAGAGCGTCATTTCCCGCCCATGCGCAGCGGGTGAGGTTGGCAGATGGCACTACCCGTATGTTTTCACCGCTTCTGCGACGGCGGGAGCTGCTTTCTGAAGGTCCGCCGGGATCATGACTGGGCTTACCTCAATAGCGGCATTCAATGCCAGGAACCACGGCTCGGCAATTGCGGGGATCTGCGATGCGTCCTTCATATTCATGATCAGGATGGCGGTGCGTTTGCCGTTCTCTGCGATGAAATAAACCGCTTCCGGGTCCTGTCGTTCGACGATAGTTTGCATTGCCTTAAAGCCATCCTTGGCCGCCGCGTTTCCCGCTTCTACGGGAATGGAAATCTTGAAGAGAAACCGCATGGTATGCCTTCTTTCAATGGATTTCGACTGCTGAAGGATTATACTGCGCGACGCAATCGGGTGCCCATGTTCTCCTTTTGTTCGCCTATACTGGATAGATGGCTTCGAGCAGTTATGTCGAATTGCACGCGCGGTCGGCATTCTCGTTTTTGGAGGGTGCGTCGCTGCCGGAAGAACTGGCGTCGCGTTGCGCGGAGCTGCAGCAGCCAGCCATGGCGGTTACAGATACGCATGGGGTGTATGGCGCGCCGCGATTCCATCTCGCCGCTGAGAAGCTCGGCGTTCGGGCGCTGATTGGGGCGGAGGTGAACGCGCAGGAGAATTGCCGGTACACGCTGTTGGCGGAAAGCCGGGAGGGGTATCAGAATTTATGCCGGCTGATCACGCGCACGAAGTTTCGGGATGCGAAAGCTGGAAAGCCGGAGAATCCGTTTGCGACCGAGCATGATTTTGCGGAGTTTGCAACGGGGTTGATTTGCCTGACGGGGGGCGATGAGGGACCGCTTGCGGATGTCCCGAAAGCGCGCGAGCGGCTGGAAGAATTGGTTCGGACATTCGGGCCAAAGAACGTTTTTGTGGAACTGCAGCGGCATGGCCGGCGCGAGCAGGAAGGGCGGAATCAGGCGCTGGTAGAGTTGGCGCGCAGCATGAAGTTGCCGCTGCTGGCGACCAACGGCGTGACGTATGCATCCGAAGAGCGGCGCGAATTGCAGGACGTGCTGATGTGCCTGCGGCACAAAACGACAATTGCGGAAGCGGGCAGGCTGCTGAACTTCAATGCCGAGCGGCATTTGAAGACATCGGCCGAGATGCAAGCGTTGTTTGCGGATCTGCCGGAGGCGATTGCGAATACGAGCGAGCTGGCGATGCGCCTCGGCTTCACACTAACGAACCTAGGATATGAGTTTCCGCGCTACCCGGCGCCGGCGGGTGAGACCGAAATGTCTTACTTGCGGCAGTTGGCAGATGCAGGGGCGCGGCGGCGATATCAGCCGTACTATACGGCGGCACAGAGACAGGTGGAACGCGAGCTGGCGCTGATCGAGAAGCTGAAGCTGGCGGGTTATTTCCTGATTGTTTGGGACATCGTGGATTTCTGCCGCCGGGAAAACATTTTGGTGCAAGGGCGCGGGTCGGCGGCGAACAGCGCGGTTTGCTATTCGCTGGGCATCACGGCGGTGGATCCGGTAGGGATGGATCTGCTGTTCGAGCGATTTCTATCGGAAGAGCGGGGCGAGATGCCGGACATCGATCTCGATTTGCCGAGCGGGGATCAGCGCGAGCGCGCTATTCAATATGTGTACGAGCGGTACGGACAGTTAGGCGCGGCGATGACGGCGAATGTGATCACGTATCGAGGGCGGTCGGCGGTGCGGGATGTCGGAAAGGTGCTGGGTTTCGACGAGCAGGAAATTGCGCGCCTGGCGGCGCAGATCAATCCGTTTGAATGGAAGGATTCGAAGGACTCGCTGGAGCGGCGGTTTGTGGAGCAAGGGTTCGATTTGCGTGACCCGCGCACGCTGAAGTTTTACTCGCTGACCAATGAAATTTTGGAATTGCCACGGCATTTGGGGCAGCATTCGGGCGGCATGGTGGTGTGCCAGGGGCAGCTTGATTCGATTGTGCCGCTGGAACCGGCAACGATGCCGGGGCGGGTGGTGGTCGAGTGGGACAAGGACGATTGCGCGGACCTGGGGATCGTCAAGGTGGATCTGCTGGGGTTGGGGATGATGGCGGTGCTCGAGGACACGATCGGGATTGTGCGCGAAACATATCGCGAGCAGGTGGATCTCGCGCATTTGCCGCAGGATGATCCGGACGTATATGAGTGTTTGCAGAAGGCGGACACGATTGGGCTGTTTCAGGTGGAGAGCCGGGCGCAGATGTCGTGCTTGCCGCGCATGAAACCGGCGAAATTTTACGACATTGTGGTGCAGGTGGCGATCATCCGGCCGGGCCCGATTGTGGGTCAGATGATGCATCCCTATTTGAGGCGGCGCGAGGGTTTGGAAAAACCGGTGTGCCTGCATGAGTCACTTGAGCCTGTGCTCGCGCGCACGCTGGGCGTACCGCTGTTTCAGGAGCAGTTGATCAAGATCGCGATGATTGCGGCGGGATTCACGGGCGGGCAGGCGGAGGAACTGCGGCGTGCGTTCGGGTTCAAGCGGTCTGAAAAGCGCATGAAGGAAGTAGAAGTGAAGCTGCGCGAGGGCATGAATGGGAAAGGTATTACGGGCGAGACGCAGGAGCGGATTGTGCAGGCCATCACGTCGTTCGCGCTGTACGGATTTCCGGAATCCCATGCGGCGAGCTTCGCGCTGATCGCGTACGCGAGCGCGTATTTGAAATGCCATTACCTGGCGGCGTTCACGACGGCGATGTTGAACAACCAGCCGATGGGATTTTATTCGCCGGCCACGCTGGTGAAAGATGCGCAGCGGCATGGACAGCGCTTCCGGCCGGTGGATGTATTGCGATCGGATTATAAGTGCACAGTGGAGACGGACGGCAAGGCAAAGTATGTGCGGCTGGGATTGAATTATGTAAGTGGACTAAGTGGGGCGACGGCGCAGAAGATCGAGCAGGAGCGCAGGCAAAGGACGTTCGATTCGCTGCGAGATTTAGTCCGCCGCGTGCCGGAGCTGCAGAAGGATGAGATTGCGGCACTAGCGGAGCTGGGCGCGCTGAATGCTTTGCCCAAAGACAAGGCGGACCGGCATCGGCGCGGCGCGTTGTGGCAATCACAACTGGCGCTGCAGCCGGTTGGGGAGCTGCTGGAGGGTGCGGCGGACGATGGAGTGGCGGCGCCGCTGGAGCCGATGACGCCGGGTCAGCGTACATATGCGGATTTCAGCAACAGCGGGCTGACGATCGGCAAGCATCCGATGAGTTATTACCGCGAACGCATGCGTGAGATGGGCGTGATGGATGCAGCGACGGCGAAGGCGCAGCGCGATGGCATGGTCTTGGCTGTGGCCGGGTGCGTGATTACGCGGCAGCGGCCCGGAACTGCGAAGGGGTTCGTGTTCTTGAGCCTGGAAGACGAGACCGGGATTGTCAATATTATTGTGCAGCCGGATCTTTTCGATAGGCGCCGGCAGGTGTGCACGGCATCGCCTTACGTGCTAGTGAAAGGCGTGCTGCAGAGTAGCAATAATATCGCGCACAACGGCCACCACACGGCCTGTGCGCTTAATAATATCGCGCACAACGGCCACCAAACGGCCTGTGCGCTTCCGGGAGTGATTTCAGTGAAGGCGGCCGAGATTGAAGAGCTGAGTTTACGCGACGCGGCGGTGATGCGCTCGCACGATTTTCACTAGACGAACAGGGCCATTTCAAACAAAAAAATCTGAGACTTTGACGGAGAAGCCAGGAAGGAGATCGCCGCCGGTGAGGGTTTCCGTTTCTTCGAGCGTGATGGTCGCGACGCCGGGGCGATGAACTTCCATGCTCTTGGTTTTTGGATACAGTACCCAGACTTGCTTTGCGCCAAAGCGCAAGTATTGTCTAACTTTGATCTGCAAATCCTCAGCCGGCTGCGAAGGGCTCACGACCTCAATTGCCAGTTCTGGTGCACCCGCGACATAGTCATCTTCCGCCGTTGAACGGATCTGTTCATTGCTGAGGAATGAAATATCCGGCCGGCGAACTGTAAGCGGATCAAGCGAAAGGACCTGATCGCTTTCCGCATACGATTCGCCCAAATCTGATTTGTCCAGATATGCTTCGATTGTTTTAAATACCTTACGAACAATGCGGCTATGCAGAAATTTTGGCCCGGGCAATGTAATGAGCTCTCCCTCGTTGATCTCGTAGGTGTTCCCGTCATCCGGAAGGCGCTCGAACTCTTCGAGAGTCATTGGCGCAGTGGTCGTGGTCGCCATATGGTCATTGTAAATTGAAAACGGCCATTAATGAATCGACGCAAATTTCTCACGGCAACGGCACTTACGGGAACACTCGCGGCCCGTGCGCAGGAATCAAAACCGGAGATGCAAGAGCCCAGTCCGGCGGACACCCAACCTGCTCCGGGCGTTCGGCCGCGCAGTTTCGAGCTCGACGAAATGACGGTCTCCGATCTGGCGAGCAAGATGAAAGAAGGCGCGTTGACCGCGGAGCGGATTGCGCAGTTATATCTGGAACGAATCGATGAAATAGACCGCCGCGGGCCGATGCTGCGGTCGGTGATTGAGGCCAATCCGGATGCCTTGGCAATCGCGCGTGCCTTGGATGAAGAGTACAAGGCCAAAGGGCCGCGTGGGCCGCTGCATGGGATTCCGGTGCTGCTCAAAGACAATATCGAGACCGGAGACAAGATGCAGACCACAGCGGGATCGCTGGCGCTGGTGGGAACACCGGCGGCAAAGGACGCTTGGGTCGCGGAACGTCTGCGTGCGGCCGGCGCGGTGATCCTGGGCAAGACGAATTTGAGCGAATGGGCGAATTTCCGCTCGACGCATTCAACCAGCGGATGGAGCGGGCGTGGTGGGCAGACGAAGAATCCCTATGCCCTGGATCGAAATCCTTGTGGGTCAAGCTCGGGATCGGGAGTGGCGATTTCAGCGAATTTATGCGTGCTGGCAGTGGGTTCGGAGACGGATGGGTCAGTGGTTTGTCCGTCGTCTATGTGCGGGATTGTGGGCATTAAGCCGACGCTGGGGCTGATCAGCCGGGCCGGAATTATTCCGATTGCGCACAGCCAAGACACAGCGGGGCCAATGGCGAGAACGGTGCGTGATGCCGCCCTGCTGCTGGGAGCGATGACGGGCGTGGATGCGCGAGACAATTCGACGCACGCGAGCGCAGGTAAATCCAAAACAGACTACACGCAGTTTCTGGACGCGAACGGCCTGCGAGGCGCGCGCTTGGGAATTGCGCGGCAGTATTTTAATATCGGACCGGCGGTAACGGCGGTGATGGAGGAATGCATCGCGTTGATG
>DATJUG010000129.1:0-10845 GCA_035502635.1 Bryobacteraceae bacterium
CTTCTGGGCCATGACGGTCAGTGTGTGCTTCCCCGGCGATATGTTATTCGGAATCTTCAGGGAGGATCGATATCCATCCGATGTGGACACGACCCGGTGAAAGCCGAGCGGGTCTTGTCCGATAAGCAGCGCCGGTACGAAATTTCCCTCGGCCGCGATTTCTATCCGAACCGTGTCGCCAGGTTTGAACACCGTGTTGTCTTTTGGAAGGGTGATGCGGACTGATGCTAATTCAGGTTCTTGTGACTTCAACATAGCAGCCCCGGACAGAACAGCAATGGCTGCTACGACCAGTTTAAAAATGTTTCTCATCCGGGATGTCCATTGACGGACACGGTTCTTATCGACTGGAAAGGTTTTTTGTGTGCGGGAGACGCTGGGCGGCGGAATGGACATGAGCGAAATTATAATGCCAGAAATGGACCGGCACGGCCAGGCGAACGGAATATTATGCAGTTTCGAGAGGCTCGACAGGACGAGACCGGAAAGGACGGACGCCTTTTCATGACTCAGGTTCGTTATGGAGCGCTCCTCCCGCTGATCGCACTTTCGCCGATGATTCGCGCGGCTACCCTCCAACCGGAAACGGCGGCTGGGACGCCTACTCGAAGACAATCCGCATCAAGGAACTCGCTCACTTCGGCACGCCGGAACAGGCTACCCTTCCCAAAGACATGGGTACCGGTCTCATCTGGCGTTTGTCCAGCATTACCCGACTTGAGGAGCGCGATGGAGGAGTCTACGCGGAACTCGAAGCGCTAGGGCTGAGCCGCGACATCCCAAGCGCGCTCCGCCTCTTCGTGACCCCGATCGTTCGGCGTGTCTCCCGAGATTCGCTCGCGACTTCTCTCCACCAGAGAAGGCAGGCAATCGAAGATCAATTAGCTCATCCCGAGCAGGTCCACCCTAGCAATAATCCAAGGCGAAACACTTCCCGAGACAACCGAGTCCAGGCCAACGCGCGGATATAGGCGGTGATCGCCTCACCAGAGAAGAATGTTTTGGTTGAAGACACGTTCTTGGCCGACAATGAAATAAGGCTCTGAAAGGAGTATATACATGCCAACTGTCCTGGTTAATGGCAGCAACCGCGAAATTCAAGCACCGGCCGATACGCCCCTGCTCTACGTCCTTCGCAACGATCTCGAACTCACCGGCCCGCAGTTTGGTTGTGGTCTTGCGCAGTGCGGATCCTGCTCAGTGTTACTGAATGGTAAAGAAGTCCGCTCCTGCATCACGCCGTTATCGGCGGCTGCCGGCAAAGAGGTGACTACTCTCGAAGGGCTGCCGGCCCGTTGGGCGAAGCAAAAGAAGTTAAGCGGACCCGAAGCTGCTCATGTTCTTCACCCGGTGCAGCAAGCCTGGATTGACGAGCAAACACCGCTCTGTGGCTATTGCCAGAACGGCATGATGATCAAGGCCACAGAACTGCTTGAAAGCAACCCCTCTCCGACAATCGACCAAATCAAGGAGGCCTTTACTAAATCGGGCCCGTCGCCTCATCTCTGCCGCTGCGGTACTTACACCGCCATTATTGAATCCGTTCAACGCGCCGCCGGCATTATGGCAAGGAGCAGCTTATGACCGGCACTCTCGAGAGCCTCGCCCAAGAAAGGCAAGGCAAGAAAGTGGACATCTTCGGCGCTTCGTTGTCCCGTCGCGGATTCGTTGCCACCGGCGGCGCGCTACTGGCCAGTTTCGCCCTAGTGCGCTCCAGCAGCGCGCAAGAGGAAACACCCGGCATGCGCGGCGTTCCTACGAGCAAGGTGCCCTCCGATTCGTTTATAGAAATTCACGCCGACAACACCATCCTGATTCGTACCGGCAAATCCGACTTCGGCCAAAGTACTGTCTTTACGGCCTACCGCCAAATCGTGGCTGATGAACTCTACGTCCCGTTCGAAGCCATCACCACGGTAATATCCGGCGACACCGATCGCACACCGGACGGCGGTGGCACTTTCGACCTGCTCGGTCATGGCATGCCCAACATCCGCAAGGCCGGCGCTTATGTCTATCAGGCGCTCCTGGATGTCGCTTCCAAGCAACTCAACGTGCCGAAGGATCAACTGTCCGTCAAGGACGGCATTGTTTCCGGCGGCGGCAAATCCATTTCTTACGGCGACCTCGTCAAAGGCCAGCAACTCAATCTCACGATTCCTGTGCAGGGCGATATACATAGCATGTTCGGGCTCGTGGTTGCCGGCAATCCGCCGCTCAAGCCGGCCAGCCAATACACCGTCGTCGGTAAGTCCTTTCCCAACTCCGCAGTGGTTCCGAAGGTTTCGGCCAAAGAAACATGGGTCACCGATGTCCGTCTGCCCGGCATGCTTCACGGCCGCGTTATCCATCCCAAAACACTCGGATCGAAGCTGGTCTCCGCGGGCACTCTCGACAAGTCGCGCTACCCGAATGCGCGAATCGTTGTGAAAGGCAATCTCGTCGGTGTCGTCGCTCCTACCGAATGGGAAGCCATAAAAGCCTCTCAGCAAGTCGCTTCTGATACAAAGTGGTCCGATTGGCGAGGACTTCCCACCGATAATCGCCTATTCAATTTCCTCAAAGAAGATGTCGACTGGAAATCCGTACCCGCCGCCACGAGCAGAGAATCGAAAGGCGACGTTGCTGCCGCTCTCGCCAGTTCGCCCAAGAAACTGAAAGCCACTTACGAGCGCCCCTATCTCAAACATGCGCCCATCGGACCAACCATGGCCGTCGGCGATGTCCGCTCGGATGGCAGCGTCCATGTTCACGCACACACGCAAAACGCACAAGCACTCCGCACCGAAATTGCTATGATGCTCGGCGTCTCGCCCGAAAAGGTTACCGTTCACACGTATGCCGGAGCCGGTCACTATGGCCGCTCGAACGGCGGCAACGCTGGCGCCGAAGACGAAGCCGTTATTCTGTCCCAAGTGGTTGGCAAGCCCGTCCGCGTTCAGTGGATGCGCAATGACGACCTCCAGTGGTCCACCCAATCCTCTTGCGCCTTTTCCGACGTCGAACTCGCGGTCGGGCCTGACGGCAAACTAACCGGCTATCAGATCGATCACTTCATGCCCGCCATGCAAGACGATCGCCCCATTGGAGCCATCCTCGCCGGCCTGCCCACCATGCCTGCGCCAAACGAAAAGGGCTCGTTATTCGGCATGAGGAATGAACCCAGTGACCCCTGGCTTTACGGTGCGACCCCAGCCGTCCTCGAACGTGCACATGGCGGCCCACAAGTCGGCCAGACATCTTCACCAATCAACGTCGGCCTGCGCGATCACAGCCTCCGCACGCCAGGCCAGTATCAGCAGAACTTCCCGCGCGAACTAGCCATCACCGAAGCCGCTTATCTGGCCGGTGTCGACCCACTGCAATTTCGCATCAATCACACAACCGAAAAGCGCGCCATCGCCGTTCTTGAATCTGCGCGCGAAAGCTCCGGCTGGCAAACGCGGTCCGGTTTTGCAAATGGAAGCGGGCCGATCAAGCACGGGCAGGGCGTATCGCTGATGATGCGCGGCGGGGCCTACTGGGCCTGCGTGGCACAAGTCGCTGTCGATACGAACACAGGCGCTGTCAAAGTCGATAAGGTCACGATGGTCGTTGATCCCGGCATCGTCATCAACCCGCTCCAATTGAAACGTCAAGTCGAAGGCGGCACGGTAATGGGCATCAGCATGACGCTCCACGAAGAACTCCGCTTCAACGACTCCACGATCACATCGTCCGATTGGATGAGCTATCCGATCGCCACCATGGCCGAACTCCCCGAAATCAAGGTAGTCCTCCACCACCACCCCGAAGTCGGCTCTTATAGCCAAGGCTCCGAGGCGGCCAACGCCCTGGCCGCTCCAGCCATTGCCGCCGCCTTCTTCGACGCCACCGGCAAAATTGCGCGCCGCCTCCCATTGAAGCCTGCTTACGTGAATGAGCTTCTGAAGGCCTAAAACCAAGAAAGCGCCAACGCGTTTCCCAAACCCGTTGGCGCTTTCTCAAAAGCTGGATTTCGTGCTGCTGGAGCCGATAGACTCGGTCAGCGGTTGTCAGCGCATGCGTCTTTTCGGGGCGTTCATCCGTATAACCAGTAGAATGTGCGCGATAACTTGCTTCTTCTCGGCCATGGCGGCCGATGATACGAAAGCTCTAGCACGCGCATTGCGAAGACGCGATCCCGAGGTGCTCGATCGCTTGATCGAGCAATACCAGTATCGCCTGTTTCGATATTTGCTCTACATCTCCGGCGACCGCGAGACTGCCGAGGACCTTTTTCAGGAGACCTGGATACGCGTGCTCGATCGCGGCCGCCAATATGACAGTAAATCCAGATTTGAAACTTGGCTTTTCGCCATAGCGCGGCATCTCGTGATCGATCTACAGCGCCGCAAGAAGCCCCAGAGCCTTGACGCGCTCATTTATCCCGGTCAGGAGAGCGCAATAGATCTCACTGCCAAGAATTCTCCTTCTGCTTTGGATCTCATCACTAACCGCGAGCTGGAAATGAGCATTCAGGAGTCGCTTGGCCGGCTACCGGCTATTCATCGCGAAGTGTTGGTTCTGCGTTTTCAGGAGGATATGGCCCTGGAAGAAATAGCAACGCTACTCGGAGCCCCGGTCTCCACTGTGAAATCGCGTCTATACCGCGGACTGGAAGGGTTGCGCGATTTGCTCGAACGAGGGAAAGCATGAATGAAGATATCCACGCACGCGCCGAACGCCTCATCCTAAAGAATCACGTAGAAGGCATCCGTCCGCAGGAGCGCGAATGGCTCGACCGGCACTTGGAAGCTTGTTCCGATTGTGACCGGCTGGCCAGTGCAACGGAAAGGACATTGCGATCGTTCTGCACAGTATCGGTGCCGGTTCCTCCTTCACTCGCTAGCCGTGCACAGTTGCGTATGTATTTGCGCATGGAAGAACTCCAGACGCGAGAGCGCGGCGGTTGGATTTTCTGGATTTCGTGCGCGCTGTCGTGGGTATTGGGCATTGCAAGCGCTCCATACGTCTGGCGCGGCTTCGAATGGGCGGGGCGCCACATCGGCGTTCCAGACGTGGTTTGGGAGATGGGCTTTGGACTTTGGTGGGCATTGCCTGCTCTGGTTGCAACCGGGATTTTGCTCATCGAGAAATTGGGCAACGGACCGCAGGAGACGCGATGAGCGATCAAGAGAAAAACGCGAATAGGATCGAGGTGACAAACGTGCCGGATTATCAGCAACCCGTGAGCGAACGTTTTACAGAAAAACTGCGCTTGATTCGCTTCCGAATGAACCGGGAACCGTTTCGTTTCACGGATCAGGTTCGGCTTATCCCGCGCTGGCTCGTCATTTCAGTCAGCATCCTTTTTGTCCTGGCCCAGGCGATCGCGATCACCGTCAACTGGACTGGCGCGGCAAACAATGGTGAATCTTGGCCTAGCGGATATACGCAAATCCAGGGTGCCCTAGTCATGGCTGGCATAGTGACCGGGATCGCAATCCCTATAGCATGCCTTCTGTTCTTAATCGGTTACGTAAACGCCGATGCCAAGCGCCGAGGCATGCATTCGACGCTTTGGACTTTGCTGGTAATCATCCTCTTGCCGGCTTATCTCGCAGTCGGGTTCATCATTTATTTCCTGGTCCGCGAACCCTTGCCGTACAACTGCCCACAGTGTGGATCGCTGGTGAGTGCGCGCTTCAATTACTGCCCCGACTGCAAGCACAATCTACGCCCGAGCTGTCCGCAGTGCAGACGCGAAGTTGGCGACCACGATCATTATTGCGCGCATTGTGGATACGAGCTTGCTGCGGCGCCCGTTTAGCGAAGAGCGCAATCTTCCGCACTGTCTCGAGCGACGATTCGCCGCTCGATTTCTAGCCGCGGAATATCAGCAGCGCGCAGGATGGGCGCCGAAATAGCACTACATCGAGTGACCGGCGGGATTGCCTTGACTGGGCAGCAGGAGCTCGCGCAGACCGTTTTTCAGATCGGTAGCGACTTCGAAGTAGCCGATCATCATCTCATCCGAGCTTTGCGGGCCAAAGCGAACAGCCCTGGTGGGGTCGGGATTGAGCGGATTGGCGGCGGAATTGTCGAAGTGAGCAGTGCATTCGATGGTCGTGCCCGGCGGAAGCGGCAGCGGCTTGGCGAGGTAATAGGAGAGCTGCCAGTTGTAACTATAGTGGGGTACCCGAAGCAGCGTTTCGGTGCGACCATCGGGAAATACGACGCGGAACTCGAACGACTTGCCTCGCAGGTGCATGTGCGGGAGCAGGGAGACGAGAGTCGCCTTCGCATGTAGGGTAACGCGGGCATCCAGCCGGTAATCAGGGTCGCCGGGCGGGATGACGAACCGAATGTTGGCGGCGGCGAGCATGAGCACGCGCTGGCGGGGTGGCTGGTGCGAAAGAATCAGGCCGATGCGGCTGCGATCGCAACCAGGCTGGCCGTTGGGTGTGTAGTGGAGCTGGAAGACGAGATCACTGCCAGCTTTGACGAGTTTGGCCTGGCCGGGAGCAAGAAGCTCCGGCATGGCGCCCGGACCGTAGCCAGCCAAGAACTCCCCAGGAACACCGCCGCCGGCAGAGTGCGGATTTAAAGCGAACGGGACGCCAACAGGTTCGCCCGCGAGCCAGTTCGAACGGGGCTCGCGCACGCTGACGACTATGTGGTGAGTGTGGGCGCGATCACCGGCCCGCACTTCGGCCATGCGGATCCAGGTGTCTTTCGTGAAGTGAGTCGGGATGATGACGTATTGATACGGTACGACACCGGAAGCCGGAACGTTGAAGGCGGCCGGCATTTCGAAGACGATTTCCGGATGCCCGATGGTCCAGCCTTCAATCCAATGCACAGGCTTCGGCGCGTCTTTGGGATCGCCCGCCGGTGCGCCCGCGTCGGACCATGCCGTGATGGTTCGAATGTCCTCGGTTGAAAGGCTGCGATCGTTAGAGAAATGGCCGATGGAGGGATCGGCAAACCAGGGCGGCATTATGCGCGAGCTGACCGCGCGGCGGATGGCGCTGGCCCACGGTTTGGTTCCGGCATAGTCGAGCAGAGACATGGGGCCGGGCTCACCGGGCCGGTGGCAGGATTGACAATGCTGCTGGAGGATGGGAAGCACATCCTTATAGAAAGTCGGAGGCTGGATCTGAGAGCCCTGGCTGGCGCGGGCCGCGGAGGTGAACAGCAGCCCAAGCGCAATCAGACAGGAAACTTCACGTTTCGGCATCGTAATCTCCCCTTGCGCCGATGGCGATCAGCGAAGTTGAGGGCCAGGGCAAGAAGGTGTCAATGCGCCGCCAGAGCGGCACGAGCAGATCGAACAACCACAATTGCACGCGGCTGACGCTGCGCCGCCGGAGGATTCGCCCATTGAAGAACCAACCGGGATACGTGACGCGGTTGAATTCTATAACTCGCTCGACGGCAAATCCCGCTTCCTTCATACGGCGTTCGAGTGTTTCCTTTGAATATCTACGGTAGTGGCCGAGCGTTTCGTCCATGGTGCCGTAGACGTTCTCGCCTTGCGGAACCAGTACAATGGCGCGGCCTCCGGGCGCTAGAGCCGAATGCAAGTTACGCAAGCCTCTCAAGTCGTCCTGAATGTGCTCCAGCACGTTGATGCAGATGGCGGCGTCCATGGTTCCATGGAAACGGTCGAAATCCTCGCTGTTCTCCAGGTCGCAGGCGGCGACCGACACATTTGCCCGAAATCGCATTTCGCTTCTTAGCTGCGCCACGTGGCGCTTGTCTACATCGCTTACTACGTAGCAACCCTGGTTGGCGCACAACAGGCGCGTCAAATTGCCGATACCCGCGCCGATCTCCAAAACACGGTCGCCCAGAAATGGATTCAGCGTGTCGGCCATCCAGCGATTAAAGCGCGGCGCATGCTCCATCGCGCCGAGCATCGCAGCCGCCTTGTCCGCGTATAGATCATTGCGCACCCAGGATCTGCAAATTGCCCAGATGATGCCAAGCGCATCTTTCGCTCGAATCTTTTTCCCTTCGATGTGCGTTCTCGGGCGGTATTTAATCGGCACCTCGCAAAAGCGGGCGCGCCGCTTCGCAAACTTGATGGTGAGTTCGGCTTCAATGCCGAATCTCTCGCTGCGAAGAGGCATGCTCTGCGCGATGATTGTGCGGAACGCTTTGAAACAAGTGAGCGCATCGGTCAAATCCAAATCAGCCGCCATGCCGCACAATTTTGTCAGCGCACGATTTCCCGTCGAATGCCAGAACCGCAAGACGGGCCGCTCTCCGGTTGCCGCAAATCGGGATCCGAAGACAACATCCGCCTCATCGGCGAGCAACGGCCGCAAAAGCTTGGCATATTCGGCGGGATCGTATTCGAAGTCCGCGTCCTGAATGATAGAGAACTCACCAGTCGCATGCGCCAAGGCGGTACGGATGGCAGCGCCCTTGCCTCGATTTCGCGCATGCCGCAGCAGGTGAATGGATATATCCGGGTTAGCATGAGCCGTGATGTAACGCTCGATTGCCTCGCAGGAGTTGTCGCGGGACCCGTCGTCGACGAGAATCACCTCCGGGAGTATATTCATTTCGGCGAAATAAGAAGCCGGGGCCGTTACAATCCGGTCGAGAACGCCGGCAATCAAGTTCGCCTCGTTGAATACGGGCACTAATATGGAAAGCGTTATCGGCGGCATTCAGCGATATCAGCGCACAATCTCAAACGGCCCGCTGCCGGATCCATATCTGCGGAGGCGCGGCGGTATGGCATCCGGCTCCAAGAGCCATGCTTTGCGGCCGCGATAGTACTCAAGCAGCTTCTGATCGTCTTCTTCGCCCAGGTCGCGCGCCCATACAACCTTAGAGGCGTCAATATCGGCGCTGTTATGAATCCATTCGCCTGAAGTGTGCCAAGGGCCACGGCGCACGAACACGAGTTGCTTTCCAGGCTCACGATTCAGTTCTTGCATCAAGGCCCGGCGAGCTTGCGCCTCGCCGGAGTTCAGGAAATCTCGTCCTTCATAGAGAGTCAAGGCGCTCAACTCCGGCGCGTCGGCAAACGCGTGCAGGCCGTACCAGAAGAGAAAATGAACTCCATACATAAGGAGCACGATGAACAGCAGTGCGGGACGAAATTGTTGCAAACCGTTCAGACCTAGAACGGCGGCTAATACGAAGATGGGGAGGAACAGACAGAACGCAGCGGGATTGGCCAGCAGCTCTATCGTCAGCGCTGCTGTTAAGAAGAGCGCATTACGCCAGAATGCGGCATTGCGCAGGCGATAGTTCTGCCGCAGGCGCGGCAAAACTCCAAGAATGATGCAGCCGGCTACGGCCGAGATGAATCCGCCCCAGTAGCTGTTCGTCCAACGACCGAGCGGGCCGAAAGCGCAGGCCACCAGCACTCCTCCACAGAGAGCCCAGCCCGGAGTGACCCAGGCCCGCAACATCCAATACGACAGCGCCGACAATGCTCCGGTGCCTAGCAAGATACCGGCCCAATCGCTCCGAAATAGGAGCCGTCCCGCCGCTGGCAGCAGCCCGTCGGCAAGCGGCAATGTTGAACGGTAGGCCGGCTTCTGCACCACGAGAGGCGCCTCAAAAAATTCGGGGAATGGATGCGAAGGGTTCGCGAGACGGCCATGCAGGAGCGTATCGGCCAAGGTCAGCGAACTGAACTCGTCGGAAGTAGCAGGAACCGGGGGCGGAACTCGCGGCAGTAGCGCCAGACGCAACGCGATCGGCAGAACGAAGAGCGCGATCATACACCACGCAGTGCGTCTAGCGGCGCTTGCGAACCAATCTCCGGCCCACGCGTGCCCGAAGATCGCAATCAGCGCTAGAAGCGCCACTCCAAGCGCGAGGAGGTCGCTGACGCCAAACCCAAGCGGATTACGCAAAGGCACAAACGAACGGAAAATGTGGAACAAATACACGGCTAGTTCGGGTTCTGAACGTCCTCGAAGGGCGATTGCTGATGCGGAAGCTTCCGCGAGCCATAAGGGCTCAACCTGGGAGGCTGCGCGTCAGGCTCCAGCAGCCACACGCTACGATTCGGATAATAACGCACCAGCTTCTCATCCTCGGCCGGTCCCAGGTCTCGGGCCCAGATTACTTCTGACGTATCGATATCGGCCGCGTTGTACACCCATTCATGCTGAAAGAGGTGGTTCGGCCAATAAGAGACAAACACCAATTTTCTGCCAGGCGATTTCTTGAGCGCGCGTTCGACACTCTCTCGTTCTCCGGAATCGCGATGATTGATAGCATCCCAGCTTTCGTACTGCTTCAAAGCGATGGATACATCCTGGTCGTCGAAGACGTGCAACGCGTACCAGAAAAGAAATTGCGCCGCACATAAAGCGAGAATGAGGATGGCTGCACGGCGGCCGGCCGGCTGACCACGAACGGCCACGGCGCTCAGTGTTTGCAGCCCCGAGACGCTCATGAGTATGAACAGGCACGCCACGCCTGCCACGTAGCGCGGATAGAGGTAAGGAAAGAAATTCGTTCCGAGAGCGAAGACCGCGCAAGCCATGAGGACGTAGATGCGGCGGTATTTGCGAGCAGAGACCAGGAACACGGCCAGCGCAATGTAAAGCGGAGCGAAGAAATAGAAGCGGTAAAAACGCACGCGGTATTCGAGCCGCAGGAGGAACTTTTCCAGCGTGTCCGGTTCTTCGCCATGATAGGCGCGCTGCGATTTGTACTCGAGCTCCTGTTGCGGGGTTAGTTGGCGATGCGGAACAGGGTTCGGCGCAAACGTCAAAGCCGCGGGGACGCCATATTGATACTGGCTGAGAACGTAGGGAAGGGTGGTGAAGCTTCCGGTAACAGCTTTGTTCTGCAGTACGGTCAAGATCAGGGCAGGGATGGCGGCGAGCACGGCCACACCGGTCA
>DATJUG010000130.1:0-84811 GCA_035502635.1 Bryobacteraceae bacterium
AAGGATCAGTGTTGCCTATGTTGGGTCCGTACGGGAAGCTCCACAGGTTATAACCCGAAGTCAGAATTAACAGAGATTTGTGATCCGGGCTCTCCACCGTTGTTACTGCTTGCCCGGCTAGATACTCCGGATAGTTCGGCAGGTTGGGATTCAAGGGTTCGAATCGAGCGCCGACAGGGGCCGTAGGCGTAAGAAGCTGGCCGGTATTTGGAATCACCTGTGCGGTGGGCTCATCACCATCACCCTGCGCGAAGGCGCAGTGTGTGATGAGCAGCGGGCTCACAAATATGGCGGTCAAAGCCGCCGCCAATTTCTTCGATTTAACATTCATGATGCGATCCTCGTAGACTGCCAATGGCTGGATACTGCCATATTAAGGCGACAGACGCTGAAATGTCTAAGGCGTTAAGAAACGCAACATTTGTGCCAAGAAATGTTTGTTGCGCTGCAGCCGTTTGTATCTACCCGGATATTTCGTAAGGAAACACCTGAACCCGCCGGGCACCCCTTTTTCGGCCTCCAGCTTCACCGCACCCCAAAAAGGTGCAAAGTTATGAATAGGAAGGCTGCAAAAATACCGGCACCCAGAAAGACGCAAACAGGCAGAGTGAGGACCCAGGCCAACAGGATGTTCCGTAGTGTTTCCATCTGCAAGCCCGAGCGGTTTGCGGCCATAGTGCCCGCAATGCCGGATGAGAGGACATGGGTGGTACTGACTGGCAGGCCATACTTATCTGCCAGTCCGATAGTCGCCATCGCAATTATTTCAGCCGAGGCGCCCTGGGCGTAGGTAAGGTGCTCTTTGCCGATTTTCTCCCCCACAGTGATGACGATCCGTTTCCAGCCGATCATCGTGCCAAGTCCCAGCGCGATGGCAACCGCAAACTTTACCCAAACCGGAATATATTTGGTCTGTTTCTGCAGAGTTCCTTGATATACCTTAAGAGCGTTCGCCTCGGCCGGGTCGGATATCTTATGCTGCTTAAGCAATTTGCCGATCGATTCGCTTAGCAAATAGATATCGCTGCGAAATCCTTTCCTTTGATCGACCGTGAGGTCATCGAAACTCGACCTGCCTTCCAGTTCGATGGCAACTTCCCGGTTCCGTCCGGCGAGCGCTTCAAAGGTCTGAACCGTTGCGACGCCTTTGGTCTTGAGATATGCCGACAGCTCATCGGTGGCATCCTGCGAAGTGATCAGCATAGGGGCTTGCTTTAGCAGCATCGGCTCTACCTGCCGCGCGTGCTGAACAATGTTTTGTACGTCTGCGGGTCCGGCAGCCGGATTTAATGCGAAGCCGCCGGGAAGAATCCCGACGAGGATCAGCACAATCAAACCGATACCCTTCTGCCCGTCGTTCGATCCATGAAAAAAGCTGACGCCGGTGCACGTTAACATCAGCAGGCCGCGAATCCACCATGGTGGGGGCTGATTACCTTCGGGCGGCTTATAGAGCGCGGGCTTTCGCACCAGCAGTTTCAGCAGTAACAGCAAAAGGCCGGCTCCGACAAACCCCATGACCGGGGAAAGCAGCAGCGAGCCGAACACTTCCTGCGCCTTGGCCCAATTCACGCCTTCACCAAAGACATGCCCGCTGAGCAACGAATTCGCCAGGCCGACGCCCATGATCGAGCCGATCAGTGTGTGCGAGCTGGAGGCAGGCAGCCCAAGATACCAGGTGCCGAGATTCCAGATAATGGCTGAAATCAATAGCGAAAACACCATCGCGAAGCCCGCACCCGAGCCGACATTGAGCACCAACTCCACCGGAAGCAGCGAGACTACGCTGAACGCAACTAAGCCCGAGGACGTGAGAACGCCAAGCAAATTCCACAAGCCTGACCAGATCACCGCGTACACAGGCTTCAGCGAGTGTGTATAGATAACGGTTGCCACCGCGTTGGCTGTATCATGAAAACCGTTCACAAACTCGAAGCCAAGCGCTAAACCCAACGCTAGCAATAAGAACAAAGCAGTAGTGAATGAAACGCCTTGGCCAAAGATGTGCAAAGAGATCTCCTTGAAAGATTGAGAGGCAGCCCAGTCTTGTGACTGTACTCGACGGAGATTACGGTTGCATGAACTTTCGCCTGGTAATAGTACTGCTTTCGGTTTGCGGGATCAATTTTGCCGGATCACTCCGATAAACCGCGCAACAACCAAAACGCGGCCACCCAGCCGAGCAAGCCGATCACGATCAACGTCCAACAGAAGCGGTTCCACAGTCGCCAACTCGTCAGGGGTTCGAAAAACTTTGCTCCCGCACCGTAACGCAGGAACACGTGCTCGATGACCGAGGCACGCCGTTTCCGGCCGTCTTCCGCCAGCACTTCGCACCCCGCAGCGGGCTTTGCTTTTTCGTTCAGCTCTTTCAGGTTGGGCGTTTAGACTCCAACTCTTATGATTTCACGAATTTCTTGGGTTTCTACGGTCATGTGCCCGCTGACAGGGCGGAAAGACACCTGAATAGCCTTCGCGATACGTCCGTTTGGTTACGCCAGCCGTGTTCCCCGACGTTCGCCGCTGATGGATCGCCACGGCTGGGAACCTTGTGATTCCCGTTATGCAAAAACACGAGCGGCGCGTAGGAACGTAGGAAGCATGAATCTGGCAAAGAGGCAAAGAAAACAAGAGAGTTATAGCCGTGAAATGTAGTTGCCGTCAAGTGTCCTTACGGCAGCGGGTTCGCACGAGATAGTCCTGGCCGGGGCAGTGCGCTTTACCGGTTGGGCTCGAGTCTCACGATAGTGAGACAAGATTACCGTAGTGCTGACGGGCTCTGGCCACTGGACGTTGATCCGGTCCCGCCGTTATCTCCTGCCGAATAGCCGTCTGGGAATGGCAGGTTTGTACACGTGCGCTTGTAAGGAATAGTTAGCCCCACGTACAGCTTCCAATTGGCGACTGTTAGATTTTGGGTTAGGCGCCTACAGGCTTCCGATTCGAGGTCTTGAGTATGGATGAGCTCTCGCGTGATTCGCACGCCGTCGCCTGCCATGGACACAAGATCGACAGAGCGGCCATCAGAAGAAAAGATCGCGCTTCGCACAATTCCGTCGGTATGAATACGTGAGAACTCCTGATGAGTATTTAAGTCGATCAGATGATTGAGGCCGTCGCCGGTAGCGAACAGAACCGACTTCCCGTCCGGTGCGAAGACAATGGACTGAACTTGCGATTGAAATGAAACTCGAAAAAGCCTTTTACCGGTACCCGTCTCAAAAACATCAGCGTTCAACTCATAATCGCTTGAAATAACAAGCTTGCTGTCGGGGCTAAATGCGATGACTCCGCTCCCGGAGTCCGTTTTAATTTGCCTGATCTCCGTGGCCGTATTAGCATCTCTCAGATCTATTGCTCCATAATTACCGCATGCCAGGATGCGACCGTCCGGTGCGAACGCAATACTAGATATCGGGACGAATTGCTGGGAGCGGGCTTTCTCCTTTCCGGTCCTGGGATCGAGGATATGGACGGCCCCCTGTAGGCCCCCGGTCGCGAGGCTCCGTCCATCCGGCGAAAATGCGAAAGCGGTTACCTCTTCTTGGCCGTCGGTTTTGAAGAGCTCCGCGGAGTCCGTCGTGGAGGTGACATGCAGGACCCCTTTAGCATCGGCGAAGCCAAACAGGCGGTCATCCGGACTGATTGCCGGCCCGATAATCGTAATCACAGATTTCAAATCGAGTTTCGCCCGGCCCGAATGGGCCTCGATTATGCTCGCTCCCCCCAGGTTGCCGACTGCTATCAGGTCGTGATTTGGGCTGACGGTTACCGCGTACGGCATCTGCTCGGGAAAACGATTCAGTTCGCGGCCGCTCACAGCCTCAAACACGCGAACATAGCCGTCACTCGTTCCCACCGCCACAGCATAGGTTTTCGGGCTGAATGCGAGCTCCTCACGTGATGCAACTGACAGCGCTGCGAAGCGGG
The DNA here is from genome assembly GCA_035502635.1 of Bryobacteraceae bacterium. Lineage (GTDB taxonomy): Bacteria > Acidobacteriota > Terriglobia > Bryobacterales > Bryobacteraceae > Bog-105. The sequence goes on from DATJUG010000130.1 coordinate 3,931, forward strand.
CCACTTCGATGCCGCTGTTTGCTTGAAACACTCGTACAGTGCCGTCCATGCTAGCAGCCGCCACTAACTGTCCATCATGGCTGAAGGCCACGCCGAAAACGCCCTGCCTAAACGCAAAACGTGTCACCTCTCTACCCGTGCGCACCTCAGTAACGTGTGCAGCGCCATCGACGGATGTCGTTGCAATAAGGCGGGCGTCTGGACTAAACGCAAATTGGGCAATCGCGCCTCGATAGGCGATGCGCGACAATTCGCGATGGTTATTAGCCTCAACTATAACTGCTGTTCCGTCCATGCTTCCGGCGGCCAGCAGCTTACCATCGGGGCTGAAACTCACGGCTGTCGCTTCTGATGGAAACGTGATATGAGCAACTTCTTTCTCTTTTTTAAGATCGAAAATACGCACGATTTTGTCGTCACTAGCCAATGCGGCCAGGCGTCCACCCGGCGAAAAGGCAACATCTATCACATCCCCCCGCATCGTAATCCTGCCAACGCTCTTCGCGCGTGCGACGCTAAAGGCAACCAATGCCTTGGTACTTGCTGTTATGAGGACCCGCCCGTCCGCACTAAACGAGATAATTTCGACTGCCTCGTCCTGCGGAAACTCCGCCACTTGTTTGCCGGTCTTCGCGTCGAAGATCCGGGCTGTTTTATCGTCGCTCCCAGTCGCAATCAGATTGCCGTCAGGGCTGAAAGCGATGCTCTCAACGTCACTGTTGTGCTCTAGTTTAAGCGTCTGCTTTCCGGTATTTGCGTCATAAATGGCCACGGTTTTGTCGTCGCTGGCGGCGCCGAGCAGGCCGCCATCGGGGCTGAACGCGACAGCATTGACTGTGTATCCGTGATCGTCGGACCAGAGCACCCGAGGGAGATGAGCGAGGCTGTCACGAACCGCCTGCTGCCCTTCGAGCGGCGCTCGTTTGAGAGATTCCAAGCCGAGCAGGACCGGCTCATCTACATAGCCGTCCCGTTGGAGCGCTTCCGAATCCGCGGCCAACTGTCTGGCCAAGGCTAACGTTCCATTGGCGTCAGCCATCTTGTGCTGGCGATCCGCTTCCGTTGCCATCTCCTCGGCTCTTTGCCTTTGCGACTCTTCTTTCATCGCCTCCTCTTGGGCTTTTTTGCGCTGTGTTTCCGCCTCTTGCTTCGAGGCTTCCGCGCTGACGCGCGCTTGCTGAGCTCTGTGAGCCTGCTCTTCGGCGTTCCGGCGCTGTCGCTCTGCTTCCCTCTTTGAAGCGTCGGCTGCGTCCCGCTCAGCTTGGGCTATGCTGGCCTGACGTTTCGCCTGCAAGCTTTGCTGAACCGCCTCCCGCTGCAGCCTTTCCGCTCGATCACGTTGAACCCTTACTGCCTTCTCCTGCTCCAATGCTCTGCTGTTTTGGCGCTCAGCTTCCGCTGTTTCTTGCCGGGCCTGGCCGTAAAAGTAAAATCCCACCCACGCCAGAATACCTAGTACCAGAGCAAGTGCGCCCAATCCCGCGACGATCCCACGGCGAAAGGCTGCTTGCTTCTTCTCCTCTGCGCGGCTGGCCTCGATGTACCGCTCCACTAATCGAAGCGGCTCTGGGTCGTCGGACTGTAGATATTCAAAAGTCCATGCTGGATGTGGGTTTCGCCGCTCATTCCAGGCTTCCGCATCCCGCAGGTCAAGGCCGGTCAGAAGATTTCCGCCTCGTGTGTCCCATCGGGTTGCATCGCCGAGCAGGCGCGCGAAAGTATTGGCGAATTCTTTTTCCTGCTTCACCCAACTGCTCAGCGTCTTCCAGCGGCTAATCAAGCTTTCGTGCGTTATATCGATGATCGATGCGGGGCCGAGCACGTCATCCACGCAGGTCAGGAATCTGCCGTCGGTCAGGCGAAAGTGCTCTACCACTTGTCTGACGCGTTCCTTATCCGAATCAGAATCCGCTCCGCAGATACTCCAAAGTTCTGAAAGCTTCGCGGGAGAACGAGTCTCACGTTCGGAGATACCCTTGGCCGTCAATCGCTTGAAAATCCATTCCGCTAATTGCTGACTCCCCGCGGCCTGATTCAACGTTCGGTATAGCAATTCAGCATGCCGGTTGAGTGCGTCCTCAATGCCTCCCACCGCGATGTAGTCGTTCAGGCTAATCTCGCCGTCGCCGCGGGTCCGCTCCTTCCAGTGATGCCAGGTTCGCATAAGCGCGTGTTGCAGCAAAGGCAAGTTGTTAGGCTCATCGCCGGCATCGTTGAGGAGCACTTGCACCAGGCTCGGCGCGATCGCGGAATCCGGCAAAGGGTTTTCAATGGCTGCGCGACGTTGCTCCCGCGTCATGCGCGGCACTAGGTACTGACAGTCGTTCAGCGTCTCAGGCAGGTCGCGAAACTTCGCGCAGTCGCCCAGGTAGTCGCTGCGCATGGTGACGACCACGTATACCGAAACTTCTTCGTCCTTGCTTGTCGTGAGCAAAAGCCGTACAAAGTCGCTCGCCCGCTCCCCGGAATCGATCAATTCCTGCTTGGACGCTGTAACGTCAGCGCGAATTTTGTCCTTGTACCGAAATAACTCCTCGAATTGATCGATCACCACAAGCAGACTCTCGTCTTCCGGAAGCATGCGCGCTGCCTTGATGAGCGCACGGCTGCTTCGCTCCAGATCGGCAATGAGGTCCGCCTCTCTTGCGAGCGCTTCCTGCAGCGATGCCAGAGGATCATTCCCGGGACGGCATGTCGCAATCTGCCAACGGGAACCGGACCGATTCACGTATCCGCGGCGCAGCGCTGGAATCAGCCCCGCGCGCACCAGGGACGACTTCCCGCTTCCCGAAACTCCCGTTACGCAGAGAAATCTGTTGCGCGACAGGCGGCTCAGCAGTTCGTCTATCTGCTCGTCTCGTCCGAAAAAGAGGTGAAAATCCTTCTCGTCGAAAGGGCGTAGACCCGGATAAGGATTATCAAGCCGGGCCGGCGTTGCCCTAGCACTCATTGCGCAGCCGCCGCTCTGCCCCGCAGCGAATTCAAAAAGGGCTGCAGTCTTGCTGGGTCGTAACGTTCGAACTGCTCGATGACGTGCAGATCGGCAAAATTCCGCAGTGTGGACAAGTCAGACTCTTTGGCGTCGCGTGGATCGAATAGGCAGATCCCCTCCGCCCTGCCGCGCTTCACAACCCGGCTCATATCCTCTAGGTTCAGGGTGTACCACTCACGCTTTGCAGTGCCCCATACCAGCAAGACCCCGTCCGAAAGCGTGAGGTTTTGGCGATGTTGGCTGAAATCCGCGGGTACCGCAACCTCGAATTCGCTCCGGACTGTTCGAAGAACGTACGCGGCGTTGGCTCGGTCGTCAGGATCATCTTTGTTGTAAATGACGTAAACACGCTTCTGCCTGATAGCCCAAGGTTCAGGGCTCGGTGCGCGCTTGAGCAGCGCAAGCACCTCGTCCTTCAACGAGCATTTTTCGTCCAGAAACACTTTTTGCTTTTGCTTTTGATCAAGAAGGTTTTCGAGCAATCTTTTCTGCCGTTCATCGGCGCTTACTTGTGCCGCAGCAGACCGCCAAATCACCCAAGCTTTGTCTAATGTGGATGCGTGGTTCACGAGAATCTCGCTGTCTTTGTCATAGTCGGGCCCGAGCATAAAAACCGAGAGTTCAGCTCCCTCGAGCTGATTTTTCGGATCATCGGCCGACTCGGGCAGAACCCGATATGAGGCGTCGGCAAGCTCCGCGCACAATTTGGAATGGGTTTCCTTCAATCCTGAAAGGGCAGATGGGGCTGGCGGCCAAATAAAGACCCCAAAGCACTGAGCCCGCATTTTGCGAAGCAGGCTAGCAACCTGCCTTTCCAGCTTATACAGCGCATCACCAAAGCGTGGACTATCCGGCATCAAGCGTCGGGAATTTTCACCTTCATTGTCAAAGAAGACTTCGTCGCTGAGATGATATTGCTGCAGAATACGCCGATGACTGGCATCGGCGTCACTCAGCGAAACGACTTTAAAGATGAATTGCGAGTTCGCGAGGTCCCCCGTACAGAATTTAGGCTTATGCTTGTTCCCAACAAGCTCAAGAAAACTGTCTCTTTCTCTCTTACAGTAGTGCGAGTTGGTATAACTCGGAGACATGATCAGTATCAAGATTGCTGCATCCAGCTGATTGTGTATCTCGCTGTCAAAATCGACGTAACTTTGAAGGTTTCGGCGATCCATCCACACCGAGACCGGAAAGCCCACACGCTGCTGCACAGCTGTCTGGAGCCGCTCGTGGAAATAACTCACCCAACCCCTACCATCAGATGACAAGGCGGGAGCATCGTCACCGTGCGCGTAGCTTATAAATACGTCATTCCGGAATCCTGGAACGTAAGCCATATCTTTCTCGATTTAGAAACAATAGCACAAGAATTTAGACCCCACGGCCTAAGGCACTCATCGCAAGTCTTGCCTTATCTCTAAACAGAATTATGGCCTTTCCACCATCTCAGGCCAGGCCGAACAACTCTCTGCGGGTCGGGCTGCAGTGACGGTTGGGTCATTGTGAGCAAGTCGACGAATTCTGGGAGGACTGCAGATTATATCTTCAGGTAAAGCCATATGTGAAGAAAAAAAACCGGTGCCGTGTAATAGTGAATCGTTGGTTTCAATGCGATCAAGACTGCCCAACGCCGGAGGATTTGAGCTGGTTTGAATTAGCAACCGGTTAGACCGCATATAAGGAAACAAAATTCTTCCATTTGCAGGACATGTCCGTCCGGCGTTTGCAGACGCGCAGGATGGGGCCGGTGCCGCCATCGCGCGAGATGCCGCGCATGAGCACTCGTTTCTCCGAACGGCGGCGCAGAATGGCGGCCTGCTGCAGCTCCTCACTGACTACAGACGCAAGGAACCGCGGTGTACCATCGGCGGCTGACCCCCGCACAGTGTGTGGACCGCTTCGGCCTTGAGCCTGCAGGATATCCAGCGCCTTGGCGGTCTGGCTTCAAACCGCCGGATTTTACCGACTGCTGATACCGGGTTCGCTCACTCAGCTCTCGGTTGGCGTGGACGGCGCCGTTTGGGGTCTGGATGCGCAATCGAACGTCTACCAGTTCGACCCACAGACGAGCGGGTTAGCGCTGATGCTGGGATCGCTCCCTCAGATTTCGGCCGGCTCGAGCACAAACGTGTGGGGCCTCGATGCACAAGGACTTATCTATCGCTTCAAAATGGTGACGCAGTCCCGGCAATCCGTGCCCGGGCAGCTCGCGCAGATTCGTGTCGCCTTCGATGTAAGCGTGTGGGGTGTCAATTTGCTGGCCAACTACGCACCCGCCAATGCGTGAATGAATCACTGAATTATGGAGACGTAGGCCCGCCACGGACCAATCTCATCGCGGTACTCGTTCGCCATGATGCGCATCAACTGGGCAATGTGACCCAAATCGTGCACCACCCACGAAGCAAGCAGCTCGCGCAAAGTGACCTCTCCGAGCTCAGGGTGCAGCCCCGGCAGATCGAGTTTTTCATCATCCAACGCAAGGGAGTGCAGTGCTTCGAGGCTCTCACCGCGTAGTTCCGCGAATTGCCCCAACAGTTCGTCCATGCTCTTCCCCCGGATGATGGGAGCGAAACCGTAGCGATCGAACGGATCAAACGCCCGGCATTTCTGAGACTCCAGGATGATAAGAGCTCGGGGAATCCAATCGGTCATTTCGCCGAAAATGAGGTGGCCGAGCACATCGATCGGACTGAAGGCGGCCGCATCCATGCGGCAATTGAGCCATACGGAAGATTTTCCCCGCAGCAGCGCATCCATAACGGCCGGAGTTCGCTCCAGAACCTCCACTGCTTCGCTGATCTGAAATCGCATACAGTCTCCAGTTTCTACCATGCGCATCGGTCATGTGTTACAGAGGTGAAAGGTATTCTGTAACATGACAGTAATTCATCGCCGTACGTTCCTTCAAGAGGTTGTGCTTGGCGCGTCAGTCGCTGTTTCGGCGCGACCAATGCTAAGCGCGGATTCAATCGATTTGAGTCCCTTACGAGCCGAAATTGAGAAGCGCCACCAGGAATCGGTTCAGAGGCTACAGGAGTGGATTCGTCAACCCTCCATCGCAGCGGAGAATCGCGGCATGACTGAGGGCTGCGAATTGACGATGCGATTTCTGCGCGAGGCAGGCTTCGAGCAGGTGACGAAAGTGCCCACTGCCGGGCAACCCGGAATTTTTGCAACGCTGAACGTTGGCGCTCCACGAACAGTGGGACTTTACTTCATGTATGACGTGAAGCAGGCCGATCCGTCCGAGTGGTCTTCCCCGCCTTGGGACGCCGCGCTGGTGGACAAACCCGGACTCGGGAAGGTAATTGTCGGTCGCGGCGCGGTCAACCAGAAAGGCCCCGAAGCAACGTTTCTCGCCGCTCTGCATGCGTTCCGTGGGTTGGGACGCAAGCTGCCTGTGAACCTGGTCTTCGTTGCCGAGGGAGAAGAGGAGATCGGTTCCCCGCACTTCCCGGAACTGGTGCACCGTCCCGACATTTTGGCCGCGTTGCGGAAGTGCACCGGCGTGTTCATGCCCATGGCCATGCAATCGATCGATGGCTCCGTAACCATCAATCTGGGCGCGAAGGGCGTGGTCGAACTCGAGCTCGTTTCGAGCGCTGAACGCTGGGGCCGCGGGCCCAAGCAGGATCTGCATTCGAGCAACGAAGCACGCGTCGATAGTCCGGCCTGGCATCTGGTTGAGGCCTTGGCGACCTTAGTTGCATCCGACGGCCATACGCCTGCCATCGAAGGCTTCGCCGATAAGGCGCGCCCACTCACGCCGGAGGAGAAAGCGCTGATCCGGCAAGCCGCCCAGCGTCAGAGCGAGGCATCCACCATGCAGCAGCTTGGCGTTCAACACTGGGTACACGACGTCGATTACCTGGAATCGCTCGAGTTGCTGGTCTCAAAACCGACGGTAAATATCGAGGGCTTGGTGGCCGGCTACACCGGACCCGGCGGCAAGACCATTCTGCCGCACAGAGCTGTCGCCAAAATAGATATGCGGCTGGTGCCCGACATGACCGCTGCCGGTGCGCTTGCCGCGCTAAAAGCACACCTGGCAAAGCATGGGTTTGCCGACATCGAAGTGAATATGACCGGCGGCTACGATCCCACCAGCACGCCCGCCGATTCTGCGCTGATCCGGGCACAGAAAGCAGTCTATGTTCGCGACGGTTATGATCCGATTCTCTGGCCTCGACTGGCTGGCTCTTGGCCGGGCTACGTGTTCACCGGCGATCCTCTGCAACTTCCCGCCGGCCATTTCGGACTGGGGCACGGCAACGGCGCTCACGCCCCTAACGAATACTACGTCATCGAATCGAGCAATCCGAAAATCAAAGGCATGGACGACGCCGCATTCTCGTACGCGCAATATCTATACGAGCTGGCTTCGATCAGTTAGTAGCCAGCGGTCAAGTTCGCAATGCCGTTGCCGGATCGATTCGGGTGGCGCGCCGTGCAGGAATGTAGCTGGCCACAAGCGCCACGCACAGGAATAGCGATGCGACGGCCCCGAACGTCGCGAGGTCGGTCGCGCTGACATGAAATAGCAGGCTCTGCATCAAGCGCGTTAAGCCGAAGGCGCCAGCGATTCCAACCATCACTCCGGCCAAAGCTAGCTGCAAGCTCTGCCCGACGACGAGCCGCAGAATGTCTCCGTCCTGCGCGCCCAATGCGCGCCGGATGCCCACCTCTTGAGTCCGCCGCGCCACGGAATACGCAATGATGCCGTAGATCCCCATCAAGACCAGCAGCAGCGCCATTCCCGCAAAGGACCCTAACAAAATCACCAATAGACGCCGTTGACCCACTTGCTCATCGACCAAGTGTTCCATGGTTCGAATATTCGAAATAGATTGATCCTTATCTAATGCCAGCACCTGTTGGCGCACTGTGCCGGCGAAGGCGAGCGGGCTCCCGTTCGTGCGCACCGCCAGAAACGCGAAGGCTGGAGAGTTCTGGGCAAAAGCAATGTAGACCGTTTCGGGCCAAATGCTCTTTTCAAGAGCTTGATGTACATGCGCGACAATCCCCACGATTTTGGCGGGATCGGGGTTCACGCCGCCAACCCATAGGTGCTGGCCAATCGGGTCCTGACCGTTCGGATAGGCCGGCCAGAAGCGCCGCGCCAGAGCTTCATCGATGATTGCGACACGCTGCGCGCCCTCCGTATCTCGTTCGGTGAAATCCCTTCCCCGCCGCATTGGAATTTCGAGAGTGCGAAAGTATCCAGGCGTGATGATTGAAAAAGTCGCGATCATGCGTTCGTTCAACTTGAGGAGCGGTTTTGCGGCGTCCTGCACGGGAGCTCCCGCATAGCTCATCATGGGAAGGAACATCGAAGCGGCGGCGCTCCGGATACCCGGCGACGATTCCACTCGCCGGACTAGCTCTTGAAAAAATAGCGCCTTCTTTTGGTTTGTGCCGTATCGCGACGGCGACAGAGAAACACTTGCGGTCAAGATGTTTGCAGGATTGAATCCGATGGCAACACCACGCAGGCGGCTCACACTTTCAATCAGGAGCGCCGTGCCAATCAGCAAGACGATGGACAGCGCAACCTGCCCAATCAGCAAGAGCCCGTGTACGTTCAGAATGCCTCTGGGCACGTCCTCATTGGCGGTGTCGCCGCTCACTCGCAGCACTCGCATAAGATCGGACCGGGACGCGCCAAGTGCCGGCAAGATTCCGAAGAGCACGCCGGCTGTTATTGAGAGCGCGGTGGCGAATGCGAGCACTGTCCAATCCAAATGAATTTCTTGAGCCCTCGGCAGCTCGAAAGCAGTCATGCCGGGGATGGCGCGCAGGCTCCAGGCGGCGAGCAGCACACCGAGTATTCCTCCTAAAAGCGACAGCAAGACGCTCTCACCAATCAGTTGCCCGATGAGCCGAACACGCGTGGCTCCGAGCGCCGATCGCATGGCAATTTCGCGCGAGCGCGAAGCCGCCTGGGCGACTAGCAGGCCGGCCACATTCGCGCAGCCAATCAACAGCACAAAACCCACTGCGCCAAGCAGCATCCAAAGCATCGAACGCACATCCTGCACCAGATCGTCCTTCATCGCCGTCACCTTCTCTGGTCTCTTCGGCTTGGCGTCCAGCATGGCCGGATGCGCAACGGCGTATTGCCGGTGAATCACCTTCGTTTCCGCAGTTGCTTGTTGCAGCGTTACCCCAGGCTTTAGACGGCCGAATATGCTTAAAAACGGACTCAAGGCCCTGGATTTCGGAGGTACGAGCGGCCATTCCGAGGGCGCTGTCATCCACACATCCAAATCGGGGAAGGGAAATAGAAAACGCGGCGCAAGAACGCCGATGACGGTGTATGGCGTTCCGGCAAGACCGGCGGTCTTGCCGATGATCGCTGGATCTCCCGCGAATCGGCGCTGCCACAGCTCGGTGCTGATCATCACAACCGGCGTGCCCGCGGCCGAATCTTCCTGAGGCCGAAAGGCGCGCCCTAGCAGCGGAGCCACGCCCAGAATGCGGAGGAAATTAGCCGATATGCGAACGCCTTTCAGGACCTCCGGTTGCGCTCCGCCGGAGAGCGTCGGGCTTTCTTCGCTGGTAAACACGCCGATTTCGGTGAACGAATGCGTGCTGGCCTTCATTTCCGAAAATCGAACCGGCGTTGCGCCTCCTGTGATGCGAACTAGGCGATCGGAATCCGGATACGGCAGTGGCTTCAACAGCACAGCATGGATGACCGTGAAGATCGCGGTGTTGCCGCCAATCGCGAGTGCCAGGGTGAGAACAGTCGTCGCGGTGAAAAGCGGTTTCATGCGCATCCTCCGCAGCGTATAGGCGGCGTCCCGCCCAATCATCTCCCAAGACATAGCGCTGTTCATAAATTCGGCGATCGAGATTAATCGCCACGTATCGTGGATTGCCTCTCTTATTTTTTCTCGCTCTCGCGGTGCTCCCTGTGGCGCTCGCGCGTCTCAGCACCTTTCGCGGCGGCCTCTTTGCGGTGGCGTTGAGGATGAACGCCAAGATCGTGCCATGAGGTCTCCGAAAGATCGACGTGGTAGTGCTTTGCCGCCTTCTCAATGTTCGCGAATGCCAAAGCGCGATCAGCATCGGAGACATCGATGACTTGATCGAAGCGCGCAACGGCGTTACGCACATGCTCTGCGTCGGTCAGCGGTTCTTTCCGCTGCTTCGGAAAGGCGTAGACAGTATCGGGTAAATCGCTTTGCGTCGTAAGCCGCCCATGTTTCTCATGAGGTTTCCAAGTGGGTTCCGGCATCTTTTCTCATCCTTTCTTTGATCCTTGACTAAGGATTGGATCCTTAATTAAGGGACGGAGCGCGCCATCGAATGCTATCTAAACTCTTGGACAAAGGCTGTTCCCGCCTGCACCGCCTATAGGCCCTATCAACTAGTTAAACTACTAGCAACAGGGAGTCTCTCCTATGCGTGTTCGGGTGGCTGTGTTCGCCGTGGCGCTATGTCTGCTGCGAGGGCGCAAGTTCTTGTCGAAGAATCCGGCATTCATGCGCACCTTGTGAATGGCAAGACCGTTGTCACGCTTGCCATTGAGAGCCGCGAAAACAAGTCGAAAAATGCCACCGCAGAGCTCGAGTGGCTCGGACCTTCGGATCAGCAAAATGGGCTGGTGAAGGCGGGCGTAACAATACCCCCCGGTAAGTCTTCGGCGGAACTGCCGATGCCGCTTTCAAGCAAGATTGCCGATCCTTTGCTCGAACGGCTTCGATATCAACTCATTCCTGACAGAACAGCCTCAGCTATTCGGGTGATCGGCGGGTGATTGAAATCAAGAGCGCCGGGCCGGATCGCCAATGGGGAACCGAGGATGATTTCGATGCCGCTGAATTCAGCGGCTCCTATTTTTCACGGACTGGCAAACAGATCGATGCGGCGGTGAACGCGGCAAAACAATTTCCGCGAACCGCGAGCGCTTTTTACAGTCTGTTATCCGCGGCAGGGCTCAATTCTGGAGAGCTGCGCGATCCGTGGGGACGTCCTTATTATGTTGATTTTCATTTTGACGAGTCTTACTACGACCGCCCTCGCATTTACACGTACGAACAATATCTAGGCCTGCAAGAGTCTCGCAAAGAGTTAGTTCCGTCGAAGCATACTTTCCTCGTCTTGGATGTGAAGAGCTCGGGGGCGGATGGTGTACCCAATACTTACGACGATGTTACTGTAATGAGCTGCTCGCGCATCATTGACGACAACGAAGCGAAGCAAGAGAAGCTCGCGCAGGCTGCACCAAGTGGAAGTCCTGCGGGAACCGGAACTATTGCCGGTACCGTTCGCGATGCGAGCGGCGCCGCCATCGCCAATGTGAGTATCACGCTCAACGACACCTACAGCACCCGCAGCAATTCACTGGGTAAATATATTTTCAGCGGAATGCCCGGAGGGTATTTCCGGTTGGAGTTCCAAGCGCCGGGCTTCCAGGCCGGTGTTCTGGACCATGTTCCGGTAGAAGCGGATCACGTCACAAACGCCGACTACGTTCTGCAAGTGGACATGGTCGCCGAGACAGTGGAAGTGGAGGCTACATCCAATAAGATCGCAACTTCGACCGCAGAGTTGGCTTTCGTCGCGGGCCCAAGCTCCGCGACTATTGGAATTCCCCGAGTTCGTGAGTATATGCCCGAAACGCTTTATTGGAATCCCGAGCTCATCACCGACGCCAGCGGAAACGCGGCTGTCAATGTCAAGCTGGCCGATACAATTACAAACTGGCACGTCGCAGTTTTCGCTTCCTCCGAAGACGGCCGAGTCACTGAAACCTCAACGGATGTGCGTGCATTTCAGCCCTTTCAGGTGGACCTGGACCTTCCATCCGTACTGACTCAGGGCGATCGAATTTCGCTGTCCGTTCCGATACGAAATTATCTGTCTCAGGTACAGGCTGTAAGAGTGAGTGCGGCGCCTCGCGGCGTCTGGTACTTGAGCAGCCGCCACGACAGCCAGATCCGGTCGCGGCATCTAGCTCCGCAAACGTAACGTCGTCGCTTCGCGGCGCGGCAGCCGGCGAGGATACGCACCTGCGAGTAAGTGCAACGGGAGTAGGGATCTCTGATACCATCGACAAACCACTGCGTATTCATCCGGGTGGCGAGCGCATCGGAAGGTCCGCCAATGCGGTGGTCGGCAATGAACAGCCTCTGACCCTTTATGTTCCGGCGACCGCGCTGCCTGGAAGCACAAAAGCGGAAGTGAAGATCTACCCGACGCTGATCGCGCGATTGCTCGACGCCATGCAGGCGCTGCTTCAGCGGCCCTATGATTGCGCTGAACAGAGTATCTCATCCGCGTATCCCAATCTACTATTTCTGAAGGCCGTTCGGCGCGGCGGAATACACGACACGCCATTAGAACAACGCGCGAAGCGAAACCTGGAGGCTGGCTATGAGCGGCTGCTCGGCTACCAATCGGACGACGGCGGATTTAGATATTGGGCGTCCGTTGAACCGGATGCGGCGCTCGCGGTGTATGCGCTGCAATTCATGGCGGACGCGAAGGAGTTTATTGAGGTCACCGACGATCGCATTACGCAGGCGCAAGTTTGGCTGAAGCGCCAAACTTTGACTAAAGACGCCGTGGGCACACTTACTTTATGGGGTCTAGTTACAGCGGCCGGCCACGCTGATCCGGATATCGATCGGAGATTGGGTGAATTCGCTCGAAGCGCCACTGAATTTGAAGATCCATATGCGATGGCCGCATTCGCCCTCGCCGCAATGGATGCCGGCCATGCGGATCTGGCGGAATCCAGCGTCCGGCGCCTCTGTGAGCTAGCCAGAAATGAGGAGGGAATGGCGTACTGGGCGTTTCGCACGAACACCCCCTTCCATGGCTGGGGCCGCGCGGGTCAAGTGGAGACTACTGCTCTCGTACTTTCGGCGTTGGCAAAGTGGCGAAAGCTAGGCAGAGGCGGCAGCGAGTTACAACAAGTAATCGATCGAGGCGCGCTCTTCCTGCTGAGAAATACAGATGCCAGCGGGGCGTGGTCCACATCCCAATCGACAGTGCGCGCGTTGCTGGCACTCCTCGAAGCCCCGGCCACATCGCCTCCGAACGCTCCCGCTAACGTGGACATTTTATTCAACGGTTCCGGTGCGGGGCGAATCGCGTTAAGTGAGCAGCGCTCGAAGATCTCAGGACCAGCAACCTTCGACCTCTCGCGTCTCGTGCGGCCCGGCGCGTCGAATAACTTATCGATTCGCACGGAAGGCTCAGAACTGATTCAGTTACAGCTAACTACCACCTGGTATGAGCCTTGGACGAAATCGCATTCGGCGAAGGATTTTGGCATGGAAACCGAGTTCGGCACCACGAGAGCGGCGGTGAATCAGGCGGTAACGTGTCGCGTGAAGATAATCAGGCCCGCTTTCCGCGGCTACGGAATGATGATTGCGGAAATCGGCTTGCCGCCTGGTGCTGAAGCCGACCGCGGCACGCTTGAAAGCATCCTCAATGATGCGAAGAGCGGCGTAGATTCTTTCGAAGTGGCGCCGGACCATATCACCTTTTATGTCTGGCCGCGCGCGAGCGATTCAAATTTTCAGTTTGTATTTCGGCCTCGATTTCCCATGGAGGGGCGAATGGCCCAATCGGCTCTGTACGACTATTACAATCCCGATGAAGCGGTCGTGCTCGTGCCGTCCGAATTCAGCGTCAACTAACGGCCTATCGGCTTTCTTGAAATCGGAGCGCGCGAATTGTGCTGAATACGCAGCCTTGCGGGTTGATCCTTCGTACCGGCTGCAGTCTTGCGCCGGTTACCGGAGCGCGGAGGGGCTGTGGCGCAGATCGCTGTCGCGCGCGGGCGGGGAAAACGTGACCGTTGCTGCGCCGCCGGCGGTCTTTGGAAAAATTCTTGGCATCGCCGAAAGTTACCGCCAGTTGTGGCGAAAGCAGCCGCGGTTCGGCTAGAGATGGAGGCTTCACGGTACACGATCGGTGCTGTGGTTTAATAGGTTTGGCGAACCTTTCAAAGCCCGGGAATGCGGCTTTTGCAAGGCTGAGCGCAATGCTCCTCAGTAGCTCAACGGTAGAGCATTCGGCTGTTAACCGAAGGGTTGTAGGTTCGAATCCTACCTGAGGAGCCAAAGTTTTCAAACACTTACCGCCCAGGAGACACCCGCTTTTCTCGCCCCTCCGCCCGAGTGTGGGGACTTTTGTAGGGATTGTACTTCACAATATTGAGTAACTCTGTGTAGATTGCGCGCGCACTCATCCTCCTAACGTGTCCGACCTTCGCGCGCGGTTGGGACCACTAGGGACACTCGGGACAATGCGGTAAATGTTGAAGTTCATGCGTCCCGATCTCCTTCGTCGTAGTCGGGACACTCGGGACAAAGTGCAGTGGACCTCAGTTTGTAGAGCCCACAACCGCAGTCGGTTAGTTAGCAGCCGTTAGCGTTCATTAGGAATAGATAACAAGCCTAGAATCAGAAGTTTACAGGGCCTTCCAACTGTTTCTATAATTGTTTTCGAGCGGGAGATTGAACGTGCAGGCTAAACGCGACACGGACAAAGTGGGCGACCACACCACCGGGAATTCAGTCGACGCTCAACTCTATTCCCCCGAGCGCATCGAGCATTGGCCACTAGACAAATTAGTTCCCTATGCTCGGAACCCGCGCACGCATTCGGATGCACAAGTGGCGCAAATCGCGGGCAGTATCGCCGAGTTTGGCTTCAATAATCCGATCCTCGTAGATGCGAACGCAGGCATCATCGCCGGCCACGGCCGCCTGCTCGCGGCACGCAAGCTAAACCTTAGCGAAGTGCCGGTTATCGTTCTCGATCATCTCAGCGAAAGCCAGAAGCGCGCTTACATTCTCGCGGACAATCGCCTGGGGCTGAATGCCGGCTGGGACGAGGAGTTGTTGCGCATCGAGTTGGCAGCGTTGCGGGACGAAGAAGTCAACATCAACTTACTCGGTTTCGAAGACGAAGAACTGGCGCGCCTTCTCGCAGCGCAGGATGCGACCGAGGGACTCACCGATGAAGATGCCGTTCCCGAACTGGCTCAGACGTCCATTAGCACTCCGGGAGATCTGTGGGTCCTCGGGGAACATCGCGTGCTTTGTGGTGACGCAACTATGGGGAAAGACGTAGATCGACTCATGGGTGGCGAAGCGGCCGATATCTTCTTTAGCGATCCGCCCTACAACGTCGATTATGAGGGTTACACCGAAGACCGCCTTAAGATTCAGGGCGATCGCATGACCGCAGAACAATTCCAACAGTTTCTGTTGAGCACCTTCTCGAGTTATCGCCACGCCGTGAAACCCGGCGCTTCCATTTATATCTGCCACTCCTCTTCCTGGCAGCGGGAATTCCAAAACGCGATGGAAACGGCAGGCTTCGAAGTGCGTTGTCAGATCATCTGGGCGAAGAACACCTTTGCTTGGGGCTTCGGTCGATACAAGTTTCAACATGAGCCGATCTTCTATGCGCACGTTGCCGGGCAGAAGGATCCCTGGTACGGCGACAAATCGCAATCCACCCTGTGGCAGGAGAAGAAGCCTGCGGCCAATCGCATCCACCCGACTGCTAAACCTGTGGAACTCGTTGAGCGGGCCCTGATCAACAGCAGCAAGGCCGGCGATATCGTGGCGGATTTCTTTGGCGGGTCTGGTTCGACCTTGATCGGGTGCGAACGGCGCGGCCGGAAAGCGCGGCTGATGGAAATCGATCCGCAGTACGCCGATTGCATCGTTCAACGCTGGCAGGGATATACGGGCAAGAAGGCTGTGTTGGATAATGACGGCCGCACCTTCGAAGCCATTGCAGAAGAGCGGCTGAAGGCGGCAGCATGACCGGTCTCCACAGGCGTTTGCAGAAACTCGAAGCGGCGTTCTGCGGACCAGTATGGAATACGCAATTGGTAGACCTGTGCGATTGCGCGCGGCGCAAGCTGTCTGTTGCGGATCGCGATCTATTGAAGGAAGCGGAGATGCTTCTCGATCAAGTACCATTCGGCAGCTTGAGCGAGGCGCATCGAGCCGTCTGGGATCGCTGGGAAGACGCTTTTTCTAAGGCGGCTGAGGAGATGCGATTCCCGTGGCTTGTGACCGCTGCGGATTTGAGACTGTGATGTGGGATTGCGGATGAATGTGGCGCTGCGGAACGGGACCAGGAGACGGCATGAACTCAAGCGCACAAAGAAAAAAAGCCGCCCACGGCAGAATCCCGGGCGGCCAGCTGATCGGGTTGGGGGCAGCTCTACAAATTGATCGAGTACACGCGCGTGCCGTTCTCCTTCTTGGCCGACGTGAGTTGGAGGCGCATTTTCTTGCCCACTGTGCCCGACAGGAACCCGCGCACCGAATGCGCCTGCCATTCGGTCGCCTCCATCAGGTCCTTCAAGGTAGCGCCCCCGGACCGTTTCAACAGTTCGAGTACGGTTGCGGTTTTGCTGCCCTCCCGTACGCCGCTGGTCTGTTTACCCGACCGGCCCTTCTTGGCCGCAACACGGCGCGCCGGTGCGCCGTCAGTGGGCGCCAGGCTCTGAACGGCCTTCCAGATACGGCCGACCGCGGCCTGCCGGTTCGAGAACTTCTTGACCGCACTCACGCCCGGCAGGCTGTTCCAGATCTCGATCAGCCGCGCAGCCGGCCACTCAGCCGCCAGTTTGGCCAGTTCTTTCTCGCTCTTGAAGCGCTCGGCTTCGGGGTGGCTCCTGGCCTCGGCGACCGAACCGAAGGCCCTGATGTTGTTGTCTTGATCAATCGTGAAGATCGTCATCTTGTGCGGTCTCCTTCCGCAGTGACATTCATCACTCGGGTTCCCGGCACAAGCAAGCGAATTCTGCTCCCATTCAAACGAGGCGATGAAAACGCGATGCGCTTGGCTCATAGCAGATGAAAGGACACGGCGCAAAATTCGGGCGCAAGAAGGAGGAAGCGATTGCCGCGCTATTGTCGGAGCGGAGCATCGAAGAAGCGGCTCGCGTTTGTGGCATGTCCGCGAAAACGCTGCTGCGCTGGATGAAGCTAACCGAGTTCCGGTCCGCCTACCTGGAGGCGCGCGGCCAGGCGCTCGGGCAATCGAATGCGCGCTTGCAACAGGCAACCAGCGCAGCCGTGACCACCTTGTTGAAACTCATGGTGAGCCCGGAGGCGCCACCCGCAACACGAGTCCGCGCCGCCCAATCTGTAGTGGAGCTGGCACGGAAAAGCTTCGAACTGGACAACCTGGAGCTGCGGCTGACGCGTTTAGAGGACACTGCTGGGCAGGATTCCAACCAGTTGCGCAGCAGCGGAAAGCGGTGAAGGCGAATGCATTGCATAAATTTGGGCCTTGAGAGATGAATCTCAAACGACGCCTCGGAACACTGGAACAGTTGATTTGCGATCCGACGACTCTGTTCTTCGCAGACGGAACGTCAGGGCAAATCAGCGCCCGCGGGGATTATGTGATGAACCTGTTCGTGCTGCCGTTCGTGGTGAGTGCACGCCCAACATGGAGCTGATTAGTCGCAGCATACGCTCCGAAGAACCGGGCGGCGGCCACCTACTGGACCTGGCGAGAGCGCTCCTGAATGGAGCGTTGGAGGACAGGGTTTTCAACCAGGCGAAACGACATGACACAGAAGATACGCCGGAGAATCGAGGCACTGGAAAGCGCAGCGCCACAGTCAATTTGGACTGCGGTCCATCTCACCGACGACGAGATCATCGACCGGGCCATCGAGCGCCTTTCTGACCAAGACCTGGAGGTACTTGGGCAATTGAGCAACGATTCCGAGGAGAGCTGCCTTCCCACAGCACGCGAAGGTGCGGCGCTGTACGCCCTCGGTTGCGCGATTGAGCAAGAACGTGGCTGTCTCAAGCTGTCTCCTCAACGCCGGTACGCTGGTTAGCAATCAATCTTTGCGCCAGGCGGCCCTTCGCCCGCACCCACAGGTTGACGGCGAGTTTCAGCTCAAATTGCCGACGGTTCTGCCCTAAATGGGCCCGCAGAGGTGCGCGAAACGGACATCTGCGGAAACTAGCGCGGTAGATCCATGGCCCAACCACCTCCGCCAGTAGGCTCGAAGAAGCCTGCCAGGGCGCTTGCTGCGCGAGGAGATCTCCGCTTTCCAACGCCAATCTTCGACGGTCGGTTTGGAGGCCGTGCCGGATGTAAATGCGGGCGAAGCCCTTGCTCGAGCTCTTGTAGCCCTGACCGCCGCAATTGAAGGGGCGGTGCTTCAATAGCGCACGAGCCTCTTCCTTGGGTGCGCATCCACGCATTTCAACTAGAACAGTTGTTTCAGAACCTGATTGGAAACGCGATCCGGTATCGGAGCGAGGAACCACCACGGATTCAGGTGACTGCCGAACGATCCGGTGATCAATGGAAATTTTCAGTTCAGGATAACGGCATCGGCATTGATTCACAGTACAGCGAGCAGATTCTTGGAATGTTCAAGCGTCTTCACGGATTGGACCGATTGCCCGGGCACCGGTATGGGGCTCGCGATTTGCAAACGAATCGTTGAGCGCGCCGGGGGTCGGATATGGGTCGAATCTGAGCTGGGCCGCGGTTCAACGTTTCTATTTACCGTGCCCGCCGGAAGATCCTACTGAGGTTTCTTTCCTTTCTGCATCCGCGTTCGTGGCAGTCTTCGCAGGCATAAGAGTTTGAGAAGCGCGGGCTTATTTTGGCTTGCTTGCCGAACCTGAACGACGGCGAGGCGCAGAAGGCGTCACCGCGTTTCGGCTATCATCGGCTTGCTCGGCGGCCTCCTTGAGCCAGTTAGGCGGCCGACCTGGACGCCGACGCCCTTTTGCCAATCGCTACTAAGGTCAGAATCACGTCTTGAATTTGCTGGTGCTCAGTTCGCAGCTCAGATAACATCGCGTGGACGTCCAAGATCCTCTACCTCCTTATAAACCTGCCGAAAATCGGAATTGTGTTGACTCGGCCTCGGTGGAGACACCGAGGCGCCGCATCACAGCTTTTTTGAGCTGCGATACCCGCTTCTCGCTGCGCCGTATTCTCGCGGCGATGACTTTCGTGGATAAGCCCTTAGAGATGAGCAGCGGACTTGTCTCTGGCGGGCCGTCAAATTTGCAATGGCTGCGTGCTGGAGTCTCAGCAGATCCAGCGCCTTGGAGTCCAACGACTGCTTCACTTGGGGGAGGCGGGCAGTGATCATGTCGAATCGGTGAGCTTTTCTTCTTTGTTGACCCTTTCTTCAGATCGAGGGAACCCAATCATCATTATCGGATTTACTCCTCTTTGAAAGCCAAGATCAAATGGGGCCAGTTCAGATTAGCGAAATCAGACATTAAACAGATCTCTTAATGAGGAGCTTGAAGGAGACCACGACCTTCCCAGTGGGATCGAAACGGCTGCTACACCGCGAACCATCGTCGCGCAAAAGACTGGTTCGCCTAACGCACTAAATGGCTTAGCTGCAGCGTCGGATTGATAGCGGTGTGATTCTTGCCTCATGGCGTCAACTAGCTGTCAGCACAACAGGTGGGGTCAGCGCCTTCTAGCGACGAGAATGCCAACCGATCAGCCTCCATCAACGCGCGAAAGTAGGGAAGCCTCGTAGACACCTGAGGATATACAAATTGTTTACACGCCCTGTACGATTTTTCCTGTGAAATGTCACAAGCTGAAACGGAGCGCAAGAACGCGCTGGATTGAATTTCCAAGGAGACATATGAGAGGTAACACTGACGCAGCGCAGGCGAAAAATCGACGATCGTTTCTGCGTGGTTCGCTAGCAACTGGAGCGGCTATCGTGGGGGGTACGGTACTTGGCAGGGGCAACGCACTTGCGCAAGATACCAGTGCGGCCTCGGCGGCACTTACGAAGGGAGATATCGCAATTCTCAGGTTTCTGGCAGCCGCTGAGTTGATTGAATCCGATCTCTGGCAGCAATATGCGGAGCTGGGTGGCCTCACATCGGGTATACCCACAGAGGTGGATCCGAATCAGCAGGTGAACAGCTACCAGGCTGCTCTCTCGAATCTCGATGGCGATGGCCCGCAGTACATCACGAGCAACACGATTGATGAGATCAGCCACGCCACTTTCTTGAACGGCTATCTTCAATCCAAGGGTGCAGACCCGGTGGATTTCAGTGAATTTGAAACCTTACAAGGAAGCACGGCTTCTGGCGCCCTAGATGTCGGACGCCTCACCAACCTCATGCATCTAAACGTTGATACCAGTTGGTTCATCCGCTACCGCAGCGCAACTAACCCAGACTTCGGCGCTACCTATCCTCAAGCACTGAACATCAGTAACCGCACTGCGATCCCAAGAACGGATGCTGATTTAAACGGTACGGCCGCTCATATTCAGGTGATTGCTAACACCGCGGCGTTTCACTTTGGCTATATCGAACAGGGTGGATCAAGCCTGTACCAGGCGCTTAGTCAGAAAGTGAGCAGCCTGGAGGTATTAAAAATCACCCTGGGCATTGGTGGAGATGAGATTGCGCACTTCCTCGAATGGGTTGATTTTGCCGGCAACGCAGTGCAGCCCAATGTCGCACCCGTGAGCGATGACGGCCTGACGTTCCCTAATTTCTTCAGCCCACTCAATCCGCTGAAGCAGCCCAGCCTGATCTTTCCCGTTCCTTGCGAATTTATCAGCCCGAACCTGCCTCACTGTGCGGTAATTCGGCCATCCAGTGATAGATTTGGCGGCGCTGTTGCCACCATCGCGTCGTTCACTCAAGATGGGCTTTTTGTTGGTCAACAAAAGAAGTTTTTGACTATCCTTCAGCAGATGGCTGAAGAGGCGGACGCAGCTCAGCGCGAGTGCTAAAGACGATTCCCTATGTGTGAGCTTTCGGCGCAATCGATTAACGTCGCCAGTGGTAATGACAGGGCGAGACCTGTCATCACCACTCTCAAGTAGCTCCGATGGGAATTACACCTGAGCCGTTCGGGAATGATCCGTTATCACCACCCGCGCCGCAAGATCTCTACTTCAGCGAGGCGCACCAAGCCTGGATTCTAAGCCGCCATCGAGACGTGCTGGCTGCGCTCCGTTCCACAGACCTCGCACAAGCGCGCCGCCCGAAGGCCTCCGCTGACCTCAGCGCCAAGCCAGACCGCGAGACGTGCTGCATTGCGGTAGCAAACGGCTGGATACATTCTGAAGTTGTCACCGCGCTTCAGGCTACTCAAACTTTCGAGCGGCAAACAGAAATGAATGCGTGGGCGTCGGCTCTGCTGGAACGTTTCCTTAAGGACCGCCCGGTCGATCTCGCCGCCCAGTTCTTCGGCCCGTGGTGCTTGGCTTCGGCAGTCGCGCTCACAGCCGTCGACCCCGCTCATACCGAACGGCTCCGTCAGCTGGTGAAGTATCTTTCTGAGGGCGATCGATCGCCTCACGAGCTCGATGTCAAATACCGCGCCAAAGAAGCGAACAAGGAGTTGGATCGCTATTTCGTGCGGCCAGGAGGTTCACATGCAAAATCGATGTTCCTCGGAATTGCTCAAACTTTACCGTACTTTCTCGCCAGTGCATGGTCAGCATTGTTGCAGCATCCTTCCCAAGTGAAGCAGTTACAGAGACACCCCGGCTGGATGCTCAAAGCCACAGAAGAACTGCTGCGCTACGCGGGGCCTGTCCACACTCTGTTCCGGCGGGCTGACCGAGACACGGACACCGGCGGAACTAAAATCAAATCCGGCGACCGGCTGATCCTACGATTGCGGTCCGCGAACCGCGATCCACAGCAGTTTCCTAACCCGGATCGCCTGGATTTCACACGAGACGTCGCTGGGCATCTTGCGCTATCAGCCGGGCCCCACTATTGCGTCGGCGCATCACTCGTCAGGACCATGACCGCCATGGCAACCCAGGCGATCCTTACTCGATATGCCGAACCTCGATTAAGCAACCCGGTCGAGTGGTGCTGCGGAACGATGTTGATTTGGCCTTCCTCTCTTCAAGTGCTGCTGCGCAATCCCCTTGACGATTCCGCATGAGTGCCAGCTTTGACTTACGCGAGGCGGAAACAGCGGTGCTCACAAATTCCCGTGAAGATCGGCGCATCAAATCGCTTGATGGCATCCGGGGCATTGCAGTTATCCTCGTCCTGGCAGTCCACTTCGAGAACACGGCAGTGTTGCCGGAAACATCGGCCCTGTCTCGCTGGGTAGCGCATGTCACGTCTTGGGGTTGGTGCGGCGTGGACCTCTTCTTTGTGCTGTCCGGTTTTCTGATCACGGGCATACTGCTCGACACGTCCAACATTCAGAAGCGTTTTCAGTCTTTCTATAGTCGCCGAGTTCTGAGAATTTTCCCGCTCTATTATGGAGTCTTGTTGTTGTGTGTGGCTGTCTCAATTTTTCTCCCGCATACTATGCTGCACAAAGTCGTTGGACCTAGTACCACTGGGTGGGTCAGTTATCTGCTGTACCTAGAGAATTGGTGGCTGCCTGGCGCAGACCTTCACCACATGGAATTTCTAGGACCTTTTTGGAGCCTGGCGATCGAAGAGCAGTTCTATCTAATTTGGCCGCTTTGCGTTTGGCAGGTATCAACGAAGACTCTAGCGAAGATCTGCAGTTTCGGCATCTTCGGAGCGTTCTTGCTGCGATGGTGTTTGATGATGCGTGCCACAACGCCCCTCACCGATGTCGTTTACATGAATACGCTGACGAGAATGGACGGGCTGCTGGCGGGAGGATTCTGCGCAATCGCAGTGAGAAACGCGGCCCTGTCAGGGCGCGTGCGGAGATCCGTTCCAGCCGTTGTCGCCGTGGTCGTGGTCGGGCTCGCGATCATTATCCTCAGAGGGCACGTGACTTGGAATGATCATGAGGTGTTGGTTTATGGCCACTTATGTTTTGTAATCGGCTTCGCGTGTCTGGTCTTGTCGGCTTACTGGTTCGACGGAAAAGGCACGCTATTTGACCGGGCGATACGTTCAAGTGGCCTCACTACATTCGGGAAATATAGCTATGGGATTTATGTTTATCAGACCTTTATTCTCGAACTCGCCCTACATCTATTCCGCCATCGTGCATGGTGGGGCCACTCCATGCTTTATGCAGTTGCTCTCGCCTTCGGCTGGACGGCGGTACCTTTCACCATGGCATTCCTGAGTTATCACTTGTTTGAGAAGCAGTTTTTGCGGCTCAGGCATTCTTTTGCTGTTTAAGCGGTATCAAGTGGAATGAGTCCATCACAAGAGCTGTTCCTCATCAGGCATGCCACTACGGACATGAATGGTACTCTGTGTGGCCAGAGGGATCCTCCTCTCAATGCCATGGGAAGAGCGCAAGCGAGTGCTCTGGCTGACCTGCTCGGAAGCTGGAGAGTTCGCCGGCTGTATGCAAGCGACCTACAACGTGCGGTACAGACGGCGCAGTGTTTAGGAGAGCGATGGGGCATACCGGTTCAGGCCAGAAGCGCCCTTCGAGAAATCTCTTTCGGCGATTGGGAGGGGAGAAGCTGGTCTGAAATCCGTGCTGAAGAGCCTGACATAACAAAAATGGAATCGCCATCAGAGATTTGTGCACCGGGTGGCGAAACCTTCGCTTCATTTCACGACCGAGTTCTGCGAGCTCTAAACGAAACAATTGCTGAGTGCGACGGGCGATTGACGGTGATCGTGACACATCTCGGCGTCATCCGAGTTATTTTGAAGGAACTAAGCTCCGCAGATTCCCTCTGGGAACCTTGGCAACGAATCGATCATTGCTCGGTACATCGCATTCACGTAGATAGGACCTTCTTGGAACGGCCGCACATCTGAGCTCACGATTTGCTCAGCCAGAACCAGCGCAGTCCATCGAAAATGGTCGGAAAGAATGTAACAACATGGCGCACTAGCCGAGTCGCTAACAACCGAAGTTGCCGAACATGCATTAGCAGTTTACCTAGTCGTGACGTCTCCGGGCTCGCCCGGTCGGCGAAACAAGGCATTGACGTTGGAAGTAGACGCCGAAATAGCACGCGAGCCTTGTCTTTGGGCTTGTGTATTAAGGCAAGGTGTAGCCATGTTTCCGACTTATTCGCCGCCCATTCGCGCGTTATAGGAGCCAACGAAAACGTTTTGAGCCATGATCGGACCCCGGCCGGAAGCTTCTCGATATCAACTCCAGGCTCTTTTCTGGCGTGGCACCCAAACCAGCTCGTGACGAGATAGAACACGGATGTTTCCAGTTGTCTGAGAGCCGCTGGATGCAACGTACTCCATGATGCCCAGAACGCCTCGTCGGTTACGTGGGTATCAAGAAACCTGGCAATTTCCCAGGCACGCTGCAGCGGCAAATCACCATGCAGCAGATGAAGTAACAGATGTAAGGTAGCGAAGCCGAGGAGGTCTGCATCGCACAGAACGTTGATATTGTGGCCGTCGAAATCACACACTTGTTTTCGATCCCAGAACCGATTGAGGTCCGGAACCACAATATACTCTGTATCTTCACTCCACAGCTCGTAATGGAGCTCTACTGATACAGGCATTTCCGAATCAAAGAGATCGCCTCGCCAGCGCCAGGTGCTCGGCGGCGACATAGGAGAAAGATGCCTCGATTTCGAAGCGAGCTGCGGCACATAACCCAAACTTCTCAAAACGTCTTGGCCCTTGTAGACGGACGGTCCAATCAACCAAAGGTCAATATCGCCCTGCGCTCTGAGCCGGGCGTCAGGCGTGAACGCCGGAGCGTGACTAAGCCCCTTTAACATCACAAATTCCAAGGCCGCCGCGTTGAACGCTTCGACAATCTCAAAGAGTTGCTGCTTCAGCCGTTTAAACCGCGGCTCATAGCGAGCCGTTTTCTGCATCATCGGCTCAGCGACCCACGCGGGCAGCGGCGAGCGACATACCTCGGCGAGCAACAAGGTCAACTGACGAACGTCACACCATTCCAGGAATCGGCCGCGTTCCCCGTCGGAAAGGCAGTCAAGCCGATCTACCGAAGGATTTTGGAACTGCAAAAGTTCAAGGGCAGCAAGAACGTACTGGGGCGCAGTAAGATCTTCAAGCGAGCTTATAAGCTGGTTCAAGCCAATCGTTCCCGAATGACGTACTCCAGCAGATCAATGGCTGGATCGAGCTCACAATATCGCATTTCGTAGATCGGGACAGCGAGCAGACCTTCGAGAGCAGCTAGCCGCTCCTCAAATGCAGGCATCTGTACGGCCCAAACAGAAAAGCTAAGCCGGCGCCACGCCTCTTCAGTGGAGACCGGTACTAAGACCGGTGGTCCCGACTCATAAGCAGGGCGATTAAGAAACACGATCGCGTTCACGGCGCTCTCTTCAGCGGTTATGATGTTTTCGAGCGATTGGGTGCTCACCTCAATTGTGGGCTTTCCATAGGCGCGCAGACTGCTTCTCAAGTCCCGAAATTCCGGAAAGAGTTCGCCCACAGGTTCCCGGAATCTAAACTTTTGTGGATGACCAATCACCTTCGGATGAAGCCCGTGCCTCTGGAATGCGCTCGCGTCGTCCGATACAAAGGTCCATCCGCGACGCGCACACGCGTACGACAGCGAAGATTTACCCGCACCGGAGTTCCCTGCCAGCAATATACCCTTTCCTTGGTACATGACGCAGGCTGCATGCAGCGTGATCAGGTAGCGCACTTCCAGCAGCGGATAAATCATTACATCCAGCAGGCACTGACGAAAGTACTCCTGGTTTTGAGCCGTTGCCTCGGTAGCCCACCCGAAAGCAAAGCCCGCGTCTAAATCGAGAAACGCGAAGTTTTCACGGTCTGAAACAATGCTTAAGAGATGGCC
Organism: Bryobacteraceae bacterium; assembly: GCA_035502635.1. Lineage (GTDB taxonomy): Bacteria > Acidobacteriota > Terriglobia > Bryobacterales > Bryobacteraceae > Bog-105. Next base: position 29,630 of record DATJUG010000130.1, read on the forward strand.
TTGAGACCGGAAGACAGGTGGGTCCACGCACCCGGGACTACTACTCTCCGAAAGTGCTAAACGAATATCAAGCGGCGCGTGATCGTGCCGGCATCTATATGTGCCCCAGCTCCTTTCGGCTGCTTTTAACGTGGTGGTGGAATTCGAACGAAGCCGTACAGGAAATCCATAAGGATAATAAACTGCCTCATACTCCAGAGGCACTCGTGTGAGCAAAGGGTCGTTAACCTGGCATTCCAGACGAAGCGAGCTTTTCACTTTATCTCCAATTGAGAGAACACACGCACTGGGCACACACGGGATTACTTGCGACGTCGAGCGCGCCTCGAAACTGTTGTGCTTCAAAGCCGTTCACAACCTGAAGAAGCGTGTGTGACTTCAAGGAACCGATTGGCGGATGAAAGAAACATGGCCGGACAGTGCCGTTTGCCTCGACGACCGCGGAAACCCAGGGCGCATTGCATCGCGGTGCTTGCGCCCGGACAAGGCCCAGATGGGCCCGGAAATGATCGGAAATCCGACGTAGCTTCTCCGCATTCTCTGCCACGAATCCGGATCCATCCCAATCTCTGTCCACATTCTCGAGCTCTCGCTGCAAAGTCCAAACTTCATCCAGTGTGAGGGCCACCTGAGCTTGGCGATAGGCTTCCCACGGTTGGAATCGATTGAAAGCATCGGAAGTCACGTCGGCAGCAAGGAACGAGATTGCGCTCAACCCCAGGCGTCTTGCCACCCGTACCGTTTCGCTGGGACACGCGTAGTTCATCCTCTGAATGGTGCAACGTGCCGCGATTCGGTAATCAGGGTTCAAATCATGAATCGCGCGGACACCCTGCTCAAGTTGCGCGAAGGCACCAGGTACTCGACGAATCTGATCGTGAATGTGAGCAGGGCCGTCCAACGAAACAATTACATCGTCAATGCGGGTAACAATTTGATGTGCATACCGTTTTAGGAGCAGCCCCGTGCTTAAAATCGTGACTCGAATATCCCTCGCTCGCAACATGCCGGAGAGCCGGAAGAGATCGGAATGCATAAGTGGCTCTCCACCCGAGAAGACCACCCATTTCACGGATAACTCCTCAATATCGGCCAGGTGCTGCGTAAGTTCCTCGGCGGTTAGTTCGGATTGGCTTGTCTCTTTCCAGATGTCACACATGACGCAACGGCAGTTACAACGCGCGTGAGGGCAAAGGATCAGCACGGGAAGAGAGCGGATCAGCGAGGTCACGCGGCCAGGGCCTTTCCGGCAAGACGAGGCGCATCCTTGAGAGCGCTGGTTGTTTCGTTCAGCAGAGATGAGATATCGCCCGAAACCAGGTATCGATCTCTACCTTCCACTTCGAGCGGCTGAAGGGAGCGCAATATACTCGCGGGGCAGAGCCGGGCGAAATCGGAAGAAACCAGTTGTATTCGAGCACCGATGATGACCAGTTCTGGATAACTCTTCAGTAAGGTAACTGCCGGTGTGTGACCTCTGTCTCGCATTACTAACAGGTCTGCCGGGCCACCGTTGCAGATTTGACCAAAGCCGGCGGGCAGCTTCAACATCCGAGCTGGTTCAGACGTAACCATTGTGTACAGCCGGTGAGCATCGACTCTTCTGTGCGCAATACGCAGTTCGTCGAGAAGATCTCCGTCTGCCGTCATCGCCGAATCACTGCCCAAAGCAATTGGAATACCTGAGTTCAGCACGCCCTTATCCAGACTGCGGTTCAAGGTGAAATGGTTTGACGTGGGGCACCATACGAGCGACGTATTTGCCCCCTTCAAGAGCGGTACATCGGAACAGGCAATTCCGACGCCATGCACCAGGACGGTCGAGCGATTGAGTGCCCCAGCCTTGGCCAAAATCTGAATCTCCCGACGCGCCGCTTCGTCTGTACCTTCCGCAGCATGAATGACAAACGGATACTCGGCCGGCGTGCTTCGAAGGCGTGCTTCCCAGTCTGGCGAAAACCTGATCGAGTGGGCCCATCCGTAACGCTTCACAACGCGCACCGGGAAGCTGGGCTCCAGGAATACCGGTTGAAAAGCGTTGTGGTGCGCGACGGTGGTAACGCCTGAAATCAGGTTCTTGATTCCGCCCCATTGCAACCGCAATCGCTTTGGAACTTTCAGATGCTGCTGAACGGGTGGCTCATGTGGGCGATAAATATCTTTCGCCCAGGCTGAGGCGTTTGCGTACGGACCACAGCCTAACTTGGGAAAGAGATTCAACTCCAAGTGATCGTGCGCGTTGATGAGCCCAGGAAGAACCAGACACTTCTGTAAGTCAAGGATGGGAGTTTCCGCCGAAACAACCGGCGAAAATGAAACACGTCCATTGTTGAGCCACAAATTCAGGTTAGAGGTTGTAGACGAGCTCATAGCGATACGCGCCCCTGTGATTAACATGGCTTTTCCCACAGGCCAATGAACAGGGCGGGAATACTCGCTACAAATCTGAATACCTCGTCCTTCCCGCTCCGCTGAAAAATCGGCAACTCAGGAGCTCCGAAGTGAATGTCCTGCCGAAACTTGGTCCTAAGACCTGCGCGCAAAGCTGCCGCGCGGACTTCCTCTATGCCGCGAGGATGATGTTCCAGGTCATACCGCTGTTCGCCCAGCTTAAATGAGCGAGTCCACCCAGACGACAACGCATCGGGGTGTAGATCGCTCACCGCGATCAGGCCGCCCGGCTTGCACGCTCGCGCGAATTCGCGAAATACTAGCTTGATATCCCGAAAGTAACCAAGGGAGACTGAACAGAGAACTAAATCCGCCGTCCCATCGCAAAAGGGAATGTTTTCAGCGTCTGCGAGAGTAACCCGCCCGCGCAAGGTCGAATGTCTCCTTGCTTGGCTCAACATCTCTGCGCAGGCGTCGCAGCCAAACACCTCTGATCCAGCTTGCTGGAAGTGCAATAACCATTGACCGGTGCCACAGGCTATGTCGATCACCCTGCCGGGTCGCAGCGATTTCAGAAGATTCCGCATCGAACGCCGTTCGAGCGCCAGAATCGGATTTTGTCCCGAGTCATAGACCGGAGCCCACAAGCGATGCCCTTCTAACGGTGATACAAGCATTACAAGCTTTCCAGACGGGGCTTTCTCAACGCAACGAAGCGCTGTGCCCATTCGAGTTCATACGGGAACTCATAGATGCCCAGAGAATAACGCCAACTGCTAAGACCTCGGAGCATGGCGCGGCCCCATTGAGGCAGTTGAATATCCTGCACTGTAGGCCAACGTGAGTTGATTACTAAATCGAAATTGTCAATGCGCCGTTTTAGACGCTGCGGCAGCCAAGAAACGTTAGGGTCGTGCCGCGTCGTGAAGTTGTACCAGCGTTCGGTGGCCCATTCCTCAGGTGAACGCGGAAACTCAATCTTGGCTTCAACATTGCCATACATGCCGTCGGGATGCGGGGTCGGAATGTAGTGCTGGACAATAATCTCCGCATCGGGGTTAGCGCGTTTGATCCGGCGAATGAAGTTGATCGTCTCGCGCGTATCACGCTCTGGATCTTTGGGATTGCCCACCACGAACGAGAACTCTGGCACGATGCCGAACTGACGAATTCGGGCCGCCAACTTCATGGTCTGTTCTGTCGTTACTTTCTTATTCATCTGTTGCAGCACCCAGTCCGAACCTGATTCCGCTCCAAAGAAGATCATGGCGGCGCCCGCCTTCTTGAGAAGCCGGAACGTCTCGTCGGAGTAGCGCAGAACGGTATCAATGCGGCCCTCGCACCACCATTTGAGGTTCAGAGGCTCAAGGCACTTCGCTAGAGTCGCGGTGTGGCTCTCGCTCAGGAAAAAGTTGTTGTCGTAGAACTGAACGGAATCGATGTTGTATTTTCGTTTCAAGTGGGCCAGAACGGTCGCCGTGCGCTCGGGCGCCTCCGTGCGCTGCCGACCTTGATAAATGGGAACAACACCACAGAAAGTGCAGCGAAACGGACAGCCAATACTGGCTTGATGAACAACCGTGCGGCGCCCTAAGAAAGTGGGCAAAATGTAATTGCCTGCATTGGGCAGATTGTCGTAGGGCAGCCAGGGAAAATCGTTTGGGGAACGCAACGGCCTTTCCGCATTGTGAACATGCAGCCCGAAATCATCTTTGTAAGATAGGCCCTTCACGCCGGCGAACTTTCGCGTGGTACGAAGGACCTCGATGAATTCCAGGAACGTTTCCTCCCCCTGGCCGCGAACTACAAAATCCACATAGCGGGCGTTGAGTGCGGCGTCGGTATAGAGCGAAGCGAAATAGCCTCCCCAGACAATAGGGATCGACGGATACTTTGCGCGAAATTCGCGACAGAGCGCAATCGCGGCGACCATCTGCGGTCCGGGCATAACGGATACGGCAAGTAATGTGACGTCGCCTTTTTGCGCCAGACGGTCGAGAGTCGATTGCGGTTGAGGATCAGCATTGCCATCCACGATGGCGTAGTCTTCTTTCCCGTCGAGTACGGCCGCCAGCGATAGAACAGCCAGGGGGAAACGCCTGTTCTTCGGCTTAGTCGAGCGCGGATGGAGCAGGATAATCATAAAGCTTGAAATTTCCCAACCAACATCCAGAACTTTGAAGGAGGTCTGCGCCTTCGCAGAAACGCGTTCAATGGGCGTAGATGCCAGCGCCAGCCGTACCATGGCTTGACAATCTGCCAATCGATGTCGAGAGTGTCGTGAAGTGTCTGCAGCGTGGGTATGTCTAGGAACTCGATGCTCGGCAATGCGTCTGACGGAAATCCATAGCGCTCCGCAAAGGCTGCGTGTTTTTCTTCCACCATGCGCTTCCCGTGATCTCCCAGCCGGTAAATCGGAGTGTCGAGAATCACGAACGAGCCCGAAGGTCTCAAGCAGCGCCTTACTTCTGAAAGCGTGCGAAAATAGTCCACCGAATAATGAAAAGACGCGTTGAAGATCGCCAGGTCGAAGCTGTGCGCGGGCAAGGGAAGATGATCGAAATCGGTTTCGATGACTGGGAAGGGATTCGCGTAGTGGCGGGCAACTCGCAAACCATCGCGCTCGTCAGCGAAGATATCCACAGCAACTGCACGATGGCCACGAATTGTCAGCCTATTGGACAACCAGCAGTTACCTGCGCCCAAATCAAGCACATCGAGCGGATTATTTCCGCGACGTTCCCGCGCCTCCAATACATTCTTCACGAAGTAACTATAGGTTTTTGCGCGCATCGCCCACATTGCCGCGTTGGGATCGCTTTGCTCGCACGAAGGCAGCGTGCGGTAGTAGCCACTCTTGTCCGAGCCTCGGTGTTCCGCATGCCGGATGTAGCGGTAATCCTCAAGAAATTTCTGTCGTGCAAAGTTCTCGGCCGTCATATGCGTTCGAAAATGTAGAGACGATGATCTGCCAGCGAGCGAAGAATCGGCAAACCGCCAAGTCGCTGGTCGAGACCGGATAACTGCTCAATCTCCCAATCGGTCAAAAATGTTACATACGAAGGCGGCACGGACACTCCGATGCCACAAACGTCGAGCAGACGGAAATCTTTTTGAAAAGCGGAAACGATGGCCGCGCCAGAATGGTAGAAAACCGTTGCGCCCATGGAGGAATTTGCGCGGCCGCGCAACCGGCGGAACGCCTTGCCAGCTTTTCCATGTAATAAGTAGAACGTGGTTTCCCATAAACACAGGCGGCTCATGAAGCAGAGCGCCAGATGGCCTCCGGATCGAACCAAGCGACCGAGCGTATCCGCAATAGATACGAGCGACGCTAAGCAGTTCAGAGCGCCGAAGTTCGAGATCGCACCATCCAGGCGCAAGTCAAAATATTGCAACCGTTCGATGGGGCAGCAATCCGCTTCGATGCCGCGCCGTCTTGCTACTTCCACCATTCGCGCGGAACTGTCGATCCCGTACACCGATACGCCGCGGGATTGAAGATGGAGAGCGTCAAGACCGGTTCCACAGCCGAGATCGAGCACACAGCCACCCTTATTAAACAGAGGATCAACCCGGCGCCACACGGCGGATCGTTGCGCCCTCCCTACCGGCGTGTCCGACCAGACTGCGTCGTATCGGAAAGCGATCTTGTCAAAGGCTGCTTCTCGGATCGAATTCATGGCGAATCACGCTTCCACTTCGTCCCGAGTCATGCGCAAACCCGCGCGCGCCGCCATTGTTCTTGCGGGGTCCGGCTTGGGCAAGAGTTCGCTTTTCAGAAGATCGTCTGCGTGTTGGTAAAAGCGCCTCGAATGCCTTCCCTTGATACGTATGTCGCGATCTGTCGATTTGCTCCAGTCGCCTAGACTAACCAAACGGGAAAATACGCGCTCATAATAAGGCGTTCCTTTGATCGGATACGAGACGGTCGTAAAGCAAACATCGGGTTGGCACTCTTTGGCATGTGCCACAGTTTGCTCGATATCTTCGATCTCCTCTCCGTCATAACCCCACATGAGAAACATGCCGGTTTGAATGCCACGAGATTTGCAGAGCTGAACGGCAGTACGAACTTGCTGGATTGTCACTCCACGCTGCATCGCGTCCAGAATTCGTTGTGAGCCGCTCTCCGAACCAATCCATACGCGAAAACAGCGGAGTTCCGCCAGAGTTTGCGCTACGGCTTCATTCACTCGATCCGCACGAGTTATGCATTCAAACGGTACAGCGAGCTTCTTGCGTTGCATTTCTGCCGCAAAGTCGAATAGCCAGCCATGATGGATCGTGAAAACGTCATCAGCCAGCCAAAGGAGCTCCGGGTTATACCGGTCGAGAATCCATTCAATCTCGCTGACCACCGACTTTGGTGAACGGCGACGATGCGTGGTCCCATACACGGAGTGGCTGCACCAGTTACATCGATACGGGCAGCCTCGAGCAGTAATTAGCGAAACCGAACCCTTGCCATGGAAGGTGCGCCACGTATCGAGATACTTCTGCATATCGATGCGTTCGCGATCCGGCCAAGGCTGCACGTCGAGATCCTTGATCAGCGGAGCAGACGGCGTGCGAACAAGACGGCCGTCCTCGCCGCGAAAAATTAAGCCCCCGATCGCCGGCCAGGTATTGCGATCGAACTTAGACAGCAGCAGGTTTTCAAGGGCGAGCTCCCCTTCACCCACGATAACGACATCAGCTCCAGTATCTAGATATTGCTCGGGATAGTTTGCCGGCTCTGGCCCTCCGACGATCACTTTCCAGCCCGCTTCACGTGCGCACTTAATAATTTCGAGTGTGTTCAATCGGGTCATCAGGTTCGCATAGACGCCCAGCGTCGCCGGAGGGCCGGTACCGAGAAGGTCAAACAGCTCGCTCTTAGACCCAAACGTAGAATCGTAGATATCTACTGCAAACCCTTGTTTACGAAGGTAAGAAGAGAGATACAGAAGCCCCAGCGGCGCGTAGGGCTTCATTATCTGTTGCTCCTTCGGATCTTCAAACAAAAAGTACGCGTGCGTCAGCAGAAGGTTCATGAAGCTACCTCTAACGCGCACAAACTTGCCGGTTTGAGCGCATGCACATCGGCCCAGGCACTTGCTATAGCCGAGCTACTGGCTGGATCTCTTACCTCAAGATGAATGGCATGTGCGAGAGCGCGATACACTTCTGTGGAAAAACTGCCTCTGAACATCATGGACAGGTCGCCGCTTTCTGTCCAATTGGTTTTCTTTCCCAGCCCGGAAGAGACGAGCTGGTGTAACTTCGTCCCCGGTAGCGGATAAGTTACCGATATGCCTACGCCATCAGGCTTCGCTGTCCGCACCATGCGAATGGTTAATTCGATATCCGCCCATGTCTCGCCCGGATACCCGAACTGAAGAAACAGGCCCGTGCGAATGCCGTTCCGCTTCAGATTTTCACGTGCCTGGTAGATCTGGCGGACTTTGGTTCCTTTCTCCATGGCATCCAGAATGCGCTGGGAACCGGATTCGGCGCCCATCCACACATCGCTACAACCCGCACGTTTGAGATCCGCCACGGTTTGGCGCGTCATCAGATCGCAGCGCGATTGCATCTTGAACGGAATACGTGCCCCCAACCGCTCAACCGCGTCCGCGAAGTCTTCGGTCCAGCGGGCGGAGAGCGCGAAAATGTCGTCGGCGAACCAGATATGGTCGGGTGCATAGCGCGTTTTCAGGTGTAGCATCTGTTGCGCAACGGATACGGCCGATTGAACGTGATAGTCGTTGCCCCAAATTGGCTTTGCACACCAGTTGCAACGGAAAGGACAACCCCGGCTCGAGACCAGGTTCAACGAAAAATATCCATGATGCCTTAGCCAAAGGTCGCGATAACGACTGATATCGATTAGGTCCCAGGCGGGAACAGGAAGGTTGTCAAGTTGCGTGCGCAGTGTGCGCGGAGGTGTACGGCATATTTTGCCGGTCTTAGCTTCCCGGTACGCCAGTCCGGCCACTTGGTCTGGAGGCGTCCCTGTGGCAAGTTCCCGGAGAGTTTCTTCGACTTCTCCGATCAGGACATAACTGAAACCGGCTCCAAGATACTCCGCGATCCGATCCGTTGCGTCAGAGCCGTGTACCGCGGCAGGGCAGCCATGGACGCGTGCGAGGTTAGCTGTCCAGAAGGCAAGCTCCCTGTTGCGCGACAGGCACATCTTGGTCAGGAAATTGAAATCGTCCTCGCAAACGACCACCAGACAAGGCGCTGCCTCTTGAATCGCCTTCGTCAAAGTCTCTTCTGGCGACTTCAGAGCGATATCACAGACAGCTACTGCTAAGCCGGCCTCACGCAGCACCGCAGCGGCCAACAACGTTTGAAGGGGCGGATAAGGCTCCATCTTCCGGCTTTGCTTCTCGTCGGAGAAGACATGGTTGCTATGAGTAAGCAGTACGTCCATAGATCCGCCGACGCGAGTTACTGAGCCTCTTTCATCTGCCGCCCTAAGGGATCGCCGGTCAGCAGCGAGCGGCGCACCACCAACCAATGCTGGGCCATCAATGCCCAAAGCTCCACGGGCAAGCTGAACGCATGATGTTTCAAACGCCAATGCAAGGGTTTTTGCAAAAGCCGCATTCCCTTGCGGCCGAGACTCGAGCGCGATTTACTCGTGATTTTCGCCAATTGATTCACCAGCATGAAGTACGACATGCTGCGCGAAAGTTCCGTGCTAGCCCTGTTCGTCAACCAAGGCAGCTCAGCTTGGCCCAAGCCTATGTCGGCCCATTCGTCGAGTGATCGCGGCTCGCGTAATCCGGCTTCAATTAGCTCTGGCCAGATCGGAATTCCTGGATACGGCGTGAACAGGTTGGGAGAAAACGTCACATTCTCAAATTGCTCGGCGATTTGACCCATCACTCGCAGGGTTTCCCGCCGGTGACGGTCTTCTTCACCTGGATAGCCAAAGATCAGGTTGTAAGTAACCCGAATGCCAGCATCGCGGCATTTACGAGCCGCTTCAAACATGTCGTCGATCTTCTGATGAGCCTTGTGCATTTTGCGCAAGACTTCAGGCGAGGCAGACTCGGTGCCAAATCCAATGTGGCTCACTCCGCTTTGGGCAAGCAGGGCCACTTCTTCATCGCTCATCCGGCATAATAGGTCCGTCGATGCCTGAAATGTCCAGCGGAAACGTACACCGCTGTCGATAAAACCCCGCGCGAGTGCCGTCGCGCGCCGCGTATCCACCAGAAAATTAGAGTCGACCAGCGCAATCTCATCCAACTCGTAGGTTTTTACCAGGTGAACCATCTCGCTAACCACTCCGGAAACAGTCTGCGGATTGAAACGGCGGTTGTAGAACACCATGTCCGTGCAGTAATTGCACGCATAAGGGCAACCGATGCTGGTCGCATACGGCAGCTTTCGGCCGCCGGTAGCGCGCGCGTACGATTCGAAATCCACCAGGTCGTAAGCGGGGGTCGGCAGGCTGCTCAGAGGAGAGGAGGGACGGTCTCCGTTCGTGATGATCTTGCCACCGCGTTTGAACCAGCAGCCGGGAACCAGGTCAAGAGTCGCTCCAGTTGATTGCCGCTTGAGGATTTCAGTAAGTGTCTTTTCTCCCTGATGACGTACGATGACATCTACAAAGTCTTCTTGCAGCGTCTGCGCACTAAGTAACGTGGGGTGCCATCCACCATAGATGATCGGCAACTCAGGCCGGACCTGCCGCACAACATGACTGGCGGCAACAGCATCCCGAATCATCGGGCCAGTAAGAACAGAGATGCCAAATGCGAAGGCGTCTGCGACTTCCTTAGAGATGACGTGCAGAAAATTGGGTGTAGTTGCTCCGTCGACGATGACGGGCGTAAATCCCTCTTCGCGAATAGCGGCCGCAAGACTCAAGAGGCCCAACGGCGGGCCAAAGAGTTTCCCCTGGTACGGAGGCGAGAAAAGCAACACCTTCCGGCTTGGCTGATCTCCTGAGCAACGACCTGGCAACGCACCGCGCGATGGCTTGTCAAGGGCTATGGAGTTGCATCCCCGTGTTGACAAAGCATCGCTTGGCTGCCGGCCTAGCATGAAACTACCTCGCTCGAGAGTTGCTGTGCATCAACCTTGGGCTTTGAGGGTGGAAATACTTTGTTGGCTTTGTTCTTCAACCAGAGCTCTACTGGAGCCGCATAGACGCTGTGATCCAGGCGCCAACGTGCAGGCAAACTGATGGTGCGATGCACCAGGCGAGTCACTGGATGCTTTTGCTGGACTCCGATCGGAATTCGATTGAACGCTATTCGCAGGTATTCGCGCATGCGTTGCACGCGCTGGTGCTGCGCACCTTTGAGCCAGGGCAATGTAGTGTAGCGCGGGAAGAAGTCGGCCCAACCCTCGAAGGTTTTGGGCACTTGAATGCCTAGCTCGAAGGCCTTCTTCATAATTGGGGAGCCAGGATAAGGCGTAAAAATGTTAGTCCAGAACTCGGCCTGCGGATAGCGGCGGCAGATGTTCATGATGAGGCTGATGGATTCGCGACGTTCTACTTCTGTCTCTCCAGGGAAACCGAAAATCATGTTGAATGACGGGCGAATGCCGGCCTGACTCAGCATGTCGGCCGCCAGATAGATCGTCTCCAATTTCTGAAAATCTTTATTCATAAGATGGAGAATCTTCTGTGAGCCCGAATCAGCTCCTTGCGAAACCTGCGACAGGCCGGCTCGCCGCAGCAGCCTTAATTCCTCCACCGTCAGCCGAGTAACCAGGTTGGTCGAAGCCTGAATGCTCCAGTCGAATTTGACCCCGCTGCGCACTAGCCCTTCGGCAATCTTGACTGCGCGATCGCGATCTACCAGGAAATTGTCATCCACCACCCACAGCAACTGAAGCCCATAGCGAGATACCAAATCACTAACTTCTTCGACAACTTGGTCAGCATCTAAAGCATTCCACTTACGCCCATAGAGGCCTTCGTTCGTACAGTACGCGCAATTGTAGGGACACGCGAGGCTGGAGGTGTACATCGCCCAGCGACGGCCGCAAACACGTTCGTACGCATCGAAATCCGCCAGGTGATATGCCTTAGGTGGCAGCTCTCTGATGGGCCTTAGCGGACGCGGAGTATTGAAGGCGAGCTTGCCATCTTCTTTGTAAGCTACCCCGGGTATGCCTTTGAACGATTCGCCCGTCTCAATGCGCTGGACCATATCGACCAGTGCTTCTTCACCTTGGCCGATGACAATGGCATCCACATCGGGGCACGCAAGGGTCTGATCTGGCAGAAGCGAGGGATGCCACCCGCCCAGGATCACAGGTTTCTCCGGATAAACCGCTTTCGCGGCCTTTGCGATTTGCGCCGTCTCACGAATCATCGGTCCGGTTACCAGTGAGACCGCCAGACAAAGCGAGTCGTCCAGTTCGTTGATCACTTGCTGCTGGAAATTCGGAGTGATGGTGGAATCAATAATGCGAACTTCGTAGCCGGCCCGCTCCAGAGGCGTGGCGAGTGCCAAAATCGCTAGGGGCGCGGTCGCCTCCTGGCTGGAGAAAGCGGGAAAGAAAAAAAGGACTTTCTTCTTCATGAGTAAGTGCTGATCAAACTGCTACTGCCAAAGAATCACTCCCAGACCTTCACTCGGCATATGTTCAGTATGGGAACCAATCGGCACCGGCGGTGTTCGAAAGCTGTAAACAAAACGTAAATGAGCGAGAGATCTATGCGAGTAACGCTTACCGGATCTGGCGCGTCAGATCAAATCCGAGAACCAAACCTCCCAAGGTATCGGCACTTGGATCATTCAGAAATTGCGCGCGTGTCGCTGCGCGTTGTGAAACCGTTGTTCCCGGGCTAGTCGTCAGGCCCAAGGTGAACGAGTGCCTCCAGATTTTCTTCTGAATTCCGAAGGAGAAGACCGGGCGGTGAATGTCCAAGTCCCGAGCGTTCAGCAGAGTAGGAATAACCTCTGCAAACAGTGCTACCGATGGCCGGATGTCTATGGCCAAGCCCGTCCCCAGGGAGAAAGCATTGACGCCGGGCACATCTGGAATCTGATTCGAGAAAAAGCCAGAGGGCTGTTCCAAACGGCGGTCGTTGAAGGAGAAAGTGGGCACTAAATAGAACTGCGCTCGCGACGTGATGCTACGGGAAAGAATTCCTTCTATATTCTCTGTATAGTTCTTCCGGAAATTATCCTGTCCTTCGATAGACACGCGAACCATCAGGTTCAGGGGATCTCGTTTGCGCTCTTCGAGGATGTTGTACCCCGCCATCAATTGAATCGGACGATTAATCAGCGAAGGAGCCCGGAAAACGCTCACCGACAGATTGTCTGTCACGCCATATCTGAACCCGAAAGATGGAATGGCAACGTTGTCCAATCCGAATAGCGTCGCGCCTTCATTTGGCCCGGTGAAGGCTGGCTGATACGGAAAACGATGGGCGAAGTTCACATAAACCCCATGTTTATCGGTAGTCTTGCCGGTGGGCAGGCTTACCAGGACGTCATCTCCGGGTTGATAAATGTCCGGCTTTGTTTGCCCAGGTTCGGGTGGCCCAGTGGAACTGCTGCTTGTCGAGGTACTTGTAGTGGGACCGTTATTCGCACCTGGCGCAAGTGAACGAATGTAAGTGGCCAGGCTTGATATTTGTTCGTCGGTAAGCTTGCCGGACCATGCCGGCATGATCCCCCCCTTTCCCTTTTGAATAGCCGTCTGCAATTCGCTCGCACTCACGGTCTTCTGGAACGCGGGGTCGGTGAAGTTGGGTGTTCCGATGGATTTGTTCCCCTTACCGTCAGGCCCGTGACAAACCGCGCAATTCTTGGCGAAAAGCGCGGCGACCATTTGCCTGTCTTTGTTGGATACCGGCACTGGAGATCCGGAAGATTGCGCACCAATCTCTTTCACAGTCTTCGAAACAACATCAATCAAGTACTGTCTTCCATCTCTGGTCAGCACAGCCGTGGATTGTGAGTCGCTCGGAAATGATATGCCCAAGAGGTTTGCGAGATCCTGGGGCGAACTGCCGGTTTGGCTCATCGCAAGGCGCCCTGCGGTCGTCAACAGCAGCGAAGTGATGCAAAGTGTACGAATTGTCATTTAGTCCATCCAGCGACACTGGTGCGCTTATCGAAACAGTGTAGAGTTGTAAGACCGTAAGGTCGTGTTTAGGTTGTGAAAGTTCCGTAAACCTTAGTAATCGCGCAGCCACAGATCTTCACGGCGGCAGTAAGTAACAAATGGCTGCAATTACAACACTTTTACAAGCTCTGAACACGCTTCATCATGCGCTGCCTTACCGTCAAAATGTGGGATCAATAGACATCGGATCTATCGCTTCCTTTGAACCTATGGGGGTTCGAGCGACAGGTTGGCGATTAGTGAGCATCTTTGAGCGGATTGTGGCCGGCGGATTACTGCTTCTGGTCCTCCCGATTCTGTTCCTGGCCTCCGTGGTTATTGTTGCGATGTCGCGGAGATCGCCGTTCGTCGCACATCAGCGTGTGGGTTACGGTGGGCGATTCATCTGGGTTGTCAAGCTACGCACCATGTGGAAGGGCGACTCGGGAAGCCAATCCATTTTTGTTCACCGATTGTCGGCGGCTGAGGCTCCGTTGCTCGCCCCTCACCGGAAGGGCGTGCTTGTCACCAGCCGTTTTGCGGCATTTTGCCGGCGTTACTCCGTGGACGAATTGCCTCAGCTCTGGCAGGTCGTTGTGGGAGACATGGCCCTGGTCGGTCCTCGCCCGCTAACACAGCAGGAACTCCACACTTACTACGGACCCGATGCTGCGCGCGTCGTGGCAGCTAAACCGGGACTCAGCGGGCTTTGGCAGATCAGCGGCCGCAGTCGTCTGAGTTATGCCCAGCGGCGCCGCCTGGATCTGTTCCTGGTTCAAAAGCGTTCCATCTCGCTCTACTTCAAAATTCTGCTCACCACGCTGCCGCGCGTGCTGGCAGGCAAGGACGCCTGGTGACTGAAATCACGAAAAGAACCCAGTTGGCCGGCGTTCATTCGGCACAATCCTGGGAGGCGCGCTGATGCGATGCGCTATTGTCCATTACTGGCTGTTGGGAATGCGCGGGGGGGAGAAAGTCGTCGAAGAACTCTGTCGGCTACTATCTAAGCCGGATATCTTCACGCTCTTTTATGACCCGGATCGCGTGTCGCCGTTTCTTCGCTCGCATAAAGTAACTTCGTCATTTCTCAATCCGCTCCGGCGTCACTACCGGTCTTGTTTGCCACTCACTCCGATTGCGCTCGAACATTTTGATCTGCGCGGCTATGATTTGGTGATCAGTAGTGAGTCCGGTCCGGCCAAGGGTGTGTTGACCTCGTCGCACACTCGCCACGTTTGTTATTGCCACACTCCCATGCGTTATTTGTGGGACCTGTACCCGGCCTACTTGCACGAGTGGACGCGCTCCATCCTGAAGCGCGCCCTAATCGCTCCTCTGGCCAACTATCTGCGTCTGTGGGACGCCGCGTCTGCCGCACGTGTCGATCAATTCATCGCCAATAGCCGGAACGTGCAGAACCGTATCTGGAAAAGTTATCGCCGGTCATCCGAAGTCATTTATCCACCGGTCGCCGTCGAGAGCTTTCATATCTCTGTGCCCGACGATTACTATCTCATCGTCTCAGAGTTGGTCGCTTACAAACGCATTGAGGATGCCATTCGCTGCTTCACAAGGACAGGAAGGCGTCTCAAGATAGCCGGCAGGGGTCCTGAATACTCACGGCTCAAGAGCATGGCCGGAAAAACCATCGAGTTCTGTGGAAGAGTATCTGATTCCGAACTACGCAACCTTTATGCGCGTAGCCGCGCGGTTGTGGTCCCTGGCGAAGAAGATTTCGGCATCGTCCCGGTGGAAGCGCTTGCCAGCGGAAAACCGGTTATTGCATTGGGAAAAGGCGGGGTGCTTGAAACTACCCCGCTTTCCGATCCGCGCGGCGGCTTTTTTTATTCCGAACCGGGCGAACACCACCTTGAAAGTGCGGTCCAGGAGTTCGAGCGAGAGGAAAAGTATCTGCGGCCGCCAGAGCTTCGGTCTCATGCTCGCCGTTTCTCCACAGAGGTCTTTCAGCGAGAGATCTCCAACATATTATTCGGCTCAACCGCGCCAGAACATGGCGGCCATCGTTTGATTTCGCGATTGGATCATCAAAATGAATCAGTTTTCAACAGCGTCCGATAGGACTGCGTTTCCGGCAAACATTCTGTGCATTGACCAGTTCGCGAGTTTAGGCGGAGGGCAACGAAGCCTCCTGGATCTGCTGCCGGCATTTTCGAAACGTGGATGGCGACCATCTGTGGCAGTTCCTGGTGAGGGGCCGTTGCCGGAGATGGTTCGGAGCCTCGGCTACCGCACACACAGCTTTGCGTGTGGAAGCTATGCAAGCCGAAAGAAACCGTTAACTCAGCTTCTAAAGTACGCGTTCGAACTTCCCGGCATGGTCAAGTCTCTCGCAGAACTGGTGAAAGCGAATGAAATTGACCTACTCTATGTAAACGGCCCCAGACTGGTTCCGTCGGCGGCTTGGGTCGCCTGGAGAAGAGCGGTCCCGCTCGTTTTCCATTGCCATAACCGGCTAGTGCAGTACTCGGCCGTGACCTTAACCGGCCAAGCTCTAGAACTGGCCAGCGCGCACGTGATCGCTTGTTGTAAATATGCTGCAGATCCGCTCCGCGAGTATGTGGCGCCCCAACGGTTACGCATACTGTATAACGGTATCGCGGAAAGGGGCCCCGGCCGCCTTGAGTCAGCACAAAGAATACGGCGAATAGGGGTGGTTGGCCGCGTAGAAGAAGAGAAGGGTCAACTGCAGTTCGTCCAAGCGGCGCGGCTGATTTACCAGAAAGCCCCTGAGTGCCGTTTCTCAGTGATCGGCACACCTATGTTCTCGGGCGTCGAATACTACAGAAAGGTCATCGCTTCCAGCAGCGGACTCCCCATAGATTTTATCGATTGGCAGAATGACGTTGCCGAGATCTATTCGGGTTTGGACTTGCTTGTTGTGCCATCCAGCAACGTGGAGGCTACGACGAGAGTGATCTTGGAAGCCTACAGCGCTGGAATTCCTGTAGTTGCCTTTCCAGCAGGCGGCATTCCGGAGATCCTAGAAGACGAAGAAACAGGATTTCTGGCGGAGGCCATGACGGTGGAAGCTCTCGCACAACGCATATTATCAGTCTTGCAAATGGATAAAGCGAGACGAACAGCGGTCGTAAAAAGCGCCAGGGAAGAGTGGCAGCATCGCTTCACTCTCGGAGCCTACCGGGATAGTGTATGTCGCGTGCTCGCCGAGGCGATGCAGCCAATATTTCAGGGCTCTTATGATGAGCTACGCGCTACGGCAGGCGTGGCGAGGGACTAACGAACTCGTGTTCGCTGTTTGACAACCTCCCAGATGCCTTCTATCACCGACCAACCCGTGAACGCGCCCTGCCCGGTACTCGATACGCCAGACGACGTCGAGATCTCGCCAAGCGCGTTGCTCAAGGCTCTATCGAAGGAAAAGCGGAGAATCTTTCGCGTCGTAATCCTGACTGCAGTGATTGCAACACCGGCGGTTTTTCTGCTGCCGGTCAAGTACAGAGCGGAGGCGGTGATTCTCACGCCGCAACAGGGCCAATCGTCTCTTTCGGCGATGGCACAAATAGCCGGCGCAGGGCAGGGATTAAATCTTTCGGCTTTAGGCCTTTTATCTGGATTTGGATTACGAAATCCGTCTGAGCTTTATATCGGCATTCTCGAGAGCCGCACGATTGCGGATAGCTTGATCGAGAGATTCAAGCTGAAACAGGTTTATCACGAAAAGTATCTGGTCACTGCACGGAAAAACCTGGAGCGAAACACTACGATAAAGAGCGGCAAGGATTCGTTGATTCACATTCAGGTGGAGGATAAGAACCCCAACCGAGCCGCGGATCTGGCCAACGCTTACGTGGACGAACTTTCGAAGCACAATGCAAAGCTCGCGTTGACGGAAGCATCTGAGCGGCGAGTGTTCTTCGAAAGCCAGTTGTTTAGGGAAAAAGAAGCTCTGGCCGATGCAGAGGTAGCGCTGCAAAATACCCAGCAGGCAACTGGGCTTGTGGCGCCAGCAGGACAGGCAGAGGCTCTTCTTCGTGCTGGAGCGCAGTTACGCGCGGAAATTCTTGGCCGTCAAGCGCAGCTCGCAGCAATGAGCACTTACGCCGCGGACAGTAATCCACGGTTACAGATACTAAAGCGTGAGGTGGGCGCGCTCCAGGCCGAATTCAACGATTTTCAACGGGGCGAGCATAAAACGGGGACTCTGGAGCTACCCACGGGTGAATTGCCGGAAGCAGGGCTCAAGTATGTGCGGAAACTGCGCGAGGTCAAATACCACGAAGCGCTATTCGAAATTTTGGCAAAGCAATACGAGGCGGCTCGGTTGGATGAGGCCAAGTCGGCTCCGCTAGTCCAAGTGGTCGATCAAGCCGTTATTCCGGAAAAGAGGAGTTGGCCACCGCGCACGATCCTGGTGCTCGGCGCTACGCTATTAGCGGGCCTGATTTCATGCTTCCGGGTAGCTCGCCGGGCGAACCTGGTGAGTGGACGATCGTAAATCGTCGCTGTTTCGAGTGCAGATTAGCAGCCCAAGAAGCGACCAATAGATCAGACTCACCGGAAACGTCAATAAGTAGGCGATCCCGTTGGACCCAATCAATACTGCGACGATCCAGAGCCCCGTTGAGTAACGCCATCGGCTCCGGCTCCTCAATGCAAAATGGGCGGAAGAGACCACCACGGTCCCCACGGCAAGCAGCCCCATCCAACCGAAGTTGACAAGTATTCGCCAGTAGAAATTCTCAGAGAATCCTCCGGTCCCGGAAAGCAGCGTGACCGGAGAAGAGACATCCCACATGTCCTCCTCCGGAAGAAGGTTCGATACATGAATGGCTGCACTGTTACTCTTTGCCGTGTATAAGGAGGTAATAGCTGAAAGGGCCTCATTCGTTTGGAATATCGCGATTCCTAGGACCACAAGAACAACGACCGTCACATAGTTAGCGAGTTGTCGCGCAAGATTTGATGGCGAACGAGGTCTGGGCTTAACAATATGGGACAAGAGCACGCCGAGACAAATAACGATGGCGGTCACGTAGCCCGTTAACGATAGAGTAGCGAGTACCATGACGGCGTACATGACTACCTTGACTTTCCAATAGCGGGCTCGGGCTGTCGCGGCCACTATGAGAAGGAACAAGCATAGACAGGCATAGCCGTTCGGGTCATCCAAAATGCCTCCGAGCCTAAGGAGGAAGCCCTGGTAGCTGAGTGCAGGGTACCTAACGCCAAAGGCCGCCAGCAGCAGTGTTGTGAGCCAAAAAGGGAGGACGATCCAGAAGATAATCCGCTCGAAACTCATCAACGTCTGAGTAAGACTATGCTCCGGGGCGAAGACGAAAGGGATGAAGACGAGGCTCGCCATCCACGGAACGAGCTCCAGTGCGCACAGGGCGGTCTGGTCCAGGTCGCCAGGCGAAAGCGTAAGCCTGATAAAGGCCACGACGCTCAAGGTCGCAAGGGCGCAACCCAGAATAAACAGTAAGCGTCTGTAAGTGCGATTAAGCAACACGTGTTGCCGCGAAAGACAAACCAGCGCGTATACGCCGAACAAAAAGAAAATTCCGTACTTGATGGCGCTTAGCGGACGAGGCGTAGAAGCATACAGAGGGGATGTCGCTGGATCGTTGACTTGCAAAATATAGCGATAGCTATATTGAGCAATGGACAGTACCCATAACCATACAATCGGCCAACACGGACGTGTGCCTGGTGTGAGTTCACCAGAGCTGGACGATCCAACAGCTGGGACTATGGTTCTTGTCATTTCTTTACCGGCAGGAGGCATCTGCGAACGCTGGTGATTGCGGTTTGGGACGTTGCCAGATGTGCACTCCTTTGGCATGAAGAGCAAACAACATCGCCGCCACCATGAAACCGGACGACGTGACGGAAGCTGCGGCAGCGCCTACCGCTCCGAACCACAAACTGAGGATGACGATTACTGGAAGCGCGACCACGGCGCTGAGCAACATGATCTTCGAAAAAAGCGCATCCATCTCGAAGACGAGCATCGTTTGCGTACCAAAGACACTGGCTAAGCCAAACAGCAGCGGCAGCGGCGAGAGACATTGAAGCACGGTAATCGAATGCTCGAACGACCTACCCAGGATGAGGTGGCACACCGGGCGGGCCCAAACGGCCGTCACTATAGATACCGATGTGGACAGGATGCCCACCGCGAACAGGGTCTTTCGAATCAGGTGGAACGCCGATGCTGATGATTGCAATTTCGCCGCCGTGATATGGGGATAGAGGGCTTGACCAAGCGGATTCAGCGCTGCGATCGATGCTTTGATCAGTTTGTCAGCCGCGCTGAAATAGCCGACCTCAATCTTGCCTGCCACAAACCCAAGGATGACTATGGTACTTGAAGCGGATATTTGAAGCGCAGAGACCGAGAGGAAAAGTGGCCACGCACGTTTCAACGTATCTGTGACCTCGAGCACCGAAGGCGGTTGCCAAGTGAGTCCTATGCGTCTCAGTATGAGCGGCCATGCAAGAAGACTCGCAGTCACTTCCACGCTGGCCTGGATGGCACCGGCGATGACGTAGTCTTGTGGATGCCTGACAAACATAAAGAGCGCTGGGACGGTCAATAGACGTGCCACGCCGAAGAGGGTGGCTGCCAACTTAATCCGTTCTAAACCCTGAAACAGCCAGATTGGAAACAACGTTGTGCCAATCACATAAAGAAAGTTCACAGCGTAAAGGCTGGGCGTTTCCCGCAATTTCGGCGTGAAAGAGACCAGCAACGTAAGCGCAACCCCGCTGATACACATCAACAATGCTTTGGCATACATCGTTGACCAAAAAATCCTTGAGACGGATTCAGGCACGCGCCTGCATGCGGCAATGGCCCTGGTCTGGCTGAAGTTGAATCCGAAATCAGTGAAGAAATCGAAATAAAGAACTATTCCTTGAGCAAAAGATAAGAGTCCGAAGTGGGAGGGCTGAAGCACTCGAACAAGATAAGGAAGTGTAATCAACGGAGCTGCATAATTAAGCCCTTGCAGCACGGCAAGTGACATGATGTTCTCTACCAACAGCCGGCGAGAAGACATGATCAGAGTGATTGAAAGTTAGTGGCCACTTGTTTCCTTAGCGGAGGACATTGATGGCAGCGGCGCCAAGGCCAAAATTGCTTAAGATCTGCGACCAGTCGAGCAGGTTCCGTACGAAAGTGGACCGGTTGATATACGTGGGCACGACCAGTGTGTCGCCTGGATACATCTGGAGTGACTCGAAATTCTTGGAGAACAGCACAGTGCCCACGCGACGGCTAATGACGGACCCGTCGGCCCGAACCACAAACATGTGGCTGCGGTCCGCGGAGCGGGTGGGGCCGCCTGCTTTCTTGAGGTAGTCACCAGTACGGTAATCCTCCTCATATATAAATGAGGCCTGTTCGTATACAGTTCCAATTACGTTGACCGTGGAGGGCCGGCTTGGAACGTATAGTCGATCGCCGTTTTCGAGCGGCAGGTCCGGAAAGGCATCAATCCCGTGATCATCCGGAGACATATTCAGCACAATGCGGCCATTCATGGGGACTTTCTTGAGGGTTGCAATCAGATCTCGCTGGCTGGCGATCGAAGTCTGAGCCGTTGCCGCTGCTTGAGGTGAGGTGACCCGGCTGGATAGATTCGAAGCGGACTCATTGATTTCGCGCTCCAATTGATCTAGGAACTCGTCGTATCTCTTTTGCTGTTCGCGGCGTGTCGATTCGCGAGTAAGTTGAGTTCCATATATGTATGCATTCGAAGTAACTCCACCTGCGCGTTGCAGCACGTGCCGTAGCGTTTCGCCTGGGCTGACTGTATAAAGCCCAGCCATCGGGATCTCGCCCTCGATTCTCACCTGTGTGGGCTGCTGAGAGCGTGGGACGGAGAAGTCTGCTTTAGAGAAGATAGTCACGACATCGCCCGGGAGAAGCTCGAGATCTTGCGTTTTGTCATGAGAAAGGACGAGTTTGCCGAGATTGAAAACGATGGCGCGGGTGGTCAAGGTATCCTGGTCCGTCCTTTCGATCACGGCATATTGCCAATTGATTTCAGGGACCGCAGGTTGAACCGTGTAACGCGGGTTGAAAGTTCGCAAAGGAAGCAAATTGTTAGATCCCGTCGCGGCGCCGAGGGAAGCATCGCCCTGCGTATTTATCTTTTGCTCCTGAAAACCAACCTGTAGCGTGCTGCTCCTGGCAACGCCGGCTGGTGGCGCATCTGGCACGGGCCGAGTTCCGCCATTCCCATTCGGCGACGAAGTCTGGTCCGGAGTTTGCGAATCATCTCCGTCAATCGGCTCCTCCGCGCTTCCTAACGCGTTGTGCGCCTTCCAGTAATCGCGAGTCAGAAGCGATTCTCTGTCGGGAATCAGGTCGCTTAATCGCATGCCTTGCCGCCACGGAAACCTGCCAGGGTCAGCGACATTTCCGCGCAACGTGACCGCATTCTGAAAACGCGGCACCACCGGGAGCAGCCGGACCACATCTCCGTTGCGTAACTCGGTCCTAAGTCCTTCCGCATTCATCGAGACATGCAGCACCTGGAGAGCTGACCCGTCGCTGATGCGTTCCACCAGCGCCTTCTTCGTGAAAGCCAGAGGTGAGAGACCATCCGCCATCTGTAGCGCGTCCTCCAAGGTGGTGCCCAACTTGATTTCGTAAATCGCACGATGACCCACGCTTCCGGCGATCGCGACGCGAGGTCCCGCCGGAGGAATGAAAATGACGTCCCCTGGAACCAATTGCGCGTCCTGCGATTTGTCGCCATTTACAAGCAGTTGATAAAGATCGAAGTGTCTGACTGTCTGATCGCCACGTTTCAACTGAATGTTTCGCATCGAACCGCGCGAGGATGGCCCGCCCGAAGCGAAGATGGCATTCACCAGAGTGCTGAATGAGCTCACGGTATAGCTGCCAGGCCGGCGCGCTTCCCCCACCACGAAGATTTGAATGGAATGAAGCCGGGAAAGAGTGACACTTACATCGAAACTTTTGTAGAAGTGCGATAACCCGGATTTGATAGCCGACGCGGCCTGGGAATAGTTCAGCCCTTCCACCGAAATTGGTCCGGCATCGGGCAGCATGATTTGGCCAGTTCGTGCCACGGTCAATTGCCGGGAAAAGTTGAGTTGACCCCAAGCTGTTATCTGCAGTGCATCGCCGGGCGCGATCGCGTATTCAATGCCTACCGGAGCACGGTCAAGCGGCGCGAACGTCGCAGGAACGTGTTCGAAAAGAGCAGCGCCGAAGATGGGAAGCATCTGGCCGATAGATTCCGCTACGTAGCGCTGGAACTCCGTGGGGGGCTCCTTTGGGGTGTAAATGGGCTGATTCGCGGGCGAGTTGTTACGCATTCCGCCCGCCGCCCGCTCCGGCGAAAGGTCGCTTGCCGGCAGGCGCGATCCTTGAGAGAGGCCGGGGTAATTATCGAACTCACTAAAGTCGTTGTTGTATTGCGAATACCCGGATTGTTGTCCGGTGGACGGGACGCAGTCGGCTGTCGGATCGCCGTAATCGGCAGGTGTACAGGCCCGGTACTGGCCTGGCTGTTCGCCGAACTGTGAACCACCGGGTTGTCTAGGCGTGGTCTGGTCAAACGGCGTAAGTAAGGGCGACTGCGCCAGAACATTTGCCGAGAGGCTTAGCGACAGGAAAATCGCCATGACGGCCTTTGCTTGCTGCGCGTAGCGTGTCACCGTATGCAGATCATTGTCGACCTGGAGAACAGAGGTTCCTAGTCGCATGGCTTGCGGAATCGAGCCTTTTACAAGCGTTTTACAATGTCGTAGACTTCGCTTCACGGATAGACCCTCTGTCATTGGGAAAGCGATTCAAGATACCCGATAAGATCCCGCTCGTCTTTCCCGGCAAAGTGATACGGCGGCATAATAGACCCTGGCGACAACTTGCGCGGAGCTGCGAAGTGCGCTCGAATCCAATCCTCGTTTCTACGATTGGCCAGACCGTTAAGAGATGGGCCAATTTCTCCACCTACGCCGTTCACCTTGTGACAACTTGCGCATGCGCTGCTGACGAAGATTTGTGCGCCATTAGTAAATTCAGGAGAAATCGCAGAGAGAGTTTGGAGCGATTCCGGCTTTACACTGGCGACGAATATCAAGAGTGCGTTTCGTTGAGGCATAGAGAGAGACGATGATTCATGTTCATTTAGGCGAGCTTGGGATGGGTCATTGAAGTGTTGAAGCATCCAATCTCTTGGATGCTGAATTCCTGTTAATCCCAAAGTGGGTCCAGGCTTAGGCGTTCCAACGATCAAGTTATGGCAGGAATCGCAATGAAGAGAGCGGAAATAGCCTGAGCCGGCGATCACCTCTGGCGAAACTCGAGCCCATTCCATCGCTTGGGCCGAGACATTAGCAGCTCCCTTCGGATGCGGAGCCGTCCATCCCGCGGCGCTTGTCAGCCCCAACCAGATCGAGAGCGCAAGACCGGCTACGGATGCAGATTGAAGCTTTCCTTTCAGGATGGTTACATGTGCTCTATGCAGGAACGGAAGCAGAATAAGAACCAAAATCGTCAACGAAGGCAGCACCACAGTTCCAATCAACTCCAGGCGTCCGGGAAATACCTTTAGTAACTGGAACAAGAACAGGAAATACCATTCAGGTCTGGGTACGTATTGAGTGTCCGTAGGGTCCGCCATGCGTTCCAGCGGAACATCCAAGAAAGAAGCGGCTAGAAACAGGCACAAGAATGCAACGAACACTGCGCATGAATCGCGGAACAACTGCTTCGGGTAAAACTTTTGTTTTTTCTCCGCTCCCGAGCAATCTGGCGTAATACCATGGCGCCGCACCAGATATACGTGGAGGCTTATCAGCGCCACCGTCGCCGCAGGTAGGACCAGCGTGTGCAGCGCGTAGAATCTCGAAAAGGTTAGTGAACCCACTCCATCTGCTGCGCCCATAATCGGGTAAGAAGATGGCCGACAACGGGAGCGCCTGCCGCGATCCTGATTGTGACCGTCGTGCTCCAGTAGGCTTTGTTGTCCCAAGGCAGAAGATAACCGGTTAATCCGAAAGCGAGTGTCAGGAGAAGCAAAACCACCCCAGCGATCCATGTTGCTTCGCGAGGTCTCCTGAAAGCACCGAATATGAAGACTTGCGCCATATGCAGCGACACGACAATAATCATCAGGCTGGCGCCCCAATGATGGAGTCCATGAATCATGCGTCCCCCGGCAACTTGCCGGACGATGTATGTGACGCTGCTGTATGCCTCTCCGGCCGTTGGCGCGTAATTCAGCGCAAGTAGAATACCGGTCAGGCTTTGAATTAGAAAAAGAAACAAAGCGACGCTGCCGAAAACCTGCGGCCACCCAGCTGAGGCGGGAATGTCTTCTAATAAAAAGTTGGAG
Source organism: Bryobacteraceae bacterium (assembly GCA_035502635.1). GTDB lineage: Bacteria > Acidobacteriota > Terriglobia > Bryobacterales > Bryobacteraceae > Bog-105. The sequence continues at coordinate 54,457 of DATJUG010000130.1, forward strand.
ACAGCTGCCTGCAGACCCGTCCGATCATCAACCCAGGCCGCGAACTGTGAGATGAGACCGCGCATGGAACTATGCGCCTTCTGAATTCTCTAACGGGCCCAACCATAACCTGTTGTTCTCTAGCTTTGTCGAATAGCGGTCCAGACGGCGGCTTGCCGGCCCCGTAACTACGTCGCCCTGAATGTTGAATGCCGAGCCGTGACACGGGCAAGTGAACAGTTTCTTTTCCGCTTGCCATCGGTAAGCACATCCAAGGTGGGTGCAACTTGGTGAGAAGGCAGTGACCCGCTGCTGCTCGTCAAGAATGATCCATGCGGAGGATTGCTCGTTCTGAATCTTCCAGCCGTCCAGTACTGCTCGTTCGAACCGGAGCTGGCATGGTTCGCCACGGGGGAGATCCGAGACGTCTCCGGCATCTGCCCAACTACTTTTCTGGGTCGATCGTTTGCCGAAGAGGTAATTGCCCACCGACGCTGTTAACGTTCCGCCAATGAAAAGAGGAATTCCGTACAGCGCTCCCATTATGATGGCGCGTCGGCTTTTCTTTTCTTTTTCTTGCGTTGCCGTTGTCTCTTTCATGGGTGTAGTTGCGCCTACTCGTCTTCAATGCTAAGCGTTTAGAAGACGTTAGCTGTCGAAGGATTGTAAAAATGCAGTAACTTCGCCGTCTTTGCAGCTTATTTACAATTCGGCGTCACCGGGAGTCGGACTGAGGTTTCATACTAGTGGTTCTGAGGCTTCGTGCTTGACTGAATATGCGGCGTGTCCACAACGTTGTCAACGATTCCAGTGAGAGAGTGCATTGCCGCTATCTGGTTTGGCCGGCACTCGGAATCGCGTTGGCTCTTTTGTGCGCGGGCCCGCTTTTCGCGTCTGAGCCTGAGCAGGGAACGACCAAAAGCGGACCGGTTTACGTTCAACTTGATAGCTGGGTTTATCCGGCTCTAAAGAAGCTGGCGGCCATGGGTTATGTGCCGGATGAGGAGGGTCTTGCCGCACCTTGGACTCGCTCGGAGTGCTTGATGCTTGTGAAAGAAGCCGAGGACATCGCTTCCCGGCATAGCACCAAGGTCTCGAACGCAGGAGTGAACGAGGACGCACAAAAAATGATCGCCACGTTAGAGCGTGAATTCGCCGATGAAAATGACGGACGCCCTCAAGCCCGAATCGAGTCTATCTATACTCAGCTTCTCCAGATATCAGGGCCACCCTTGCAGAACAGCTACCACTTTGGCCAGACAATTGTTGACGACTATGGACGGCCCTATGAGACCGGTACAAACGCTGTGGCCGGCTTCTCGGCTTTCGGCACCATAGGCCGCTTTTCTGGTTACTTTCGGGGCGAGTATCAGGAGGCGGGCGGCGGGCCTCCCTACAGTCAGAGTGTCCAAAATTACTTGGGCGCGGTAGACGGCGTTCCGGTTCAACCAGCCGCAAGAGTAGCGTCTACAAGCAGGTTCGATCCGTTAGAGATGTATGTAGGTGCGCATTTCGGCGATTTCGACTTCACTTTCGGCAAGCAGAGCTTGTGGTGGGGCCCTGGACAAGACAGCGCCTTTGCCTTCAGTAACAACGCCGAGCCATTTTATTCCCTTCGCATTGCCCAGCAAACGCCGTTTGTTTTGCCGGGGCCTTTTCGTTTTCTAGGTCATATCCGAACACAAATGCTCGTCGGAAAATTATCAGGGCACTTATACCCTCCCCGGCCGTTCATCAATGCCGAGAAAGTTACTTTTCAGCTAACGGAGAATTTGGAAGTCGGTTTTACACGCAGCGCCATCTTTGGCGGAGTCGGGCATCCATTAACCACAGCAAGCATTTTGCGAAGCTTTTTCAGTACGTCAAGCACAGGGAGCACTGCCTTTGGCGCCGCGAACGATCCAGGCGACCGGCGCAGCGGATTCGATTTTCTTTGGCGGGTACCCGGCGTGAGGCGTTTCGTCACCATTTACTCCGATTCGCTGGCCGATGACGAACCAAATCCTTTGGACAGCCCGCGCCGTTCGGCTTGGGCTCCTGGTATCTATTTCACTAAACTGCCCGGATTGCGCCGAATGGATCTACGATTCGAGACCTATTCAACGTGGCTATATCGCGGGGACGAAGGCGGCGCCTTCTTCTACTGGAATAATCAATATCGCGATGCTTATACGAACAATGGTTTCCTGCTAGGGAGTTGGGTCGGTCGCGACGCACGGGCGTACGAAGCTTCATCCACGTACTGGTGGTCGGCTCAAAATAAGCTCGTGCTTTCCTTCCGGCAGACCAAGACCGGCAGCAATTTCGTCCCCGGTGGCGGGACACAGAGTGACGTTTCCGTCAGCGGCCAGTGGCAGCTGCGACCCGACCTCGCTGCAAGCCCCTTCGTACAATTTGAGCGATACTTCATTCCCATTCTAGGCGGCCCGAAGCAAGACGTTTCCTTCGGGCTACAAATCACCTTCGCGCCGAAAAACATGGCGTTGTCGCGCTAGGCGTCGCAATCTTCATGCTGCAAAGGCAATCGTTTCGCCGTCGTTCTCCCCCTCTTCGCAGGCACGATCTATCGCTTCCTGACAGCTGACACAGTGCGAGGCCCAAGGAATAGCCTTGAGGCGCTTTTCAGGAATCGGCTCTTCACAACGTAAGCACACTCCGTAGATCTCATCCTCAACGCGATCCAGCGCTGCTATGACGCTCTTCAGCAGTGTGGATGTGCGATCCAGATTGCGAACCGCAATGTCCCTACTCAACTGTTGCTGCAGCCTATCAATTTCGTCTGCTGCCGATTCGATAACAATTTCATCTCTGTTGGAAGCAGTAGATGAAAGCTCGTTGTACTTGGCTTCCAGTAATCTTCGAAATTCGCTCACATTTACCTCGGGCACTTTTTTCTCCTTGAACCGCGAACTGCTCATCGGGAAGCGATCAACGTGAACGATCCGGGCTCTCGTTAACCCCCGCCGTCACAGGGTTCATTGCGTATTCAGTAAAGGAGGATGCGACACGTCGTTCAAAGGTTCAACCGTTCTGCCGAGAATACAAATTCTTTACACGTCTTTCGCAGGCATCCCCTCATGCAAGGTGAATCAGCAAATACGAGTTCCATCTGGAATATTTTTCCCAGTCGCGGAGTATATCGATCGAAGAGTGGAACAAAGCATGACCAAGCTTGTGATTACCATGGCGCTTGCCTGCGCCAGCACACGCGCGCAAGTGGCCGTTGAGCTTCCGAACGCCAGTGCTCAGCGGGCAAACCGGGTTGTCGAGTGGAACCGAAACCCTCTGGCGCTTCTGCGTACACCGGATGCCCGAGCTACAGCCCCGCGTGAGGAAGCCATTGCCGGGCAGTTCTGGAGCGAAGGAATTCAGAAATATTGGAACGGAATCGCCCAGAGAGCCACCGCTGTTTACAAATCGTCTTCTGCACCGGGGGGCCCGGGGACTTTGCGCGAGGGAGTGAATGCATTCTACGAGGCCAAGTACACATATACTTTTTGGCGTTCCGTCACGGCGCTTCGAGCGGATCAGTCGCTCAGTCACCCCGATACGGACAACTTGAACTGGGTTCCCAAGGCTGCCAGCACCGCATCGGATCCGTCATACCTAGGTACACAAGCGGCGATTGTAGCCTTTCACTTTCACACCAGATGTCAAGGCTGTTGAGGAGAATCTTATGAAGCGTTTTCTCATGAAGAGTTGTGCGCATATCTTCTTATGTTTTGCGGCCGCCTTTCGGTCTGCGCCACGGTAATCAACTTCGAGGCGCAGGCGGCTAATACAGGCGGTAATCTGACCGGTATCCCCGATTCGCCACTCACCATCGGCATCGCCAGCTTTACTGGCGGCGAGTTGCGCGATGGAGAGGTGGGGCTCAATGCGAATCAGACCGGCGTCTACGCGAGCGAGGGGCTGTTTGGATCGGGCGAAACCAATCCTTTGGTGATTACGTTCGCCTCGCCCGTAAGCGACTTCAGCGTCTTTGTTGCCAATGCGGACGGTGCGGGAAGCTACACTGTCTCGGACAATTTAGGCGATTCGGTCACGAGGTCGTTAGCGTCGATGGGCGCTTCCGGGGCCGCCACCTTCTCTCTAACCGGCAATGGGTTGACTGAAGTGGATATCACGTCATTCGATACTGACGCCTGGAATTTTGCCATCGACAACGTGACCTTTGCTAGGTCAACATCCATCCCCGCGCCCGAATCGCTGTTACTCCTAGGGGCTGGCATAATCCTCCTGGCCGCGAGGCGTCATAGGCAGCATCGGGCCCGTTACGCAGTTAGCCTCTCTCGCGCGCCACTCGCGGCGCGGGATTAGCGGGAATCCTTTCGTAACAGTCCTGTTTAGACCGACATACCGGGAGACCTTTCGCATTAGAAGAAAGGATCTGCCGGGAATTGTTCCGCCTTCCATTCGGAGCGAAAATCGCCTGGGAGCTTGAAAGATTATGGACAAGGTTCTGGTGCTCAGTGAAATCGAGACAACTAGCAGTTTTCTAGGCATGGTTCTGCAACGCGAGTGCTTCCTTCCGATTTTGGCCAACGACCGGGACGCGGCCCTCCAGAATATCTGCACGCTGGAGCCCGACGTTCTGATAATCGACCTCCCGCTTGCCGGTATAGCATTTGTTGAGATCTGCGCTCAGATACAAATGTGCAAGAGCAACGCACCTATGATCGTGTTAGGCGAGAGCAGCGAAGAAATCGATAAGGTTCTGGCGCTAGAGGCGGGTGCCGACGATTATATCGTCAAGCCGTTCGCACCACGCGAACTCACCGCGCGGGTCCGCGCGCTCCTACGCCGCCGTAGAGCTAATATAAATGTTGTAACTCGCTTTGGAGACGTTGAAGTGGACCGGCAGCGCCGAACGGTCACCTGTCGCGGACAAGAAGTTAAGATGACTCCCTGTGAGTATAAGCTATTGTTGTTCTTTCTGGGCAATGTAGATCTTGCGCTTACGCGTCAGACCATCCTGAGTTCGGTGTGGAGTTACGCCGAAGACACAAATACTCGCACGCTTGATGCGCATATTAGCAAGTTGCGTTCCAAATGCGAACCAGATCCGAGTATGCCACGCCACTTTGTGACAGTACATGGCGTCGGTTACCGATTTCTGATGTAGGGCGCAGGAGCCAGCCGAACGCGTTCTAGCGCGGATCTTCAATCCGGGAAAATCGACGGGATCTTACTCCTTTGCCGTTGTCTGGGGCCCGCCGCTCATCAGATCCGTTAACACGTGGCGAAGGCTGGCACGAGCACGCGATAGTCTCGACATCACAGTGCCCGTCGGCACGCCCACCACATTCGAAATCTGTTTGTAGGACATTCCATCCAGTTCGCGAAGTATGAGCATTTCCCGAGAGCGCGTAGGGAGCATCTCAATAGCTCTGCGGAGCAATGCCCCGCTGCTGTTCTGAATCAGGATTTCTTCCGGGTTGGCGAAGCACGGGTCGACGCTGACCGCATCCTCCTCGAACTCAACCGTCCGTCCCGTAGGATTTTGCTGCAACGAATTGTAGTATACGTTCCGCACGATCGTGAGCAGCCAGGGGCGCACATCGCCGCCTCGAAAACTACGATAGAACTTGAAAGCACGCAAATAAGCCTCCTGCACGATGTCTTCCGCGTCTTGATCATTGCCGGTTAACCATCGCGCAAGGTTGTACGCATTGTTCAGGTGTGGTAGGGCATCCTGCTCAAAATCTCGAGAATAACTCGGTGTTGACAATGCGGCTGCCGCTCTCGCGTGTCTCTAGTTTCAGCTCGTTACACCAGCACCGCAATGGATCGCCGCTCCTCAGTTCTGAAGGCTCCCCTCCCTGCGCAAGTCGTAGTCGGGAGGCCAGTTATCAGACATCTCCCCCAGCTGATTTTCGGCTTTGGGCAAAGGTGATAGACTCGCATCAGTACATTCTCCAGTTGCATGCAAGAAGTGAATCACCCGCTCGGGCGTGTGGTCTTTGAAGCGTACGAGGTGGATTTCCGAACGGGCGAACTGCGAAAACACGGCGTGCGCATCAGGCTTCAGGCACAGCCGCTTCGAGTCTTAGAGATGTTGATGGAGCGCCGTGGGAACGTAGTTACCCGCGAGGAGCTGAAAGGGAAGCTCTGGCCGGCGGACACGTTTGGCGACTTTGATCACGGACTAAATAAGGCGGTCAACAAGATTCGTGAGGCATTGGCCGATTCGGCTCTGAATCCCCGCTACATTGAGACCGTCGCCCGCCGCGGTTATCGCTTCATTCCGCTCCTGACAGAGATGGACGAACCTGCTAAGGCCGTCGAACCAGCAGTCCGAGATGCGTCCGGAGGGAACGGTAACAATCAGCAGCCCGCTGAGAAGGCGGCAGCACCTTGGAGCCAGCCAACCTATCTTAATTGGAAAATTGCCGGTGCCTGTCTCGCCTTGCTTTTGGCTGTGTTTGTGGCCTGGAACCTGCACTCAACGGGGCCGTCCTCCAATATTCGATCGCTAGCGGTACTTCCCTTGGAAAACCTCTCTAGTGATGTTTCACAGGAATATTTCGCAGACGGTATGACTGACGAGCTAATCACTGCCTTGGCAACTATTAACGGATTGAAAGTAATCTCCCGCACTTCGGTCATGCTGTACAAGCATGCCCGTAAGCCGTTACCCCAAATTGGGCGTGAGTTGAAAGTCGACGCCGTAGTGGAAGGAACTGTTCTTCGTTCCGGAGAACACGTTCGCATCACTGCACAATTAATTCGGGCTACCGCCGACGAGCATATATGGAGTCAAAGTTACGAAGGCGATTTAAGCGATACGCTGCAACTCCAGGATAAGGTAGCTCGTGCCATAGCCGATCGCATCCGCCTCAAGATTAGCGCTCAAGAGCGAGCTCTACTGCAAAAACCGAAGGTTGTAAATCCCGGCGCCCATGATGCTTATCTGAAAGGGAGATACTTCTGGAACAAGCGAACCGAGCAGGGTCTAAGAGGAGCGATTGCCTACTTTGACGAGGCCATCGCAAAGGACCCGAACTATGCCCCCGCATACAGCGGCTTGGCTGACTCTTACACATTGCTCGCATCTTGGGAGTATGGCGCTCTCAATCGCAATGAAGCGTTTCCAAAGGCAAAGGCTGCGGCGACCAGAGCTGTGAAGTTAGACGACAGCCTGGGAGAAGCTCACGCCTCGCTGGGGCTTTGCCTCAAGCTCTTCGACTGGAACTGGCGGGGCGCCGAGGCAGAATTGTCGCGGGCAATCGAGCTGAGCCCCAGCTACGCGAGCGCGCACCAGTGGTACGGGTGGAGTCTTATCAACGGAGGCCAGAATAACGAAGGCATCAGCGAATTGAAAAAGGCGGAAGCTCTGGACCCGCTTTCGCTGATCATAAGTGCTGATCTAGCGGATGCACTCACTGTCGCGCATCGGTATGCGGAATCCATACAGCAAAGCCGAAAGGCTATAGAAATGGATCCAAGCTTTGCAATAGCGCATTACCAGTTGGGCCAGGCGCTAGTGCAGGTGCGCAACTACGATGAGGCCATTCGGGAGCTTCAACAGGCTACGGAGCTTTCGAGAGGAAATCCAATGTGCACGTCCCAATTAGGCTATGCTTATGCCAGTTCCGGCAGACGAACCCAAGCCTTCAAGATCTTGGATGACCTGAAGAATGGATCGAAGGACAAACCGTCCTATGCCGCTGATATTGCGCTGGTCTATGCCGGTCTCAACGAAAAAGATCAGGCATTCGTGTGGCTCGAAAAAGCCTACGAAGAGCGATTCAATCCCTCGATCCTTGTACGGCCGGCTTTCGATGTGCTGCGTTCCGATCCGCGCTTCCAAGACCTCTTACGCCGACTCCGCCTCTCATGACGCACTAGCTTCCAGATCCCGTGCGAACTCGCCTAGTTCAGTACCATTCAGATCCGATATCGCCCAATAAGTCATGTGCGCTTGCGTCCAGTGCACAATATTGAAACCTTTGATGCTAAGTGTTTGCGGACTGGAACCGGAAATTTCCGACGGCCAAATAAACAGATTAATAGTATGTTGGCGGCGCTTATACACGAGTGCCGCTACAGAGCGATCATCCAAGTAGTCCAGCCGTCCGCCGGTCAGCGGGAACCCTTCAGTAGCAAGGTTCTTGACCGTCGGTGAAAAGTCGAGTTTTCCACTGAACCAGGGTTTCACGGTGTGTTGATCTGTTGAAACTACGTCACTCAGGTGATTCGCCATCAGAGAACGGACGTGGCTCGAAACCACCTGTTCAGCCAAGATTTCCGAGCCGTCAGGGCGCTTGAGTAACATCAGGAGCGTCCCGGTCAAGACAAGCACACCTATCAGGCTGGCCGCGACCGCCCAACGACGCCAATCTGCAAACGCCCTGCCGACAGCTTTGGTGGCACTGCCTTTGCCCAGGCCGAGCTGCGCGCGGATTTTCACTTCGAGTCCTGCGGGAGCATCAAAGCGGGGAACGCGAGCCTGCACCTCTCGAGTGAACTGTTCATAGCGATGGCAGAGCGCACGGCAGCTAGCGCATTCCATCAGGTGACGATCCAACTGCAAAGTAGTCACCACATCCAGTTCACTATCGACGTAACCATCCAGTAGTTCTCGGATCTCCTGGCAGCTCATGCGTTCATCTCCCCAGTTATTCCGCTCATCTGACTGTAAAGTTCTCGTCGTGCTCGCGACAGCCGCGACATGACGGTTCCCAACGGGATGTCGATAATCTTCGCGATTTCCTTGTAAGACAGTTCTTCCAATTCTCGCAGGATCAAAATTTCCCGGTACTCCAACGGCAACTGTTCCAGCGCCTCACGAATCAATTGCGAATTCATATTCTTGATTAACACTGCCTCGGGGTCGAGCCATGTACCCACGGCTTCAAAGTCGTCCTCCACTTGCATGCTGCCGCCCGGGGAACGGTTTTGCCGCAGCCAAGTACAGCAGGTATTTCGAACAATGGTCAAAAACCAGGCTCGACCGTCGCGACCAGGCAGGAATGTTTCAAAGGATCGCCACGCCCTCAGAGAGGACTCTTGGATCACGTCCTCAGCGTCATGCTCATTCTTCGTAAGCCAGCGGGCAAGGTTGTAAGCGGAGTTGAGGTATGGCAGGACGGTCGTTTCAAACAGTTCATCTCTGCCCTTATGTACTTCTTTCTCGCTCCGCTTATTCCAAATTTCTTCCGCCATCCTCTATTGCACGGCCCCCACAAGAGTGATGCGCAGCCAGGCTCTCAGGATTTCGGCCTGCCGCAAAAGGCCGGAATAAAACTGCGCCGGACGCGGTATTCTGGATGTGAAAGCGGTTTTTGTTAAGTACGCGTGGAGCGCACAGGACGGTAGGTACCCGTTGTGCGCGGCTTAAGTTGGTTGTGCGCCGGAGGTTTCGTGAGTTTACTCGCGATATGTTCGCTGGCGATTCATCCATTCGGCTCCGTAAAGCAGTCGGAACGGCAGGCAGTCTCAGCCGGCGGTCTCAACGTGCCGCCGGAAATCGCTACCGTGCTGAATCGTTCCTGTATGGATTGCCACTCGAATCGAACGGTGTGGCCTTGGTACAGCTATGTGGCCCCTATGTCCTGGATGGTGGAAAGAGATGTGCGCAGGGGACGCGATGAAATGAACTTGTCGGAGTGGAACCAGTATAACTTCACTCAGCAAGAGAAGCTTCTGGCCGACATCGCATCCTTGGTTGGAAACCATGAGATGCCGCTGCCCCAGTATACGTTGATTCATCGCGATGCGAAGTTGTCGGCTGCCGATACGGACCTGCTGTACGGGTGGGCACGCGTCGAGCGCCGAAAATTGAAAGCCAGTCACCGCGTGGTTCGTGCGGGCGACGGTCAGGCCGCTAAGGGTCAATGATGCCGAATAACTTTCGTTGCCAAAATTATCCGAGGCGGGAATATTCCACTGAACGCATCGGTACTGCTGAGTGAAAAGACAAGTTTGATGGTGCGGTTAAAGGGGAAATAAATTGTCTCGTCGAATCAAAGAGAATTCAAACAAAGACGGAGTAGACCGTCGCGGATTTTTACAGTGCATGGCCTGGGCCGGCACGGGGATGATTTGGACCGTAAGCGGAGGCGTCCTCGCTTCAAAAGCTTTCGGTCAAACGTCTGGCCACCAGATGGGTGGAAGCGCAGGCGCTGGTTTCAGCTTCGTTCAGATCAGCGATAGCCACATCGGCTTTAGCAAACCAGCGAACACTGACGTCACTGCGACCTTGCAGGAGGCGATCAACAAGATCAACGCGCTTGAGCATACGCCGGACTTTCTGATCCATACAGGCGACTTGAGCCATCTCTCAAAACCGACCGAATTCGACACGCTGGACCAAGTGTTGAAATCGGCCAAATCCGGCCAAGCCTTCTTCGTGCCCGGCGAACACGACATGCTGTCCGACAACGGCCAGCAGTATCTCGAACGTTATGGCAAAAACACCAAGGGAGCAGGTTGGTTCAGCTTTGATCACAAAGGAGTACATTTCATCGGCCTTGTGAACGTAGTCGACCTGAAAGCGGGCGGGCTTGGAACGCTGGGGGCAGAACAACTCGCTTGGCTCCAAAAGGATCTTGCCGGACGCTCTAACAGCACTCCCATCGTGGTTTTTGCGCACATCCCGCTGTGGACTGTCTATCCCCAGTGGGGGTGGGGCACCGACGATGGAATGACAGCTTTGTCGTATATGAAGTCGTTTGGCTCGGTGACCGTGTTGAACGGACACATTCACCAGACCATGCAGAAGATAGAAGGCAACGTTTTTTATCACACCGCCATGTCTACGGCATTTCCCCAACCCAAACCCGGCACGGCGCCTTCCCCCGGTCCGATGAAAGTACCCGCCGATCAGTTGCGCGATGTGCTCGGAATCACGCACGTCAACTACATCGCCGGCAGCCACAGCCTCGCGGTCGTCGATTCCGCTCTCGCCATGACCCCTGGGTCGCAGGCGCGGCTCGAAAAGACGGTCAACACTACCGAAGTCAAAATCGATAACTTCTCCTTCATCCCCAAATCCATGACCGTAAAAGCGGGAGCGGTTGTTACCTGGACCAACCGGGATGATATCCCACACACCGCCACGAGCACAGAAAAGAAGTTCGCTTCCCCCGTACTGGACACGGACCAGGCGTTCTCGTTTAAGTTCCAGGAGCCGGGCTCCTATCCCTACTTCTGCAAGATTCACCCCACCATGACGGGAACAATCGTGGTAGAGCAAAATGCCTCGGGCAGCGCCTAAGGCAAAGGACCAAAACTTATGATCGAAGGGCTTCTTAGACCGAGCCATTTGCTGCTCATTTTCCTTGTGGCCTTGTTCGTATTCGGACCCAAGAAACTTCCTGAATTAGGGAAAGGATTGGCTCAGGGCATTCGTAGCTTCAAGGATGGTATCAAGCTGACAGAGAAATCGATCACGCCCGAGATCGACGAAAAGAGCTGACCTGACGGGTACTTACCGCTGGGTCGAACGAGAAACAGCAGGTTCAAGGAGATTACAGCCGTGAGATATATTGTTCTCTTCTTTTTCATCGGAACCGTAGTCGCTGTGGTCGCGCAGCAATCGGTAACCGAAGCCCCCGCCGGCTTTACTACTCCTACGGTGCAGCAGACGATCAGTCCCACAGGAGAGCTGACAGTAAATGCGGGTTCGCAGAGCGTCAGCAATGGAATCAAAGAGCCGCCCGGCGACACCTTCGCGCTCGATCAGGCGCAGTTTGAACGGCGGCATGATCTTAGCACCGGGCTGGGTCCGGAGTTTAACGCAACCTCCTGCGCGGAATGCCATCAGAACGTTGTAACTGGCGCCGCCAGTCAATTTACCGAGAAGCGTGTCGGACATAAGGACGCGAATGGCAATTTTGTAAATCCCACCATTCTAATCAATGGTGGAGCAGACTGCATCTCCGGGCGCTCCATCGTCAATGATCGCTCCATATGCGCGCAAGCGCATGAGGAGGTACCAGACACAGAAAATATACAAACGCTTCGCGCCGTGCTCAATACCCTGGGAGACGGTTTTGTTGAAGCCGTGGACGATCGAACCTTCCTTGCCATTGCTGCCAATCAGCCCGCCCAAAGCAATGGAATGATTCACGGGGAAGTGGTTCAAGCTCCTATTCTGGAAGCTGCTGGTCAAACAGGCGTAGGCAAGTTTGGCTGGAAAGACCAGGACCCAACTATCCTTTCATTTGTCGCCGATGCCTACTTGAATGAAATGGGTGTGACCAACCGGCTGAAGCCGAAAGATGTAACTTCCGTTTGCAAAGTGACCACGGATCCGGAGGACAAGCCGGATCAGTTGGGCCTGGCCGATATTGACCACTTCGCTCAGTTTGTTCGCGGAACGCAAGTACCGCCGCGCAATGCCGCTTTAGCGGAAACATCGGATGCCATAGCCGGCGAGTACTTATTCTCGTCCATTGGCTGCAGCACGTGTCACGTTCCCACGCTGACGACAGACCGTCCGGGTACAAAGATCAATGGCGGGGCTTTCACTGTTCCAGAGGCTTTAGGGAACAAAATCATCCATCTTTTGGGAGATTTCTTGCTACATGATGTCGGAACGGGCGACGGAATCGTGCAGGTTGGCCCGCAAGACACCGCCAACAAGTTGCGCACAGCTCCGCTCTGGGGTCTGCAGATCAAATCCAGGTTCATGCACGATCTCAAGTCCCTTACTCTGGATGATGCCATTCATCGCCATGCAGGCGAGGCAAGTGTTGTGATCTCCCGCTTCAATGGATTGACTCCCCAGGAACAACAGCAACTCATAACGTTCCTGCACTCGTTGTAAATTTCCCCGCATATAGGCGACTTGAGCCATCTTTCAAAGCCGACTGAATTCGACACGCTGGACCAAGTGTTGAAAAGTCGTTTGGCTCGGTGACCGTGTTGAACGGACACATTCACCAGACCATGCAAAAGATAGAAGGCAACGTTTTCTATCACACTGCCATGTCTACGGCCTTTCCCCAACCCAAACCCGGCACGGCGCCTTCGCCCGGTCCGATGAAAGTACCCGCCGATCAGTTGCGCGATGTGCTGGGAATCACGCACGTCAACTACATCGCTGGCAGCCACAGCCTCGCGGTGGTCGATTCCGCTCTCGCCATGACCCCTGGGTCGCAGGCGCGCCTCGAAAAGACGGCCAACACTACCGAAGTCAAAATCGATAACTTCTCCTTCACCCCGAAATCCATGACCGTAAAGGCCGGAGCGGTTGTTACCTGGACCAACCGGGATGATATCCCACACACCGCCACGAGCACCGAAAAGAAGTTTGCGTCCCCCGTGCTCGACACGGACCAGGCGTTCTCGTTTAAGTTCCAGGAGCCGGGCTCCTATCCCTCCTTCTGCAAGATTCACCCCACCATGACGGGAACAATCGTAGTAGAGAGAGATGCCTCGGGCACTGCTTAGGCAAAAGGACCAAACTTATGATCGAAGGGCTTCTTAGACCGAGCCATTTGCTGCTCATTTTCCTTGTGGCCTTGTTCGTATTCGGACCCAAGAAACTTCCTGAGCTAGGGAAAGGATTGGCTCAGGGCATTCGCAGCTTCAAGGACGGAATCAAGCTGACAGAGAAATCGATCGCGCCCGAGATCGACGACGAGAACGGACCCAGCAGGTAGTTACCGCGGGTCGAGGGACAAACAGCAGGTTCAAGGAGATTACAGCCGTGAGATATATTGTTCTCTTCTTTTTCATCGGAGCCGTAGTCGCTGTGGTCGCGCAGCAATCGGTACCTCTCAGCTACGAGAGCGTTGAGCAAGCAATGGCGAGAGTTGGGCCAAAAGTACCATCTCGATTTCCAATGTGAGATTCGACGCTTGGTGCCCCGACGTTGACGGGTCAGATTCAGCGGTCGTCCAGAAATTTCGAGCGGCCGCGATGCCGCAATTCATGGGAGATTTGGCGTGATCTCCTGAAAGCGTGGACCGAATTGTTTGAATGCATTGCATATCAGTCCGGTGGGGCAGTGTTTACATTTCCGCGCAACGAGCCGCTTTGTTACGGCGACCCGGAACTCGCGGTCATGGAGGAGCACGACGGCTCAAATCGCTGGAGTGCCAATTGAGTTGCGAGTTGGCGACCACCGCCGGATATCAAAACGTGAAGGTGTCTTCCTCGGCGATCATGATGACGGGCGCTCCGCCCGTTGAGATCTTGGCTGCGTGGTCGAGTGCCTCTTTTCCTCCGGCGGAAGCCGCGCACGCGTTGAGGGCCTCCATGGAAGGGAAATAAATCTCGGCGATGCGATAGAACTGTGGAGCGCCCTGCGGGGAACCCAGCACCTTCGTTGCGACGATCTTGGTCTTTCCAGTAAGTTTTGCGACTGCGAGAGGTACGTGCTCTTCCAGATATACTTTGTCAAAAGCCTCCACGTCCAAAGGGTGCGGATACGCAACAATTAACTTCCTCATACTCATAAGCCTTCAATTTCTCCTTTATCTAAATCAACTCTTCTTTTGCCGGACGCCTGTCGCTGAACCTGACGCTCGGCACACGATCGTATTGATTGTTCCTCGAAAACACGCGTTTCAACACAGCATCGACCGCAAATGTACCCGGTCCGAAGGTAAGAATCAATATTGACGCGAAGAAAAACGTGTATGCATCATCGCCATAAAACTTGCCTGGATCGGAAAAAATGGCGAGGAGATTTTGCCGACCGGCGGTCAGATAAGCGACGAACATATCACCGGCAAGCAACAGTCCCCAAAATCGGGCTCCAAGGCCAAGAGCAAGGCCGATTCCGCCGATTAACTCTAGCCACGAGATTGCTACGGCCGAGAATGCGGGCGCGGGAATACCAAGGCTCGCGAAGAAGTTTGCAACTTTCGGGAGATGTTGCAGCTTGCCCCATCCCGTCTGCGCAAATTGCCATCCCCAATACAGCCGAATGGCCAGGAGAAACAGGGGCTGAAACGAGGAAGCTGTCTTGATCATGGCTTCGTACGCTGACGTGGCTTGTCTGAACACACCTTTACCTTGCATCTTACTTATTCCTTTTTTCGGCTTAGTTCTTACGTACTAACTTCAATTTCGACCGGCAGAACCAACCTAGTTCCGCCCAATTACCAAACCACCGCTGCACAGCCACGATTCGTTTTTGGTCCGGCATTGGACTGTTCTCGAATGCTATATCAATCGCCTGCTCCAGCGGCTTCTGTTTGTTGAGAGCGTTCAGCATCCGAAAGGATTCGAGCTGTAGGCGTTTGTAATAAACCGAATCATCCATCCGATGCACGGCCAGATAGATTCGCTCGGGCTCAGGCTGCTGGTGATGCCGAATGCGCCGCCGGAATTGACGTTGGCGCGCCGCGTTGCTGGAAATGTCGGCGTCACTCTGATGATCATGCACTTCGATCAACAGGTCGTCGACGGGATAGGTGAGTTCCAATAGTCGAATATAGGGCTGCAGCGAGACGCGCAGCTCGAGACCCGCCGATCGTATCTCGGCGGGTGTCAGACTTGTTTCATAACCGCCGTCGAATGCTTCAATGTGAGCCCATTCGAGCCGCACCATATCCAGGGCCAGACGCTCTCGCGGAGCGATCCACTGCGGATTTGAACCCAACCACTCTTCAAGGCGCGAACCGAGATTGCGCAATGTGAACGATTGCGAGGGGCAATTGCTCAGATATGCTCGCATCAGGCGTTCAAATCGCCGCGTGCCTACAATAGTCCGCAAGCCGGGAAAGTCTTCCGCAAAACTGGAAAGCACGCGAAACCAGTATTGGCGGTTGTAAATCTCGAGCCGTTCGAATGAGCTGAGAACCCGGTTGGGTTTTATGAGAGCTTGCGCTTCGGCGTTGACGGCGCGGCCATCCAACGATTTGCGCCGCATCCCGTCGGTGCGAGTCAGCGGCTGCATCACTAACGCCGCCACACGTTTTTGGAGTTGGTGCAAGTTGCTCATCTGACCTCCCGACGAAGCTGCAAATTCTCTGGCGCGCGATCCAGGCGGAAAGGCTCAACCCGCATCAGATAACGATTCGCTTTTAGCGCTTCCGCATGAACCTCGCCGAAGCTCGGGATATTGTCATCCCATTCGAGCAGTGTCGCCGTAGGGCCGCACCGGTCAATGGCTCTAGCGTAGAGCGCCCAAACCGGATCGATGACCGGATGATCATGCGTGTCGAGGATGTACGTCTCGAATTTCGAGTGGCCGGCAATATGAATCTGCGCGACACGTTCGGCCGGTACCGCATTTACGTACGTGAACGGATCGAAGTCATGGTTGCGCGACGAAACATAGATATTATTTACGTCCAGCAGAATTCCGCAATCCGCCTTCTCGACTACTTCCGCCAGAAACTCCCATTCCGTCATCTCCGAAACATGGTATTCGGCGTAGCTACTCACGTTTTCCACGACCACGGGCACTTCGACAAAGTCTTGAACCTGGCGGATCTTCTCGGCAGTTAGCTTGGCTGCTTCGAACGTGTAGGGCATCGGCAGCAAATCGTGCGTGTAGCGGCCGTCAACGCTGCCCCAGCAAAGGTGATCGGATAGCCAAGGCGTTCGCGTACGCCGCACGAGCTTCTTTAGCCGCTTCAAGTGTTCCGGATTGAGCGGTTCAGCGGAGCCGAAGTACATAGACACGCCGTGCTGTACGACTCTATACTGTTCCAAAATCTGGTCGAGAACGCGCAGCGGGCGGCCGCCATCGACCATGTAGTTCTCAGATATAATTTCGAACCAGTCCACAACCGGTTTTCGCTCCAAAATGTGCCGGTAGTGCGGTATCCGCAGGCCGATGCCGACCCGGTAATCAGTGAACGCATTGAATCGATTTGCAGGCATGAAGACCGTATCCTTTTTCAAGAGCAGGCTGGCCCCGAGCACGGCCAGGCCAGCCCAACATCAACGCAAATTACGCCGCTAACTCTGGTGGTTTGGAACCGTCAGTCGCGCAGCCGCCCTTTCCCTTGCAGTCGTTCTTGCCTTTGCAGCCGTTGGCGCTGGATTTGCAGCCGCCCTTACCCTTACAGTCGTTCTTGCCCTTGCAGGAGTGCTTGTCTTGGTCGTCATACGCCACCCTGCTCACAGCGATCTTTCCAGTTTTTACCGTGCTGGCGCTCACCCTGGCCGTGCCCTCGGGCGCGGGCGTTGTTTGAGTTGCTTGCAGCCTGGCCGCAGTTCCGCCGAGCAGGCCGGAAACTGCTGCAGCGAGCATCATCGTTTTCATCGAGTTCTTCATTGATTCAATCCTTCCTTTTGAGACTGGAGTCCCGAGCCGCCGACTTTTTGCGGCCAAGCTCTGCTATATGGTTCGAAGCCTCTTAAAGAAAGTCATGGTGCAGAGGTAATTTATTTCTCCCCTGCCGATACATTTGGGTTTGCATTTGTAATTGAGCGGCGGATACTAGCCAGCGGCGCCGAGTCGGAAAGAGAAACAACGCCATTAGATGAATTCACGCCCAAGTCACGCCAGACTGTATCTAGATCTGTGTAAACAGGCTTATCTTTCATTTCCGAGTACAGCGTTGCAAGCACGTTGGTTTGACTCGCCTTGTCACCGATTTCGAAGGCCTGCTCGACTGGCCAATGCTTATCGATCGTGCCACCCGCATCTCTTATGCCGCGTAAGGCGTCCTGGAGACCTTTTCGGTTATTCGTAGTTTGGCGGATGCGAATATCGGCCAACAAACAGAACAGCGCCCCACCCCAGTACGTGCGACCCCAGGTGTGTGTATGGTCAAGACCTTGATCGAAACGTTGAGGCTCGCCCTTCGGCATGTCACGCAGCATGTCGGCCCAGATCCTTTCGGCTGTAAGATCGCCGATTTGCACCCGGGCAATGGGTTCCACATAAGTCGCAATGCCTTCCTCGATCCAATGATGCTCTCTAGCAACATCCGGGAAGGCTAAGTGAACGAATTCGTGAGTCATCAGCCAATCATCGTCGAGTTGCTGCGTCGTTGTGTGCCGTCCCACGAAGATGCGAGTAAACGGCGGATCGCTTCCCCAAGTTTCTCCGCCGAACGGGCCGCTCTGCCTTTCGGAAGAATTTATGCGGACTCCCGCGATGGGAACTGGGAATACTCCGTAGTAATGCGCCACCGCGTTGGCGGCTTTCGATACCCAAGCGGTAATCGACTCGCGCGGCAAATCGAAGTCGCCGGGACCAAAGCTTATCTCGATGGTTGCGCCTCCGAGCTGCAGTCGAGTGGAGTCGCGATCAGAACCGTCGTCGGGCCTTGTTTGTCCAGCGATAAAATGCGACGATATGCCAAACAGATTAACCGCAACAGCCAGAAACTCCCGTACCGTCAGAAGGCACTCATCCATGGGTAATCCGAAATTGGGTAATCCGAAATTCTGTTTCTCACCATCCAGCAATTCGCTTTAGATGCATACGAAGTTACGGTAGGCCTGCAAGAAAATCGTGATTCGGCATGCGCCTTCGACGAATTAGGCGGTTCCTTCGGTATCGAAGAGGATCATTCTAACGAACGGTTCTGTCGGTCCATCGATTGTAAAGGAAATGTGAATTTCTGGACTACTCCGGATTAGGTAGCGTGACTTTAAACCAAAAACTCCGAATGACCGGACAGTAAGCCAGGCTCAAACAGCCGAACTTACAACGATCAAATAGGTAAAGTAAGGAGAAATAACTTGAGTAATAAATTTAAGGATCAACGACCATTCAATAAGACACATCGGGCTGTTCATTTGTTTGCACTCGCAAGCCTGTTAAGTACAGCTGCGCTTTCACAATCGACCGTTTCGAGTGCCTCACAGCCGTCAGGAACGGCCACGACACCGAAAAAGATGGTCCAATCTCACAAAAGGCCTGTGCCAGCGATCCCTCAACTGGAGACTGTGGCCGATTTAAATTTCAACGACGCGCAGGGTCCTGGGCCGGGGCCCATCGGCCCGGGTCCCGGCTGCGATGTATTCCCGGCGCCGGCGTCCATCGGTACGACCGTCCCTTTGTCCTACTTCGGACCGCCTCCTTCCTCCGATAATCCCAGCTTGGTTGGACCCGAACAATTGCTGAAGTCCGGCCAACTTGACGTCGCGCACGGCACCATCACCTTGCCGTTGTATTTGGGGCGCATGGCAGGCACGAACAAGAATGTCTGGTATATCCTCACCGATGTCGATGATTCGGGCGTTGCTGCCGAGCTCGGTCTCAATTATTCGGCCAAGCTCACCTTCGCCGCGGATGGAGCGAGAACAGCAAATTTGGACGATCAGGGAAACTTGGTGTTCGACAAGGGAACTGTCAACTTTAGTCCGGTTCGGAAGCTTGTTGCCGGTCCCGCCGGTCATGAATTTCCACCGGTATCGGCCCAGCCGGGAGCCGTTGGAGACGTGGACTATAGCCCTTTGGTTAGAGTTCTAAACGACGGAGGTACGATTTACAACGCCTCAATCGTGGCATTTGGCGTTAAGGCGAACGAGATCGAGTTTCCGAATGGAAATGTGGATTACAGCAAAGTGCACGACGAGGTAGTAGCAATCGATCCAGCGAATATGACGGTAACTCTGAACGTCATCAACGGCTTCAGTTTCGGGCGTCCTGTGTGGTATCTGTCAATGGACACAAGCTCCGCACTGGGAGCGGCTATTGAGCACAACACGTTCGCACCACTGCAGGCGACGCTTCCTCTGGGCCGGGATGATACGTTCTCAAGCCCCATCGAACGAATTTTCATCGCTACCAATGGACCTGAGCAAGACGGTTGCGAAAATCCCAAACGGCAGGGTTTATCCGCCGATCTGGCGGATAGCTTCCGGCCGAACAACGTGCTGGGTGGAATTCCGACTCTAGCGCTGGATTACAGCCCAATCTGGGACGCCAACTTGTACGAATGGACCCCGGACGCAATTGATAAAGGATTCCGAGGCCAATTACGGGAGGAATTCAACGTTCTGACTTTCGTGCAGGATGGCCTGCTCACTGGTCCCGGCGGCAAGAAGTTTGGGAGCTTTGGGTTCTCCATCAACTGTCCGATCGTAATCCGTCTTGACTGATCGACCATGAATTATTGGAAATAAGATACTGGGAGCGAGCAATCAGCGATGGCCGAAAGTCGCTCCCCTTCTAACCTCTCTCAACCACAGCCTGAGGCAGCGTGCG
Source organism: Bryobacteraceae bacterium (assembly GCA_035502635.1). GTDB lineage: Bacteria > Acidobacteriota > Terriglobia > Bryobacterales > Bryobacteraceae > Bog-105. The sequence continues at coordinate 74,513 of DATJUG010000130.1, forward strand.
TCCCTGTCGTGCACGCCGCTTCACAACGATAACGAACAAACGATACGTCAGAAGAACGGCCACCAAAGCGCTGTACAGGGCAGGCAACCGGATATCAGACTTCACAAGCCAGTAATAATGGGCGCCGCCGCCAATGGCAATCAAATGAATGAGCCGATGCAGCAGATGCTAGCGTTTCCCCCCGAGGCGCCTGATCGATGGTGCCGTCGAAGTTACCGCGAGTGGAATCATAAGCAGCAGACTGGCGAAACCGATCGTGATGAAGGGTCGTCTGCCGACGTCCTTCAACATTGCTTCCATGTCGAAGAACTTGTCAAACCAGATGTATGTCAGGAAATGGAGACATGCGTAGAAGAATGCAAACAGCCCGAACATCCGGCGGAACCGAATAAGGCTCGGTATTCCCAACAAGCTACGCACCGGCGTGATTGCCAGCGTGATGACAATAAATCGCAAGGTCCAGTCGCCAGTGGAATGAGTAACGAACTCGACCGGGTTCGCTCCGAGGGCTGCGTGTGTTCCCCGCCAACCGAGCGTGAGCACCGGCAGCAGACAGAGCAGGAAAGTAGCGATCTTCAATCGCTTGATTGACATGCTGCGATGCCGGTTAGAAGTTTCTTTGCAGGTCCATTCCGTTGTACAACCCGGCAACCTGGCTATAACCGTTGAATTTTTGTGTAGGCCGTTTGAAGAACTCGCCGAGGCGGAGCTCTGTTGACTGGCTCCAGCGCGGATGATCAATCTCCGGATTCACATTAGAGTAGAATCCATATTCGCTCGGAGCGACTAAATTCCACGTCGTCGTCGGCCGCTCTTCTACGAAGCGAATCTTCACAAGCGATTTGATGCTCTTGAAACCATACTTCCAGGGCACTACGAGGCGAATCGGCGCACCGTTCTGATTCGGCAGAATCTCACCATAGAGCCCAACACACAGCAAGGCAAGCGGATGCATCGCCTCGTCGATTCGCAGACCTTCCACATAGGGAAACGGAGTGCCGGCGTAGCGCGCGAGGGGCATCTGGTTCGGATCGTAAAGACTCTGGAAAGCCACGTACTTGGCATTCGAAGTGGGGTTCACAACGCCAATGAGCGCCCGCAAAGGAAAGCCGATCCACGGTATGACCATTGACCACCCCTCGACGCAGCGATGCCGGTAGATCCGCTCTTCGAGCGGCGCGATCCTCATGATTGCATCGAGATCGAGCACGCGAGGCTTCGCAACCGCACCTTCGATAGAGATCGACCACGGCGCCGTTCGGAAGTTCTTTGCGTTCTCGGCAGGGTCAGTCTTGGCAGTACCGAATTCGTAGAAGTTGTTGTAGTTGGTGACATCTGCGAGCGGGGTCAGCTTTTCGGTCGTACTGAACGAACTCTTACTTGCCGCAAGGTTTCTGCCTGGGACGGTAACTGCTGATCCAGAGAAGACCTTCAAGACCCCGGCACTGCCCAACGCCAGACCGGCGGACGCGGCGAGGAAACGCCGCCGATTGAGATAAGCCTTCTTCGCTGTGACCGCCGAATGGCGAAATTCTGGATTTTTTCCGATCAGCATATTTGCTCCGCGGGCGGCCGCTCAGTGCCAGCGCACTACAAATCCTCCGCTGATCTCCACGTTGTGCTGCGCACCCGAAATGCTGGCAAGGTTGTACGCCGGAGGCCTGTATAAGAGTCGCGAGCCTCGCCCCGAAGGGCAACCCATCGCCAGACAGGAAGCAACAGAACCGCATGAATAGCTATCGGATGGATTTTCATAAGTCTTGTTATTACATCGGTTATTTTGTCTTAGAAAGTGCAAAGTCACATCGTTTGGGGGACTTTGCCCGCAAGAATGCTCCGCGGGTGGATTCGCCAGCGGAATTATTTCAGCTTCGCCCAGTTCTGGTCGGCTCGCTTGATAGCAAAGTGTGGATCTTCGTTGAAGAGTTTTTGAGCACCCTTGCTGGAATTCAGGTAGAGCTTGCCATCGATGACAGCCCAGGATTCGGGATCGATATCGGCTTTGTGCCCCATTGAGGTGCCCACGGCGCAGTATCCGCCATATTGCGGTAGGTAAGCCTCCGGGTTCCTTGTGAAAAGAGCCAGATGTGCGCCAGAAACGAAGTCGTACTTGGCGCCGTTGTACTGATAGGAGTATTTCGGATCGCCCTTCATGGGCTTCTTCTGGTCAAAGTAGGAGACAACGTCGTAGCCCTTGACTGCCAGAGCATCTTCGCCCTTGTTGACATCCCCGCCGGAGTGGCTGTTCTCTGACTTTGCGGCACTCTGTCCTGCCCCCTGCCCGGCAGCAGCGGGAAGGACGAAGTGGCCGGCCGCCATGCAGAGGAGGCAAATGAACGTTTTCTGCACGATAAGTTTCATAGATTTTCGGTGAGTTCTTCTTCCCCTTGTTTTTCGTCACGCCCGAAACAAAAGTCACGGCCGGGGGGAGCTTGTTCGTCGAGTTCAAAAAAGTCACTCGCTATACCTGTTTCAATCGCGCCCATGAGTTTGAATATTTATAAGCAAGTGCTTGAAGCGAAGCGCAGTGAACTTACTTTGGTAGTTCCAACCGGGAAGGTTTCACTCTGGAGCGGCCGTTTTCCGAAGTAATCTGGGCCTTCAGCTCTTAGCTCAACACGATTGGCAACAGAACCCCGAGACCCAGAAGGAAAATCCACAATCCTGGCGCTGGCGTTCCGATGGGCCGGCTGAGCCGGGCCTCGCGGGCCGCCCAACGCCGATCGAGCAATAACCAATCTGCATGGCGGCGCTCCAGCAGCAGGAAGGCGCCCGCGGTGATGGCGCCGTAGAGAAGGTGCCCGATCAGCGACGGCAGCAACGCCGACGCCGCTTCGACGGTCCAATCGCAGGAGCCGGTGAGCAAGAGTGGCAGCAGCGTAAGCGGGCCAGCGAACCACCAGATCAGACCGTAGAGCAGTCCCCAACAGATGCCCGAGGCCGCGTTTGGCGCCTCGCGCTGGAACAACAGCCATAACTAATGCCGATCCCGACGCTCCCCACCATATTTACAACGAATCCCAGCGCGGCTGAGGAGCCTCCTGCCAGCATAGCCAGCTTCGGGAGATATCCAGCCAAGAGGAGCACAATGCTGAATAGCAGTCCACCGGCGAAGCTTGCGGCCGCGCCCCACTTCAGTGAATTCCACGCGCGCACACCGGGTCCCTCGGGTTCTCGATTGATGGGGTCGGACTTGCTGAAGAACCGGACCCACAGCCTGTCAAGGAATGCATACACCAGGCCCACGATTAAACCGTAAATAATGTGCCCCACGAGAGCCCCGAAAAGATTCGCCGCGTTCGTGTACGACCAATCGATTCCTTGCCCGCCTCCCAAAGGCAGAAGTGTAAGAGGGCCGAGGAACCACCACAGCATTCCATATCCGGCGCCCCAACCCAAGCTCGATCCAAGACCGCGCACGTCTCTCTGGAACAGCAGGCCGAACCCGCCGCCCATGACGATCGAAAAGACATAGTGCAACCACTCGCCAGTCGAGACGCTGCCGGAATTTAGCAGTTTCGCGATCAGCGGGAAATACCAGCTACCAGTCCAACGGCCAAACACAATCCCGCCCATCAGTCCTGCGAGGCCCCCAACGACCAGGGCTCGAGTAAAGCTGAATTCGCCTCGCGGTCTGTGTAGTCGAAGAATCGAAAGCAGGCCCAGCGCCAGTCCCAGAGGCAGGCCCAGGCAGACAATATAGGCGGCCAACTCAGGGAAATGAGCTCGCGCTGTATCGACCATTCCCATCGACGGCATCGCTCCTGCGAGAACGGGCAGAATTCCGGCGGGAATTGCGAGCCAGAGCAGGAAGGCGTAGCCAAGCCCCCAGATAACACCGGCCCCCGGATTCGTATAGCGGCGAGCGAAGAGACAGCCGAACAGCGCTCCATAAGCGGCCCCGGCGGCAGGCCCGGAAAGCAGGCTTACATGGCAACTTCCCATGCAACCGAATCCGCCGAGCGCGCCGATGATTGTGGCCGCAATGACAGGAACAAGACGTGAATTCTTCAAGGGAGGCTCGGTCCACTTGAGATCACCGTTACTTAATGTCGCCATTACTTGAGATCACCGTTACTTTAGATCGATGGTCTGCACGATGTCGCGCGGGAAGAAGAGTTCGGTGGTCCAGTCGACAAGAACTCGCACCTTGCGCTCAAGGCCGGGCAGCTTCGAGACATAGATGCCACGCCACATCAGCCACGCGAGCAGCCCGGAGAATCGCACCGGCTTGCGAATGGGCCACGGTAGATTCAGTTCGGCACAGGCAGTGTGATGGCCGACCACACACAGAGCGCCCAACGAATCGAAGTGGAAAGCCTCGAGCTTTTTACCCTGGATAACGGCTTTGATGTTGCGAGCCAGCACGCGTGCTTCACGTAGCGCGAACTGGGCCGTGGGCGGACACGGTTGGCTGGTTTTCGCATCTACGATGGCGGCACAATCGCCGAGGGCCCACACGCCACGGTGGCCGGGTACAGCGAGCGCCGGATCCACCCGCACGGCGCCGCGCTCATCAGTCTCCAGGCCGGCTTCGCACATGAGGGGATTGGGCGTCGTCCCAGCGGTCCAGACGAGCGTCCGGCTCGCAATCCTGCGATTGTCGAGCACAACCAGACCCGGGCAGGCATCCACAACGCGTCGGCCCAATTCGAAACGGACGCCACGCGCTTCCATGCTGCGATGCGCATACTCGCCGAGCGTTTGGCTTAGCTCCGGAAGAATTGCCTGACGAGAATGCACGAGGGTGATATTGACGTCCCGCGGCAGAAGGTTCGGATAATCCGCGAGGATGCCGCGAGCAAAATCGTTGAGTGCTCCGGCGAGCTCGACCCCGGCGAAGCCGCCTCCGGCAATGACAAAAGTAAGCAATTCTCGCCGTATAATTCCACTTGGTTCACCGTCGGCGCGTTCAAACATATCGATCACGTGATTGCGAATGCGAATCGCGTCCAGCAGGCTCTTGAAATCGAAAGATGAATTGCGAATGTTATCGTTGCCGAAGTAGTTGGAAACCGAGCCGAGCGCAAATACCAGTTGATCGTATGCAATCGACTCGGTCTCGCCCCTGGCGGAATCGACCAGCACACGGCGGCTGCACAGATCCACGTTAGTCACTCGCGCCCGCACGACCTTCGTGCGGTGGAGGCTGGTGCGGAGAGGGCTGCTGATATGCGATGGCTCAAGGCTGCTGCCCGCGACCTCCGCCAGCATGGGCGTGAACAGTAGCGCATTACCTTCGCTCACGAGAGTAAAGCTGACCGAGCGGTCGGCGCCGAATTCCCGTTCCAGGCATTCCGCCGTGGCCATTCCGGCGAAGCCGCCGCCGAGGATAAGAATCCTCGTTTTGGCGATTTCAACAACCCGGGTCACGGGCTCGGGCCCGAGCACCTTATACGCCAGGTCGCTCAGCGCTTGCGCGATCAATCCAAGACTGGCTCCATACAGCACCCATCCCACAAGCTGAGGAAACAACGCGCGCATGCCATCAGCCGCCCATTGCGGCCCGCTGCCAGCGAGTGTTGGGAGCAGCATCACGCTCACGACCGCCCACAGCGGAATTGCCAGCGACCCTGCCGTGAATACACTCTCCGCATAGGCGAAACGGGCTGGGCGAACCGCTAACCCATAGAGCGCACCAACGACAACGCCCAGACCGATTCCAAGTGAGAGGGTGTGTAGCGTTGTCGTCAGTGCAACGCTGCTGATGAGGCCGGACCAAAATCCGATTGCAGCGCGTCTGATACGAACATCGATAGCGTAGCTTGGCGACGGGCGTGCTCCGATTTGCGACTCCAGAGAACGGCTCGTCCTTTCCATCCGATCAATCAGCCGCACGGCGGGTCCGCATTCCAGATACTACGCCGGATAGGATTTAGAGCCGGCAGAACCTCTGCCAGCCCCTGGGTATGGTCAGCGCGAAAACGCCAGGCCATAGTTTTCACCGGGATAAAACCACGTGTGGATCGCTGGCGGTTGTGCTCCCGGCATCTCATAGAACGTAAACGCTGTGCGGTCAGCGGGCTTCACACGGTATGCTGCGTCAGCAAAGACCGTGGTTTCCAATTTTGTTTGGTCGGCATTGAATACTTGTACGATTCGCCGATCGGCTGGGGAGTCATGTAGCTTTAGGACATATTTCCCTGGTTCAAGAACCTTCCCCTGGATCTGAACTGCGCCACCTTGAACAGTAATCACTGTCTTCCGGTTCCAGTCATCGGCTTTCGCGGACGGCGCGAGTGCGGCCGTGAAGAGCGCCAACGCGACGGCGCCAGTCGTAATAAGTGTTTTCATAATGTTTTTTCTCCTTCAGTTGTGTTCCTGGCTTTTAGAGGATATTGCTCGACCCAACTCGGTGCCAGTGCCGTGCCCCCGCCGATCCTTAGGTTCGGTACGATGAGTTTCATAGATTGCGGTAAGCCTTGGGCCTTCCGTTAATCCTTCGGAAACCCGAACAAGTAAGTCACGGCCGGAGGGGTGCTTCATTCGTATTCGCATTATTCGGAGCCGGTCCATAATGGACCGTGACCTTTTCGCTCCGCGCGACGAATAATATTGATAGCGAGGATGCGGATGGGTCAATAGTGGAGTCGCCTTTAAACGAAGCCAGTCTCGAAACACTATTGCAGGGCTATCAGCAAGCGGACGCTCGGGCAACAAGGGAACTGATTTGCAGATTGAGCCCCGATCTGTTGCGATTCTTTCTGGCCCAGGAAGCCACTAGAACCGAAGCGGAAGATCTGCTGCAAAACACCTGGTTGCGCATACACAAAGCTCGGCATACCTACCGCGCCGGGGCGCCGGTGTTGCCATGGGTGTTTGCGATTGCCAAGCACGTGCGGGTGGACGGTTACCGCAAGCGGCGCCGGATTCAGCAGTATGAGCTTCAGGCCGTGACTTTGCCGGAGGGTTCGCCGCTTCAAGAATCGCCGCGCGCTGAAACACCCACGTTCGAGTCGCTGATCGCGAATTTGCCGCCCAGCCAGCGCGAAGTGCTGACGATGCTGAAGGTGAACGGATTGAGTTTAGACGAAGTAGCGCGAGCGACATCCTCAAGCGTGGGCGCCGTGAAGCAGAAGGCGAGCCGCGCCTACGCAAAACTTCGAACGTTGTTATCCGGTTCAGAGGCGTGGGGAACCGGAGGAAAGGAAGTAACGGGAGCGAGATGAAGTGTCGAGACGTCGAAGACGTGCTGGCCGCCTCCCACACGAGAGGGACAAGCAGCCTAACGCCGTCCGTTCGTGCACATATCGACGAGTGCCAGAGCTGCCAGGAATTTGCCCGCATCGTTGAACTCCCTGCGGCGGACGCACGTATGGACCCAAGCCAAATCGACCGTTTGCAGAAGATGATCGTTGGCAGCCTCCGGCCCGTCCGGCCGCTGCGCCCTTGGTGGGTATTCCTCTCAGCGTTTGCACTTATTTTTGTAGCGCTCAGTTGTCTGGGTGTGCTGTATCTCAAACCGTATGGCTGGTTTGTGCTGATGCCAGGGCAGAAGATTGCCGTTTTCGCGACGCTGGCGGCAAGCGCCGGACTCCTAGCCTTTTCGCTGGTTAAGCAGATGGTCCCCGGCCAGAAGCCGCTGCTGCGTCCGGGATTGCTGCCGGTTGGTCTTTTCGTCTTGCTGTGTTTGGTGGTAGCCAGTGTGTTCCAAGTGCGCACGGATCCCGATTTTCTGCAGTCGGGCGAGGCCTGTTTGAAGGCCGGAATACCTTACGCGATCCCAGCAGCTTTCGTGTTCTGGTTGATTTTGCGCCGTGGCGCGATTCTATCGCCGCGCGTGGTCGGCGCACTGACCGGCATGCTCGCTGGACTGGTGAGTACCACCGTGCTCGAAGTACATTGCCCCAATCTAAACCTCTGGCACATCCTCACTTGGCATGTTGGAATCGCATTCCTGGGACTAGTTGCCGGAGTGCTCGTGGCGATCGCCGGTCAAGTGATTCGCCATCGTGTGTCGTAACTTTCTTAGGTTCCTTGCGAACTTGTCTATAGGGATACCGGAAGGCCCAACCGCCAAAAACCAGTTGGAAGCGTCCGGATCCAACGAGAACGCAATCATGAAAACCGCACTGACACGAATCGCATTACTGGCCGGATTAGCCGGAGCTTTGGGTGTATGGACAGATGCGAAGGACGTCGCCACCGGCGCCAAGACGCCTGTGGTATTGGAGCTGTTCACATCGGAGGGCTGCTCGAGTTGCCCTCCTGCGGACCGGCTGCTGCAGTCGCTGGATGAAAAGCAGCCCTTCAACGGCGCTGAGCTGGTGGTCCTGAGCGAACACGTCGATTATTGGAACGGCGACGGCTGGGTCGACCCGTACTCGTCGCGCCTGTTCAGCGAACGGCAGCGCTGGTACGCTCAGCAGTTCGAGCTCGACAGCGTATATACGCCGCAAATAATTGTGGACGGCCAAAGAGAGACAGTGGGCAGCAACGCCGTTGCAATCCGGAACGCGGTGGAAGCCGCCACCCGCAGCGAGAAGGTTTCGCTGACGCTTTCGAATCCCGTGCGCGATGGCAATCGGATCAAGTTCCATTTGACGTCGGCGGATTTGCCAGGCGCCGATGGCGCGGCTACGGTTTACGTCGCGCTGGCCCAAAACAAAGCGCAATCCAATGTCGTAGGCGGAGAGAATGGCGGTCGCTTGCTGACGCACGTGGCGGTGGTGCGAGTGCTTGTCCCGGTGGGAACAGTGAATGCCGGGAGCTCTTTCTCCAAAGACGTTGTGATTCCCATTCCCTCGCGCGTGCCTGCTACTGGAGTCCGCGTGGTGGCCTTCTTGCAGGATGACAAGTCGCACAAGATTGTGGGTGCGGCACAAGACAAGATATAGGCCAATCGCTAAACGGCAAGAGGACGAGACCATGCCTCAACTTCGAAAGCGAGCTGTAAAAACCAGGCTTCTGGTGTTCTTCGTAGCGGCGATAGGTCCGCTATATGCAAGCAGGCTCAATCCGGTGAGTTGGTCGCTCGAAGCAGAGCAGCAGGAGGTTTCGCCAGGGTCGACTGTGATGCTCCGATTGCACGCCCAGATTGCGGACGGGTACCACCTGTATTCCTTCACAACTCCCAGTGGCGGTCCAATAAAGACCGGGGCCTGGCTCCCATCTAGTCCCGACATCAAAGGGGTTCGCGTTTATCAGCCCAATCCCGATCGCCATCAAGATCCAAATTTGAATGTTCCTGTCGAGACGTTTAGAAGTGGTGTCGACTTCCTGCTATCCCTAGCATTGGCGAATAACGCGAGCGCAGGAGATAAGGTCGTAACGGCCAGTGTGCGCTATCAAGCATGTAGCGATCAAATCTGCCTGCCGCCGGTGACGAAGATGGCCGCGACGTCTATAAGGGTGGAACCAGGGGCAGAAGCGGCCACTGTATCGATACCGAGCGATTACCAGCTTGTCGGCGGATCAGGGTCGGATGCAACCACCCGACAACGTCAAACGGCAAAGCCTTCGACTGATTTGCATTTCGTGCCATTACAAGACTTTATAAAGTTAATCAGTCTTGGAGATCAAAGATCCTATCAAAAAGAGTTAAGTTACATCTTAGATTTATACTCGATTGCTGATGAGGCGCGCCCATCGCACTTCATGAAACTCATTATTTTACGGTTGTTCACTCCAAACCGTTTGTCCCGGCCGAAACGCTTCGAATCGTTCAGGATCTCCAACAAAGCTTCTGAGGGTTGGGCAGTGTAGCAGGTGTTCCCGCGATGCAAGTCGTCTTTGAAGGACACGTTACGGACATATCCGGCAGGCCTAAAGGAGCAACGCTGCCACTCTCAAAACCCTAAGTCGGTCAACTGCGATCTCAGTGCCCGGTAGAAGTTCTTCCGGCTTTAACTGCCGCTGTTCGCGATAGCGGCGGAGTTCGCTTCCGAACGCAGAAAGGTAGATTGGCACGGCTCTATATCTCAACGCGCTGACTAATTAGCAATTTTCTCCTATAAGCGTTTAGTAAGAGGATCAGATCACGCCGCTCAGGATCGCCTTTCTTGAGTCTAGGCCGTCGCGCTGTTCTCCTGCAGCGACTCATACGCGGGCACGCTGACTCCGCCATCCTGCTTGTGGCGAAGCCGCGGACGCTTCACCTTGATCTGACGAATCGAACGTATTCGGCCCGGCCATCCGGAGCAGAACGGCCGCCACGAGCGTATGCACCTCACGCTCAAGAAAGAAGCCACCCGGCCCGCAGGAGCCAATCTGCTGCAGCAACAAGCCAAATTCGATGCCTTCCTGCACGAATTCAACCATGATCGCCCGCATGAGGCGCTCGACATGAAGTGCCCGGCT
>DATJUG010000131.1:0-15169 GCA_035502635.1 Bryobacteraceae bacterium
CAAACGTCAAAGCCGCGGGGACGCCATATTGATACTGGCTGAGAACGTAGGGAAGGGTGGTGAAGCTTCCGGTAACAGCTTTGTTCTGCAGTACGGTCAAGATCAGGGCAGGGATGGCGGCGAGCACGGCCACACCGGTCAGCGGGACAAGCTTCCGCAATTCAGCCGGCCTGCGCAGCACGGGCAGAAAATACAGCGCCGCCGCGATGACTAGCAGAACGCATTCATACGGGCGAGTGATCATTTGCACAGCGACGCCGAGACCGAGCAGCACGGCATCGCGTTTTCGAAAATTGATGCACAGACGCGGAAGGCTGCCAAAGACTAAGCATCCAGCAATCGCCGATAAGGCGCCGCCGGAATACGTGTTCATCCATTCGTTCAGCGGACCCAGCGTGCACACCACGAGTAATCCGCCGACCAGTGCCCAAAGTGGCGACGTCCAAGCACGCAACATCCAATAGCAAAGGGCGGCGAGTGCGCCGCTTGCGATGAGAACGCCAGCCCACGGTGTATGAAACAGCAAGCGCCCGCAAGCGAGCAGCAGACCTTGGCCTGGCGGGTAGATGGAACTGTAGGCCGGCTGCTGCAGCACGAAAGTTGTTTCGAAGAACGCGTGCCACGGATGCGTTGGATTGGCCAAGCGCCCGTGCAGCAGTGTATCGGCGACGAGCAAGTGGCCGAAGTCGTCGCGGATGTTTGGCTGCGGCACGGGATGATGCGGAAGCAGCAACAAGCGGAGCACGATCGGCAAAGCGGCAAGTACGGCCATGCTGGTCCGTGGCCTGACGGCAAGCGCGCGCGCCGAGCGTTCCACCCATGGCGCCGCAAGCGCAAGAGCCGCGAGCAAAGCGCCAATTACGAGCTCCAGCACGTCGCCCGGGCCAAAGCTAAACGGAATATCAGAGAAGCGGAAAGTGCCGAACAACTGCAAACAACATAGTCGCAAGAAGGGGGCGATCGAGACGCCGGCGATGACGTCTTGGTCGCGTCCCCAATCGAGATGAAGGCCGCAGTGTTGACTTAGTAGGCCGCGACTTTGTCGGCGTTGGCCGCGGGGATTTCCGGGACAAAAGCAGGGAACGTCATTGGGGGCATCGTGACGGGATCATGCAGCTCGGCGGACCGTGAATAAGAAAGTTGAGTCAAGGCGCAAGATAGACGATGAACTGTCCTGCGGCAGCTACTTGGTAGTGAGCGACAGTTGTACTGTGATTCCAGGTTTGTAGATGTTTATCACGATGTAATACGGTGAATCCGCAGGAGCATCGAATTCAATTTGGGATAGTGAGCCGGTGATGGGTATATGTGTCTGGCCCGAAATGCAGCCCGCCTCTAGCGTCGAGTCAACGCTGGCGACTGTACCTTTGCCTACAGCCCCAGATCTTACCAAACATGCATCACGGTCGGGGTTGGTCAGGCTTGAAAAAAGCGACAGGTCAAACTGATCGACGGCATTCTCACCCCCTGTGACAGTTATGCTTGCGTGCTGGCCACGCTTCAGCATAACGGCCCCGATCTCTGGCTTCGAGCTTTAGAGTTTTATAGGACAACTTAGCAACATGGACAATTTTACATTTGGTCATCCGGATTCGCCATTATTTCGGCTTGACTGCGAGGTAGTAATTACTAAACTGGGCGTCCATGCGCCGCAACGGTTTCAAGTGCTTAATAGCAACGATCTTTCTTTCTTATTCGGCCATTTGCGGCTATGGCCAAAAGCCGTGTATGGCGGCCTCAACGCTGGCGACCGCGCCGAACGATCAATCGAAGGCTGAGACGACAACGGAACTAAGTATTGGATGAATGCCGTTGTATGTTGAAGGAACCCGCTCCGCGGTGTTGGTCGCGGAGTTGGTTGTGAGCCCGTTTACAGGGTCGGAAGGGCTGGCGAGGAGAGGCTGATTGTTGTCCCGACCTACGGCCAAGTGGGTCCCCCTTCGCGGCGGCATACCCGATGGAGAGAAGGTAGCTTTGCGTTGATACTGCAGGTCCCGGTCATATTGCTGGACGGTAGACTCCTTAAAATCAGGATCGGTGATAAACGGGGTTCGAAGGAAGCACCGGTATAGTGGATGCCACGCAACTGGGAGCCGGGAGCCAGGAGATCCGCGCCAACGGGGCGCGTAGTGGCCTGGTCATAAGTCGGTGATCAATTCTGATCGATGCCGGGTATGAGAGTTGGCAACTTCATTGCAGGATCGCGGGCAAAGGAGCAACGGGAGTTCTGATGCGCGTACTCTTTTCGACAATCGGATCGCGTGGTGATGTCCAACCCGTTGTGGCGCTCGCGTCGCACTTGAGGGCGCTCGGTCATGAAGTTATTGTCTGTGTGCCGCCCGACTTTCGCCAGTGGATTGAGGGTCTCGGCATCCCGGTGACGCCCATCGGTCCGGAGGTGCGCAGGTTCGCTGCGTCCCGCCCGACGGCCACAGAGCCGCAAAAGCCGCTGACGGCCGAGCAGCGGCGTCAGATGGCGGAATCGAGCGTCTCGACGCAGTTCGAGACGTTGACTTCCGCAGCGCAAGAGTGTGACGTGATCGTCGCGACTACCGCGCTGCAGGTCGCGGCGCGATCGGTGACGGAGAAATTGGGGATTCATTACGTGTTCGCGGCGTATGCGCCTGTGGTGCTGCCATCGCCGCATCATGCTCCACCGCCCTTGCCGGGACAGGCTCCGCCCGGAACGAACGACAATAGTGAGCTTTGGATGCAGGACGCAGCACGGTTTAATGATTTGTTCGGCGCCGCAGTGAACGCGCGAAGGGCATCGTTGGGACTGGCCGAAATCAGCGACGTACGAAATCACATGATGACGGAGCAGCCATGGCTAGCCGCGGATGCGACGCTTGGCCCGTGGCCCGATCCCACAGATAGCCACGTATTTCAGACCGGTGCATGGATCCTGCCGGATGAGCGTCCGCTGTCCTGTGACTTGAATAAGTTTCTCGAGAGGGGTGATCCGCCAATTTACTTCGGCTTCGGCAGTACGCGCGCGTTTGAAGAGGCGGGTCCGGTGATGCTTCATGCGGCTCGTACGCTCGGCCGCAGGGCGATCGTATCGCAAGGCTGGTTCGACGACTCACTGGTTGAGAACGAACCCGACTGCCTCTCGATCGGCGAGGTCAACGTGCATGCGCTGTTCCCGCAGGTTGCTGCCGTCGTGCACCACGGCGGCGCGGGAACGACAACCGCAGCCGCGCTCGCTGGCGCGCCGCAGGTCGTGATCCCAAATCACTACGATCAGCACTATTGGGCGCAGCGAGTCGATAAGCTGGGCATCGGTGTAGCGCACGCAGCCGGGCCACCCACGAGAGATTCTCTCGCCAGCGCTCTCGCGCGGAGTCTGCACCCTGAGGTGATTGCGCGCGCTCGCGCTGTCGCGGCAGCAGTGCGGCGGGACGGCACGAGGGTTGCGGCGGAGAGGTTGCTTGCGTTTGCGTGAGTGGGCGTGCGGCGGGTGTTGCACAGTAGGGCGAAGAGCTCGTCCTTACTTCACCACTGTCACGCAATACACAGGTGCCCACCCAATCCTGGAGTCGCAAGTCGATTTGGTGGCATTCGGAAAGAATAATTCAGGTGGTAGACCCTTGCTGACCAGGATTCCTCAACCCTTGGCGACCAGGCCGGGTCTATCGGCTGCAAGCTGAATTTCTGTCCGGTGGCGACCATTCGCCACGCAAAGCAAAACGTGCTCAATGAGTGTAATCGCGATTTATGGCCAATGAGATCTACAATACTCAGCATGAAACGGATACTCGCGGTGACGCTCGCATTCCTGGTAGCGCTTGGCTCATCCGGTTCAGAAGTCCAGAAACAGTCGCTGGACGGGGTATGGAAAAGCGAAGGATACGGCATGGTGTTCGGCATTCAGGGAACCACACTAAAGTCTTTCGAGGTGACCGCCACGACTTGCGTGCTTGGCGATGCGGCCCAGCGTGACAACACTAGCATTGCCCGGCCGCGAGGCCACATTCAAGGCCACAGCGATGGCCAGGGCGCTAGAGATACTCAGCCAGTAAATGGACCCCTCGATGGAATCCTGCGAGTTGTTATGAACAAGCGATTTACAAACATTGTGCGGACCACGTATGTTTTGGGCATCACCCGCTAAACGGAACTGAGCACACTTCGGTCCGCATAGACCGCAAAATATGGCCATGTGTTTGCTAACCCGTCACGACGCGAACAATACTATTCCTCTACGCTGGGCGACAAGGGTAGTTTCAGAGTTTTAAGATTGACATCTTAACGGCGTCCCCGCAAATCAACCGACTTTGAGCCACAGGTCCGTGATGGGCCGTTATTTGCCGGGTTGGACGCTCAGGAATCTGCCGTTTGCGGTCTGGAGCGCCACTCGACCGTCGTTCTGCGGCCTGATAACGAACCGCTCGGAACTGTTGATGGATTTTTGATTCACCAAGCAATAGCTGCCGTCCCCGCCTCCGTTCGTTGCGGTAAGGAAATGCTGGGCGTCGGAGGCTTGGAAGCTGAGAGTGCCGTCGTGGTTGTCTACGAGAGTCCACGTTTCCCAAGAATCGAGAGCCACTCGATTTGCATATACATCTCCTCCTCCGCCACCCTGGGCGGAAAAGAGGCCGAGCCATGACAACAGCGCAACACGATTTCCGGGACCAACTTGTGAAAGGATGAACTTCTCCCAGTCGCCTTGAACGGCGGGCCGATCGGCATGTACGCCGCCATGCTCGTTTGGGTCCGGCGCGCTTTCGAGAAGCTTTGCAAGTCCGCCCAAGGCTGCGACGATGGCCCATCCGAGCGGTATTCCCGACGCCACTTTCACATATTCCGCTGCAGCGGTCGTGAGACCAAGACCGGTTGCGAAGGGGGCCTGCACACTGGCGGCCTTCAGTAAGAAGTCGGCGATTGTCTTGATACCTTCAAGGGCGTAAACGCCGCCGACGAGCCGCTGATACATGCCCGAGCCGCGCGGGGTTACGATCACGCCAGACACTCCGACCACTCCGGTGACATCGACACCTTGATCGCCGCCAATCGCATCCATCATCTGAATTACGCCAGCTGCGGACCCAAGCGGGCCAAGGGTTGTGAGCAGGCCCTCGGCTACCTCGCATTGCTGATGAGTCAGGGTTATTGTCCACAGCGGACCCGATTGAGTCACCTGCAAAGGCGGAGGTGGTGCGGGTGTTGGTCCCTGATACGGAAGGACAAAGTCGAACCCGGAAGACTGATGGCCGTCGTAATGAAAGCGGCGCGGCGCACCACGCTCAATCCCGGTTGCGACGAGAGTGGCTCTGCCGGGGCAGAGCCCCTTGCTTGGAATCCCATCGAAGAACAAGGAATTGCAGAACTGGCAGAACCGCCACGCCGCCTGAGTGTTCGCGGCGGGCGCAACGTCATGCGGCAGCGTGAAATTGTAGCCGCTAGCACCGTCAGCCTCATGGGCGCCCCCGACGACGCAGTGTCCCTTATTTGTTCCTCCGTCGAAAAACAGTGAGCCGCACTTATTGCAATCTCTCCAGCCGCTTTGAGCAGTTGTTGAATCGGGTACCTCAAAGGAAAGGCTGAAGTTGGGACCGCCGGAAGAATGAGTTCCGATTGTGGAGAGGTTTAGATGTGATCCCGGCGAGCCCGGACCCGGACACGCTCCCTTTTCGGGGTTGCCATCGTAAAACATCACATTGCATTTTTGGCAGCATCGCCAATTCGTCTGTTCTCCCATGCTGTTCCTTTCGGTGTCTCGATGTTGCGTGTCTCGCGGAGCGCCAAGGTCGTATCGGTTCCGCCTACAACGGTCCCGGTTCCGGTTAAGCTGTACGTTATCGCGACAGACTCGGCATTTGCCAATGGAACCGTTGTGAGGGCAAATGCGATAAGAGCATGAAGGATGCGGAGCAGCCTGTAATTCATGGCAGGAGTGTACTGCTGACTCGCCCAAAGCGCCTAGTAAAAAGCCGACATTAAAACTCACAAAAGTTCGGCATGGCGGGTGGACGTGCATCACCGATGTGGGCTAAAAGCTCAGCCGGCGCGGCGCCAGCTAGCTGGCGGAAGTCATGAATCATGTGCATCTGGTCGTGGTACTCAAGGGCGTGGGCAATCGACATCCAGGAGCGATTGGGTGCCAGCAGCTTCGCATCTAGCGCGGTTTGAAAGCGAGCTATGCGCGCGAACATCTTCGGCGCGATCCCGACAGCGCTCCTGATACGGCGTTCTAATTGTCGAAGGCTGATCCCGTAGCCGGCGGCCAAGTCGGTCATGCGCACTGCGCCGTTTGCCTCAAATATACGTGCAGCCGCGTTGCGCCCGATTTCCCTGTCGGGACTAGTTATCCAACGAGCAAAATGGCGAAGGAACGTTTCTACCATTTCGACCCGGAGGCCGAAGGAGTCGCACTCAGCCAACTGCTCGTATAACGTCCGGATCACCGGAGGCAAAACGTCGCACCCGTCGAAGGACCGGTTTGTGAATTCTGACGGCGCTATGCGAAACAAACGGGAAAGGCCAAGCGGCTGAAAGAAGATTCCGAAGGAGACCACGTGCTGTTTAAGGAAAAGTGTCGCCGCTTCCGTGCACGAGCCCACTACCGTGATGGATCGCGCGAATTCGCGGCGCCCACTTGCGGTGAGTACGTCAAAGCGGTCTGCGAATTGGAACTCGAGTGTCTGTTCCAGCCTGGCTGGACAGGGTGCGCTAAACGCGCCGGATAAGTTAGTCATGTCACGCTGCGCATACGTTCGCACAAACTCTCGCAAATCGGGGCTTGGCGACTGGCAGCGCAGCTCGTGGTTCCGGTTAATTCCTGGATTCTAGCGTAAATTTCATCCTGGCAACTCACTAAGAAACGCCCCGGGCTCCCTCGCGGACAGATGGGGAGATTTTCTCCGGGCTGCTTCGTTCGCCATTCCTTGTGACGGGCTAACCCGGAACTGAGACCCGTAAACCAGTTAGCTCGCGCAAAATGCTAGAACTCAAGGTCGAAAATGCAAGGTCGAAAATGCACGCATCGCAATCAAGCGGTGCCCATTTGAACACCCAGTGGCTGTACTTCATAGCCGAAGCTACGAAGCTCCCTAATCGTTCTTGACGTGCGGCGCCGCTTCGATTTCTGGCTTACGGCCGGGCCTCGTTCCTCGTAACTGACCCCCCGGTGCAGAATAATCCAAATCAATCGACAGAGCCGATGCGTACTTGCTCCGATGGTTTGCCCATGTCCCAGGCGCGGTACCAGCCGGCGATACACAACCTCGAAGATGCTTCCTTTTTGCTTGACCGCGGCATTAGCCGCCTGGTTGAGGATCCGTCGCATGTGACGGTTACCCCTGGGGCAGCGGGTACTGTTGTTCATCCCCGCGCTCTCTTCGTCTCCAGGACACGCGCCCACCCACGAGGAGAGATTCTTGGGCGAAGCAAAAGTCGCCGCCGTGGCACCGACTTCAGCGATGATCTGCTGTGCAGAATCCGGTCCCAGGCCGGGCACCTCCGCTAGCCGCTGGACTGCGTCCTGATCCTGCTTGAGAAGACTCGCCATCTCCTGATCCATTTGCCCGATCTGCTCGTCGATGAGTTGCAGTTCCTCTAATGCCATCTTCAGCAGCCGGCGGTAGACGGGATTCAACTCGCTGCACGCGCCGAGCCCGTCACGCAACTGTGCTGGCGTAGCACGCAAGCGTGTATCGGGCCAACGCAGCCAGAGCCGCGGGGTCGGTTTCCCCGTCCGCCAATGCCTGCAACATGCGCCGGGCGCTGGTTCCCAGCAGATCTGAGACTAGGCTGGACAACTTGATTGCGCTTCTTCCAACAGAGCCTCTAATTGATTTTGCAATCGTACATGATTGCGCCTCAACTGGTACTTTCCACGCATCACCGTGCGCCAAAGGCGCTGCTCGACATCCGGCACGAAGCTGAGCACCAGTTCGTGGGCCACCAGCCGTTTCACCAGTCGTTCGGCGTCCGGGAAATCTCTCTTTCGTCCGCGCCGCCCGCGATTAGATTGCGCCTGAGCCAGGTGCAAGGTTCCCGAAAGAGGTCCGCCACCTTCCCGCTTATGGCATCTCGGCTTCCAGTACCGATCCAGTGCTCCCCAAACCGGTTTCCAATATTGAGCCGTGGATTCCATCACCGCTTCTTCCACCATCTGCTCCAGCAGCCATTCCGCCAATAATTGCAGTTGCTCGGGGGGTGCTGCCAAAATGGCGCCGTTCAAACTGGTACTCGCCTTGGACGTGCACATCGGCCACAACTACGGCCAACATCTTTTTATAAACATCAATTCCAGCGATTCTGTAGGACATAACCTTTCCTTCCGAGGGGAGCGGAGAGCGCGCCGCAAGTACGTTAACCAAGGCCGCGGGCTATCACCACTCCGGGGGAATGCAACGCCCATTTATTCGCTCAACACGCACGCTCCGGATCAGACAATCTGACGGCTTCAACTTCTCCATTGAGTCCTCGATCTCGCCGCTCTGGCCAGCTGCAATATTAGCTCTAAGCGTGGACCACGCCTTAGGCGGCGAAGTTCAGAGATGGCAGCACGAGCAATGATTTTTGTGCCATCCGCCAAGTAACCGACTCGTTTGCCCGGCAGAAATTCGCCCCGCACACCCTCTCTTCCCAGTAGAATCTCCGCTCCGAAGCGGCAGGCTTGGTCGCGGGCTCTTTCCGCCAACTCCGTGCCATTGACACCTTGCGGAAATCCAAGATAGTTTTCGATGCGCGAACTGCTTCCCGCCTGACCTCGCACTGCGAAACGCTCCACCACCACCGTTCTCAATCCTTCTGAAGCGCCATAAACTGCCGAGCTAAGTCGGGCCGGACCCGCTCCATAGATCGTCATGTCGTATTCCGAGCAAGAAGGATCGCGAAACCAGCCGAGCTTCTCAATGATCCGCCGGAGGGTCGGGTTTTCCATCCGGGTGCCATCCGCGAAAACGCAAACTGGAAGCCCTGGGTCGTTGAGGTTGCGCACTGCCGCCTCGCGCCGCGCTTGTTCGTCGCTCCTCAGTTCCGGGTACTCGAAAGGAATATCGCTGCGATGCAGAAAATCACGAATCGTGTACGCAGGCAAAGATCCACGAGGCGCAAACAGCTTCAGCTTACTCGACACAGGCTTTAGGTCTCTCATACCAGGTAATGGTCGCATTGGACTCGGTAATCGTGTCGCACGCCAGGAAAACTTTTGTCAGAGCCTACTTGATCTGCAGTTCATCGCCCAAGTGACCCCGCTGTGAAGCCATAGCAAATCTGGATCCGAAGTCTAAGGCTAGACGGACTCGTTCCAATATTCGACGGCGATCCCGAGCCGGGCAGTAGTTGGGCCGGGCCTGATCGTTCGTACAAAAAGACAGAGCGCTTATCTTCACGAACTGCTCGAATGGCAATCCAGCTGCACAAAAAAAGCGAGGTGCTCACGCGTGAAAAGACATCTTGGGAAATATCTCTTCTTCCTGGCCTGCGCCGGTATCTATTAGCAAGCGTCAGGACGGATTACAGCCACTCGGTCGATTTCGCACAGTACAAGACGTACTCCTGGATCAAAGTCTCGGTGGAAGACCCTCTGTGGGAGGATCGCATCACTACTGCTGTTGATTCGCAATTCGCTGTAAAAGGATGGACGAAAGCCCCGGAGGGCGGGGATGCTGGTGTGGCCGCATACGGCTCTACCAAAACCCAAAAAACTCTTGAAACCTGGTACACAGGTTTCGGGGGAGATTGGCGGTGGCGCGGTTTCGGTGACGGCTTGGCTACAACGACAGTGGAGAATACACCTGTCGGGACTCTAACGGTCGATATATTCGACAGTTCGACCTATAAATTGATCTGGCGCGGAGTTGCGAGCGATACATTGTCGGGTAAGCCGGAAGAAGACGAGAAGAAGATGGACAAGGCGGTCGCCGAGATGTTCAAGAACTTCCCCCTCCGAAAGGCTAGAAGCTCAGTCGCGATTTCGGATGTGACGCCTCAGCCGTCAGGCGCGGCCGCTCAGATCCGAGTGGCGCACAACTTGCAATAAAAAATGCGATTGGATGTGAAAGGAGCATCGTAATATGTCGTTGACGAGATTCTCAAACCGCCTTACCTTCAGCAGGGTCCCGATGGCAGCGATCACACTATTCATCATGGGCTTCACCGGCTTGGCCCTGAAAGCCACGGCGAGTCCATCGGACAAGAAAACAATCGTGACCTTCGATGCCCCGGTGGAGCTCCCCGGTAAGGCTTTGCCTGCGGGAACATACGTGTTCAAGCTGCTGGATAACGCGGCTGCCCGCGATATCGTGCAGGTATTTGACAAGGATGAAAAACAACTTCTCGCCACGATTCTGGCGGTTCCAGACTATCGCGACCCCCCTCCGAACAAGCCGATTGTCAATTTCGAAGAACGTGCCTCCGACGCTCCGCCAGCAGTGAAGGCTTTGTACTTTCCCGGAGATACATATGGCTTGGAGTTTGTGTATCCGCACAGCCGGGCTGTTCAACTTGCGAAACGCACCAATCAGAATGTGCTTTCGATGTCGAACGAGATGACGAAGAACATGGCGGATCAGGATAAGTCAGCTAACTCCGCCAGTAATCAGGGACTGGAAAATACGCAGATCACAGGCGTGGATCCATCCGGCAGTCCGGTTGAAATCGTCGTGATCGTCGGGTCTGAACCGAAGTAGTAATAGGGGTATGAACCTCTTTGAGGTCTCTTATCGTAAGTTCGATTTCGCCGCCTTTCGAGGACACTCTGCTTCTTTGCGGCGGAGTTTAATGAATGCTTAGAGGTTAAGCTATTGATTTTAGCGTCGGCGGAAAGCGCAAGACTCGCGATCAGTGCACAATAAACGAGCGGCGAAGCAAACTTCATCATTTCTGCATTGTGCGCGAAAATTCATAAACCTCCCATCACAGTGTCCGGAGACGCTCGGACTGAAGAGTTCGCTCACGTGTAGCAGCACCGCCGCCGCGCTCACAACGTAGCCCGCAATGGTAATCAGGGATTGTCGCCCTCGTAACGCGACCTGGAGGAGTACGGCTGGAAGTAAGCTTAAGACCGGACAGCTGATCGTCATTACAATGCCGATCAGAATAGATCGCGGGTTGAAAAACGCTAGTGCAATCAAGGATCCGACGTTCCATATAAATGCGAGGCGGCAGCCAAAATTGACAGCCTGACTGGACGGACTCCACGCGCCTGGCGATCTCGGATCAGCAGTCCGAGAATCAGGCCGAAAAGCAACGCGGCGGCTGTATGTCCGATCGCGCTGATGAGGACGGGATCACGCAGGCTCGTTCCACTGAACATTCTTTCGCCGCTTCTTACCTAACATACTTCAGAACTCGTTTCAAGGAGCGGGCAGGACAACGAGATGGCGGCGACCTCCAGTTCTAGACTAGAGACCTGGAAGACGTAAGCAAACCAGACATCGATAGACGTCCGCGCTTTCGCAACGAGCGGGCGTGTTACCCGATCAGCGACCCACCGATTTCATCTATGGTCGTGCATTTTCCCCGTCGCTTGGCCGGGAAATGCGGATGCCGCAGAGTTTGAGCGTTCTTGATAGATCACGTGTCACGGCCTGGGGCCTAGGAATCGCGCCCGCACGGTCTTCCGCTCTTGCGATGGGGAAAATGCGATCTCATCACTGAAGCGGCAAGGGATCTTCGAACACGCCCCGGCTCCGGACCTCGTCGTTCTAGATTTGAACTTGCCGAAGAAACATGGTCACGATGTTTTGGCAGACATTCGAAAGGAATCAGCTCTTCAAAACCTTCCGGTCATCATCCTAACGTCCTCGCGCCTAGCGGCGGACCGGGAGAGATCCTTATCGCTCAGTGCGAATGAACACTTGGTAAAACCGAGTACCGTGGAAGAGTTTAGCATCATTGTCGAACAAATTCTCAGATATCTTCCGCAGATGCATGTTTAGTTTTGCGCTACGGCGGATGGGTTCATCAGAACTCGCGCTCAGGTTTCGGGCAATTCGCGAATACGCCACATCCGCCTTTGGAAACTCGAGCGATAGCATGCCTTTCGCTTTCATTCGTCGTCCTCGCGCATGCCGTCGTGAATTCGACGGTTACGTCTATAGGTAGACCGTTTTTCTTTCCACAAATCAGATATGGGAAGAAACATTTTGAAGATAGATTGGCCGGTGCCGTGCATTGGAGAGCCCGGGTTATCTAACTATGAAAACTATCCGATCGCTTGTTATTGTCAGCCTTCTGCTGGCGCCGTGCTTCATCTTTGCCGCACATGTCGACTTCGGGATTGCCGTCGGCAGTGTCCCACCCCCGCCCCCAGCTGGTGTTGTTGTAACTCCCGCGGCTCCCCCGCCCGGCCCAGGATACACATGGGTGCCGGGATACTGGGATTGGGTGGGTGGCCGATGGGTTTGGGTCGACGGCCGCTGGGTGCTGCCGCCGAGGCCACACGCTGTCTGGGTTGCGCCCGCAATCGATATTCGTTTGCGTCGCGGGCATTGGCGCTAGCAGCTCATTCCCTGTTGAGCGCAATAGCCGAGTCCGATCGCTGCAGATCGGACCACGATATCGAGACAAGGAAACACCGGCACAAACAGCAGAGTGCGACGATTGAACTTGCGGCAAGCATGCAAGCGCGGCTGCGATCAATGCGTTCGGCGGGCCGGAATGATAAGGCTTCGTCTGCCCCTGCCGGCCGTCGATAAAAGAGGAGGTGCTGATCGCGCTCAATACTGCGGGCACGGGCAGCTGGGAGGCAGACAGCGGCACCGAACTGGATATAAATACGTTTTTGGAAGCGTGACCGCGGCGTAACTTCAGCTCGAGAATTTGAAGTTCTTCAGCGACTGCTCAAGCTGGGCAAATAAGCCTTTTCCTGGTTGCCCACTTTCGGTCTTTTTCTGAAGATCATCAAGTTGCGCGTACAGAGGTCTGTAATTGTCCTTGCTCCCATAACCCAGGGTCTCGGCCAACTGGATTTGAGTCCGCGTAGCATTGATATAGCTGCGCAGCTTCTGGTTATCATCCTGTGTTCGATTACGCTTGGCGGCGAGCTGCTCGGCTTGCTCGAGCAGCGCTTGCGCACGAATCTGCGGAAGCGGGACGACATAGGTAACCACCACAAGCGTGTTAAGCGCCGCTTCGAGCGCACCTTTCGCTTCGTCCATCTTGCCGCCGTCGATCAAAGGGGCAACCGCTTTAATTGCGGCCGGATAGGTTGCCAGGGGTATCTCGGTTACTTGTGTGTCGGCTTCACTTGCTAAGTCATTCAGCAAGTGCCGAGCCTGTTGAATTTGATTACTCGACAGGTCGTCTTTGGCATCCTTAATAGCGGCCTTTACGGTGTCGGGGGTTGCGTACAGATCGAGAATCATCGTGCTAACCTCCACTGGAGCAAAAGCAAGCCTCGGATCACGAGAGACGACGAGGTCTATCTTTCCGCTCGCTCGCTCGAGTGCTGCCAGGGCGGTGCTCTTGTCCCCTTTATCGAGCGCGTTCAATGCAGTCCGCGTCGCGTCGAGCGCCAACACTGCATCCGCTAACAAGCTCACTCGTTTATCGGCTTCCATTCTCTCGATTTCCGATTCAACCTGAGGATCAACCGACTCAGCTTCAGCGCTCTTAGGCTCTCGTTTTGCATCCCGCGGGTTCTGCCTCTGAGTAGTGTCGGTAATCCGCGCCGTGCTCGAAACCTCAGCGGTGGACATATCCGGCGCCGATCGCGAACAGGCAAGATCGTAACTTAGGCATAATCCGACGATGATGAACGGCCACGGCTTAATATCTCCATTTGCCATGTGCGTATCCTTTCGCTGGCGGAATGCCGCCACTGTTGTCAAGGCAGGCTAGTGCACTTGCCGTGCCACAGGCGGGTACTGTCTTCGCGCCATTCTGCGTAGCTATGCGAATTTGTTGGGCGCTCCGTCGTGAGCGACTCCGGACTGTTCCCTAAATCGCCATAAAGCAACGAGAAAGAAAACAGTCCGGCGCCTTCTCCCCCGAAGGCGGACCAAAGTCCGCTGTTTTGACTGGTTAGCGAAAGCCGGCAGCTGTTTCTGATGGCGTGAATCCTTGGCCTTGAGACCACGTTCTAAGCCGTAGTCCGAGTCCGACGAGCATTCCTCCGAATATCAGTGCGTACACGCCCAGCCAGATCGCCAGCACTAACGCTCCAAGCAGGGGGGACAGCATGAGCAAAATCCCAAATATGACTGACGCGACACCGCCGAGGATGAGCAGCCATTCACCTCTGATGTACTTGCGCAGCCGCGCTGCTGCGACAATCTCAAACACTCCGGTTACAATGGCCCATGCCGCGACTATGAAAACGAGTGCCAGAGCCGTAATTGCGGGCCACGCGAACGTGACTACCGCGGCGATGATTCCCGCGATACCCTCCAACACCAGAACACCCCAGCGCTCATGAGCCTTAGAAGCGCGCCATGCACCGACGATGTTGAAAATGCCGTCTAGCAGCGCATACGCGCCGAATAACAGCACGAGACCGCCTAATGTAATTGCCGGCCAAGCTAACGTGATGATTCCTAGCAGAATCGCGACCAAGCCACGTACAACCAGTGACCACCAGTTGTTTGCAAGTGCGATTGTCATAGATCCCCTTCGTTTCCGTTCCTGCACGCACGCAATTACGCGGCGCTTGCCGAAGCACTCGAGCCGCTTTGAATAGGGATTTGCTTGCGCTGAGCTTTTTCCTCAGGCACAGGCACGGTTACTTCGAGAACACCATTCTCGAACCTGGCGCGGGCCTGCTCAACATCGGCGCCCTCAGGTAACGGAATGCTGCGGTAGAAACGGCCATACCGGATCTCTGTCCGATGCACGCCCGCTCTATCTTCCTCGCGCTGAATCTTTCGCTCGCCCTGTAGGACCAAAGCGTCATTTTCGATTTCCAGATTTACGTCCTCGGGCCTCAGTCCCGGCAGTTCGGCACGAACCACATAGCTGCCTTCATGTTGCGAGTCCTCGACCGGCGGCGCCCACAAAGCGTCGCCACCACGTTCGCGTTCTTGTCCCCCATCGCCGAAAACGCGATCCATTTCCTCCGTCATTCTCCTCATCAGGGAAAACGGATTCAAACGAAACAAGTCTAGGGGTGCAATAAAGCCGATTGGGGCAGGCGAACTCCGCGCCAGAGTGCCTTGTCTCGAACTTCCTTGCTGCGAACCGCTTGTTCCCGCTTTACCTTGTGACTGCTGATTTTGCT
>DATJUG010000132.1:0-30341 GCA_035502635.1 Bryobacteraceae bacterium
GGATGGGGGCCAGACAACGGTTTCGAGTACACATTGCAGCCGCTGTAGGGACATTGGAGTTTAGCCCCGAAGCGGTAAGATCCGGCAAGACATTCCGGATGTAACGGCATGCAGATGCTTGAGGCAAACGCCGCTCGGCTCGGCTGGGTGATGCGCTCATAGCTCAGAGTTGCATCGATGTTGGGATTCCGCTGCTAACACGAGACCAGGACTTTCGCGCATTTGCAGAAACGGCATTTCTAACCATGTTGATTGATTTTTCGGCGTGACCGCGACTTCGCAACAGCCACTGCAATCTATCAACAGTAGATATTCCTCTGCACGCGGTGAAGGATCGGCCCGATAGGCGAGCCGGAATGGCGGCTTCGGTTTGGATTTTAGAGCCCGATTTGTTGGAGGCGCGGGGCGGGATCGAACCGCCGAATAAAGGTTTTGCAGACCTCTGCCTTACCACTTGGCTACCGCGCCGACAGGGGGTTTCTTTAGAAACATAACATAATTTCGACGGCCACGTCTGCGTGCGGTACCCTCAAGATGTCTTATGCGATGTAATGCGGCTTCCCCTCGCGTTGCCACGCCGCGATCATGAACACTGAAGCTCCTATTGCGGTTTATCCCGGCCCCGAAGAACTCGACGCTATGGCGGCGTGCTTTGCTCCCACTCCGTTATCTGCTGATATTTCGCATCTGAGCGAAGGCGACCGGAATGCCCTCGCCACATTGATCGAAGCAGGCCGCATCATGAACGACATCTTCCGCCAACAGTGTTGGAGCGGGAATGACGCTTTGCTCGAAGAGCTGCGGCGCGACAAAACTGCGTTAGGCAAAGCGCGGATGCGACTTTTCGAGATCTACCAACGGCCATGGTCAGACCTGGACGTTCAGCGCGCGTTCATACCCGGAGTGCCGGATCGTAAGCCGCTCGGCGCGAATTTCTATCCCGAGGACATGGGCCGCGCGGAATTCGAGCACTGGGTTTCACGCTTGCCCGAAGAAGAAGCAGACCTAGCAAAGAGTTTCTTCACCATTATTCGAAGAAACCGCCAGCGGCGGTTAGAAATTGTCCCGTACTGCCAGATATATAGAAGTGACCTGGAACGAGCTGCGAAACTGCTGCGCCAAGCGGCGACATTCACGATCAATACCTCCCTCAAGCATTTCCTTCAGACAAGAGCGGCCGCCTTTCTAAACGACGACTACTACGAGAGTGAGATCGCTTGGATGGACCTGGACGCTCCTATCGATATAACTATCGGCCCCTACGAGACCTACAACGATGAGCTGTTCGGTTATAAGGCGTCGTTCGAGGCATATATCTGCGTGAAAGACGATGCCGAGACAGCCAAATTACGCGGATTTTCAAGTCATCTCCAGGAAGTTGAAAACAACCTACCCATAGACAACGCGTACAAGAATCCTAAGCTAGGCTCCACTACTCCGATTCACGTTGTCAATGAAGTGCTGTCCGCCGGAGACGGAAATCACGGAGTGCAAACGGCGGCGTTTAATCTCCCCAACGATGAGCGAGTAATTCAGCAGAAAGGCAGTAAGAAGGTGATGCTGAAGAATGTTCAGCATGCCAAGTACGACAAGATACTTGCCCCGATTGCACGGGTGCTGCTGCCGGCGAGCGCGCAGGAAGATCTCAGCTTTGACTGGTTTTTCACTCACATACTCGCCCACGAGCTGAGCCATGGCATTGGACCGCACCAGATTCAAATCAACGGCCGAAAATCCTCAGTGCGCCTGGAGTTGAAGGAGACTTATAGCACCATCGAAGAGGCCAAGGCCGACATCACAGGTCTGTTCATGCTGCAGCATTTCTTCGATAGAGGCATTTTGCCGGGCAGCGGCAGGAATGAGCGCCAGTTGTATAACACCTTTTTGGCATCGGCGTTTCGAACTCTGCGATTCGGCATCACAGAAGCCCACGGGCGAGGAATGGCGGTACAGTTCAATTACTTGATGGATCATGGCGCCTTCATTGCGCGGCCTGACGCGACGTTCGAAGTGAATTATGCCAAAGCGAAACACGCAGTTCGCGATCTGGCGCATGACCTGCTCACGATCGAAGCACAAGGCGATTATGCCTCCGCACAGCGCACGCTGGATAAATATGGTGTGATGCGGCCGGAGCTGGCACAAGCGCTGGCGCGCCTGCAGAATATTCCGGTCGATATTCACCCAATCTTCGTTACCGCGGATGAGCTTACGCGAACCGTTCGATAGAATCTGGCAACGCATCGCGAACCCTGGATCGTTTGAGCTGACTGAGGCTCTATTTCTGCGTCTGCTCGGTCTGATATACATCGCCGCCTTCACTTCTTTATGGCCGCAGATTGACGGCCTGATCGGATCGCACGGAATCGTCCCTGCTGTGCAGGTAATGCCGTCCATGCGGGAAGCATTGGGAGCGCGGGTGTTCCTTGAAGTTCCGACCCTTTTCTGGCTTGGAATAAACGATGCGGCGCTGGTCTGGTTTTGCGCTTTAGGGTGCGTTGCCGGCGCAGCGCTTGTAATTGGATTTTACTCGAGGACCGCCGCTGCGACCTGCTTCCTGCTCTATTTATCGCTAGTGCTAGTCGGGCAGCCTTTCATGGGTTTTCAATGGGACGCGCTGCTGCTGGAGTCGGGGTTTCTGGCAATATTTGCGGGGACGCCCTGGCTCGTGTGGGCCTATAGATTCTTGCTGTTCCGGTTGATGTTTGAATCGGGTGCGGTCAAGTTGCTGTCACACGATCCGAACTGGCGCAACCTTCACGCATTGCGTTTCCATTTCATGACGCAGCCGCTTCCAAATCCAATCGCATTCTACGCATACCGGCTGCCGCCATGGCTACTGGACTGGTGTACGGCTGGAACTTTGATAATCGAACTTGTTTGCCCATTTCTGCTCTTTGCGCCTCGGGGGCTTCGCTACGTGGCAGTCTCGCTGTTAATCTTGCTGCAACTGCTGATCCTTGGAACCGGTAACTATGCCTTCTTCAACTTACTCGCACTGGCGCTTTGTTTGTGGGCATTCGATGACACGATATTTGCTCCTTTGGCGGGCGTGTTGCGCCGGCGAGTCCCTGTGGTACGTTGGCCAGTTTTGCGCCGTACCTTGACTGTTGTACTCGCAGGCATTATGGTTTTGGGCGCCTTCCAGGTTATCGATATGTTCGCACCGGGCGGTGGACGCCCGCTGCGCAAGGTTCTTAGTCTCATCGCCCCGTTCGAGATTGTGAATTCATACGGACTGTTCGCCGTGATGACGACCACACGGCCTGAGATTGTGATCGAAGGGTCGAACGATCAAGTGGCCTGGCGAGAGTATTCATTCAAATACAAGCCCGGCGAGCTGCATCGCGATCTGCCACTGGTTGCTCCATATCAACCGCGGTTGGATTGGCAGATGTGGTTCGCGGCTCTGGGAACTTATCAAGAGAATCCGTGGGTAGGAGGGCTGATGTACCGGCTCCTGACCGGAGATCGAACTGTCATTGGCTTGCTGAACCCGCCGCCCTTCTCGAAACCTCCGCACTATATGCGCGCGCTGCTATACGATTACGAATTCACTACCCCCGCAGAACGCGCCCGAACCGGAGCAGTGTGGCGCAGGAAATTGCTAGGGCCATGGTTCGGCGCGGTGTCTCTCACCGGGCAGTAACCCACAAGTGACGCCCTCCAGCAGAACGGGAACGAGCGCCAAAAACTGCTTGCGCGAGAATGTAAGTGCCTATGCGCACACGTTCTCCAGCACTTCTCCTGACGATCCTTCTGATTTTTGCCATCAGCAGTTCGGCCCAACGAGCCAATCCTCCTAAACCACAAGTCCAAACCACTACTCCCGCGCAGCCGCCCTCAACCCCACCAACCGAGCAGCCTGCGCAGGAGCAAAATCAGAACCCGCAGGAAAAGGAACGCGCGCAACGTCGCACGTCGGATGAAGACGACGAGGACCAGGAACAACACTTTGACATGACTGAGGCGCCGCCTGCCATCACGCATCATGAGATACGCCTCAACGGACGATTGCTCCGCTATACCGCGACTGCTGGCCGCCTCCCCATCAAGGAAGCGGCCGGCAAGACCGACGCGCTCATGTTCTATGTTGCGTACACATTGGACAACGCAGATTCCGCGTCCCGCCCCCTCACATTCGCTTTCAATGGCGGACCTGGTTCCGCATCGATATGGCTTCATATGGGCGCGCTAGGTCCGCGGAAGGTCGTGCTCCAGAAAGACGGTTTCCTTCCCGCCGCTCCCTATCGCCTGGAAGATAACCCCGACACGCTTCTCGACAAGACCGATCTTGTATTAATTGACGCCATCGGCACAGGATTCAGCCGCCCTGCAACGCCCACCATCGGCAAGAAGTTCTGGAGCTTGACCGGCGATATCCAATCTTTCGGCGAATTTATTCGCCTCTACATCACGCGCAACGAGCGCTGGTCTTCCCCGCTCTATCTGTTCGGAGAAAGTTATGGCACCACTCGCGCTGCGGGCGTCTCCGGCTATCTCGCCAACAAGGGAATCTCTTTCAACGGCATCGTTCTTCTCTCCACCGTGCTGGCTTTCGAGTCACTCGAATTTAGTAAGACGAATGATGAGCCTTATCCCCTCATCCTCCCTACTTACACGATGATCGCCGCCTATCATCACAAGCTTGCGCCGGAGCTCTCGGAAAATCTCGAACGGACGCGCGCTGAAGTGGAGCACTGGGCATCCAACGAATACACGCTTGCACTCGCCAAAGGCGACGCACTCACTCCTCAGGAGCGCCAAGCTACCATCGAGCGCCTGGCACGTTACACAGGACTGAGCAAAGAGATCATCGATCAATATAATTTGCGCATCGATGTCCAGGGATTTACCCATTACTTACTGGCCGATCAAAAACTTCGGGTTGGCCGCTTGGACGGGCGCTTCAGCGGCCCGGATCCTGACGGATTTGTTGAGACACGCTTCTTCGACCCAACGAGCGCCCAGACCGGGCCGCCGTTCACATCCGTATTCAACGAATACGTACGCCGTGAGCTCAACTATAAGACTGACATGCCGTACTATGTTATGGCGCATGAAGCGTGGGGCCCGGAATTCAAGTGGAACTGGGGCGATTCGGGCGAGGGATGGCCCGATACCGCTAGCGCTCTGCGTCAGGCTATAGTCAAGAATCCTTATCTAAAGGTCCACGTGCTGGAAGGTTACTACGATCTGGCTACTCCCTATTACGCGGTGAACTTCACCATGGATCATCTCGACTTGACCCAGCGTTACCGTAACAATATTTCATATACTACTTTTTCCGCTGGTCACATGGTCTATCTGGATGCCGATTCTCTGAAGAAGATGAAGAACGATGTCGGCGGATTCATCGATCAAACGCTCGCGCCAACGCAGTAAGAGCCGCGCACGACTAGCTAACCCAGTTCGCAAGAGCGCGCCTAATACCTTCTGGATCTATATTGGGCTATTTCTCGCAACCATTGCCGTTTACGCCCAGGTGCGGCAGTTCGATTTCGTGAATTACGATGATCCCGAATATGTCACCGGCAATGCACATGTACTGCAGGGTCTAACGCCTGAAGGTCTTGCCTGGGCGGCGACCTCGGGCGAGGCCGCGAATTGGTTTCCGCTAACGCGCGTTTCGCACATGCTGGATGTACAACTGTTCGGACTGGACAGCGGTCTGCATCATCTGACTAATCTGCTGTTTCATGCGCTTTCTACGCTGCTCCTGTTTGCATTCCTGAACCGCGCAACCAAAGCGCGCTGGCCGAGCGCATTTGTAGCGTTCGTCTTCGCGCTGCACCCGCTGCACGCCGAATCGGTTGCCTGGATTGCCGAAAGAAAGGATGTCCTGAGCGCATTCTTCTGGTGCCTCGCACTGTGGACATACGTGCGGTACACCGAACGCCCGGGCTCAAACCGCTATCTCCTGGTGCTGTTTTCATTCTGCTGCGGCCTCATGGCGAAACCAATGATTGTGACGCTGCCGTTTGTTTTGTTGCTGCTCGATTTCTGGCCCTTGCGTCGCTTGCCATCCGTAAAACCTCGCCTCGTGCTTTTCGAAAAACTTCCATTTTTCCTGCTTTCGACGGGCATTGCGGTGGTCACATACATTGTTCAGCAGGGTAGCCGCGCGGTCAAGGCGTTCCCGCTCGAACTACGCGTTGAGAATGCTCTGGTCTCATACGGGGTGTACATCTGGAAGACATTTTGGCCGGTGGACCTGGCAGTTTTTTATCCATATCCGCATACGGTGCCGCTATGGGAAGTTACGTTTGCGGGCTTAGCGCTTGCATCTGTCTCGGTGCTTGTTGTAAAAGCTTTTCGAAATCATCCATACCTTGCCATTGGATGGTTCTGGTATCTCGGAACGTTACTTCCTGTGATCGGGCTCATTCAAGTCGGCGCACAGGCTCGGGCCGATCGTTATACCTACATACCGATGATCGGCCTCTCCATCATGGTCGCTTGGGGTGCAGTAGATGTAGTCCGCCGATGGCCGCGAGCGAAACCTGTCGTGATGGCGTTAGCGGCCGCCGCATGCGCGTGCTGTGCGCTGCTCGCATTCGTTCAGATTGGATATTGGAGAAATAGCGAGACGCTCTTCGCACACGCCCTTCAGGGGACGCAGGGAAATTACGTGGCGCATCACAATCTCGGGCTCGCGATTGTGGATCAGCCCGGCCGGTTGCCGGAGGCAGTTGCGCATTATCAGGCAGCCCTGCGGATCCAGCCGGAGTCGATCGAAGCACGCACCGACTTGGGCAGCGCACTCGCAAAGAGTGGTCATATCGAGCAGGCAATCGGGGAGTACCAAACCACTTTACGGATTGCGCCGGATTGCAGCATCTGCCTGAGTAATCTCCGTTTGGCGCAGCGACAGTTGGCGGATGAGTTGTTCAAGAGTGGTGTAGCGCTCGCGAAAAGCGAACGCACGCCGGAGGCTATTACTCAATTTGAAGCCGCGCTGCGCCTGGAACCCGATGATGCGGAAGCGCACAACAACCTGGGAGTCGCGTTGGCGAGGTTAGGGCGAACGGCGCAGGCGATTCAGGAGTTCAGAGCTGCAGTGCAACTGAAACCCAATTACGCGGATGCACAGTACAACTTAGCTGCTGCTTTGGAGCAGAGTAAGCAGAAATAGAGTTAGAAGGACAGCTTCCCCGCGAGCTGAATCGCGCGGCCGCCGCCCGTTCCGTTCACGCCTGTACCGCTTCCCAATGTGCCTGTAACTCGGCCAAACGTCGAACTGGTAATATCCGTACCCGGATTGCTGAATTCCGGCGTGTTGGTGAGGTTAAAGCTGTCGCAACGCAGCTCAAATTGCCAGCGCTCTGTGATTTTGAAGTCTTTAAAAAGCGACAGATTGAGGTCGAAAAGCCCGGGACCGCTAAAGGTGTTCCGGCCCACGCTGCCAAACACCGCTCCCACCGGCTGGGCGAAGCTGGACGCGCTAAACCATTGGTTGGTATTGATACCTCCCAGAATTTGAAGCGGTGCGATCTGGTTTGGCGTCTGAGTATTCGCAGGCGCCTTCAGGCTCCCCCCATCGTTGTTAGCACCGCCAACCGTCAAGCTGACAGGAGTTCCACTATACACACTGATGATTCCGGCGAGTTGCCAATTGCCCAAGATCCTCGAAACCAAACCGGAAGTCATCCAGCGTTGACCCGTGCCCCACGGCAACTGGTAGACGAAACTCTGGACATACGTTAAGGTGCGGTCGAAGTCGGTTCGAGCGTAATTGCGTTGGAAATTTATATAGAACAAGTACTGGCCATCGTCATCCGTTTGATAGTCCATTCCTTTCGCCCAAGTGAAAGCTGTAGTTACTAAGAGCCCGTTATTGAACTGACGGTTCAGCTTCACTTGCAGCCCATTATAACTGGAGGAAAAACCCTGCCAAAACTCGGTTGCCGCGGCGGTGCGCTTTTCCTGAAGACCCGTGTTCGGGTCGGTCATCGTATACTCGGGCTGGCCTGCCGTGCCGGCGCCGACGACAGTCCCTGCGTTTAGGTTGTACTGACCCGGTAAGCGGACGCCATGATTTCCAACATAAGCCGCATCCAAAGTGAAATGCCACGGCAGCGCCTGTTGAACGGCGAAGTTCCACGATTCGACGTAAGGATTCAGATAATCCTGCGGAATCACAAAGAAGTTCTGGCTAGCAAGTGACTTTCCGACCGGAATCAGTCCATTCGAAGGAACCACAACCGGCACGGGAGCGGGAAAACCAGCGTGGAAAGTCGCTGGAGTGACGCCGTCAGCTAGCACGGCTGGTCCAAAACCAGCTCCGACAGGATTATAAGCGTTGTTTGAGCGCACCGGAAAGTTATATGCATACGTGTTATCCGGGAACGGCGTATAGCTGATACCGAAACCACCACGGATTACCGTGGAATCTGTAAGCCGGTAAGCTACGCCGGCGCGGGGCGCGAAATAACGGTAGCGCGTTTTTATCCCAAGATTGTCCGGGTTCCCGCCTACGCCGGCAATAACAAGCTGATTATTCGCCGGATTATAATTAGAAAAGCCTCCTGGAAATTCCGGCGTGCCCGGTGGATAGAATTCCCAGCGCAGCCCGAGATCGAGCGTCAGTTTCGGCGTTACTTGCCACTTATCGCCACCATAAGCGAAAAACCACCAATCCCGGTACGCGGGGAAGTATGTGTTTACATCGCGCCCCGCCTGGCTTGGAACATCCAGCAGGAAGCTTGCAAGATCGTTCCCAATGCCTGTCTTGGCTCCAGAAATTGAAGTCTGATTCCCACTGAAGGTATATACACCGCGTGGGCCGAAAGTCTGGTCCTGCAGTAAGTCATCACGCACGCGCCGCAGATCGACGCCCCATTTTAGAGTGTGATTGCCTACGATCTTCGTCCAATTATTGACTGTATCTATGTTCGCCTCGGCGCGCACCCACGGTACGCTCGCTGAGTAGCCGATCAACGGATTGCTATAACCGCCGTTGATTGTGATTTGTGCCTGGCCGCTGGTAAATTGACTGATGTTCACGCCCGGAATGCCGATCTTGGTGGCGTCCGCGCTTCCGTAGTCGGCGGGAATCGCCGAACTGTGGTAATAGGCGACGCCAAATCGGAACTCGGTCAGGAAATTGGGCGAAAACACATGGTCGTAATTCAAGCCGCTGCTATAGGTCTTTTGCGAGCCTGAACCCTGAAAAGCACCATTGGCATCACCGCCTAATTCAGGGCCGAAAAGCGGAGCCTGATAGACGATCGGCCAGGAGAAGCTGAGCCGGCCGCTCAATCGATCTTTCTCGTCCATGTTGTAATCCACCTTGGTATCGAAGGAATCCGTGGTTTTCGTGAACGGAGGAGCGCCGAAGTAATTGTTGGCCGGGCTACCCTCTTTGAAAGGCTCATTTGGCGCGGGCAATAACGACAAAATCGTAGCTGAGACCGGGTTAATCAAACTGGGAGGAATAATGTTTCCGGCGAACGGCACGCGGCCCACGCCGGTGGTCGGATCGCCTGTGAATGGATTGTAAATGGTAGTAGAAAAGGCGCTTAAGTTACCAGTCCGGCTTATTAGTGAAGGAATCGTCTCTTGAGTCGAGGTCGCTTCGTGATCGTCAACTCGCAAATAGTCGGCGAAAAAGAATAGCTTATTGTGGATGATCGGGCCGCCCACATCTCCGCCGAAATAGTTATAAGCAATGTGGCTGACGGATGGATTGAAGAAACTCCGTGCATCGAAGTCGCTGTTCTGGAGAAACTCATAGCCCGCGCCGTGAAAGCTGTTACTACCCGACTTGATAATCACATTCGCCACGCCGCCCGAAGCGCGTCCCAGCTCAGGGTCATAGTTGCTGGTTGAGACATCTACAGTCTGAATGGCTTCGTCCGGCGGAATAAGAATTTGCAGAAGTCCGGTGCGCTCGTCGTCGTCGATGCCTTCGATTTGATATTCGTTGCCCATGCGGAATTGGCCATTGACTTCCGTCTGCAAGGAGCTTTCGGCATTGAAGAACTGGGAATGCTGGAAGGTGGCGGGTGCAGTTCCGGGCACAAGATTCAACAGGCTTTGAAAGTTACGGTTGTCACTGAGAGGGAGGTTCGCTGTCTGAAGCGTGGAAATGGTCACCGTGGTATCGGCGCGATCGGTTTGTAGCGGGGGCGGAGCGGCGGTCACCTCAATCGATTGGTTTATATTGCCGGGCTGGAGTTGTACATCTACTCGTGCGCTGGTATTCACAGCCACACTCACGTTTTCCCGGACCTCTTTCTTGAAGCCCGCCTGCTCGACAGCTACTCGATACATGCCTTCGGGGATGTCCGGAAAAGTGTAATTGCCGCTCGAATTCGTCTCGGCGTTGCGTACAACGCCCGTGTTTACTTCGGTCAGCGCCACTTTCGCCCCTGCTACAACGGCGCCTGATGCGTCGGTCACTGTCCCCAGCACGGTACCCGTTACGGCTTGCGCCGACACCGACCCGCGGAACAGGCACGCGGCCGCGCACAGAACCAACATCCAACGTAGATGTCTCATAACCGCTCCTTAGATTTCTGCTGTTCGGAAAAGATTGATTTCTAAAGCAACTCTGTTTCCACGAGTATACGCCTGAATCTGATCTGAAAGAAGGAGAAAAATGCGCTCCGCGGCTATCCTTATCCGAACTATTACCCGGTATGGAAACTTCGCAATCTCCGTCCAGAAAGTGTGGTCAGCATGACCCCAGGAGAACCAATTGGCAACAAGAACAGAATCTAACGTCGTTGCAGTTTTTCGCAACAGCTCTGATGCTCAGGCAGCTGCGGACGAACTAAAAGCGAACGGCTTCCCGGCGGATAACATCTATATAAGCTCTTATTCCGACAGCAGCGCGGCGGCCTCCACTGCCGCAAGCGGCAGTGAAGCCCGTCCCTACTCTACTCATCACGAAGGCGGCATCAAAGGATGGTTCAAATCGCTCTTCGGCGAAGACGAAGAGCACGAAACCGACCGCCGCACTTACGAAAACGCCGTCAAGACCGGGAGCGTATTGCTAAGTGTCCAGGCTGACGACCAGAATCTGGACGATGCGGTGAACATATTGGAAAAACACAATGCAGTGGACGTGAATCGCGACACTGCCGCTGCCGAACCTCCAGCCGCCGCTTCGGGCACTACGCGCAAGGCTGCGACCCGCGGTAGCTCGGATCTACCGAAGTCCGTCCCCGTTGTTCAGGAAGACCTGCGGGTTGGAAAACGCGCCGTCGTCCGTGGCGCCGTGCGCATCTATTCCCGCGTTGTCGAACAGCCCGTCGAAGAAACGGTCGTACTGCGGGAAGAGCACGTTCGAGTGGATCGCCAGCCGGTCAACCGCGCGGCAGACGCATCAGACCTGCAGGCCGGCCGCGACGAGGTAATTGAAGTGCAGGAGTTTGCCGAAGAACCTGTTGTTTCCAAGCAAGCTCGCGTTGTCGAAGAAGTGCGCATCAGCAAGGATGCCACGGAACGGCGTGAGACCGTTCGCGATACCGTTCGCCGTACAGAAGTGAATGTGGAAAACGCCAATCAGGAAACTACGGCGGCCGCTAATTACAACGACGATTTTCGTCGCGATTTCCAGACCAGATACGCTTCCACGGGCGGCAATTATGAAGATTACGCCCCTGCCTATCAGTACGGCTTTCAAGCCGCTGGTGATCCCCGTTACCAAGGCCGCAGTTGGGATGACGTGGAATCCGATCTCCGCTCTGACTACAGCCGCAGATATCCCAATAGCACATGGGACCGGATCAAAGATTCCATCCGTTACGGTTGGGACAAAGTGACGGGGCGCGCCAAATCGGCCTCTTCTTCCCGTTAGCAGAGCCTATGGATGAGAACGAAGAAGTAGTCGTTCCCGTCATCAGCGAGGAACTACATGCGGACGCTGTGCCGGTTGTAACCGGCGGCGTCCGCGTGACTAAGCACGTTGAGACACACGATGAAGTGCTTGAACAGGAGCTCCGCAAATCGCACGCCGAAGTCAAGCGCGTGAAGACCAACCGCGTGGTGGACGGCCCACAACCAGTTCAGCGCGTGGGTAATACTCTGGTGATCCCGGTGGTCTCGGAAGTCCTTCGAGTCGAGAAACAATGGATCGTCACCGAAGAGATCCACATCACGCAAACCGAGGAGACGGAAACAGTACAACAAACCGTTCCTGTAAGCCGCGAGGAAGCTGAAATCCAGCGTCTCGACGAGGCAGGTAACGCCGTTTCAAGCATCGAACCTGCGGCCGAGATCGCCACACCTCCGAGCGCCACGCGCACCGGTCCGGCTTCAATCATCGAACGCGGCCGTGCTGCCGCGGCGGCGTCTAATTCGGGGCGAAAAAGCCGCAGCCTGCTAACTAAAAAATCTCAGTGATATGCTAAGACTCATTTAACTACGGCCTCCAAGAAGAAAGGTCCCAACAAATGAGTAAGAGCCTGTCCATAGTGCCTGGAATTTTAGCTGCCGGTTTGCTGCTTACGCTATCGCAGCACGCAACTCCGCGACAAAGTCAAGCCGGCTCCACAATCAAGGTCACGCTTGACTACACGGGATCCGGAACCGTGGACGAGAATCATAAGATTTATGTGGCTCTCTGGGATTCACCCTCGTTTACCCAAGGCAACGCCATGCCGGCTGCTATTCAATCGACCAGCTCGAAAACCGGGACTGTTACATTTTCGGATGTGAAAACGAATCCAGCTTACGTCAGTACGGCTTATGACCCGACTGGTAAATGGGATGGTCAATCGGGCCCACCGCCCGCCGGTTCGTCGCTCGGCATGTATAGCAAGAGTCCCGGAAAGCCGGAGCCGATCGATACCGCGGGCGGCAAGACAGCTACAGCGACTATCAGCTTCGACGATTCCGTGAAGATGCATTAAGGTTTCGGCGGTGCGGGCGTAGTGCCGTTCGCGCTCGCTCCACCCGAATTGTTCGCAGACGGCCCATTGGCCTTCTTTGCCCTCTGAGAGTCTGTACCCGCCGTTGTAGCGTCGGCGGGCGTACCGCCTTCCTTCACTGCTTTTGCTACAGGCGCCCCCTGCGTGGCCCAATCGTGTTCCGTCGCGGCATTGCCCACCACGCCCTTCGCGACATCCTGTTTCACGTCCTGCTTCACCACCCGGTCCGCCTGCTTCGCCGCCGCGTGCGTACCTGTACCCAATTCAAGGACTTTCACGCTGACACGCTTCACGCCAAACTTCTTGCACTCCAAGGTGCTCGGCACGTAAAGGTCGAGCCGGCGGCCATCCACCTTGGCGCCTGTGTCGGCGACCACGTACTCGCCCGAATATCGCCCCGCGCGCTTGATTTTGATGCGCGTACCGATCGGCAAAACGTTAGGGTCCGCAGCCACGACGTGCCGGTGCGTCCATTGCCCCGAGGCCGTGATGCCGGTCTGCGAATACGCCGTCGCGACATACCGCCCGTTCAGCTTTAGAGTTCCCGCGCTCACCGTGGCGATTGATGTCACTAACAAACCAATGACGAGCAGATACGCGGTCTTCACACTATCTAGACGTTCGTAGCCGGCCTAAATGCATCGTCGGCAGAGTACTACGCCTCTTCTGCAACCGTTTGCGTAACCCCGCTCACCGAATCCATCGATTGTTGTTTCAGGTGAGGCTTATTGCGCGCCGCGGCTGAGAAGCATCACCTTCAGAGTGTGAAAGATGATATAGAAATCAAGCGCCGGTGCGACGTTCTTGATGTAGTAGAGATCATACTCGAGCTTGATCATGGCGTCGAGCTCCGTATCGCCATACTTGTGGTTGATCTGAGCCCAGCCGGTGATACCGGGTTTGACGGCAAGTCGCTGGCGATAGTAGGGGATCTGATGCGCGAGCAGGTCGACGAACTCGGGGCGTTCGGGCCGCGGCCCGACGATCGCCATGTCTCCCTTTACAACGTTCCAAAGCTGCGGCAGCTCGTCTAAACGCAGCTTCCGTAACCAGCGGCCGGCGGGAGTGATGCGCGGGTCGCCCACAGAGGCCCAAACTGCGCCGGTACGCGCTTCGGCATCGACATACATGGAACGAAACTTGTACAAGGTAAAGACGCGTCCATTGAGGCCTACCCGGCGTTGGCGGTAAAGCACGGGTCCTTTCGAAGAGAGCTTCACGGCGATAGCCGTAAAGAGCATGAATGGCAAAGCAAGCACCAGCCCAGCAAGGCCCATCAACAAGGAATAGAAGTTTTGCAGCGCGATGGCTTGCGGCCGCGGCCCCAAGACAGAGGAAAAGATCAACTGCGAGGGTTGGATTTTGCGGCTGCAAACCCGGCGCATCGCCATTTCGTAGGTGTCGGCCGCGTCCTCGATGAGGACGCCGGTAAAGCGGATCTCCAGCAGATCTTGCACCGGCAGACGGTTGCGGCGCTCGGCCATGCCGACGACGATGCGCGTGGGCTTGTGCTCCTCGCAGACTGTGCGCACATCCGTTATGGCTCCCAGACACGGAACCGGGAAATCGCAGGGCCGCTCTTCGCATACATAGCCCAAGATGGAGTAGCCGAATTCGGGCCGCGCAAGCACTTCCGCAATAACTTCGCCCAGGATGCTGGAATTGCCCAGCAGCAGCACGCGTTCGGAGCGCAACACCACCACGACGTACTTCCAAAAGAAAATGCGCCAGAGCGGCAGAATTAGCACCACGCCCAGGCTTCCGGCAATCATCAGCCAGCGGCCCAGCAGCATGTCCGGCCGCAAATAACCCAGGAAAGCCATCAGCAGCAGAGCGGAGCCGACGGCAAGACATACCTGTTGAACCAGCAGAATGCGAGACGTGATGCGGAGATCGCTATAGAGATCCTGAAAATAGAGGCCCAGAATGACGAAACCGCCGACGACGAGAACCTTCCAGTAATTCTCTTCCGTGAAGAGGTAGACCCCGGGATCCTCAGAGAGCGTAAAGAAGGACGCCGCCCCGTAGCAGGCGAGAACAAGGCAGATTTCAGAAACGAGAAGCGCGACTACGCTGGCCGGAATAAAAACACGAAAAAGGCGGATCACGCGGAGTTTTTATGGGGAGTAATGCGCGCCTTGAGTGTAGCATGCGAAAAAGCGAAGGCGATCGCGTAGCCGCCTGTGGCAGTAGCTGCGGCGAGACTATGCCTCATTGCGGCAAAACGCTGATTCTGCGGAAGATAAAAGCTGGCTTCTGTCACTGGACTCGTGCTATAAATGAATAAGGATCTTCTTGGTCGTAGATCCACCATCTAAGTGCTCCGAACCGCATGCTTCGACTAACAAAAAAGGCGGATTATGGTCTGATTGCTCTCAGGCATTTTGCGGCGCGTCAGCGGGAAACCGGCGAGGCGGTCAGCGCTAAGGAGGTTTCGGACGGCTGCGGAATACCGCTTCCAGTGCTGTCGAAGCTGCTTCAAAAGCTCAGCAAGACTGGATTTCTGCTTTCGGAGTTTGGGACCAATGGCGGGTATCGGCTGGCCCGGGATCCGCGTCTGATTTCGGCGTTGGAAGTGATTCGTGCGATCGATGGGCCGATTGTGCTGGCGAACTGTTTCACCGAAGACGCCTATTGCGGGCACTCCGGGCGGTGCACTGTGAGACGCCCTTTGAAGAAAATCCACGAGGCGATTCTGCGACTTCTGAATAGCGTCAGCATCGAAGATATGCTGCAAGATACGGAGGACGCCCCGGCTGGGTCTTTGCCGGCTGCGCTGGTGGCATTGCAGGGTCTGCCGAAATCGCCGCCACTGCAAGGCTCTCTGAGGAAACAAATATGAAATTGCCGATTTACATGGATAATCATGCGACGACGCCGATGGATCCGCGCGTTTTTGAGGCCATGAAGCCGTACTTCACGCAGGTGTTCGGGAATGCTGCGTCACGCAACCATAGCTTCGGGTGGGAAGCCGAGGAGGCGGTGGAGAAGTCGCGCAAACAGATCGCTGATCTGATTGGAGCCACCGCGAAAGAGATTGTCTTCACCAGCGGAGCGACCGAATCGAACAACCTGGCGCTGAAGGGCATCGCCGAAATGTATGCCGAGCGGGGCAATCACATCATCACGCAGGTAATTGAGCACAAGGCGGTGCTCGATACCTGCAAGCGCCTGGAAAAGGAAGGTATCCGGATCACTTATCTGCCGGTGCGGCAGGATGGCTTGATCGATCTGGATCAATTGCGCGACGCCATCACCGACAAAACGATCCTGATTTCGATCATGTACGCGAACAACGAAATCGGGGTGGTGCAGCCGATTAAAGAAATCGGCAAAATCGCCAAAGAGCGCGGCGTGTTATTCCACACGGACGCGGTGCAAGCGGTGGGCAAGATACCGGTGAATGTGATCGCTGACGGCATCGACGTGCTCTCCATAACTGCTCACAAGCTATACGGGCCGAAGGGCGTCGGCGCGCTATATGTGCGTCGCAGAAATCCGCGCGTGCAGATCACCGCGCAAATGGATGGCGGCGGGCACGAGCGCGGGATGCGCTCCGGGACGCTGAACGTGCCCGGTATTGTGGGACTGGGCGCGGCTTGCGACATCGCCAAGCGCGAGATGGCCGAAGAAGCGAAGAAATTGGGCTTCCTGCGCGACAAGCTGAAGGACAAGCTGATGACGGAACTGGACGAGGTCTACATCAACGGATCCTGGGAACATCGCCTTCCGCACAACCTGAACATCAGCTTTGCTTATGTTGAAGGCGAGAGCCTGCTGATGGGCATCAACGACATCGCGGTTTCCAGCGGTTCGGCGTGCACGTCGGCAACGCTGGAGCCCAGTTATGTTTTGAAGGCTCTGGGTGCCGGCGACGATCTGGCGCATTCCTCCATCCGGTTCGGCATCGGGCGGTTCAATACGGAAGAAGAAGTGGATTACGTCGGCGACAAGGTCGTGGACGTGGTGAGAAAGCTGCGCGAACTATCGCCGCTGTACGAAATGGCGAAAGAGGGCGTGGATCTGACCAAGGTAGTTTGGGCGGCGCACTAGATATCATTCAAGAAGAAGAGGGAAAACATGGCATATTCTGACAAAGTTCTGGATCATTACAACCATCCGCGGAATGTGGGTTCTCTCGATAAGAGCAGCCCGCATGTGGGAACGGGTATGGTGGGAGCGCCGGAGTGCGGCGACGTGATGAAGCTGCAAGTAAAAGTGAACCCGGAGACCGGGGTCATCGAAGACGCGAAATTCAAGACGTTCGGCTGCGGAAGCGCGATTGCGAGTTCGTCGCTGGCGACTGAATGGCTGAAGGGGAAGACGGTGGATCAAGCGCTCGATATTAAGAACACGGACATCGTGAATGAGCTCTCGCTGCCGCCGGTGAAGATTCACTGCTCGGTGCTGGCCGAGGACGCGATCAAAGCGGCAATCGGCGACTACAAGAAGAAGCAGCAGGTAGTAACCCACGCCGAGCCTGTAGCGGTTCAGTAGATTGATGGCCGAGTTGACTCAGCTTAACGGCGGCACGCCGGCCAGCCAGCAATCCCCGGGTGGGATAGAGTCCGCACCCAAGCAGGTACACGTCACGCCGAAAGCCGTGCAGAAGATTCGCGAGGCCTTCGCGCGCGAAGGCGTGACGGGCGGTCTGCGATTAGGGGTGCTGGGCGGAGGGTGCTCCGGGCTGAGTTATCAATTTAAATTTGCGCCCCAGGCGCGGCCGAAGGATTACGTCTTCGAGTTTGACGACGTGAAGGTGTTTGTCGATCCCAAGAGCATCCTGTTTCTGGACGGGATGACTTTGGATTGGCAGGATTCCCTGATGCAATCGGGATTCGTGTTTCAGAATCCGCACGCGACAAAGAGCTGCGGATGCGGAACGTCGTTTTCGGCGTGAGCCGGTCTGAATTGCAGCGTGTCTACGTTCCTAAGAACTTCTACGATTTCTTCGGCTTTGATCGCAAGCTCAGCGTGGATCTGGAAACTCTGCAGAAGCGCTTCTACGAGCTAAGCCGCCAATGGCACCCGGATCGCTTCAGCCGCAAAAGCGCAGAAGAGCAGGCCCAGGCGCTTGAGGCAACGGCCATTCTCAACGATGGTTATCGCACTTTGCGAGATCCGGTGAAACGCGCCGAGTATCTGCTGACCGAAGAAGGATTCCCGATTGGAGAACAGCGGTCGAAAGATGTGCCTCCGGAGCTTCTAGAGGAAGTGTTCGAGCTGAATATGATGTTGGAGGAGCTGAAGAGCGGCGAGGAATCGGCGCGTCCGCAGCTTGAATCCGCGAAACAACATTTCGTAGGATTGCGCACCGGCATCGACAACGAACTGGAGCAGCTCTTTGCGAAGTACGACTCCAGCGAATCGCAGAGTGAGACGGCGAAACAGGCACTACATGAGATTCGTGGCGCGCTGAACCGGCGCCGCTATATCGAAAACCTGATCCGCGATGTGGACCGCGCATTGAATCCAGCGGTTGCCGCGGCAGAGCCGGTTCAAGAACGGCTCTAGAAAACCATGGAAACTCTACAAATTGACTTTGGCGAGAGCCGCAAATCCAAGATTGTGGGCATAGATCTCGGCACCACCAATAGCCTGGTGGCCGAAATGACGTTGACCGGGCCGCAGATCATCGAAGACGCGCAGGGTCGCAAGATTGTTCCGAGCGTAGTTTCGCTGACTGCAGAAGGCAAGTTGATCGCTGGCGAGCCGGCGCGCGAACTGCTGCTGACAAACCCGGAGCAAACGGTCTATTCGGTCAAGCGTCTGATGGGCCGCGGCGTAGCCGACGTGCAGGACGAGCTGAAGCTATTTCCGTTTCGCATTGCGGAGGACAGCGAATCGGTCATCAAACTGAAGTTGGGCGAAAGAACATTCACGCCACCGGAGATATCCGCGGCGGTGCTGCGGCAATTGAAGGATAACGCCGAAGCTGCATTGGGCTCACCCGTCACCGAAGCCGTTATCACAGTTCCCGCCTACTTTAATGACGCGCAACGTCAGGCCACCAAGGATGCCGGCCGGCTTGCCGGGCTGGAGGTTCTACGGTTGGTGAACGAGCCGACCGCCGCTTCCCTCGCCTATGGCCTGGATAAACGCGAAGACGGAATCATTGCAGTTTACGATTTTGGCGGCGGCACTTTCGATATCTCGATTCTTCGCTTGCACGAAGGCATCTTCGAAGTGCTCGCGACCAACGGCAATACGCATTTGGGCGGAGACGATATCGACAACCTGCTGCTGAGAATCGCGCTCGAAGACGTGCAGTCGGAGTGGGGCGAGGACCTATCCGAGGATTCCGAAGGCGTGCAGAGGCTTCGTCGCGCCGTCATTCACGCCAAAGAGCAGCTCTCGTTTGTGCCCGAAACCAAGATCGAGTTGGAGTACAAGGGCAAGCGGTACCAGCGCGCGATTGATCGGGCATTGTTCGAGCGGCTTATCGCTCCGGTGATAGAGCGGACGCTGGAGCCATGCCGCGCATGCCTG
Organism: Bryobacteraceae bacterium; assembly: GCA_035502635.1. Lineage (GTDB taxonomy): Bacteria > Acidobacteriota > Terriglobia > Bryobacterales > Bryobacteraceae > Bog-105. The sequence goes on from DATJUG010000132.1 coordinate 19,368, forward strand.
GCGGATGCCAAACTGACGCCGGAACAGATTCAGGAAGTAGTGCTGGTTGGCGGCTCCACACGCATTCCTTTGGTGCGCGCAGCGGTCGAGCGGCTCTTCAAAGCCAAGCCGCACACGGAGCTGAATCCCGATGAAGTGGTGGCCTTGGGTGCAGCCGTCCAGGCGGGCATTCTGGCCGGCGATGTGGAAGACAAGCTGCTCCTCGATGTGACCCCGCTATCTCTTGGCATTGAGATCATGGGCGGCGTGATTTCCAAATTGATTCACCGTAATTCCACCATCCCGGCCAGCGCTACCGAGACATTTACTACTGCTGTTGACGGTCAGAAGAACGTGCTGATTCACGTGCTGCAGGGCGAGCGCGAGTTGGTAAAAGATTGCCGCAGCCTGGCGCGATTCGACTTGAAAGATATTCAGCCCATGCCGGCGGGATTGGCGCGCATCGAGGTGCGGTTTCTAATCGACGCCAACGGCATTCTCAACGTGACTGCGCGCGATGCTCGCACCGGCAGGGAACAGACTGTGGAAGTGAAGCCTTCCTATGGCCTAACCGACGATCAGGTGGAAGCCATGATTCGTGAGTCGTTCGAGAAGGCCGAAGAGGACATGCGCGAGCGGCAGGTGCGCGAGGCGCGAGTGGAGGCGGACAACATTCTGGCTGCGACCGAAAAGGCGCAACGTCATGAGGCTTGGTCAACTCTCAGCTCTGAAGAGCGGGCGGCGATTGAATCCGCCGTGCGCGACCTGCAGAGCGTATACCACGCGAACGATCATCATGCGATTAACGAAAAGATCGAAGCCTTGAACCGCGCCACCCAGGTTTTGGCAGAGAACATGATGAACACCGCGGTGGGAAGCGCGCTGAAGGGAACAAAGATCGAGTAGCGGGCGCTCAGCGGATCTTAACTTTTGCTGAGGCCGCCGCCGAAAGCAGTCTGGCGTCCAGCGTCCATAGCCTGCAATCGGAAAGCAGTGCAGACGCGATCAGGTGCGCATCGACCCACCCGATGCCCTTCGACCAGAGCTTTTGGCGATCCAGGAGGCCCATCACTTCTTCATGCGTGGCCGAAACGGCTAGCGGCAACTCGTTCAGATCCGCCAAAATCCGGTTGCGGTTCTTTATGCTCCCGCACGCCAGTTCGCCAATTACGAAAGGGTGCATTAATACCAACCCGCCCTCCAGCAGCTCGCGCAACTCCGCACTTGCTGTTCGCAAGTGGCCGATCCAAACCGAAGAATCGACCAAGACCATTATTTAGCGACCGCGGCTCGGCGCCGTGGAATCGGGCGCAGATCCGGTTCTGAACCGCCGAGAGCCGCCAGCCTTTTCGCCGCTTCCCGCGCAATCAGGGCTCGCAAACCCTCATGAACCAGCGCGGTCTTTTCATGTATGCCGCTGAACTCCCTCGCCCGTTCAAGCAAGGCATCTTCTATAATCAACGTCGTCCTCATATGCATCATTATGCATAAACAATACATATCCGTCAAGTCCGAGATTCAGCCGCCTCCCCTACAATAGAGCCATGCCTGGACTCACCTGGGATCACACCGCGGATATCGCCCTCAGCCTGTACGAGGCGCATCCGGACGTGGATCCTACGCATATCCGCTTTACGGATCTTCATAAATGGATCACCGAGCTGCCCGACTTCAAAGACAACCCCATGGCGTCTACCGAAGGAAAGCTGGAAGCGATTCAGATGGCGTGGCTCGAGGAGTACCAGGACAATCAATAGCTCCCGGGTTGCTTTCTTGGTCCGCAATTTTCTTCGACGCCTCAGCCGGCCCATCCAAAGCCTGCGCCGGCGAATGAGTATCTCGACCGAATACGTCAGATCGGCGCCCTCAGCGCAAAATGCGCTGGACATTTTCAAAGGGCGGTGGTGGTCGCAATTTCCTGAATCTTTCGCAGCGTTGCGCGCCGGCAGTGTAGGTCTCTTCGAAGACCCGAGAATCGCGTGGGCGCTGGCTGAGATGGGTGACCTAAAGGGCCAAACGGTCCTAGAACTTGGGCCGCTCGAAGGCGCGCACGCTTACATGCTCGAGCGCGCGGGTGCGGGCTCGATCGTCTCGATTGAGGCCAACCCGGAGGCTTACCTGAAGTGCCTGATCGTGAAGGAGACCGTCGGACTGCAACGAACTCACTTCTTGTGCGGCGACTTCCTCGAGTATCTGCGCAATTCGCCACCCCATTTCGATGCGGCATTTGCCTCGGGCGTGCTCTATCACATGGTCGAGCCCGTGGAACTAATCGCCTTACTTAGTAACATTACGACCCGGTTATATCTATGGACACATTATTACGACGCAAAGCTAGTGTCGGCCGATCGAAAGTTGGCCTCAATGTTTGCAGGAAACCGGCAGAGCGAGTACGCAGGCTTCCAGCACCAGTTATTTAGATACGAATACTGGGGCAGCTTCGGTGCTCCTCAGTTTTGCGGCGGCTCGCGGCCTCATGCGCACTGGATGAAGCGCGAAGATATTCTCAGGTGTCTGCAACACTTTGGCTTCACCGGGATCCATACCAACTTTGAAGCGCCAGATCACCCCGACGGTCCCGCGTTCGCGATAGTAGCGGAAAAGAAAAGAGGAACCTCCGATGACCTTCTGGAGTAACTTGATGTTTGCCGCGAGGCAGTTGCGGAAGAGCCCCGCGTTCACGATTACGGTACTGGCGACGCTCGCGCTATGCATCGGAGCAAATGCGGCGATTTACAGCATCGTAGACGCGCTGTTCCTTCGGCCGCTGCCTTATCCGCACCCTGAGAAGCTCGTGATGCTGGGGATATCGCAGCATAAGGGCGCGATTTCCCACTTCGATACCGGGCAGGATGGAAGCAACTGGGAGATGGTGCGCGACCATGCGTCTCTTCTTGACAGCGCGGTGTATGGCGGCACAGACGGGGTGAACCTATACACCGGAGGCCACGTTGAGTACGTGCAGGAGCAGCGAGTCAGTGCGAATTTCTTTGGAGTTCTTGGCGTCCGCCCGCTCATCGGACGCGAGTTCACGCGTCAGGAAGACGTGCCTGGCGGTCCGAACTTGACTGTGCTGAGTTACGCATTGTGGCAGCGCCTATTCGGCGGCAATCCCTCCATTGTGGGGCGCACGGTCGATTTGCTCGGCGCGCCGTACACGGTGGTTGGCGTCATGCCCGCCGGCTTCCGCTCCGATACCCCTGTCGATCTCTGGACGCCGCTGCAGCCCAGCACTCGCGGCGAGGGCGGCGGCGACAACTACTCAGTCATTGCGCGGCTGAGGCCCGGCGTCACCTTGGCTGAAGCGAACGGGCAGCTCGCGGCTATCATGCGACCGCTATTCGTTGCGATGAAACTGCCCCCCAATTTGACGTTCGAAGAAGCGGCCGTGCCCTTGCAGACCGCCCACACAACCGATATCCGCTCCAAGGTAAAGCTGATGTGGGGCGCCGTAATTCTGGTTTTGATCATCGGTTGTGTGAATATCGCGGGCTTGCTGCTGGCTCGCTCGGCTGCGCGCTCGCGTGAAATTGCCACTCGTCTCGCCATCGGCGCCCGGCGCCAGAGCATCGTGTGGCAACTGCTCACCGAATCGCTACTGCTGTCGATTGGAGGCGGGTTGCTCGGGCTTTTAGTTGCACAATTCGCGGTTTACTTCCTCACGCATGTAAGCTCTGTTCGCTATGGGTTCCAGGTAAGTGCATCTGAGTTCGAAATCTTCCGGCCCGTGCAACTCGATGCGCGGGTGATGATCGTCACTCTCGCCCTCGCACTCTTCACAAGTATGCTTTTTGGACTCTTCCCTGCGATCGCAGCCGCCTCCCTCGACCTGCGCTCGTCGCTCGTGGAAGGCGGCCGCGGGTCCACTACCGGGCGCAAATGGATCCGGCACACGCTGGTGTTTGCGGAAGTCGCCCTCGGCGTAGTGCTGGTGGTCGGAGCGGGACTGTTGATTCGAACGGTCCGCAGCTTGATGAATCTGAGCCCCGGCTTCAATCCTCAAAATGTGATGACAGCTTCGATGTCGCTGCACGATGCGCGGTATGACACCACGGCGGCAGGAGCGCGCCTGTTCCGCGAAACCCTCGCGCAGGTTCGGCAAATTCCCGGCGTTGAGTCCGCGGCAGTGGCGCTCACACTGCCCTATCAGCGAGCCTTGAATCTCGATCTCGACCAAGTCGCTGGAAAGCAGCCCGCATCCGGTATCACTAACTTTACTTACGTGACGCCAGGTTTCTTCGAGACTCTTCAAGTTTCCCTGCTGCGCGGGCGCGTGTTGACCGATGCTGACGGCCCGACCGCCGCGAAGGTTGTCGTAGCGAATGAGGCGTTCATCAGGCATTACCTGCCGCACGATCCGGAACCGCTCGGCACTCATGTCAAGATCGCCAACATTGATTTTCAGATCGTCGGCGTGGTGAACGATGTCCAGCAGATCAACGGTTGGGGCGCCTCCTATGGTCCGCTCGCCGCTCTGCCGCAGGTGTACGCTCCCGTAGCTCAAATTCCCGACCAGCTCTTCAGCGGCGTGCATATCTGGTTTTCGCCGAGCTTCTTAGTAAGGACGCACGGCAACATCGCAGGTCTGCCCGACGCTATGCGCCGCGCGCTTCAGGCTGCCGACCCGCGTCTGCCCTTCTCTTCGTTTCACAGCATGGCGGAAATTCGCGGGGCTTCGGTTGAAAATGAGCGATACCAGGCTCGGCTGTTTTCAGCTCTTGCCTTATTAGCCTTGCTGCTTTCCGCGCTCGGAGTATACGGGCTCATTGCGCAATCGGTGGCTGAACGCACGCGTGAAATGGGCATCCGACTGACGCTGGGCGCGACCGCCAAAGGTGTGGTTCAAGCAGCCGCTATGCCAGGAATCAAGCTCTCGTTGGCGGGTATCGCCGGTGGGCTGCTACTCGCGCTCTACGCCACCCGGCTGATGAAGAGTCTCATCTGGGGCGTCACGGCTACGGACCCATGGACTTTCGCAACCGTCGCCGTGCTGTTGGTCGTTGTGGCGGCCGTCTCGAGCATTATTCCCGCGCTTCGCCTTTCCCGCTTGGATCCGGCGCAAACATTACGGCAGGAGTGACCGCCAGCGCGTCACGTCATACCGTCCGGCCACGGGATACTAATAGAGACAGGTATGCTGCGCGACTCCCCTATCGACTCCGGCTATTCGCTGCCCGAAGTCCACGAGAGCGTCGCCACTTCGCATACACAGTTTTGGCGGCGTCTCATCGCCTTTGCTGGCCCCGCTTACCTGGTCAGCGTCGGCTACATGGACCCCGGCAATTGGGCGACCGATCTCGAAGGCGGCGCCCGGTTCGGTTACCGCCTGATCTGGGTGCTGGTCGTTTCCAACCTGATGGCGCTCCTCCTGCAGACGCTCAGCTCGCGCCTGGGCATCGTAACCGGCCGGGATCTGGCGCAGGCCTGCCGCGACGAATACCCGCGCGCCGTTTCCTACACGCTCTGGATTTTGTGCGAGCTCGCTATCATCGCCTGCGATCTGGCGGAGGTGCTGGGCGCGGCCATCGGCCTGAATCTCTTATTCCACGTGCCCATGCTCATCGGCGTGCTCGTCACGGCCGCCGATACGTTGCTGGTTCTCTGGTTCACGCGCATGGGCATCCGGGTGATTGAGGCATTCGTGTTGGTGCTCATCGCAACCATTGCCGGCTGCTTCGCATTCGAAATCTTTCTTTCACGCCCGGACCTGCCGGAGGTAGTCACCGGCCTCATTCCGCGCCTCAACTCCAGCAGCATCTACATCGCGGTTGCGATCTTTGGCGCCACCGTGATGCCGCATAACTTGTATCTGCATTCGGCGCTCGTGCAAACGCGGCAAATCGGCGAAAGCAAGAGCGACAAACGGAGCGCCTGCTGGTACAACTTTCTGGATTCCACCCTTGCATTGAACGGCGCGCTGTTCGTGAATGCCGCCATCCTGGTGATGTCTGCAGCGGTCTTTTACAGCCGTCACATTGTGGTCACCGAGATTCAGCAGGCGCATCAACTCCTGGCGCCGCTGCTGGGCACCACCGCCGCGAGCGTACTGTTTGGATTGGCGCTGCTCTGCTCCGGGCAATCTTCCACGCTGACCGGAACCATGGCCGGCCAAATCGTAATGGAAGGCTTCCTGCGCTTTCGAATACAACCTTGGTTGCGGCGCTTCGTCACCCGCTGCCTGGCGATCACGCCCGCCGCCTTCACTCTCTATTTCGCGGGCAACACCGGCACCTACCAGTTGATCATCCTGAGTCAGGTCATCATCAATTTCCAATTGCCCTTTGCCGTGATTCCGCTGGTGCATTTTACGAGCGATAAGAAACGCATGGGTCAGTTCGCCAACGGCATTTGGCTTCAGATTGGCGCCTGGTTCTGCGCGGCTTTCATTCTTGTTCTGAACGCTTGGTTAGTGTGGGACGAAGCCGTGGGATGGATGGCCGCCAGCGGCCGCTATCGTCCGCTTGTGGCAGTTGCGTGCGTAATAGCTAGCCTCGCCTTCGCGGCGCTGCTTCTCATAACGGGGTTCTGGCCCTGGCTGCGCCGGACCACGCTGCGCGCGCCGCTGCACGCTGCGCGAGTTGCCGTCACTGTGCCCGGGGAATCCGCCCCCGTCTTCCCGACGCGCACCTACTCGCGCATTCTGGTCCCGCTCGACCATAGCGAATCCGATCAGGAGGCGCTCGGGAACGCGCTCGCACTCGCTCGCATGCATGGATCCAAGCTCGTGCTGTTGCACGTGGAAGAAGGCATCCCAAGCCAGCTATTCGGTTCGCTGTCGTCGACGGCGGAAATCACGGAAGGCCAGGACTATCTGCGAAATATCGTAGCTTCGCTGCTAGAACAAAACGTCGATGTCGAGGTGGTTGTGCGTCATGGAAAAAGCCCGGCGAGGGAGATTGCCGAGGCTGTCCGCGACGTGCAGCCGGATCTGGTGGTGATGGCCTCGCACGGCCATACGGGATTTAAGGATTTGATTTTCGGGACTACGATCAACTCGCTGCGCCATCGCGTGAAAGTGCCGATCTTGATCGTCAGGCATGGGCAATGACCGATCTTTCCAAAGGCCGGCTGCTGGTCACAGGAGGCGCGGGCTTCATTGGCAGCGCGCTGGTTTGGGAGCTGAATCGCCACGGATTGAAGAACATCCTCATCGCGGATTTTCTTGGCACAAACGAAAAGTGGAAGAACCTGGCTCCACTCCAATTTGCGGATTATATTGAAGCTGACGACCTGCTGGAGCGCATTCGGGAATCGCCGCATGTGTTCAGCGATATCGGCGCCGTCCTTCACCTGGGCGCATCCACTTCCACCACGGAGACGGACGCGGAGTATCTGATTCGTAATAATTTCGAATACACCAAAGCGCTGGCGCATTTCGCGCTCGACGGCGGCCGGCGCTTTGTGTACGCGTCCTCGGCCGCCACCTATGGAGCACTTGAAGCCAGCTTGCCGGAATCGGTGGCACTTGAGAGCTTGCGGCCGCTGAACATATATGGATATTCGAAACACCTCTTCGATTGCTACGCGCAGCGAGCCGGCATCCTGCCTCGCATTACGGGTCTGAAATACTTCAATGTCTTCGGTCCCAACGAATATCACAAGGGCAGCATGCGCAGCGTGGTGCACAAAGCTTTTTACGAGATTCGCGAGAAAGGCTCGGTAGCGCTTTTCAAGAGTTACCGGCCGGAGTTCGCGGATGGCGGACAGCGGCGCGATTTTCTATACGTGAAGGACGCCGTGGCGGCCACGCTATTCCTGGCGGAACGGGTCGATGGCGGAGGACTGTTCAACATCGGCTCGGGCCAGCCGCATACATGGCGGGATCTGGCCCACGCCATTTTCGCAGCGCTCGAACGTGATCCAAAAATCGAATTCATCGACATGCCGGAAGAGCTGCGCGGCAAATATCAATACTTCACCTGCGCGCACATTCACAAGCTGCGCGAAGCCGGTTTCGACCGAAAGATCACGCCGCTTGAAGACGCCGTTCGAGATTATATTCGCAAGTACCTGGTGCCAGGGCGGCATTTAGGTGATGAGCAAAGCGCCGATTGATCGGCATTGCGCGTAGTTGCTGCGCGCGTCCGTACGTATTGACATTCTATATGTCAGACGTATAGAATCCCTATATGAGACTGCCGGCTTCGGTCAATCTTCTGCAGGGAACCCTCGACCTGCTCATCCTCAAAGCCCTCGCGCTCAACTCGCTGCACGGTCTCGGAATTTCGCACAGGATCGAACAGATTAGCGCCGGCACGTTTCAAGTGAAGCCCGGCTCGTTGTTTCCCGCGCTGCATCGCATGGAAGAAGCGGGCTGGCTTGAATCTTCCTGGGGCGAATCCGAAAATAACCGCCGTGCGAAGTATTATCGACTAACTAAAACCGGCCGGCGCCAATTGAACATTGAAGCCGAGCAGTGGGGCCGCATAACGCACGCGATGGCCCGCGCGCTCGAAGCACACTAGCGATGCGCGGAATTCTCAGGCTCTGGCGCAATTTGACCGCCAAAACGCGGCTTGAAAATCAGCTAGATGCGGAGCTCCGTTCCTACGTCGAGATGCTTGAGCCGAGAAGATTGCCCTCGGTCTGGACCCAGCGAGTGCCCGCCGCGAAGCTCTTCTCGAGGTCGGGGGCATCGAACAAGTGAAGGAACAGGTGCGCGATGTCCGCACCGGCCGCAAGCTGGAAATTCTTTTGTCGGATTTGCATCAAGGCTGGCGCACAATCCGCAAGATGCCATTAACGGCAGCCGTTGTAGTGCTCTCGGTCGGTATTGATTCTCTCGGTTGCGGCTTTCGCCTGCTGGGTACCTCGTGTCGAGCCGCTCGGCTCCACCCAATGGTTGCTCTACGTCAGGATTAGAGATACCCAAACTACCTAAGGCGGAGTGCCTATGCTCTTAAATACCGGTTCGGCACGTTTCGCACTGGTGCCTTCGTACCATTTAGTTTCTCGTACAGATAGGCGAGATTGCTATAGATATCCACTTCGCGCCGCTGAAACTGTTTGAGCAGGCCGCACTGCGTATAGGAGAGTAACGTCACATCAAATAGCACCGTCTCCCAAGCAAAGCCGCTGCCCCACACCAAGCCCTTCAATCGCAGGTCCAACTTCGCGCCGAGCTTCGCTAGCAGCTCCATCATTGGACGACTATAGTTGTTATGACTGTTGACCGTGTGAAAGATCGGGGTGTGGCCACCGAAGCCGTCAGCATCGAAGGCGGCGCGAGCATTCACGTTTGCGCCGGCCTTGATCAACGCGGCTGCGCATTTCAATGAGTTATATTCCGCGCAAATGTGCAACGCGGTAGCACCCTTCAACGGGGTGAAAGTACAGTCCAAGTCGAACTTCCTCTCCGTTTTGAAACCTGGCCTCTTCATTAACTGCCGCAGCGTGACGACATCGTCCAACAATACGGCTTGCATAACTGGATCTTCAATCACAGCACCGGCTTCGAGCATCACCCTCACGCAATCCCGAAACTGCGAAGAGCGCAGATACATTTCGATCAAGCACTCCATGGGCGTCTTACCTTTGATCGGCTCTATTGGACTCTGGCCCCGCTCCAGCACGGCCCGGATTTTCTCCGGGGAATGCACCTCAAAGGCTGCCAGCAATTCGCCCTCAAGCGACATACGGCCTCCCTTGAGATTCTACGTTTTTCGCGCCGCGACTCGCGCTTCTTGCGGCAAAATGTACTCTAATGGCCGGTCACGAATGTCACCACTGCAAGCAATGGGTCGGGGAGGGAGAACCGCATGATTGCTGGAGCACAACAGAAGCTGCTCTGACGCGTCATCTTTCCGATGATCTTCGCGAGGCGTGGGAACGGCTGCGCGAAACGGCGGCTGCTTTCGGCGAGCAGCGTATCTACGCCTCGCACCACTCGATCATGTTCTCGCGGAAAACCTGCTACTTCTTCGTGCGTCCGAAACAAAAATATCTCGAATTGTGTGTCTTCCTGGGACGGAGGCTCGAAGCTCCCCAGGTGCGGCGCGTAGATCAGGCCTCGAAATCGAAACTTTACCACCTGATCCGGATCACCCATCGAGATGAAGTCGAGCCGCCGATCACCGACTGGCTTCAAGAAGCGTACATGCTCTCGAACGAACTCTCAAAGCCGGGCGCCTCAAAATCGACTCCCGCGGGGACACAGACAACTGCACGAAAGCCCAAGAGCCCTCAGCAGCCGCAAAAGGTTCAGCGAAAGGCAGGACCGCTCTCGAAACGCGGTCTGTAGAAGCAGCTGGCCGGCGTTCGCAGGGTGTGCTCGTGGATTCCGACACGATTCGAAGGCACGGCCAATGGAAGGATTGCCCGTGGCTCGGCCCCTCTCGCAAATGTTAGCCTCGTGTCCAGGCCGGCGTAGGTATATCGTGCGTAGAGGGTCTCTAATCCGGGTGCTTGTTGTGACCGCAGTGCTGTGTGGGGTTCCCGAAATTTATTCTCAGCAACCGTACGTGGCGGAACGACAACGGCAGATGCTCAGTCCCCCATCGCTTTCGGTCATAACTGAGCACGTTCTGCCCGGGGAAAAACTGCGCTTTCAAATGTAAGTCCCGAGCGGTCGGCCTCTCGGAAAGTGCCGGCCGGATACGGACCGGGACGTCGGCCAGGGCCGCCTTAGCTGCGCCCTAACAATGGCATGATGCGTCAGCATTGCCGTCCTTTATTGTCAGGATGTCGCAGGCCGACGCCGGCCACACGTGCGGTTAGTTCGTTCGGTGAAAACTACACTGCGCGCCCATGCCGAACGCCCATAGATCTCGATCACGGCCTGGCAAAATAATCCCATCCACGCTGGTCTTTGAAACCGCACGCGCCCATTGGATCTTCCAGCATAACCAGCAACGGCTCGATGAAACCGAATCCGGTCTGCCCCCGGACGCCATCGAATGGAGCGAATATCACATCAGGCGCTACAACAATTTCAGCCGCTACAAAACCACCGCCGAGCGCAGCATAAGCGCACAGGCCGTTGGGTGGCCGTTGTGC
>DATJUG010000133.1:0-13487 GCA_035502635.1 Bryobacteraceae bacterium
GCGCTCAAACAAGGCTTTGGGCGGTTGATCCGCGCCACCACGGACCGGGGCGTTTTGGCGTTGCTGGATAATAGGATTACGAAGCTGCCGTACGGACGCGTGTTTTTCGAGAGCCTGCCGGCCTATCGCTTCACCACCAAAATAGCCGACGTTCAAGCTTTCTTTCATGTTTGAGATCTGTGTGGAACATACATTCGCTGCCGGGCACGCGCTCCGCAACTATCACGGGAAATGCGAGAACGTGCATGGCCACAACTATCGCGTCCAGGTGGGTATCGAAGGTGCGAAACTCGACCAGAACGGCTTGCTGTATGACTTCGCGGAGCTAAAGAAGCGGCTGCGCGCTACCAGCGAGTACCTGGACCATCAGTTCATCAACGATTTGCAGCCCTTCGACGAAATCAATCCTTCGGCGGAGAACATCGCCAAATTTATTTGTGATGAGATTCAGAAGGATTTGAAGGATGCGTCCATTACCTACGTGAAAGTTTGGGAGACCGACACCTCTTGCGCCGTGTACCGGCCCTAGCGGCCGAAGAAGGTAGCGTTTTTCTGGGCGAAATCGGCCCACTTGTCCGGCAGGTCGTCGGCGGCAAAAATGGCGGATACGGGGCAAACCGGGACGCAAGCGCCGCAGTCGATGCATTCCACGGGGTCGATATACAACATTTCTTCGGTGGCGAACTTCTCTTCGTCCTTCTTGGGATGAATGCAATCGACAGGGCAGGCGTCCACGCACGCGTGATCTTTGACGCCGATGCAGGGTTCAGCAATTACGTAAGCCATCTTGTTTCCGATTCGTACACTTCGCGCTTCTAATTCTTATGAGTAGCACACGCGGCTACGGAGTGACAAAGGCCGACCGCCGAGTGGCGCATTTTCGCTATTTAGGAGCGGGGACGGGGGCTAAAGCGTATCTCAGCCTTGCGAAAATTAGCGATGTTCGGCCCACTCCCTATAATGACGAATGATGATGTTGCCAAAAGTACGCAAGGCCGTGTTTCCGGCTGCTGGGCTCGGTACCAGGTTTCTGCCAGCTACCAAAGCCCAACCGAAAGAAATGCTGCCGGTTGTGGACAAGCCTCTGATTCAATACGGCGTGGAAGAAGCGCTGCACTCCGGCATCCAAAACATCATCATCGTCACTGGGCGGGGCAAATCCTCCATTGAAGATCATTTCGACGTCAGCTTTGAGCTGGAACAACTGCTCGAAACCAAGAACAAAGGCGAAATGCTGTCGATGGTGCGCGGGATCTCGGACATGATCGACGTTTCCTATGTCCGCCAAAAAGAGGCCCTCGGACTGGGACACGCAGTTTTGCGCGCCAAGGAGCTGGTCGGCCACGAGCCTTTCGCGGTGATTCTTTCCGATGACATCATTGCCTCGGAAACTCCCTGCGTGCGGCAGCTTCTCGACGTTTACGAATATTACGGCGCATCGGTTCTAGCGTTGATGGAAGTGCCGAAGGAGCAGATTTCGGCCTACGGTGTCGTCGATGCGGAACTGATCGCCGATAACGGCCGGCAAAACCGGCTGTTTCGCATCCGCAACATGGTGGAAAAGCCCAAAGCCGGCGAGGCACCCTCCAATCTGGCAATTATCGGCCGGTATGTTCTGACGCCTGAGATCTTCGCGTGCATCGAAAACATCCAGCCAGGTAGCGGAGGCGAGATTCAGTTGACCGATGCACTGAAATACATGCTGCGAAATCGCCCGATTTATGGCTTGAAGTTCGAAGGCAAGCGCTACGATGCCGGAGACAAGCTCGGTTTCTTGAAGGCGACCGTGGAATTCGCGCTGAGCCGGCACGATCTGGGACAGGATTTCCGCGAGTACCTGAAAACGGTTTGTACCCAGTGATGAAGTGGCTGTTCCTCTTCGCCGCGGCACTGGCGGGCGTTTCTCAACTCGCCGGACAGCAGCCCGCCACTCCGCGCGTGGTCGCGTATGTCGAGCTTGCCGTGAAGAACAACGATCTGGCGGCCGCCGCGGCCATGGTGGGCCAGTACCGGCGGCTGAATGGCGACACTCCGGAAGCGCTTGAAGCGTTCTCCTGGCTGGCGCGCGGAGAACTCGCGGCCGGCCATTTAGACGAGGCTGCGAAAGACGCCGCCGAAATCAAACAGATTTGCCAGACCACTCTAGGCACCAGAAGCCTTGATGCGGAGCCGCACTTGCCGCTGGCTCTGGGCGCGGCGTACGAAGTTGAAACTCAGGTCCTGGCTGAAAAGCATCAACGCACCGCCGCGATACAACTCCTCCGCACCGCGCTGCGGACTTGGCGCGGCACTTCGCTTGAAGATCGCCTCCAAAAGAATCTCAATGTGCTGACCCTCGAAGGCCAGCCCATGCCCTTGCTTCGCGAGACCGAGTGGATCGGCCCAAAGCCCGCGCCGCTGAGCACGCTGCGCGGCAAGGTGGTGCTGCTCTTCTTCTGGGCGCACTGGTGCGCGGACTGCAAAGTAGAGATTCCCGTGATCGCGCAGCTAGCTGCCGAACTCGAGCCAAAGGGATTAGTTCTCATCGCTCCCACCAAGCGTTACGGCTACACGGCGGAGGAGGAGCACGCCGCGCCTGCCACCGAAACCGCGTTCATTCAGAAGGTTTACGACCAGCTCTATTCCCAGATTCCCGGCATTCAAGTGCCCCTCGACGCCGGCAACTTTGAGCGCTTCGGCGCCAGCACCATCCCAACGCTCGTCGTCGTTGACCGCCGCGGCATCGTGAGGCTCTACCATCCGGGCGTGATGGACGAGAAGGCGCTGCGCGCTGCGATCGAGCCGCTGCTCGGCGGTCAGAACAGCGCCCGCGCTGGTGTCCGTAACCTTAAGCGATAATTTCTAGCATGAAGGTGCTTTCGTGTCGATCGCGCACAACGGGCACAGTACGCCCTGTGCGCTTCGCGGCCGCATTATCGCTGATTATGTGCAGCGCGGCGCTGGCCAGTGCCCCGCAGACCACCATCATGGTGACGGTCAAGAATCAATTCGACAAGCCGGTTGACAATGCCGCTGTCATTCTCGATTTTCTGGGCTCTCATCAGATCATGAAGCTTGGCAAGCGCAAGCCCATTCATTGGGAGGTGCATACCAATCTGCAGGGCATCGCCCACTTCCCGCCTGTGCCGCAGGGTACCGTGCAGCTCCAGGTCATCACCAAGCAGTATCAGACGTTCGGCCAAAAGTTCGACGTCGATACAGAGCAGAAGACGATTGACGTCAAGCTGAACCCGCCTCAAAAACAGTACAGCGCGCATCCGCCCTTGAAACCTGCGGATGAGCCCAAGCAACCGCCTCCGCAGTAATTAGCCTCTTGGATCGATTGCGATCGCCTCGATTTCCACCTGCACGTCGCGCGGCAGCCGCGCCACTTCCACCGTCGATCTCGCTGGCGGATTCGAGCTGAAATACTTGCCGTACTCCGCATTCATGCGCGAGAAATTGTCCATATTCTTCAGGAAAACAGTGGTCTTGACAACGTCGCTCAGCCTGAGGCCGGCCGCGGCAAGCACGGCTTGCAGGTTTTCAATCACCCGCGCAGTCTGCTCTTCAATCGATCCGGTGACCAGCTCGCCGGTGCGTGGATCGAGCGGAATCTGGCCGCTCAGAAAAACCAATCCGTTCTGCCGCACCGCTGTGGAATAGGGTCCGGCCGCTTTCGGTGCATCCGCCGCTGTGATGAAATCTTTCATGGCTTCTATTGTGTACCGCGCACAACGGGCACCGAACGCCCTGTGCGGCTTATTTTGTACCGGTGAGATGAAACGTGCCCACCAATTCGCCGACGTTGCCGAGACGTTGCCTGCGCACAATTTCGTCCAGTTGCTCTGCAATCCGCAGCGGCGCGCGCGGATTCACGAAAGTCGCTGTCCCCACCTGCACCGCACGGGCGCCCGCCATCAGGAATTCGGCCGCATCTTCGCCGGTCGCGATACCGCCAAGGCCGATCACCGGAATCTTCACAGCTTGCGCGGCTTCATAGACCAGGCGAAGCGCCAACGGCTTAATGGCCGGACCCGACAGTCCGCCGAAACCCGCGCCGATGCGCGCCGCGCGCGTGCGCACATTGATGGCGAGTGAAACAAACGTGTTGACCAGTGAGATGGCATCTGCTCCCGCGTCTTCCGCAGCTCTCGCAAACGGCTCGATGCAAGAAACGTTGGGCGAAAGTTTCACGATCAACGGCCGCCTGGCGGCGGGGCGCACTCGCGTGACCAGATCCGCCAGCACCGCGGGATCGCTCGAAAACGAAATGCCGCCCTGTTTCGTATTGGGGCAGGAAACATTCAGCTCATACGCCGCAATGCCTTCGGCGTCTTCGAGCACGCGGATTACGTCCAGGTAATCGTCGTCTTTGAAACCGAAAACGTTCGCAATAACCGGCACTGAATACTTGCGCAGCCGCGGCAGCTTCCGCTCGATGAAGGCGCAGACGCCGATGTTCTGCAACCCCACCGAGTTGATCATCCCTCCTTCGGTGTGCCACAACCGCGGGGAGGGATTCCCGGCAATCGGATCGCGAGAGAGCCCTTTCGTGACAATGCCGCCCAGTTGATTCAAATCGAGCAGCGGTGCGAACTCGATGCCGTAGCCGAAAGTTCCTGAAGCGGCAAGCACGGGATTGCGAAGCTGGATGCCGCAGAGATCGGTCGCCAGGCGCTGGTCGGCCATGGAACGTCAGGTGGCCGCGCCGGCGTGTTCGGCAGGGGCAAGCTCGTGCGCAGTCTCGCGAATCAGGTCCCAGGTGTCACGAACATCCTGCTCGTTGGTTTGAAAATTTCCGATCGCGAAGCGCAGCACGAATTTTCCATCCAGCACCGTATGCGACAGGAATGCTTTGCCGCTGGCGTTGATCTCGGCCAATAGCCTCTGATTCTGTTCATTCCCGGCACGATGACGGAAACAGACGAGCGACAGCGGAACCGGCGCGGAAAGCTCGAAATCCGCGTCCGCTTCTATTAGGGATTTAAGGAGTTGAGCCAGGCGCAAACTCTCGCGCAGCATCGCGATGATGCCTTGGCGTCCATAGTAGCGGAACACGTACCACAGTTTCAGCGCGCGGAAGCGCCGTCCAAGCTGCACGCCGTAATCCATGTAGTTCACCACGCGATCGTCTTCGGCGGTTCGGAGATATTCGGCCGCGAGCGAAGAAGCGCGGCGAAGAACGTGGGGGAAGCGCGTGTATAGGACGCTGCAATCGATCGAAACGTAGAGCCACTTGTGGGGATTGAGAATCAGCGAATGCGCGCGCTCTGCGCCCTCCAGAATGCCGCGCATCTCGGGGACCACCGCGGCGGGACCGCCGTAAGCCGCATCCACGTGCAGCCAGACGTTGTACCGCTCGGCGATGTCTGCGATCTGCGCCACGGGATCGATAGCGGTTGTTGAAGTGGAACCTACGGATGCCACGATGCAGCACGGCCGCTTCCCTGCCCCGAGGTCGGATTCGATAACACGCTGCAGCAGGTCCGGGCGCATGCGAAACTGCGAATCTACCGGTATCTTGCGCACGTTCTCCTGCCCGAAGCCCAGCGTGATGGCAGCTTTCTCCGACGAAGAATGCGTGTGTTCCGAGACGTAGACGATCAATCCCGGACGCATGCCTTTTATCCGGCAATCCGGATCCACCCACTCGCGCGCCGCACCGATGGCCTGCATCACGCCGATTGAGGCCGTGTCGTAGATGATGCCGAAGAACTCTTCGGGGAGGGCCAGCCACTGCCGCAGCCAACCGAGCGTGACCTGCTCGAGCTCGGTGGCGGCCGGGGCAGATTTCCAGAGCATCGCGTTGACGTTGAGCGTGGCCGAGAGGAACTCGGCGAGCACCGACGGCGGCGTGGAGGAGACGGAAAACCACGCGAAGAAACGGGGGTGGTTCCACAGCGTCAGCGCCGGAACAATGGTGGTCTGAAAATCCTGGAAAATCTGTTTGATCGGCTCACCATTTTCAGGAGCCGTTTCGGGTAGCGCAGCAATCAAATCGCCCGGCTGCGTTGGCGGCACGACGCGAAAATCGCGAATGTGCTCCAAATACCCCGCGATCCAATCCGCGTGCTCATACGCCGATCGCCGGAACTCCTCCGGAGACATTGTGCGCAAGTTTTTGTCTTCTGACACTACATTTAAGGTCGCATGGTCCGGGCGTCCGCGCATTCGGTCAAAACCTCCGGCAACCACTCGTCGAGCCATCGTTGAAAGGCCGTGAACTCGTGTCTAGTGTGGTCATCCAACGGCAGCACCAGATCGCCCAACTGCCAGCCACGCGCATTGGCGGTTTGCTTAATCGCCGCCGTTGCCGGAAATTTGTTCACATAGAGCAGAAATTCCTCGAGCCGCGCATTCAGCCGCTGAGCGCGGTCGAGATCGGAGGCGCCGATAGCTCGCTCCATCGCCACCAGCAGCTCCGGCAGAGCGGCAGCAACCCCGGAGACAATGCCGTCAGCGCCGCCAGCCCGGCCGCGCAAATAAAGCACTTCGTTCCCAACCATGAGCGAGAAATCGACGTTTCCGCGCAGCGCGATGAGCCGTTCGAAGGACGGCCAGTCGAGCGTAGAATCTTTGATTCCAATGCAGGATCCCGAACGCAGCAGTTGCTCAATTACCGCTGGCGGGATCGGGTTCGTATACATCGGCAGGTTGTAGAGGTACAGTGCCGCTTTTCCGCCTAGCTCCTTGGCGAATGCGCCATAAAAAGCAGCGATCTGCTGGTCGTTATACCGATAGAAGTAGGGTGCCATGAGCAGCAGGCCGGCAGCGCCCGCCTCAATCGCGTTTTCCGCCAGTGCGATGGCGCCGGTCAGGGTCGAATGCGAAACATTGACCAGGACGGGCACGCGGCTGCGTCGAATGGCCAATGCGAGAACACGCATCCGCTCCGCGGTGTCGAAATGTATGAATTCTCCCGTTGAGCCGAACAGCACCAGCCCATCAACGCCAGCGTCCGCTACCCGATCGAGATACTCGAGCAATGCACCGGCATCAGCCTCAATAGATTGAGCGCGTCGCGGCGTCAGCAGCGCCGCATACACACCTCTAGCGCGAGTTGGTTCGTTGCTCGTCGACATGCCAGGGCCGCACAGCCATACCCCGAGCCGAAGTATGAGGCGGCGAATCCGCTCCGTTCAGGAAGATTGTACTTCGTCACGCTGGCCTTTGCAGCGGCAACGGCTCAGAATTGGATTCATATCGTTGAATTGCCTGCTCCACCAGCTCACGGGGATCGAGTAGGTGCTCTGGCCGGAAATGCCGCGTAGACCATCGGCATCCCTCCTCAAACCGGATTCCCAGGAAATAGGCATTGTCGCGGAACACGCAATAACGGACCGTGCCCACCAACTGGCCGTCTCCATACTGCATGCTCAGCAGCGTGCCTTCAGGCACAAGACCCTCCATTTGCAAGCAGATGCCAGTAAGCGAAATATCTTCGAGATTGGCCACCCTCCGGCGACAGTGGCCGGATGGGTCCTTCCATACAACTTGCACAAGCTCGGCGCACAACAGCCTTGGGTCCGTTCGGCGTTCTCTCATACCTCTCTCATCGGCCGCAACCCTCCGCCGACTTTAGAGTGCCGCCCATAGGCAGTACCGGTACTATCGAATTGTCCTCTGTGAACGCACCGTTCCACACCCCCGGTTCCGCTCGACCGCCTGAAACTTCTCATTCCGGTCCCGATACGCGCTTAGGAATCATTCTTCGCATTGCATTCTTTGTAGGAACCGTGGTCATCGGGATCTGGGTGTTCACGTTTCTGTTTTCTTTTTTTGGCGTCGTGGTCGCCGGAACCTTCGGCTTGTTCATGACAGGCCTGTCAGCGAACTTGCTCACCATGAGAATCTTCGATCGCCGCCCCCTGGTCGACATCGGATTAGGCGGCGGCCCAGGCACGCGGCGCAATTTCCTCATCGGAATCCTCGGCGGAGGAGGAGCGGCCGCGGTCATGCTTGTCGCCCCTCTGCTGGCGGGCACCGGGCATCTCGTCCCCCGCCAGAATGCAACCTTCGCCTGGCCGAGCCTGCTGTTCTACCTCGCTGTTCTTTTGTTCGGCGCTGCAGGCGAGGAGATGATCTTCCGCGGCTATGCCTTCCAACTGCTTATCGAAAAAATCGGCCCCTTCGCGACCATCCTGCCGGTGGGCGTCATCTTCGGCTTGGGCCACAGCTTCAACCCGCATGCCACCAAGCTGGCCGTTTTGAACACCATGCTATGGGGAATCCTGCTCGGCTACTCGTTTCTGCGCAGCCGCGATCTCTGGCTGCCGATCGGATTGCATTACGGCTGGAACGCGGTGCTGCCGCTGTTCGGGGTCAATCTCAGCGGGCTTACAATCGAGGTGACGAGGTACTTTTACAGATGGGACCTGACGCCTCTCTGGAGCGGCGGAGCCTATGGACCCGAAGGCGGTCTGCTCACAACGATTTTTGTGATCGCGCTGTTCTTCCTGCTCGCACGAGCTCCTATCGTGCCGCAGCCGGCCGCCATCGCCCGCGTGTTAAACGAGCCGGCCTAGCGTTCTCGACTTGCCTCGCCCTCGCCTTCGGACTCGTGACCGTCTGCCCGCCGGCGCGCGCCGACAAGTTGAGCTTCGATGAGCAGATGGAAATCGAGCGCGGCCTCACTGCGGAGTTTGCCACTGTAAGGATTGCCTTGCCGCATTCCAAGAAATCGCTTGTCATCCATAGCGACGGCAGCTATGACAAGGGCGCCTGGGCACGCGCGTTGCAAGACGACGGCCCCGCGGCGCGGCTGGGCGATGAGATTCAGATCACCCGGGTTCAGATCGAATCGAATAAGATTTTGTTCGAAATCAACGGCGGCACCCACTCGGGTCACTGGTATGACCACGTTCAGGTGGGCATGGGCGGGAACACGTCGCCGGTGCGCACCAATCAGAACGCGCAGACCGCGAACGGATCGCACATTGCCCTGGTGTTTCCCGGTCCCGTGCCTTCGTTGAAATCGGCCGATATCCGCCAGATGCTTGCGCCCATCATGGATTTCGAAAAGCACTCCGCGTCCGCGCAGTACATGGACCGGCTGCCCGAGCCCATCAAGAAAGCTATCAAGGAGCAGCGCGCGGTGGAAGGCATGGACCGCGACCAGGTCCTGCTCGCGCTCGGCAAGCCGCACAGCAAGAGCCGCCAAACCAATAGCGACGGAGACGAGCTCGAAGATTGGATCTACGGCGAGCCGCCGGGCAAGATGACCTTCGTCACCTTTAATGAAGGCAAAGTGGTGAAGATCAGCGAATCGTATGCGAACGTGGGCGGCATGACCCAACCGCCGCTGCCGCCACCGAGATAGCCGGGTCGGCGGTTTCAACGCGCACGCGGGGTGCGTTGAAGCTTCCTTGAAGACGAATTTGGGCTCGCCTGTGCAGTCACATGATCTGAGAACTCTTCTGGCGGGGCAGCTCAAGTGCGTACCGCGATTTTCTTCGCTCGTCCCGTGGCGGGCCCGCCGATGAACTAGAGCCCGGCGCCACGCCGCAATCGCACGAAATTCTCTACACCGTCATCTTTGTCCCGGCTCAAAATTAAGCCGGGCAATTGTCATCTCCGCGCGAGACCCTTCTACTCAGATAATGGATCGATCCACATAACCTGGAGAGGATTGTCTTGCAGGAATCGAAAATCTTTATCGGTTGTCAGCAGCGGCAGTTCCGTGTGAAGAGCCGTTGCCGCTATCCAGATGTCGTTCTTGCCCATGTTTCGAGTACCACCCGCAGCCGCGCGATCGGCAGCCGAAATCGAGACGTAAGCTTGCAGAAGACTTGCGCCGTCAATGGGAATCACAACCAGGTTTTCGAGTGCTCGTTCAAGGGTCGACCGTTTTTCGGATCCCCACTGCCCCCTATCTGCCAGCACCAGAAGCTCAGCATGCGTCACGACGGAGACTACCTGCCGATGCAGACCTGCCCTCAACCCGAACACTCGGTCAATATATGTGCCGAGAGCCTTACCGCGAATGAGTGCCAGCAGAACGCTCGTATCGAGCACGTAACTCTGACTCAACTCCGGACGTCCTCAAGCGCCTGAAGCAATTCCCGGTCAGTTTCCTTGCCCGGCCAGGATCCGAAGAAGGACGCCACACCGCCTTTCGAAGCTTGCAACCGGCGCTCGGGCCTCCGCCTCAGCGTCAGCGAAGGCGGCACCTTCGAGAACGCCTGACGGCCCTCAACTGCGGGCAATATCTCGGACGCATCAATGCGGAGCAGCGTTCCGGATGGCCGGTAAATCGCCTTTCCTAGAACCGTAATGTCCTTACCGAAATAATCCTGTAGCATTTCCGATGTTCCGTCGATGAGAACACCGCGAATCTCCTCGCCCCCGTCCAGGATCAGCCCGAAAGAGCGGGTGCTATGCCGAACCATGTCGAGCTTGCCGACTATTCGAACCTGCCGCGGGGAGGGTGTCTGATCGCTCAACAATTGCGCATTGGCGATCACCTGTTCGTCTAGCGCAGAAAGCAGGTCGGATGCAGCAACGCCGAGCCGGAAATCTACACTTTTCAACCCGTGTCTAAATAGCCCGTTCCAATTTGTTATGCGCTTGAGTAAATAGCGATCATACAGGTCGCTGCCGGCTTCTTGTTGACGCACGGCCTCGGAGATTCGTCCGATCACTTGGATCGCCGTGTCTTCCGGCGAAGCGTTACCCGGCCAAAGCGACTGTTGCTCGAATAATCTAGGTGCGGCATCTCCTAATTTCGGAGCTTTCAAGTGAAGAATCGAGTCGCCATCTCGCGCGCTGAAGCCCAAAGTTCGAATATCGGATGCACGCTCCAACCAAGCCGGAGGCGCCCCAACCGAAGCACTGGTTCCCTCCAGAACCATGCGCACGCTCGGGCGAGCCGTGTTTTCCAGGCGACGTAGAAGCGGCGAGCTCAAGGCGAGCGGAATATCCCCACCGTAGAAGGCCTCGGTTCTGAGAACAATTTCTTGTTCAACATAGTTCATTGAGCACCTCCGCGACCATGGTTACACATTTGGCTCAACCAGGATGTAGGAACTATCGATCGAGGAACCGCGGGCTTGGGCAATGGCAGGCATCACGCGGCAGCTGCTCGACCGCGCAGTCTACGACTGACGCGGTTACGGAGTCCAGCGCTTCCGCGTTGAAGAGAAGTTCAGAGATCCGTGGATGCTCTGCGCGAGCCGAGCGCATGAAAGAGCGACTCGCCGCCGAAGCCGCCAAGAAAAAGCACGCAAAACTATCCCGAGAGTCGCCCGGGTAGATTTTTCCTTCCGCCGCCACCTCGTCATCCAATTTTCTATTTTTTTCGTATCGGCTTTGGGGGGACCGCGGCTTTCAACTTTGCGATCCCGTCATTCACAATGAAGGACCGATGAAGGAATGATTCAACCACGTCGATCATCGTGTTCAGTTCATCGGGCTTCGGTCGCCAGCCGCGATGCGCCGCGGCATTGCCAGCATCCACCAACGCCCGTAACGTGCTCTCCTCGTCGATGCTTATCTTCCCGTTCGCGCCGAGGCTGTCTAGCTTCTCCTGGAAGTTGATGCCAGGGTCGATGCCGAGGAGCTCGGAGGCACGATCAAATACAGTCCTGGCCGCAATAGCCGAAACAACGCGAAGATCGTTATCAAGAGCGGCATACATCTCGTGTAGCAGGCCGCCGAGATCGCGATCGGATTCTTCAATCCCGTCCAACCACTTGGGCCGTTGGCGGCTAATCTGTGCAGGCCAATACGTTGTTTCTACGCCCCCTTGGAAAATCAGCTCTCCCGTGACCGGATGCTCACCTATGGTCTCCCACTCCGAAAACCAGAAATCCCTCCGGAAATAAACCCGCTCGCATCCGCAACACTCGAGGATCATGCCCGTGTCAGTCGCGGCTGTTCCGTCCTCTTCATCCGAATGAACGACGTGCTCGCTACGAACATAAGCCCTACGGCCACTTCCGCAGTTAGGACAATGACCTTTGATTATCTTGCCCTCGGACGCCACGATTATCTCGATTATCCCAAAAGCCGCGACAATCCTACCCTCAGGACGGTTCAATTTGCATGTTCACAGTGCACTTCTGATTCGCGGGAACTTGCCTTCTTAGAAGCAGTGGATTTCAACGCAATGCAGCCTATTTCGCCCTGCCAGTCACTTCGGCCTGCGATCTCTTTGACCGCTGCATCCATCTCAACCTACGCCGCCTTCCTTTCCACCCGGCATCCTGAGCAGTCACTGGGACCTGATATCCGTGTGCTGCTCGGTTGCGTAGCCGCATAATCTCATCCAACGTCTGATATTGCTCCCGGCCCAGCAGACCAAGTATGTAAAGACGCGTCAGCACGTAGCCTGGCGCAAGTGACTCCAGCTCGACGTCCTCTCGATTTGCTAGCAAGCGCAGAGCTGCTTCTGTAGCGGACCACAACAGAAGTAAGGCGGCAGCCAAATGAACTTGCCGCCGAAGCTCATCCGCCTCCTCCAGCGAAGTACGAATTTGGATTGCACTGAATGTCTCGCGATGCTCAATAGCTGGCCCTCAATGATCAGTTCAAAACGCCGACCCGGTTGATCTCGAAGAACGCTCTCCAACGCAGCGATAGATTGGCCATTCGCCAATTCTTTCCTCGCTTTCACCTCCACCACCACCGTCTCTCCGTTGCCACGCGATCAGATCAGGTGCAAAGCCACTCAAAAAAGAGCCTCGACCCTGCCAAGCTTTGCGGCCTCGCTCCGCACATACCCTTTCCAATCCCGAAGCCTGTCGCGATTCCGTGTCTGCTGTGAAAGCGGAGGGCCCTCAACAAAAAACTCAAAAGTATCCACCGAAGAAACTCAGCTTAACCTAGACTCGCTTTCCCATCCGCAAAAACGAACCCAATCGGCGAGCGCCGAGGCGGTTCTTCGCTTTGGCGCGTTAGTGGCCGTTGCGCGCTTGCACTTCGTTCGGCAAAATCACCCACCCACCATCCCATCGCTCTTAGTCACGGCCAAGGAAAATAATCCCATCCCCTCCTAAATCAACACCTTCTCTCACGTCCACCACGCAGCCGCCGCTCACCCCGCGCAACACTCTCTATCGAAAATGCGTGGAATGCACGATCCCAGCATAGAAAATTTTTCGGACGACAATCTAGATCTTCCACCCCAACGCCCCGGCCGCTCCACCGGCCCCATCACCCCCGACGGCAAAGCCACATCCTCCATGAACCGCCTCACCCACGGCTGCCGCTCCCAGAGAACCGTCCTGCCGTTCGAAGACCCTGCCGAATGGGAGTTCACCCTCCAAAGCTGGACTTCCACCTACAATCCCCAGGACCCCACCGCCGCCACGCTGGTCTTTGAAACCGCACGCGCCCATTGGATCTTCCAGCGTAACCAGCAACGTCTCGATGAAACCGAATCCGGTCTGCCCCCGGACGCCATCGAATGGAGCGAATATCACATCAGGCGCTACAACAATTTCAGCCGCTACAAAACCACCGCCGAGCGCAGCATAAGCGCACAGGCCGTTGGGTGGCCGTTGTGC
>DATJUG010000134.1:0-82487 GCA_035502635.1 Bryobacteraceae bacterium
CGCGGGCCGGGCGTCGTGAATTGGAGATGACCTCAGAAGCGGCAGCCATTCTTCGCAGCCGAGTAGAACATGCCGACAAATGGCTTTTCCCGTCACCGAGAAAGCCCGGACGGCATATCGTGAAGCTGAACGGAGCACACATCCAAGCTTGTATAGAGGCGCACGTATCGTTCGTACCCTATGACCTCCGTCACACCTTCGCGACTCGCCAGCTTACTGAGGTCGGCACGGATCTCGGGACCGTCGCCGATCTCCTGGGCCATTCGGGTCTTCGAGTAGTCGCTAAGTACATTCATCCACGCGCAAAATCAAAATCGGACGCTATGAAGCGCTACGACAAAATGCTGCGCGCCCCGTTGAAGGTTGCAAAATGATCGGACAACAGTCGGACAATGCACGATCCAAGCCATTGAAGGCACTAGCGTTGCAACGTAACGAGAACGTCCTGCAAAACCTTTATTCGGCGGTTCGATCCCGCCCCGCGCCTCCAACAAAAGGCTCTACGCAGGCGACGTGGAGTCGCGAAATCTCAGTCAGCCCAAGAAATAATCAATCAACCAAGATGGTGAGAGATGCCGTTTCTGCAAATGCGCGCAAGTCCTGGTCTCGTGTTAGCAGCGGAATCCCAGCATCGAGGCAACTCAGAGCGATGAGCGCATCACCCAGCCGAGCCTTGCGGCGTTTTGCCAGGACATTCGCACGAAGTTCACCAGCTCGGTTCCAAAATCCAGGCTGGACCTCGATTAGCAGCAGTTCTGAAAGAGTCTTCGATGCTTCCGGGGTAATGCGGGGATCACTGAGCAACTCGGTCAAGACAGGAGGAGCCATGAGCAGTTGCCGATCCGCAAGGCTCCAATCGAGCAGCTCGACGTCTTTACCCCCCTCGCCTTGAAAGAACGCGATCCAAGTACTCGTATCGGCAGCAATCATCGGTCGACTTTTAGCTCGGCCGAGGTCCGCGCAAATCGAACCTTACCACGAAATGCTCGCAGCTTCGCATACGTCTGCGACGCCGCAACAAGCAGCAACCCGGTGCGAACAGTCTGGGTAATACCGGCGCCGCTTGCTCGCTGAGCCTTGTCTAACAGCTCAGGCGAGATTTCGACCGTGATCTTGCGCGCTCTCCCCATGACCTTTTGATGATACCCGTACTTTCCACCAGTATTGGATACGGGGTTATGCACTCCTGCATGCCTCGCACAAGTACATCCGGAAATGTCTTTCCGGATCTTACCGCCTCGCGGCCAGGGCTAAGCTCCAATGTCCCTACAGCGGCTGCAATGTGTACCATCGCCGGAAGCGGGAATGCACACTACCCGTTCGCGCCAACTCTACATTGCTGCGGCGGGGGCAGGGCACTCAATCACTGCCCGTTGCCCTGCACCCATCCAGGGCCAACTCACAATAAGAAAGGGACATTTCTATTAGGGCGAAACAGGGACATTTCTAAAGAGCTAGAAGATTTGCCCCTGGGCTCTCGATGCGCCGCTGCCATAAACTGTTAACCTCGTCTTGATGAAGGCGCGTTTCATCTCGCTGTTCGGGCGCGTTTCCGCAATCGCCTGCTATCTGTGCTTGGCGGCTGCGATTGCGCTGGGCGCGATCGATGCCAACTCGCTGCCTAAGCCAACTGGTTACGTCAGCGATTTAGCGCACGTCGTGAACCCGGCAGACAGGGAAGCACTCGAAGCGTTTTGTACACGAGTGGAACAGCAACTCGGAGTGCAATTCGCGCTCGTCACCATCGATACGCTCGACGGCCAGCCCATCCGCGATTTCGCGCTGGACGTGTTTCGCAAATGGGGCGTGGGCAGCAAGAAGACGAACCAGGGTGTTCTTTTGCTGCTGGTGATTAAAGACCACCTGAGTGACATCGAGACCGGGCGGGGCATTGAGCCGTACATCACGGACGGCTTCGCGGGAGGCACCCTGCGATCGATGCGCCCGCAGTTGCGGGAGGGCGACTACGGTGCGGCGCTTTTGACCGCGGCACGCGCGATGGCGCAGCAGATTGCGCAGGGCAAGGGCGTAGCGTTCGATGACGCTCTGCCTCAGCCCGAACGGCCAACCCGAGTAGTGGGGCACCGGGGCGGCATTCCCGGCCCACTGATCATACTGGGCATTTTCTTGCTGCTCTGGCTGCTTGGCCGAGGCGGTCGGCGAGGTGGCGGGGGCGGACGGCGAGGTGGCGGCGGCGGATTCCTGACCGGCCTGCTGCTCGGCAACCTGCTCGGCGGTGGCCGTGGGGGCTGGGGTGGCGGCGGGTGGGGCAATGGGGGCGGCTTTGGAGGCGGATCGGGCGGAGGCGGTGGTTTTGGCGGATTCGGCGGCGGAGATGCCGGCGGCGGTGGCGCCAGCAGCAATTGGTAACCCAGAATGGCGGAGACCCAAAAGGCGGGAAGCATGGAACGGCAACTTTCAGATTTAGTGGAGCGCCTGAAAACCGCGTTCAGCGACCGCCTGGTGTCGGCGGTGTTGTACGGCTCGGCAGCCATGGGCGATTGGCATGAGCAGAGCTCCGATCTGAACGTCTTGTGTGTTTTGAATCGTCTGTCGCCGAGCGAACTGGCGCAATCGGAGCCGATCTTCCGGTGGTGGCGCGAGCAGGGCAATCCGCCGCCCCTGCTGCTGACCGAGGAAGAAGTTCGCACCTCCACCGATTGCTTCCCAATGGAGTTTCACGATATGCAGGAGCATCGCCGGGTGCTCCATGGAACGGATGTCATTGCGGGGCTGGAGATCGACCGCTCATTCTACCGAGCGCAAGTGGAGCACGAGTTGCGCGCCAAGCAGATTCGTCTCCGGCAGCGAGGAGCGGAGGTGCTGACGAACTCCGCAGCCCTGTTAAGACTCATGACAGACTCGGTTTCCACCTTCTGCGTTCTCGGCCGGCATGCATTGATATTAAGCGGGCGCGAGGCGCGCTGGAAAAAGAATGAGATCGCCGCCGCTCTGGAAGATGCAATGAATACCCGGCTGAATGGGATAAATGAGATACTGGCGGTTCGAGCATCAGCAAAACGCAATACGCAGATGGACACGTTGGCGCTCTTCGAGACGTACCTCAAGGAGACGGACGCGCTCGTGCGGTTCGTCGATGCGCTCGAGCGGTAATCGCCAAAACGACTAAGAAGCGGGAGCGAGGAACAATATGAAAGGTGCGCTAATAGTTTTAGGCATTCTGGTCCTGGCGGCAATTATTATTGTGGGGCCCCTGATCTCGGCGCGGAATGAGTTGGTGACGGAGAGGAACGATATCGACGCACGCTGGGCTCAAGTGGACAACGACATGAAGCGCCGCGCAGATCTGATTCCCAACTTGGTGGAAACCGTGAAAGGCTTCGCCAAACAGGAGCAGACCGTCATTGGCGAGGTGACAAGTGCTCGTGCGGCTCTGCTGGGCGCGCATTCCAAACAAGAGGAGATCGGCGCCAATAATCAACTGAGCGGAGCCATCGGACGCTTACTGCTGCTGCAGGAGAACTATCCGCAACTGAAATCGAACGAAAATTTCTTGCGACTGCAAGACGAGCTGGCTGGCACGGAAAACCGGATCGCGGTCGATCGGCGGGACTATAACGAAGCAATCAAGAAATACAATATCGACGTCGAGATCTTCCCAAAAAATATCGCGGCTTCGATGTTCGGATTCCATCGCGACGATGCGTATTTCCAAGCTACGGCCCAAGAAAAGCAAGTTCCGCAAGTGAAGTTCTAGACTGCGGCGTCGTGATCGCCCTTCCGACCGGGCCGGAAGTTGATGCTCCATCCTACTGTCGCAGCTATCTATTCCGGGATAGTTCTTGAGGGCTGGATCGCCCCCGGCCCCGGTGTAGCTGTTGTTGGTGTCAGTTGCCCTGCCGATGTGGCCGCTTGAACCAGATGCGAGTTTTGCAGCAGCAGGCTTAGTGTCTTACCGCCGTCCTCGGTTCCGAAGAGTGCAGTTACGCTCGTACATCCTTGCCTTAGGCAATCGTCAATTCCCACCAGCCATCCGTCCTGCGAATCCACGAAGCTCATTTCCCTAATAACGAGATGGGGCGCATCGAGACCAGCAGGCAATCGCGCAACTTGCTTGCGTGTGTTCGCTGCAATGACTATGGCGTTTCCA
The DNA here is from genome assembly GCA_035502635.1 of Bryobacteraceae bacterium. Classification (GTDB taxonomy): domain Bacteria; phylum Acidobacteriota; class Terriglobia; order Bryobacterales; family Bryobacteraceae; genus Bog-105. Next base: position 4,112 of record DATJUG010000134.1, read on the forward strand.
GCGTAGTAAGCGGTCACGATTGTCGAGTCGAAAATACTCATGGCTCCCGGGCCCAGCTTTGTCGGTTGCTCTGTGCTCCTTACTTGCCACGTCTCGCCCCCGTCCGATGTAACATAGGTGGCCGTTCCCTCCAACAGCGGCGAGGTACGTTGTGCAGTTTCAGTGACGTCGTAGGACAGAACGTCCATGCCCTTCTTCGAATCCGCAAACGATGGGAGAAAGCAGCCTTTGTGCACAGCCTTTTGGACTTGAGGCGGCTCGGGGAGAACTTGTTGAGTCCAGGTTTGGCCGCTGTTGCGTGTGACGTATAGCTCGTCTCCTTGCACGCCGCCGCACAACCATCCCATACGTGTCGTAAAGAAGGCGAATGATCCGTTTACCGGGGGATCAGGTAGCCGAGACCAGCTTTCGCCGCCATTGGAAGTCGCGTACAGATAGGACAAGCTTCCAGCGCTGCTCGATGTCTTGGTTAAAAGGATCCATCCGTGAGATGCATCGGGAAACGAGAGCTTCGCCAGGTTTGCATACCCCTCCAAAACATCCTTATCCGTCGTCAGCGATTCCACGGACCATGCGTTTCCTCCATTTGTGGTCACGGCAATATAGATGTGCTCCGGGTATTCATCGCGTTGATGAATAATTGCCCAGGCGTGATTCGCATCGAGGAAGAATGCGCCGTCGATTGACCTGTTAGATCCCAGCGGAGGCGTAACATCGTTCCACTGTCCGCCGTTGTTACCCGTCCACAGCAGGCGGTCTCCGGCCAGAACCCAACCATGCGCGGGCGACAGCAAATGTGCTTCCCGGATCGGTCTATCTTGCCCCAAACTCGCCTGACTGGCTTTTCCGAGCGAGTTAGCCGCAGCATTCGGAGTACCCGACGTGAGCCAGATCGCTAGACACACGAGGACAGTTTGCGCCGCTTCCGCACGCAAAACTTGTCTAAACGAGTTGCTGAACTGCATTGAAGGAACCTCTAGGTGATAGATGTTACTAAAAAGCAGTAGCCAAAGCCATAGATCGATAGCACTGGCGTTGTTGGCAAAGGTAGTAGGCTGCGCGCTTCTGCTCCCGAGTGAGTTTTTTGCTGCTGACCATCGCTACACTGGAATCAGTGTTGGTCACCATTTCCTCGCAACCGGAGCGCCCCAAGTGGCTGCGTGCCCCGGCGCCCGTCGGCGAGAATTACCGCGAATTGAAGGATTTGGTTTCGCGGCTCGCGCTGCACACGGTTTGTGAAAGCGCGGCTTGCCCAAATGTGGGCGAATGCTGGAACCGCCGTACCGCCACGTTCATGATTCTCGGCAATGTGTGCACTCGGCGATGCGGTTTCTGCGCGGTGCAGAAGGGCGCGCCCTTGGCGGTAGATTACGATGAGCCTCGGCGTGTGGCCGAAGCGTGCGCTGCGCTGGGCCTGCGCTATGCGGTAGTCACCAGCGTGAATCGCGACGACCGGAAAGACGGAGGCGCGGAGTTGTTCGCGCTTACGATTCAGGCCATTCGCCAGCACGTCCCAGGCTGCAAAGTGGAAGTGCTGGTGCCGGACTTCCAGGGCTCGCACGCTGCTATGGATACGGTCATGAATGCGCATCCCGACGTGCTGAACCATAACACCGAAACTGTGCCTCGCTTATACCGGCAGGTTCGATTGGGTGCGCGCTATGAGCGCTCGCTCGATATGTTGCGCTACGCCAAACAGGTGAGGCCGCACATTCCTGCTAAGTCCGGCCTGATGCTCGGGCTGGGGGAGACGGAGCCTGAGGTGCTGCAGGTCATGCGCGATTTGCGCGACCACCACGTGGACATTCTGACCCTGGGACAATATCTGCGGCCTTCGCCGAGGCACCTGCCGGTGTTGCGCTATGTTGCGCCGCGCGAGTTCGACGCCTACAAACAGGCCGGGCACGAGATGGGCTTCGCACATGTAGAGGCGGGACCGCTGGTGCGCAGCTCATATCACGCCGACAGTTCCTTCTCGTAACGGACGGCAATGCTATGTCTTCTTTAGCGGTCAGACTTGCGCCGATCATTTTGCCGGATGCGGACGGACGTGAGGTGCGGCTCGGGTCCCTGTGGGAGCAAGGCCCCGCTGTGGTGGTGTTTCTTCGGCATTACGGGTGAATCTTCTGCCGCGAGCACGTCGCGCAGTTGCGCGAGCACGAAGAGGAGTTCAAAGCAGCGGGCGCCCATCTGGTCGCTATAAGTCTGGGCGATTCCAATTATGGACGGCTATTTCGGGAAGAAATGGGAATTACGTTCCCGCTGCTGATCGATGAGCGACGGGTCGCCTACAACGCTGCCTCGCTCAAATCGGGAAACGTTTTGCACGTCCTGCGCCGCGACAATGGTGCGGCACGTAAACGCGCTCGTGCCGCCGGCCATCAGCAGCATCGCACGGGAAAAAATCCGTTCCAACTGGGCGGAAGTTTCGTCTTCGGCCCCGGTAACCGCGATATCTATGCGCATTTGAGCCAGACCTTCGGCGACAACGCTTCGCCGGAGGCGCTATTGAAAGCCATAGCCGGCAGCACCTAGCCATTGCTCATTTCACTCCGCCTCCCTTTACCTCATCTCCCGATCCAGTCACTTTGTAGTCTTTCCCGTCGCTCGATTCTTCCTGCTCAAAGTGAATCTTGCTTTTACCTGTGAATACATTTGTAGTCCGATAATAAGTCGTCTTACCGCCCTGGTCCCACGTGCTCGTGTAAGTCCAGTGATCGCCTGAAATCTCTAAGTCCGCCCGGCCGGTTGCACGGCCTTCCGGCGTTATGTTCTGCGTATAGAAATGTCCCGGCTTTTCTGCGGCCACAAAGACTAGTAAATTCCCCTGCTTTCCATTTATCGTTTGTTGACAAGTAAAATACCGGCCCACCAGCGCGCATCGGTTCACTAACTCCTCGGGTTTCGCCCCTGGCGCAAAATTTGAGCGAGTGACGTGCCATGTGCCCTGGTATAACCAGAGAGGCGCAAACGTCGCATCTGAAGCTGGCGCGGCTTCGCCCATCGACGCGATCACCAGCAGTAGAATCAATCGCAAGGGAAACCTCCATCGCTATCATGTCACCGAACGTTCATGTCGCCCGGCCTGAAACTGCCCGCATCGCCGGTCAACTCCAAAACATGTATCAAGGTCCCGCCTGGCATGGTCCGGCGCTCAAACCGCTCCTCGCTGATGTTAGCGGGCAACAAGCCGCCGCGCGTCCCATCCAAAATGCTCATAGCATCTGGGAACTCGTGCTCCACACCACCGCCTGGCTGCGGATTGCTAGCGAGCGCCTTTCCGCCTCCGAAACTCGCGATCACACGCCTGAGGAAAATTGGCCTGCCGTAACCGGCTCATGGCCTGACGCCCTCGCGGCGCTCGAACGGGAACAGTATGATCTTGAGCGTGCCATTCTCGCCTTCCCCGATGAACGCCTGGATGCCCCGGCTCCCGCATCCGAGCCTCAGACCTTCTACGTCCTCCTGCACGGAGTGATCCAGCACATCGCTTATCATGCGGGTCAAATCGCACTATTAAAGAAAGCTTGAACATGCCTCGATCACGCCTATTGTTCCCTGTTGTAGCTCTCTTCATTTCACTACCCGGCTTTGCCCAGCAACCGCCGCCACCCGCCGGTCTCACTACCGCGATGCCTACCATCACCACCGTCCCGCCTGGCGCGCAGCCCTCCCCTGATTTCAATGCCGTGAAGGCCACGGACGCTTATATGGCGCTAATTCCCGCAAGTTCGACAGCTCGTTCCAACGCCTATTTCGAAGGCGGATACTGGCTCATACTCTGGGATTTTCTCTATGGTGCAGCCGTATCTCTTTTGCTGCTGAATTTCCGTTGGTCGGCAGCCATGCGTGACCTGGCAGAACGCATCACTCGCTTCCGCTTTCTTCAGACATTCATCTACTGGGTCGAGTATCTGATTCTCACTTCTGCACTTACTTTCCCTCTCGGCTTCTACGAAGGTTATATCCGCGAACACAAGTATGGCCTGGCAACCCAAACATTAGGCCCGTGGCTAGGTGACCAAGGTAAGGGCTTGTTAGTCGGCCTCGTTCTCGGCGGAATCCTGGTCGCCGTCTTGTTTGCGATAGTGCGGCGTCTACCTAACACCTGGTGGATCTGGGGTGCGGTCGTCACCATGCTCTTCCTCGTATTCGTGATGTTGATCAGTCCGGTCTACCTCCAGCCCATTTTCAACAAGGTCACCCGGCTCAACGATCCGAAGATTACTCAGCCCATTTTGAGCATGGCACGCGCCAACGGTATTCCCGCCAAAGATGTATATCAGATCGATGCCTCCCGTCAATCCAATCGCATGAGCGCCAATGTCAGCGGTTTCGGCAACACCATGCGCATCACCCTGAACGACAATCTCCTGCGCCGGGGATCTCCCGAAGAGATCCAAGCTGTCATGGGTCACGAAATGGGTCACTATGTGCTCCACCACATCTACAAAGACATCATTTTCTTCCTGATTATTGTCGTTTGCGGCTTTGCCTATTTGCGGTGGGGCTTGAATTGGTGCCTCGCCCGCTGGGGAGAAAAGTGGCGCATTCGAGACATCGCCGATCCCGCCATACTTCCTCTCGTGGTCCTGCTTGCGTCTATTTACTTCTTTGTTCTCACGCCTGTCACCAACACTCAGACGCGAACCGCGGAGTATGAAGCCGATATGTACGGCCTCAATGCCAGCCGCCAACCTGATGGATTCGCGCAAGCGGCCATTCACCTGGGCGAATACCGGAAAATGAAGCCCGGTCCCGTCGAGGAATGGATCTTCTTCGATCACCCGAGCGGCTACAATCGCATCTACGCCGCCATGCGTTGGAAGGCTGAAAATTTGAAACTAATGAATCCCGCTTGTCGTTAACACGATAAATTATCGCAGCGGCCGCCCTTCGCGATAACCAAACTCGAGCCAGTGCTTCGCCGGATCCACCTTCGCCCGCGCTACGTCCGGATTCGCGCGGAGATACGCCTTTGGATCGAACCCTGGCGGCGTCTTCGTTGGCCGCTGCATTGCGCTCGTCAGTAAGTGCCTACTAGGCGTTGTATACGCGATGTGGCTCGCCGGCACTTCCATACCGTTCACTTGATTCGGTATCCGTTTCCCTGTAGATATATCGACGATATTGTCGCGAAACTGTACCGGCCCAAGAAACTCCACAGTCCCCATTGGGGTGTAATATGAGCAGTTATCGAAGTAATAATGTGTAACTTGGCTGTATCTGGTGCGGCTCATATCTTTCTGCGCCGCGCCACCGTGCAGTAAGTTCGCGGCCCAGATCAACGCCTGCCCCTTCTTCGCATAAAAGTAAAATGGTTTTAGATCCAAAGCCTCCACGATCGCCTCCCATGCCTTTTCATAGCATGGGTAATGTCCGTACATGTTCTCCGATTGCGTTGACGGATTAACACCGATATGCTCATTTGTGAAAATAGGCAGCGCATGAGAGCCGGGATAATAAACCAGCGGCCCATTATCGGCATCAATATCTTCCAGCGCCACCCAAACTCCCGCCATGAACCTCTCCGGTGACGAGCTGAAATGCACGCTGTCAGTATGAAAATGCTGCTGGGTGCCCACCGGAAAATTCAGCGTCTGGAACGGAAATGCGCGCCTGCCGTAAAGATCGGAGAGTAACTTCAACATCTTGGGGTTACAAGCTAGTTGTTTTACCGCCGGTACCGTATCCCAAGCGTCCTGCACTCGCAACCCCGGAGTCTTTCCCTCACGCCAAGCCTTCCAGTCGTACCGCTTATCGAGCGCCTGAATGATTTTCTCCGCGGTGCGATCAAAATCCGGATCTGGAAAATCGACCACCACAAAGCCGTCCCTGCGCAGCTTCCGCGCAGTCTCCACAGTCTCGGGCGTTACATCCTTGCTCTTGAAAATCGCTTCGAAAAGCGGCGACTCGACATCCGGAACCCCCGGCAGCACGTTCACAACCGAACTCATCTTCAGCGGCGCTCCTATAAGATTTGAGCCTATTTTCCCACGCATCACTAGCGCACAGGGCGTCTGGTGCCCGTTGTGCGCGATTAGACATCACCAGCGCACAGGCATGGCGATAAAGGAATCTACTATGCCGAATGGCGTACGGGCCGGTAGTCCGTTCGGCGGTCGCCAATTCCACGCGCAGCGGTCATAGTCAACATATAAGCGCTTCGCGCTCGTCTCTACATACGCGCAACGCATGCCTATGAACCCCAATCCCCAGTCGCTGCCCGCCGCTGATATCCCCGATCATCCCGATCCGAATCCACCTTCGCGCACCCCACCGCGCCGGCGCCATCGCTGGATCGTGTGGGTCGCTGCGCTCTGCATCCTCGGCGGTGGCGCCTATTTCCTCTCCCGCCAGTCCGCGCCCACCCAGCAACAGCAGCAAGGCAAGGGCAAAGGCAAGGGCGGCTATGGCGGCGCCATCCCGGTATCCGCCGCCACTGTTACCAAAGGCAACATGGGCGAGTACATCGAGGCGCTCGGCACCGTGACCCCCGTCTACACCGTTACTGTTGCCAGCCGCGTGGTCGGCCAACTCACTGAAGTGCACTACAAAGAAGGCCAGATCGTACATAAAGGCGATCTGCTCGCTGTCATCGACCCGCGTCCTTACACCGCCGTTTACATCCAGGCGCAAGGGCAACTCGCGCGCGATCAAGCCTTGCTGGAAAACGCGCGCGTCGATCTGGCCCGCTACCAGACGGCAGTTGAGCAACACGCCATCCCTGAGCAGCAGCTCGCCACACAGCAAGCCCTGGTTCATCAGGATGAAGGTACCGTCAAGCTCGACGAAGGAAATCTCGACGCTGCGAAGGTCAATGTCGATTACACTCGCATCACTTCGCCCATCGACGGCCGCGTCGGACTCCGCACCGTCGACCCCGGCAACATCGTCCCTGCAAACGGCACCACCGGCATCGTCACCATCACCCAACTTCAGCCCATTACCGTCATCTTCACCATGGCCGAAGATTACATCTCGAATGTCGTCGCTCAAATGCGCGGCGGCCACAAACTGCGCGTCGATGCGCTCAGCCGTGACGACGAGAGCGAGTTGGCGCAAGGCACGGTTCTCACGCTCGATAACCAGATCGACACCAGCACCGGCACAGTTCGCGTTCGGGCCATGTTTGCGAACAAAGACAACAAGCTTTTCCCCAACGAATTCGTCAACGCCAAACTGCTCGTGCGCACTCTCATGGGCGTCAATCTCATCCCCAGCGCCGCCATCCAGCGCAACAACGAGATCTCATTCGTCTATGTCGTCAACTCGAATAAGACTGTGCAGTCGCGGAACATAACCGTCGCTACCTCGGACGGCAACAAAGCCGCTGTCACGGGCGTCGACCCCGGCGAAACCGTCGTTACAGATGGTTTCGACAAGCTGCAAGAGGGCGCCAAGGTTGTTATCCGCAAGCCCGTCAGCCAAGCTCCCCCCGGAACACCGCCTCAGTTGAGGCAACAACAGCAAAACAACCAGACCACCACCCAGAAGAACGCTAACCAGCAGCTCAAGACCGGCCAGAAGAATGCGCCAGGGAGCAACAAGTGAATCCGTCTCGTCCCTTCATCCTGCGGCCCGTCGCAACTTCACTGCTGATGGCCGCCATCCTGCTGGTCGGCATCGTCGCCTACAAGCAGTTGCCCGTTTCGGCGCTTCCCGAAGTCGACTACCCCACCATGCAGGTGGTGACTTTCTATCCGGGCGCCAGTCCGTCCGTCACCGCCTCCGCAATTACCGCCCCGCTCGAACGCCAGCTCGGCGAAGTGCCCGGCCTGAATCAGATGCTTTCCACCAGTTCCCAGGGCGCCTCCGTCATCACTCTGCAGTTCGCTTTGAGCCTGAACATCGACGTCGCTGAACAGGAAGTGCAGGAGGCCATCAACGCGGCGCAGACCTATCTTCCGACTGATCTCCCCATGCCGCCGATCTACAGCAAGACCAACCCGGCGGATGCGCCCATCATGACGCTCGCGTTGACCTCGAATTCCATGGCCCTCCAGGATGTGCAAGATTTTGCCGACACCCGCCTGGCTTCAAAAATCTCGCAGCTCTCCGGCGTGGGCGCGGTCACCATAAGCGGCGGCCAGAAAAAGGCTGTTCGCATCCTGTTAAATCCAACGCAACTAGCCTCCTATGGTCTGAACCTGGAAGACGTCCACACGGCTCTTACCGCCACCAGCCTCAATACCGCCAAGGGCAGTTTCGATGGGCCTCATCAGGATTACCAGATCAACAACAACGATCAGCTCCTGTCGGCACAAGAATACGCGCAGGTCATTGTCAGCTACAAGAACAACTCGCCCGTCATGCTGAAGGATATTGCGAAGGTCGTTGACGGCGTCGAGAATGTCTCCCAAGCCGCTTGGATGAATGAGACCCCTGCCGTAATCGTCAACATTCAGCGCCAACCCGGAGCTAATATCATCCAGGTTGTCGATCGCGTCCAGGCGCTGCTTCCCAAGCTCCGCGCAACTATCCCGTCCTCCATCAAAGTTGCCATCCTCACCGACCGGACAATTACCGTCCGTGCTTCTGTTGCAGATGTCGAATACGAGTTGATGATCTGCATCGCGCTCGTCGTGTTGGTGATGTTTCTGTTCCTTCGCAATCTCGCCGCGACTTTCATTCCCAGCGTCGCCGTCCCTCTTTCGATCGTCGGCACCTTCGCGGTGATGTACCTGCTCGGCTACAGCCTGAATAATCTGACGCTGATGGCGCTCACCATTTCTACCGGCTTCGTGGTCGACGACGCCATCGTGATGATCGAAAACATCATGCGCTATGTCGAGGAGGGCGAAGCGCCGCTCGAAGCGGCTCTCAAAGGCGCGGAACAGATCGGTTTCACCATCATGTCGCTGACCATCTCGCTCATTGCGGTTTTAATTCCTCTGCTGTTCATGGGCGATATCACCGGTCGTCTCTTCCGCGAATTCGCTGTCACTCTCGCGGTCACCATCATCGTTTCGGCTTTCGTCTCATTGACGCTCACGCCCATGCTCTGCGCGAAACTTCTGCGCCACAAGGCGGACGCGCAGCAGGGCCGCTTTTACCGCGCCTCCGAACGCGTGTTTGAGCGCACCATAGCTTTCTATGGGAAGACACTCAAAGTAGTCCTCGAGCACCGTACGCTCACTCTGCTCGTCGCCGCGGGCACGCTGGTTCTCACTGTCCTGCTCTACATCGTGATCCCGAAAGGCTTTTTCCCTGTTCAAGATACGGGAGAAATCCAGGGCGTTTCAGAAGCCGATCAGAGCGTCTCCTTCACCGAAATGTCCAAGCTCCAACAGCGCCTTGCCGCGGTCATCCTCAAAGATCCCGCGGTCGAAAGCCTATCTTCGTTCATCGGCGTTGACGGCACGAACACTACTCCCAACGCGGGCCGCATTCAGATCAATCTAAAGCCACTCGCGCAGCGCGGTATCAATGCGTCCGACGTCATTCGTCGTCTGCAGGGCAAGCTCGCAGACGTAGATGGCATCACGCTCTACATGCAGCCGGTGCAAGATCTCACCGTCGAAGATATCGTCAGCAGAACCGAATATCAATACAGCATTGAAGATCCCGATCCCAACGAGCTTGCCAGCTATGCCGCGGCGTTCGTCAATAAGTTAAAAGATCTTCCAAGTCTCGCCGACGTGGCCAGCGATCTCGAAACCCATGGCTTAGGAGCCAACCTCAATATCGATCGACAGACCGCCATGCGCGTGGGCATCACGGCATCTACCGTGGATGCAGCTCTCTACGACGCCTTCGGTCAGCGTCAGGTCTCCACTCTCTTCACGCAGTTGAATCAGTATCACGTGATTCTCGAAGTGCAGCCGCAGTTCCGTGTGAATCCGCACAATTTGCATGACATTTACATTCAATCCACTGCAGGCACGCCCGTTCCGCTGAGTGCGATCACCACCACGACAAACACATCGATGCCCATCCTCATCAGCCACATCGGCCAGTTTCCCGCCACCACGGTTTCGTTCAATCTGGCGCCCGATGCCGCGCTCGGCACCGCGGTGAAGGCGATTCAGAAAGTCGAAAAAGAAATGCCGCCGCCTGCCGCCATGCAAACTTCCTTCCAGGGCACGGCGCAAGCCTTCATCGCCTCTCTCACCAACGAGCCGCTGCTGATCCTGGCCGCATTAGTCACCGTCTACATCGTATTGGGCGTGCTCTATGAAAGCTACATTCACCCCGTCACCATCCTTTCCACGCTTCCTTCCGCCGGCGTAGGCGCACTGCTTGCCCTGATGGTCTGCCGCCAGGAGCTGACTGTGGTTGCCATCATCGGCATCGTCCTGCTCATTGGCATCGTTAAGAAAAACGCCATCATGATGATCGACTTCGCTCTCGAAGCCGAGCGGCAGGAAGGCAAGACGCCCTACGACTCCATCTTCCAAGCCTGCCTGCTTCGTTTCCGCCCCATCATGATGACCACTATGGCCGCGCTCCTCGGAGCTGTGCCTTTGGCCTTCGGAAGAGGCGTCGGCTCGGAACTGCGCCGTCCCCTCGGCATCACTATCATCGGCGGTCTTCTCCTCAGTCAGCTCTTGACCCTCTACACGACGCCCGTCATTTATCTCTTCTTTGACGAACTCGCATCCAGGTTCGCTGCTTTCCGCGAGCGCCACTGGGGCAAGAGACCGGGGACCGAAATGCATCCTGCGCCCGCGAGTGGAGATTAGCCTGTGAGCCTTTCGTCTCCATTCATCAAGCGCCCGGTCGCAACCGCCCTACTCACCGTCGCGGTCGGTCTCGCCGGCGCAGTCGCCTTTAAGCTGCTGCCCGTCTCGCCACTGCCGCAGGTCGATTTCCCCACCATCTCCGTTTCAGCATCGCTCCCCGGCGGAAGTCCCTCCATCATGGCGTCTTCTGTTGCAACGCCTCTCGAACGGCAATTCGGCCGCATTGCCGCCGTCACCGAGATGACCTCCTCTAGCTCTCTAGGGGGCACCAGCATCACCCTTCAATTTGACCTCAACCGCAATATCGATGCTGCTGCGCGCGACGTCGAGGCCGCCATCAACGCTGCGCGCACTTATCTGCCCGCGAATCTGCCCTCCAACCCCACTTATCGAAAAGTCAATCCGGCAGATTCTCCCATCATGATCGTGGCGCTCACCTCGAACACCATCCCGCCCTCCGGCCTCTACGACGCTGCTTCCACCGTTCTCATGCAGCGCATTTCTCAAATCCGCGGCGTAGGACAGGTGATCGCCGGTGGCAGTTCCGCTCCGGCCGTGCGCATCGACGTAAATCCCACGCAGATCAATCATTACGGCCTGAGCCTCGAAAACGTCAGAACCGCCATTGCGGCTCAAACTGCAAACCTGGCCAAGGGCTGGTTCTCGGACTCCCACAAAACCTGGATGATCGATGCCAACGATCAGCTCATGCACGCCGTCGATTACCAGCCGCTGCTCGTCGCGTACCGGAACAGCGCGCCAATCAAACTGAGCGATGTCGCCACAGTCACCGATTCGGTGCAGACCGTCCGCTCGCTCGGTCTCTCCAACGGCAAGCGTTCGGCGTTGTTGATCATCTTCCGCCAGCCCGGCGCAAATATCATCAATACCGTCGATGGCATCAAGGCTGCGCTTCCACAACTTCATGCCTCCATCGATCGAGCTATCGACATGACGGTCACGCTGGATCAAACCGTCACCATCCGCGCCTCCGTCAAAGACGTCGAGCGCACGCTGCTGATCTCCATTGGACTGGTCGTGGCTGTGGTCTTTCTCTTCCTGCGCGACGTGCGCTCCACCCTCATCCCCAGCGTCGCAGTTCCCGTGTCGCTGATCGGAACTTGCGGCATCATGTACCTGCTCGGCTATAGCGTCGACAATCTATCCCTGATGGCCTTGACCATTTCGACTGGATTCGTAGTGGACGACGCCATCGTCGTTCTCGAAAATATCACGCGCTACCGCGAGAAAGGCATGAACGCCATGGAGGCCGCCTACAAAGGCGCCGCGGAAATTGGTTCCACCGTTTTCTCCATCAGTGTCTCGCTGGTAGCCGTCTTCATCCCCATTCTGATGATGGGCGGCATCGTCGGACGTCTGTTTCGCGAATTCGCTGTCACTTTGGCCGCTACCATCCTGGTCTCCATGGTGATCTCCTTGACTACCACGCCGACCATGGCTTCGCGCCTGCTTGGAGATGAACACAAGCACGGCCGCTTCTATAACTGGAGCGAAAAATTCTTCGTCTTCATTCTTAAGATCTACGAGCACAGCCTCGCTTGGGTGCTCGACAACTCCGCGCTCGTTCTTCTGATCGCCATCGGCACTCTAGCACTGAACATTTATCTCTACATCATCGTCCCGAAGGGCTTCTTCCCGCAGCAGGACACTGGCCGCATCAACGGTAGCTATCTGGCTGACCAGGATACTTCCTTCCAATCGATGCAGCACAAGATCGTTGCACTCTCCCGGATTGTGCAACAAGATCCCGGTGTGGCAACCGTGCAGGCTTTTACCGGCGGAGGCGGCGGCACGACTACTAACACCGGCCGCTCCTTCATAACGCTGAAGCCGTTGAATGTGCGCAAAGTCTCCGCCGACCAGATCATCAACCGCCTGCGTCCCAAGTTGAGCGTGGTTCCCGGTGTCACGCTCTATCTGCAGGCCTCGCAGGATGTCCGCGTCGGCGGCCGCTCAAGCGCCGCACAATACCAATACACGATGCAAACGGACAATCTCGACGACCTCACGCGCTGGGCGCCCCGGCTGCTGAACGCCTTGAAAAAGGTGCATCAGTTGACCGACGTCAATAGCGATCAGCAGAACTCCGGGTTGTCAGCCAATCTGATCATCGATCGTGCGACTGCGTCCCGCGTGGGCATTACGCCGCAAACGCTCGACAATGTCCTCTACGACGCCTTCGGTGAGCGTGAGATCGCCAAAACCTACACCTCCATGAACCAATACTTCGTCATCATGGAAGCCGCCCCATTCTTCTGGCAGAATCCCACCGGCCTCAAAGACATCTACGTTCCCTCCACCACCGGCGTTGCCGTCCCACTTTCCGTCTTCACGCATTATCAGGCTCAAACCGCCGCTCTGACTGTCAATCACTCCGGCGTTTTTCCCTCGGTCACCATCTCCTTCAACCTCGCCCCGGGTGTTGCGCTCGGCCAGGCCGTGACTGCCATTAATCAAGCCGAAAACACCATCGGCATGCCGACCACCATCAACACAAGTTTTAGCGGCACCGCCCAGGCTTTCCAGTCCTCGCTTGCAAATGAGCCCATACTGATCGCGGCCGCCCTCGGGGCCGTCTACATCGTTCTTGGCATCCTCTACGAGAGCTTTATACATCCCATCACCATTCTTTCGACACTACCTTCCGCGGGCGTCGGAGCCCTTCTGGCGCTGCTGCTCACGCACACGGAGCTCAGCGTCATCGCGCTCATAGGTATCATCCTGCTGATCGGCATCGTGAAGAAAAACGCCATCATGATGATCGATTTCGCCCTCGAAGTAGAGCGTCGCGACCGCAAGTCTCCCAAAGAATCCATCTTTGAAGCCTGTCTTCTGCGCTTCCGCCCCATCATGATGACCACGATGGCTGCCCTGCTCGGTGGCTTGCCATTAGCGCTCGGAACAGGTACCGGCTCCGAGCTTCGCCGTCCGCTCGGAATCACTATCGTCGGCGGCTTGATCGTCAGCCAGGCTCTGACGCTTTACACGACGCCGGTCATTTACCTGTATATGGACCGGCTCAGCCTCTGGCTCCAACGCGTGCGCGGCGGCCGCCTGCCAGATGCCCCTGTGGAGGCGGTCGGCCCGGCCCACTAGGATCCTTCATGCAAACGCATTGCAAGATCATCACCGAACCGCATCCGGCCGAGCGCTCCGTCACGCTCTCGCTCAATGGCAGGTTCAGCGAGGATGCCATTCCCGACCTGGAACAATCCATCTCCGATGCTCGCGGCGCGCATCAACGTATCTTCATAGACCTGAGCGAGGTCACCCTCGTCGACCGCAAAGCCGTCGAGTACATCTCCGAACAAGCAGGGAGCGATATCAAACTGGTGAACTGTCCTATTTATTTGCGCGGTTGGATCAAGCAGGTGAGCGATGAAGCATAGATTTGACGGCATCCTCGCATCGAACTTCCTGCCATTTGCGGTAGTCGCAGCGCTTGCCATCCTCTCCGCCTGCAACCCGGGCCCGAAATACTCTCGGCCTCCTGCGCCCGCGCCCACCGCTTACAAGGAGGCGCCGCCGCAGTTCAAAGAAGGGACCGGTTGGGTGGTTGCTCAACCCGGCGACGATAAGATCCGCCCGAAATGGTGGGAGATGTACAACGACCCGCAACTGAATGCCCTCGAAGAGCAGGTCGCCATCTCTAACCAGACCGTCATTCAAGCCGAAGCGAATTTCCGCGCCGCTCGTGCGCTCGTTGTCGAGGCGCGCTCGCAACTATTCCCCACCATCGGTGGCACCGGTTCCTACATCAGGCAACACTTTTCAACCAATACCAGAGCCGCCACCGTTACACCGACAGGCGGCGCAACAACCAGCGCTGTTAGCAGTACCATCAACCAGTACTCGGTTGCCGCGGATGTGTCCTACACGCTCGACCTCTGGCACCGCGTCCGCAACCAAATTGCCGCGAACTCCGCTTCCGCGCAAGCAAGCGCCGCCGATGTCGCCACCGCTTTGCTAACTACGCGGGCTGAACTGGCCCAGGATTATTTCGAGATCCGTGCCCTCGATGTGCAGGAAGGCATTCTCCAGGACACGCTAAAGAACTACGGTGACAATCTCAAGCTGACCCAGATCCTCTTCAAAACCGGCATCGATTCCGATCAGGATGTTACTCAGGCGCAGACTCAGCTCGATACTGCAACCGCGCAAGCCACAGATCTCGGCGTCGCCCGCGCCCAATACGAACACGCCATCGCGACACTCATCGGCAAGCCCGCCGCCACTTTCGAGCTTCCCGTCGCGCCATTCGTTCCCAAGCCGCCGCCGGTACCTGTGGGCGTGCCTTCCGAACTCTTGCAGCGCAGGCCCGATATCGCTGCCGCCGAAAGGACGGTCGCATCCGCAAACGCCCTGATCGGTTACGCGCGCGGCGCCTATTATCCCTCCGTCAGCCTCAGCGCGAGCGGCGGCTTCTTAAGCTCAGCCATTTCGAATTGGTTCACCTGGCCCAGCCGGGTGTGGTCTCTAGGGCCAACCGCCTCCGACACGTTGCTTGATTTTGGCGCTCGACGCGGTGCGGTTGAACAAGCCGAAGCGACTTACGATGCGGATGTCGCGAGTTACCGTCAAACTGTGTTGAGCGACTTCCAAACGGTTGAAGACAACCTTGCGTCGTTGCGCATCCTGGCCACTGAAGTTGATCAATACGAGACGGCTGTGCAAGCTTCCGCCCACTACCTCGCGCTGGCGATGACTCGCTACCGAACCGGTGTCGACAGTTACTTGAACGTCATCACCGCGCAAAACACGCTACTCAGTAATCGCGAAACCCAGGTGCAGGTGCAGTTGCGGCAGATGACCTCGAGCGTAGGCCTCATCATGGCGCTCGGTGGTGGATGGGATGTCTCACAGCTCCCGCAATACCAGCAGTTCCTGAAGCATCCGCCCAAGTGGTCCCCCGCGGGCGCACCGCCCGGCGCGCAGCCAACCACCATCGCTGCGCCCAATCCGCCAGTTGTTCCTGCGCTCCCGTTGCCTGGCTCTGAAGCCCAACCCAGTCCGTTTGGCCCTCCGTCGGGCTCTAAGAATCCGCCTCAAACCAAGTAACCTCATGCCAAACAACGATTCCACTCTTCGCGAACAGCTCGTCACCGCCATGAGCGGCCGTGAGTCGCAGATCGATTTCGATTCCGCGGTGAAAGATTTCCCGCCAGATCTGCGCGGAGCCAAACCCGCTGGTGCGCCGCACTCCGCTTGGCAGTTACTCGAGCACATGCGCATCGCACAACACGACATTCTCGAGTTCTCGCGAGATCCCAACCACCAATCCCCCAAGTGGCCCGAAGGCTATTGGCCTTCAACCGATGCCCCGCCGAATGCAAAAGCCTGGGACGCCACCGTTACGGCGTTCCGGCAAGACGCCCGCGAACTCGACAAACTCGTTCAGGACACCCGAAACGATCTCTTCAAACCCTTCGCGCATGGAGACGGCCAGACCTTGCTCAGAGAAGTCTTGCTCGTCGCTACCCACAACTCCTACCACCTCGGCCAAGTCATGTTTCTGAAAAAGACGCTCACTGCCAAGACCTGAGACCCTCCGCCATACTCCCGGTACGCACTGGGTGATTTACTAATGCCTACCTTTGGCGTATACTCGCGCTCATGATCCGTATTGTCACCGGGCTCTTTGTGTGCGCGCTTATTGCAAAGCCGCAGGATGTTACATCTATTATCCAAAAAGTCACTGAGCGTTACAGAACTTTGGATGGATATCGTCTTGAGGGCAGCTACGAAACCGTCAGCGGACTCAACAGAGCCCAGGGCTATGTCAGCTCGACAAGCGGTAAGTTCATGATCGAGGCGGCCGAGAAGACGCGCAAGCTACATATCGAGTTTGACGGCCCAAGCTCCCAGATGACTATAATCTCAAATGGCTCCACTACCTGGACCTATCTTCCTCACTTGAAGACTTATGCGAAAGTGGACGCGGTTGCGGTTGATGGTAATGAAGAAGACGATCAAACTGACAGCGACAACTCCGCAATGAGCCTTTACCAATTGGTAACCCGGACCTATACCGCGTTCGACAAACTCGGCCCGCAAACTGAGCTTACTAAGGATCAGGAGGTAAAAACAGCGGACGGGAAATTGCGTTGCTGGGTGCTCGTGACCAAAATCGGAAACCGGACCGAGAAGAACTGGATCGATCAGCAGCGATATTTGGTTCTTCGGTCGGAGATTGACATTGCGAACCTAAGCAGGCCGGCGCGTATAGCCTTTTCAATCAAACATTTCGACACCGCCATGCCTGGCGAAAGCGAATTTACATTCTCCCCGGCGATCGATGTGAAACGCGTAGATGAGCTCGATCTCCCGGGAAGACCCGCTTTCATCCGGAAGCCTGCCGCCGATTTCGTGCTGAAAGATCTCGACGGCGAATTAGTGCGCCTGAACGACCTGCGAGGCAAGATCGTCGTTCTCGATTTCTGGGCAACCTGGTGTCCTCCCTGTCGCGCCGAGCTGCCGACCATCAATAAGCTTGCTGGACAACTCCGCGAGAAAAACGTCGTCTTCCTGGGCATCAACGATGAGGGTGCGTCTACCGTAAAGAGCTTCAACAAGAAGCATCAGTACACGTTCACGACGCTCGAAGACACGAATCGCAAGATCCACCGTGCCTATCAAGCGACTGCAATCCCGTCGGTGTTTGTCATCGGAAGAGACGGTGTTATCCGCAAACACTTCATCGGCAGCCGCGAGGAACCGGAGCTTGTGGCCGCAATAAACGCAGCCGAGTCGCATTGACTGTCTCTGTCGTTCGTTCGGTCGAACGCCCCTGCGCGCTTGAACATCGCGCAAACTGTTCTATAATCAAACCGTAGGTCTCATGCTTCTCCTTATTCACGGCATTCTCATTAGCGTGGCCATTAGCGGCCCCGCCTGAGACCTCACGCACTCACAAATTTGAGGCCACCGGGCGGGGAAACTCCAACCGGTGGCTTTTGTTTTTTGGACCTAACCACGAAAGAGCACACATGAAGATCTTCACCTTCGACACCACGTTGCGCGATGGCACTCAGGCCGAGTTCGTTTCTTTCTCGGCGGAGGACAAGCTTCTCATCGCCGCCAAGCTCGACGAGTTGGGCATCGATTACATCGAAGGCGGGTGGCCGGGATCCAATCCCAAGGACAAAGAGTTCTTCGAGCGCGCAAAGTCGCTGAATCTCAAGCACGCCAAGCTCACCGCCTTCGGAGCCACCCGCTTCGCAAAGAACCCGGTCCAAGACGACGACAACATCGCACAGCTTCTCGCTGCCGGCACTCCCATCGTCTCCATCTTCGGAAAGACCTGGGATTTTCACGTCCGCCGCGCATTGGGCATCACGGAAGAGGAAAACCTGCGGCTCATTTCAGAATCCGTCTCTTACCTGAAAGCTCACGGCCGCGAAGTCGTTTATGACGCGGAGCATTTCTTCGATGGATATATCGCGAATCCCACCTTCGCGCTTCGAACGCTCGAAGCCGCCAAGTCCTCCGGCGCCGACGTGCTCTGTCTATGCGACACCAACGGCGGAACGCTCCCCCCGCGCCTCGTCGAAATTGTCGCTCAGGTTCGCGCCCGTTTCGAGGGCGTACTCGGAATCCATTGTCATAACGACTGCGATGTCGCTGTCGCGAACACCATCCTCGCCGTCGAGGGCGGTGTCACGCACGTGCAAGGCTGCATCAACGGCTACGGCGAGCGCTGCGGAAACGCGAACCTCTGCTCTATTCTGCCGAATCTCGAGCTCAAGCTCGGCCACACCACTATCGGCCCGGAAAATCTGAAGAACCTCACGCAGGTCGCGCGCTTCGTTGCCGAACTCGCGAATCTGCCCTTGCGCCGCGATCAAGCCTTTGTCGGCAACAGCGCCTTCGCGCACAAAGGCGGCGTGCATGTCAGCGCGGTGATGAAGGATTCAGCCACTTACGAGCACGTGCAACCGGAGCTGGTGGGGAACCGGCAGCGTGTCCTGCTCAGCGATCTCTCGGGACGTGGCAATATCGCTTTCAAGCTGAACCAGCTTGGCCTCAAGGATTCCCTCACCGATGCCGCGCGGCATGAGCTCCTGCAACGCATCAAGCACATGGAGCACCAGGGCTACGACTTCGAAACGGCTGAAGGCACCTTCGAGTTGCTGGTCCGCGAGACCGCCCAACCCGAGTTCCATCCCTTCGATGTCGTCAGCTATCAAGTCTCAACCAAGCTTCAAAACAACTTGGGCAAAAAGGTGGGCGCCGCCGACAAAACGCTTACCACGGCGAGCGTCACCTTGCGTGTTGGCGAGAATGTTCATTCATCGACGGCCACCGGCGATGGTCCCGTGCATGCGCTCGACATTTGCCTGAGGCAATGCCTTGCTTCGCTGTATCCGGCCATCACCGGGGTCCATCTCACCGATTACAAAGTTCGAGTGCTCGGGAAGGGCGGTACCGAATCGAAAGTTCGCGTTCTTGTCGAGTGGAGCGATCATCGCCGCACATGGGCTACCGTCGGCGTCTCAACCAACGTTATCGACGCCAGCTGGCGCGCGCTGGTCGATGCCTTGCGCTTGGAGCTTATGCGCCTCCGCGAAACCGACAAACGATTCGGGGATAATAACCGCGACTTTAGCTGGGCCGTCTAGCTTATCCTGGCAAAAAGGTATATACCGCCGCATCCTCGGTTCTCAGCTCTCCGTTTTTCCGGTTGTCAACTCTGTCACGGATGAGGTTGAACTGCGCTGTGAAATGAAATCTACTTCCGACCCCTGCCTCGCTCTCCACCCAGATCTTCCCTCCGAATAATCGGACAAGGCGGGTGCAGATCGAAAGCCCGAGACCCGTGCCGCCGTACCTGCGCGTAGTCGAACCATCCACCTGCTGAAACGATTCGAAAATTCTCTCCCGTGCCTCCGGTGGAATGCCGATCCCCGTGTCGCTCACCGTGAATTCAAATTCCATCTTCGAAGCGGTTCGCTGTCTACTTGCCACCGTCAACGTAATAGTCCCGTGTTCCGTAAATTTGAGCGCATTGCTGAGCAGATTCAACAGCACTTGGTGCAGGCGATGAGGATCGCCTGATACCGTATCGGGTACGCCGTTTTCCACCCGAAGAGAGGTCGCAATGCCTTTGCGCGAAGCTTCAGGTTCTATAACTCGGAGCGCTTGCTCGGCGCAGTTATGGACGGAAAAAGGAGTATCTTCGAGCGTCATTCGCCCAGCCTCGATCTTCTCGAAATCGAGGATGTCATTGAGAATCCGAAGCAACGCAAGCGAAGAAAACTGAATGGTCTTCAAATAATCTTCCTGCTCCCTGTCTATACGCGTCGTCATTAGCAGATCTGTGAAGCCCAGAATCGCATTCATCGGCGTACGAATCTCGTGGCTCATATTGGCGACAAACTCGCTCTTGGCTCGACTCGCCATTTCAGCCGCTTCCTTCAACTGCGCTTCCTGTTCCAGCTTGTGGCGGATTACTCGCGTCTGGTGCTGTACCCGCCGCCGAAGAACGAATACCCACGCCATCACTAATGCGATGCCAGTCGCCAAAATTCCCATCACGCTCATGGCATGCCGCGCCGTCCACCAGGGCGGCGTCTTCAACACGCGCACATCGCCCTGCGACCTCGCCACCAGCCTGAAAGCGCTGACCCGTCCGAGTGTGTCTACTTCATTGACGCAAATCCCGGTTACTTCCACCTCGCTGCCCTCTTCAGGCAGTTCCTGCGGCGATGGCGGCAGAGAGATAGAAAACACGGCTTGTTTCTGCCGCACCACTAGCGCCTCATGACGCCTCAATGCCGAGCGGCCTACCACCGAGCCCCGTACCGACACTAACTCGGAGTCGTATAGCCCGCTATTTGCCTGCTCTACCGTGACCGTTTTTGCAGCCGGGGCCGACCCGCTCCCGATCTTCCGCGATACTGCGTCTTCTAATTGAACATGCGCATCGGCCAACCCGATGAAGCCGAGGGTTTCGATTCGATCGCCCGGTTGCAAGGCAATGCTCTGCCGTGATTCGACATACAAGCTACCGGAATCGTCTTTCATATAAAATCCATGTCCCGGCAAGGGCGCCGTCACTATCCCGGCCAGCTTTACGCGATGCCCAGCCGAGTTATTGAATCCGTATCTTTGTAGTTGTCCAATGGGAGTCGTGCTTTCATTGAACGGATACGGTTGGGCTGCTTCAATCACCGAAACATCCCCTAAACTCGGCACGTACAACTGCACGCCTATCAACTGGTTTTTCGAACTAAACTCAGCGCCACATACGCCGTGAACGCGTATGCGTGCGTCCACCAGGCCAGGCGGCACTGGCGCGCCCCGCCAGGGAATTACTGCATCAATACGGCCGCCCGGAATGGCCAAGTCCATCCAAAGCACCCTTTCGTTCGTAGTCCGGTGCAAGTACTCAGCCTGGCGTACAATCCCTTCCACCTCCACCCACAAGCTGTCTTCGGCCGTGCTTGTCATCTGTTCGAACGAAACGCGCCTCGGGATGGGCATCGGCGCGTGCCCGACTACGGTCCATCTGGGATGCCCTATATCTGGTGCGAAATCCCCCCAGGTAGTCACGCCTTGTAGCTCGACCACACTGCCCATTTCGGGTTCCGGCAGCCCAGGCGACCATTGCACCCAAGCCGCACCCGTTGCGTCCTGCAAAAACATATCCGGTGAGACCGGATCGAAATAGGTCACCACAGCCCTCAGGTGAACCGGATACCCTCGTTTAGCTTCCTTGGGCCTGAGGCTGCGAACCTTGCCGATCGAGGTGAGAGTCGGCAAACTGGATACGTCCGCGGCGCTGGCGATTGCGCCCGTGATAAGGGGTAACACCATGCACAACGTGTTTACCGTTCCTCGGAGTATGCGCATACCTCTGCTTCTCTACTCATCGGCAATGCCCGGCAATCACATTAGGCTGCCGAGAGTATCCACGAAAGCCCTGCATCGTAGAATCTCCTACATATGAAGGCTGTCGTTGCCGATCCCGTCGGTGGTCCCGAAAATCTCAAGTACATCGATCTCCCCACACCGCAGCCCGGCGATGGCGAAGCGCTCGTCAAGATCGCGGCCATCGGTGTCAACTTCATCGATACCTATTTTCGAACCGGCCTCTACAAAGCTCCCGAAACCCCTGTTCGCCTCGGCAGCGAGGCTGCCGGCACCATCGCCGCCGTCGGCAGCGGCGTCACTTTTCGCGTCGGCCAGCGCGTTGCCTATACAATGGCGCGCGGCGCCTATGCCGAATATGCTGTGGTTCCCCAATCGCTGCTGGTCGAATTGCCCGACGCCGTCACCTTCGAACAAGGGGCAGCCGTCATCCTCCAAGGCATGACCGCGCACTACCTCACCCGCTCCACCTTCGCGCTCCAATCCCATCACACCTGCCTCATCCACGCTGCTGCGGGCGGGACAGGTTTACTGTTAGTCCAGATGGCGAAGATCTCCGGCGCAACTGTCATCGGCACCGTCTCCACGGTCGGGAAGGCGCAACTCGCAAAACAGCATGGCGCCGATCACATCATTCTCTACACGGAAACCGATTTCGTCGACGCCGTGAAGCAAATCACCGGTGGCGCGGGCGTCGACGTGGTCTACGACTCGGTCGGCCGCACCACCTTCCTCCAGAGCCTCGACTGCCTGAAACCCCGCGGCATGATGGTCAGCTTCGGAAATTCGAGCGGCGCCGTCGATCCCATACAACCGCTGCTCCTCAGCCAGAAAGGCTCGCTCTTCCTCACCCGGCCCAACCTCGCGCACTACATCAGCGACCCCTCGGAATTGCGCTGGCGTTCCTCCGATATCTTCAACTGGATCGCTGCCGGACGTCTCCACGTTCGCATCCATCACGTCTACCCGCTCTCGGAGGCTGCTCAGGCCCAGCGCGATCTCGAAGCGCGGAAAACCAGCGGCAAGCTTCTGCTCAAACCTTGACGTGACATGGACCGTCACGACGAATTCTCACTGCGCCGCAGTCGCCTGCTTGACCGCCTGCGTGAGGCGCGAGCCAGCGCCTTCCTCACCACTGCCCTTCCCAACGTCCGCTATTTGAGCGGCTTCACCGGCAGCAACGCGGCCCTGCTCGTGACCCCCGACCGCGCCTTGCTCTTCACCGATCCCCGCTATCAAACCCAGGCTCCCCAGGAATCCGATTGCGAAGTAAAAATTGCCAAAGGTCCGTTCTCGAAGGAAATCTCGCGCTGGTTCAAGCGCCTTCACCTCAAGTCAATTGCCTTCGAGGAGAACCGCATCAGCTTCAGTGATTTCCAGCTCTTTCACGAAGCCGCCGGCACCGTGCGTTGGAAGCCCATGAACGGTGCGGTCGAAGAGCTCCGCATGCTCAAATCGCCGGCTGAGATCGCCACCATCAAAGCCAGCGTGCACCTGAACTCCGCTGCTCTCGAACAGGCCCTCCGCCGCTTCCGGCCATCCATGACCGAGGTGGATCTCGCCGCCGAAATCGAATATCGCATGCGCCGCCTGGGCGCCGATGGACCCGCTTTCGAAACCATCGTCGCCTCCGGTGAACGGAGCGCGCTGCCCCACGCCCGCCCCACCGATCACCCCATTTCCCCCGATCGACTATTATTAGTGGATGTGGGCGCGACTGTTGCTGGCTACGCCAGTGACATGACCCGAACCCTCGCAGTCGGCAAACTGAGCCCGAAACTGCGCCGGATGTACCGGGCAGTCCTCGAAAGCCAGCTTGCGGCAGTCGATGCTGTAAAGCCGGGAATCTCCTGCGGCGCGGTGGATCGCGCCGCCCGCGAGGTCTTGCGCGGCTACGGCTTGGATGCGTTGTTCATCCATTCCACCGGACACGGCCTGGGACTTGAAATTCACGAACGCCCACGAGTGGGCCGCAAAGAAAGGATGAAATTGCAGCCCGATATGGTCATTACCATTGAGCCCGGTGCTTACCAGGAAGGCCTGGGAGGCATTCGGATTGAGGACACGGTCGTGGTAACCAGCCACGGCTGCGAGATTCTAACTCCTACAGGGAAAGAACTAGTCGTGTTATAGTCGTGCGGAAGTTCGCTCCGCCGCGAGCTGAAAATGACCATCGACGAAATCAAGGAACTGATTCGCGTTGTGCAGGATACCGGAATCGCTGAGTTAGAGGTGCGCCAGGGCGATTCAAGCGTTCGTATTCGCAGCGCCGCCTCGCCCGGCCATCAAGAACTTGTGGTACCCACTGTTCTTCCGATTTCCGTTGCTGCGGCCCCTGCGCCAAGCCCTCCGGCACCACCACCCCCGGCTCCTGCTCCCGATGCGCTCCCGCCGCCTCCCACCACCGCCGCCAAAGAAGCGGAGAACGATGTCGTAGTGAAATCGCCCATCGTCGGCACTTATTACGACGCGCCCGTTCCTGGCTCGCCGCCCTTCGTAAAGGTAGGGGATAAGGTTAAGCCGAAACAAGTCCTTTGCATTATCGAATCCATGAAGCTAATGAACGAAATTGAAGCCGAATTCGCGGGCGAAATCATCGCCAAGCACGTCGAGAATAGCCGCCCTGTCGAATATGGCGAATCGCTTTTCACCATCCGCCCCGCCTGAGATGATGAAGACGCCTATGTTTCGCAAGATATTAATCGCAAACCGGGGCGAAATCGCGCTGCGCGTCATCTGCGCTTGCAAAGATCTCGGCATCAAAACCGTCGCTGTTTATTCGGAAGCCGACCGCCACAGCCTGCACGTACGCTTCGCCGACGAAGCCATTTGCATCGGCCCTGCGAAAAGTTCGCGCAGCTATCTCGATATTGCTTCCGTCATCAGCGCCGCTGAAATTACCAACGTGGACGCCGTGCATCCCGGCTACGGCTTCTTGAGCGAAAACGCCGATTTCGCCGAAGTCTGCGAACTGTCCGCCATCAAGTTCATCGGGCCCAAGCCCGAAGTGATTCGCCAGATGGGCTTGAAACAGCGCGCCCGCGCCATCATGGAAGAGGCCGGCATTCCCATTCTGCCTGGCTCCGGCGGCGTTCTCGCCAGTGCTGAGGAGGCGCTCACGCTCGCGGCCGAAATCGGCTATCCCGTCATGTTGAAAGCCGCAGCCGGGGGCGGAGGCCGCGGCATGCGTCTCGTGCGCTCCGAATCGGATCTCCCAGCGCTGCTAGCCCAGGCGCAATCCGAAGCTGCTGCCGCGTTCTCTTGCGGCGATGTCTACATGGAGAAGCTGGTCGAAGCCCCGCGCCACATCGAGTTTCAGATCCTGGCCGACGAGCACGGCAACGTCGAAGTTCTTGGCGAGCGCGAATGTTCCATCCAACGCCGCCATCAGAAGGTGCTCGAAGAGTCCCCTTCGCCATCGGTTTCTACTCAGCTTCGTGAACGCGTCTCCGAACGCCTCCGCGTCGCCATGCGGTCTATCGGGTACACCAATGCCGGCACCGTCGAGTTCTTGATGGATGAAGACAAGAACCTCTACTTCATCGAAGTGAACGCGCGCATCCAGGTGGAGCATCCCGTCACCGAATTCGTAACCGGTATTGATTTAGTTAAAGCGCAGATTCGCATCGCGGCCGGCGAATGTCTGAAGAAGATTGTCAGCGCCCCGGTGATCCTCAATGGCCACGCCATCGAATGCCGCATCAACGCCGAGCATCCCGAGACCTTTGCGCCCTCCTCCGGCCGCATCACGGGGCTGAATCTTCCCGGCGGCATCGGCGTGCGGGTCGACACGGCGGCCTATACCGACAGCATCATACCGCCTTACTACGATTCCCTCATCGCCAAGTTGATCACCCACGGCGCGAACCGCGAAGAAGCCATCCAGCGGATGCGCCGCGCGCTGGATATGTTCGTCATCGAAGGCATTCACACCAGCATCCCGCTGCACGAGCAGATCCTCGCCGATGAAGACTTCCTCGCCGGCAACTTTGACACCAGCTTTCTCACACGCCTGCAGGAAAAAAAAACGGAAGTGATTGAAGAGCTCCAACTCGCTCACACCGCCGCCGGCAACGATTGAGAGCCGCAAGAGCCAGAATATGCTCGGCGCCTCGGGGGCAACCCGGATGATTGATGGCGTGCCGATCTGAACCGTCTCCCCCGGGCAACTCGTCTTGCCTTAAGCAGGTTGCAATGCGAAATCGGGACTCACAAGATGGTTACGAATTGTCGCTTCGAGCGACGCGCTTGTGAAGGGTTTAGAGATATACCCATCCATCTGAGCTTCCAGGCATCTCTCGCGGTCGCCGCTCATCGCGCTCGCCGTCATGGCGATTATAGAAACGCGCTCGCCGCGCAGCCGTTGCCATTCTCGAATGATCGCCGTAGCGGCGAATCCATCCATCTCAGGCATGTGAAGATCCATGAAAATCAGATCGAAGGCGTGCTCCTTTACACACGCTACGGCTTGCACCCCATTCTGAGCTACAGTAACCGAGTGCCCCAGGCCTTCGAGCATCTTAATTGCAACCTTCTGATTAATCACATTGTCTTCGGCTAAGAGAATACGCAGCCGCCGCCCTGATTCTGAGTGCGTCCCGGCGAGCGATCCGGCATTCGCGCGTACTGGTGAGGCGCCAGAACGCAAAGTCTCGAGCAGCTCCGAGCGCGAAAAAGGCTTCATGATATAGCTGATCCCCATCTCGCGACACTCAGCGGCTAGGGCGGTATAGCGATCGCAATCGAGCATCATCACGGTGTGGAAGCCCCGACGCGAATCCACCGCCTCTTGCTCGGATTTCAATATTTGATAGAGTTCGGTGCCGTTCATTTCAGGCAGCCGGCAATCGATCAGCAGAGTTTCGAAGCGCAAGTTTTTCTTCAGGCTGGCTTTTAGCACCTCAATTGCCTCACCGGCGGTCCCGGCCGTTACTGTTTCTGCACCGAAATCACAAAGCATCCTTTGAACCAATTGGCGCCTGGAAAGGTTGTCCTCCACAAGAAGAACGCGCATTTTCCCCAAATCCGCGTTCACGTTATCGGTATGTTGGCGCGCGTCAGGTGCCGCAAATCTTGCTGTGAAATGGAATGTTGATCCTTTTCCTGGCTCGCTCGAGAGCCAGATCCGCCCTCCCATTAGCTCAACGATGCGCGCGCATATCGTAAGGCCCAGACCGGTTCCTCCGAACCGGCGCGTGATAGATGTGTCGGCTTGCGAGAATGCCTGAAAAATAGAGTCTTGCTTTTCTTTGGGAATCCCGATGCCGGTGTCAGCAACCGAGAACGCCAGTTGCATCTCCGAGTCCCGAGCCGATTCGAGTTCTACTTGCAAAACAATTTCGCCGGTCTCTGTAAATTTGATCGCGTTTCCAAGCAGGTTCAGTAGAATTTGACGCAAACGGGCTGAGTCTCCGATTAGCCGGTTAGGGACCGCGGGCGCAACGGAACAGATGAGTTCCAGCCCTTTCGCGTGCGCTTTCACACCAACCGTGCGGCAGGCGTTGACGACGGTTTCGGCGAGATCAAATGGCTCGGATTCAAAATACAGTTTGCCGGCTTCAATCTTTGAGAAGTCGAGAATGTCGTTAATGACGGCGAGAAGCGCGGTAGCCGAGTGGTGCGCCATGCTCAACAGCTCATTCTGATCCGCTGATAGGCCGGTACCGGCGACTAATTCGAGCATTCCCATAACGCCATTCAGCGGAGTGCGGATCTCATGGCTCATGTTGGCGAGAAACTCGCTCTTGGCTTGCGTAGCAGCTTCCGCCCGTTCGGTGGCGCGCTTTCGCTCGACGATCTCCTGCTGCAGTTCTTCTTCGGTCTGGTGATGCCCCGAAATTTCTTTTTCGAGCGCAGCCGTGCGTTCCGCTACCTGCCGTTCGAGTTCGTCTTCCCGCTTTCGTAATTGCCGTATCCGCCACACGTAGGAGGCCCCTGCGAACGTCAAAACGAAAACGGCGCTCAACAGATAGAACCACAGGGTTTGAAAGAACCTGGGCTGCAATTGGAATGCAAAGCTGGCTCCGCCATTATTCCAGACACCATCGTTGTTCGCCGCGATGACGCGAAATCGGTAATGTCCCGCGGGAATATTGGTGTAGTATGCATCCCGGCGATGCCCGGCATTGATCCAATTGTTGTCGAACCCTTCCAGCTTGTAACGGAAGGTGACTTTTTCCGGTGCCACATAACTCAGCCCGGCAAAATGAAACTCGAGCTCGCCTTTCCCGACCGGTATAGTGGCCCTATCGCCCCGCTGCACGCCATTAATCAGCACTTGCTCAATCACAACCGGGGGCGGCAGCGGGTTGCTCCGAAGCCTATCCGGATTCACCGCAACAATGCCGTGCACACAGGCGAAGAAGAGCGTTCCGTCGGCGGCTTTCCATCCGGAATTCTGGCTCCCGCCATTGCATTCGGCGACAGGCATTCCGTCTGAAGTCCCATAGGAGACGCTATGCACGCGCGCAATCTTTCCCGCCGCATAGTCGTTCAATTCCTGCCTCTCAGCCCGAAAAATTCCGAAGTTCGAACTCATCCACAAGCGCCGGTGGCGGTCTTCCAGGATGTTCCAGACCGTATCATCAAACAGGCCGTTGCTTTTGTTGTAAGTAGTGAGCTTGCCGTCTTTGAGCCGCTTGAGGCCGCCTCCATAGGTTCCGATCCAGAGCACGTGGTCCGCATCCTCATAGATGTAAATCACGCTTCCCACAAGCGGGTCCGGCTCGGCTGGGTTGGACGTCTTAATGACGTTAAACTGCCCGTCATGCATACGTGTCACTCCCGTGTCGCTGCCCACCCAGAGATCACCCGAGTGATCCTCCTGAATACACCAGACACGATTGTCGGCAAGACCATCCTTAGACGTATAGGTATGGAAGCGGCCGTCCGTTAAAACGGCTAGTCCGCCTCGCTCCGTGCCGATCCATATCCGGCCCCTGCGGTCTTGGTACACTGCGTGGACCTGATTATCGGGTAGCCCATCCCGGGTTGTGTAGTTTTTGATTCCGCCTTTCGTGAACTCGTTCAACCCGCCCTGATTAGTTCCGACCCATACGTTGCCATCCTTATCCTTCATGACGGCCCACGCATAGTTATTTGCGGATCCGTAAGGAGTTTGATACGGCGTGGCTTTCCCATCTTTGAAATGTTCTAGCCCTAAATCGGTTCCGACCCAGAGCGAATGATCGGGATTCTCAAAGATAGACCGTACGGCGCCCTTTATGCCTTGCTTCGGACCATAAGTGATTAATGAGCCGTCTCTGAAGCGGTTCAGGCCGCCCGATTCCGTGCCCATCCAGATATTCCTCTCGCGATCTTGATAGAGCGCGAGCACCGTATTAACACCCGAGATTTCGCTCGAGATGTCACAGGCAAATCGATGCTCGGTTTCGGGATGAATGAGACACACGCCTCCGGCTCCGGTCCCCACCCAAAGAGTTCGATTGTTTTCTTCAAGAATCGACAGAATAGGCGCGTGGGGCAATCCGTGCGCGGAAGTGTAGGCGACGACCCCACCCCGAGACAAACCAAACAGCCCGTCGTTTTGCGTGCCGGCCCACAACGTTCCGTCGGGAGAAGTGTAAAGTGCTGTAATCGGCATTCCCACCAGGGGATTCGCTGCATGCGGGAGGTCTCCGAAACGAGCGCGGGCCCCCGCGATCCCGCCGTTCGGCTCGATCCGCTTTAGCCCCTTATTAGTTCCAATCCAGAGAACGCCATCCGTACCGGTGGCCAGAGCGGAAATTGTATTGCCCGAGAGACCTGCTGCGCTCTCGAGGTGAACGAATTTGCCGGATTGAAACGCACTGATTCCATCATCAGTTCCCAGCCAGATCACGCCGTTTTTGTCTTCTACGATCGCGTTTACGAAGTCGTTTGACAATCCTTCTCGAACGCCATAGTGGCGAAACTCCCCTTTCGCGTACACCAATGCGCCGCCGCCCGCCGTGCCGGCCCACACTGCGCCATCGTGAGTCTGGCAGAGCGCCTTTACGTCGTTGTGTTTAAATGCCGGCGTGTTCGCCTTGCTGAATACCGTAAACTGGACGCCATCAAACCGCACCAGCCCTTCCTCGGTTCCCATCCACAAAAATCCATCCGCGGTCTGGATGATTGCCTGAACCGAGTTTTGCGGCAGACCCTGTTCGGAAGTCCAGGTGGTATGAACATATTGCGCAAGAGTTTTGTGGGTAATATCCGCGAAGGCGAGTGAGAGGGCCGACGCGGCAAGAAGGCTTATCACTCGAGTGAGAGTGTATATACGGAGGCGCAGGCTCTCTGCGTGCAACATCGCTTTTCGGCCTCTCACGAAGCGAACTGCTTAACGCTCACCGATGAGAAGCATAATAGTTATCGGCAATAACCTGCGCAATGTTATGGCCAGCACATCCGGCGACTGGCAATCTCGTATCTACAGCTTTCCCTGACCCCGGACGATAGCTGTAGTAATGACACACGCAACCGAACTCGCCGCAACGCCGCCGAGCCGGAATCGCCTAGCAATTTCCGTCTGCTTAGTCCTTCTGCTGGCTGGTTTCGGATCCCAGCTCGGTCTCGCCGATATGAATCCGCCGAAACCGATTACTGCGAAAGCCTACGTTCCTAGAACTCCGAAGATCATACGGCTTTCACACGTTCCGGCTAGTCACGGAATTAGTGCCGATCGCAATGCTGCAATTCGGCAAAGAATCAGCGAACGACAACATATGCCCGTGACGGCACGAAGTGCCTGGCAAAAACGCATGTCCGGTCAATTCAGTCAAGCGTCTAAAGCCGGGACCGTCTCCACTTTGCTCTCCCACAACTAACCACCTAACGTCTCCAGTGACCCCTGTGGAAACGATAGCCGTGGCCGTGCGGTTCCCAATAAGGCCGAACCCAAACCGCGCCCCGATAAGGCGGCCGTACCCAGTGGCCACCGACCCAAACCCATCGGCCGCCCTGGAGGTCGAAAAAACCGTCCGCCCAGACGAAGCCAGGGCCTGGAGCATAACCGACTGGACCATAAACAGGCGGAGGGGGTGGAGGACCGATGACCACGCCCGCGCGGTAATACCCGCCACCGCATCCAGCCAGAGCGCTGGCTCCCAGCAGCACGGCAGCTAACAAACATTGCTTAAGATTCGGCATTGCGTCCCCATCTGTTAGGACGCAGATTGCTGGCGGGGGTTTACAGGGACGTGATCGGCGGCAAGCCTGGGACCGGTTAGCCGGCTACTTAGGCGAAGCAGCCCAGTATGCGCGGTGACCGAGGTAATCCGGATCCGGTAGATTGCCCAGAATCACGCGCCGCAGCTCCAAAATATCTACCTCGCCCTGGTGTTCGTAAAGCACCTTGCCCTCTGGCGACAGCAGCACGGAATACGGCAGCGCGCCATCCCACGACGGGGCGAACGCGTGCTGCATCTGGTCGGTATCCGTGGAACCGAACAACAGATTCCGGCTTGAGCCGTGCAGCCTGTTCAGATATTTGAGAACACCCGCCTTTTCGTCGGGCATGTTGGCCGAAACGGTCACAAATTCGTAATCCCGCAGCCGGTACATGCGCCAGGTCGTCTCCAGTTCCGGCAGTTCATGCACGCAGCCGCCGCACCACGTCGCCCAGAAGTTCACCAGCAGTACTTTGCCGGTCGGATTGGTCCGCAATTTCTTGAGATCGTCGGCCGAGGCAAGCTCGACGCTGATGGGCTCGGCCTCGATCTTCTTCATCTCCTCGAGCCGGCCGGCTTCTTTAGAGATCCATTTCGTGGAGCACCCGAATACGCCCGTGTGCGTTACCTTAACCGGCTCCCCCGCCAGTAGCGCATCGATCGCACTACGCGCCTCGCGTGTCTTCACCAGCGACTCGCGCTGGCTATTATCGATCCGCCCTTCATAGCGGAGCTTGCGCTCGCGATCGAAGATGAACACATGCGGTGTGGCTTGCGGTCCATACGCTCGCGCAACCGATTGTGTGTCGCCGTCATACAAATACGGAAAATCGAAGTGCCGGTACGCCGCCCGGATCTTCATATCGTCGAAACTATCGCTCACGTCCGTATATCCCAGCTCGTCCAACCGTATGGCGGCCGGGTTATTCGGCTGTATCGCCACCAGAGCGACACCTTTGTCCCGATAATCATCTGCCAACCGCTTGATTCGGCTCTCGTAGAGCTGCGCCGTCGGACAGTGATCGCACGTAAAGACGATGACCAGAACTTTAGCGGAGGAGTAATCGCTCAGTTTGTGCGTCTTGCCGTCCACGCCTGGTAAAGAAAAATCGGGCGCCGGTGATCCCAGCGCAAGAATAGGATGCGTGTCGTCAGCGAATGCCGCGGAAGCAATCAGTAGGAGTGCAATCAATCGCCACATTAGATAAGCCGCTCGAGACCGTGAGCCTTAGCGCCGGCCGCCGTTCAGCACCCGCAGCAAAATGTTCAGCGTTGCTACGAAAATGTTGAAGACACCCGCAAACAGCATCAGTGCGCCGGGAATCGGGCTATCCACATCGGGCGAACGAAGGACGCCGCTCGTGGCGTACACCAGCGTGAACACGCCCAGCGCCCCGATACCGAGCGCAATCAGAACCCCTGCCACGCCAATATGCATGAAGCTGTTCAGAACAACGGCGCCGATGAGTGAGAAGAACAAACCGGCCATCAAGCCGCGCGGCGCGGAAAACGTTCGCTTGGCGCTCAGAACATACATGGTCACGCCGATGAACACAAACCCCGTAATCGCCAGTGCGACGAAAATGAAAGAGGGCGCATACAGGCGCGCAACCCACAGCAGAGGCGAAAGCGCAATGCCGGAAACGAATCCGTCGAAGACTAGCGCAGCCACGCCAAGCTGGTGGTTGTGGCGCACCGCGATCGCCATTCGCGGAACCAGATTGAGCAGCAGCAAAGCCGCAATCCAGCCAATCCAGGTGGAGAAGAAGCGGGCTAATGTCTCGGAAGTAGCGCCTACATACCCGCCTGCCATTGCGCTGACCACGGCAAGCGCGAACAGCAGATAGGTCTGCTTCACCATCACCGCGCCCTGTGCCGTTAGGGGCGTCGTGCCACTTAGCCTGTCCCAAGCTGATGTCTGCTGCTGATACTCCAACATTCTCATTGCCTTCCTTTTACGTGATGCTCCAAAAGCCTGAAGAGTTGCCCTTCACGTGACCGTACCATATTTGGGGTCATCCTGGTCTACCTCTATCCGTCCTTAGTCTGAATCGCGCTAGCGGTCCTAAGGGGTGCCCTTGCCTAGAGAAACGCCCCGTGCCGCCCGAAGAGATAGCTAGGTCAGCCTGGTGGCAAACCGGGGCTACGGCCTACCTTCTATATGGCAAATTGCGAAGTCGACCAGCTCATCACCGAAGATGCGGTCAGAAGTTACAACGAGTTCCGGCCTGCGACACAGTGCCGGTCGGTCGGCCTGGTAGACCGGCCTTGCACCGAAACGGAGATGCTGGACTACCTGCTCGAGGTCGAATCCTCGCGCCAGCACCTGCAGCGCTATGCGACCGAGTTGAACCAGTTGGTGGATCAATCGGTAAAAGCCACTCGCGAGGCTGAGATCGCAACCCGCCAGAAAAGCGATTTCCTCGCCACCATGAGCCACGAAATCCGAACGCCTCTGAACGGAATCATCGGCATGACTTCTGTGCTCCTGGCGGAAGATCTCGATTCCGCCCAGCGCGATTGCGTCGAAACCATCCGCAGCTCGGGCGAAGCGCTGCTCGCCATCATCGACGACATTCTCGATTTCTCCAAGATCGAAGCGGGCCACCTGCAACTCGAGCAGGCGGATTTCCACCTGCACAGCGCTGTCCAGGAAGCCATGCAGATTGTGCAGAACGCCGCCGCGCGCAAATCCATTTGCCTGATTGCTTCTATCGATCCTTCCGTCCCGGAATTAGTCTGCGGAGATATCGTTCGGCTTCGCCAAATCCTGCTCAATCTGCTGAGCAATGCGATCAAGTTCACGCCCATCGGCGCCATCGAAGTCAAGGTCGAGCTTGCCTCGTGCACTCAGGAGCAATGCGAGCTCCGATTCGCCGTCAGGGATGAAGGGATCGGAATGACGGCTGAGCAACAGGCGAAGCTCTTTCAGCCGTTCAGTCAGGCCGAGGTCTGCACGGCGCGCAAGTTCGGCGGCACCGGCTTGGGTCTAGCTATCTCGAAACGTCTGACGGAGCTGATGGGCGGACGCATTGGCGTCGAAAGCCATTCTGGCCTGGGTTCCACGTTCTGGTTCACCGTCAAGCTCCTGACGCACCATCGCGCCCGGCCTGCCCAGCCCCCCGCTGCAACGCCCAAAGCTCAACCCAATCCGGAGCACTTTCGCCTTCTCTTGGTCGAAGACAATCCGATCAATCAGAAGGTTGCCCTCGCCATGCTGAAGAACCTCGGCTATCAGGCAGATATCGCCCGCAACGGTGCCGAGGCCGTGAAGGCTGTCATTTCCAACCGCTACGACCTGGTGCTCATGGACTGCCTCATGCCCGAAATGGATGGCTTCGACGCGACCCGCTGCATCCGCGGCCGTGGAGATTATTGGGCAGAGCTACCCATCATCGCCATGACTGCCAATGCCTTCGCTGAAGACCGCGATGCTTGCCTCGCCGCCGGCATGACCGACTATCTCTCCAAGCCCGTCCGCGAAGCCGAATTGCGGAACAAGCTCGAGCGCTGGCTGTCTGTTCGCCAAGCGGCGGCGCTTTGCATTTAGAATCGGCGCCCCCTCGCTTGCTACAATCGGTCGCGTGTCTGCTCCTCACACGCAAACTCTCGCGCCCATGCAGTTGAAGCAGCTTATCCGCGAAATCCCCGATTTTCCCAAACCTGGCATCAAGTTCTACGACATCACTACGCTCTTGAAGGACAAGCGCGGCTTCGCAGAGACCATCGAAGCCCTCCAAGACCATTACCGAGACTCGCCAGTCGATGTCGTCGTTGGCATCGAAGCTCGCGGCTATTTCTTCGCTCCCGCCATGGCCCACGCCCTCCACGCTGGCTTCGTGCCGGTTCGCAAACCCAAAAAGCTGCCGCACGTGGTTCGCAGCATCGAGTACCAGCTCGAATACGGCACGGACCAGCTCGAAATGCACGCCGATGCCATCGAGCCCGGCCAGAGCGTCCTGATCATCGACGACGTGCTGGCCACCGGCGGCACGGCCTCCGCAGTTGCGCGCCTGGTCGAGCAGGTCGGTGGGAAAGTTGCTGGCCTCGGATTCGTAATCGAACTTACGTTCCTAAAGGGCCACGAGAAGCTTACCGGCTACGACGTTTTCTCGCTCCTGCAGTATTAACCGTGCACGTCACGGTCCCCTCCTTCGCCAAACTGAACCTCGATCTCCGCGTTCTTGATAAGCGCGCGGACGGCTATCACGAACTCCGGACTATTTTTCAAACGGTCAGCCTCAAAGACACACTAACCATCGACTTCGATTTTGCGAAACGAACCCAAATTGATCTCAGTAGTTCAGTCGATATCCCCGACAACCTGGTAGTTCGTTCGGCAAAATTGGCCCTCGATGCCCTCAAGGTTCGCGCTTGGGTTCGTTTCGTACTCGACAAGCGAATCCCGATGGGAGCCGGACTAGGGGGTGGTTCTAGCAATGCCGCCGCCGTCTTGCTTGCGCTCCCCGCGTTAGCTAACAAACACATCAGTCAACCGGACCTATTTCGTTTGGCAGAATCGCTAGGCAGCGACGTGCCCTTTTTTCTGCAAGGTGGCACTGCTCTCGGCTTGGGCCGTGGGACGGAACTCTATCCGCTTCCCGAACTGCCTGCCCAGCCCGCTCTGATCGTCGCCAGCGGCATCCACGTTTCGACGCGCGAGGCGTATGCCGCGCTAGGCCGGGAGGGCTATTCGGCCTCGGTCCGGGATGTTGCAGATCCGTTGACTTCATCTCCGGAGTCCCCTATCCTGAGAGAGTTTCAGACGATCGCGTGGACTCTTGACGGTTCGGGTCTGGACCGGCTTCCGCTGACCAACGATTTCGAAAAAGCAGTGTTCAAGATGCACGCCACGCTTCCGGCTCTGGCGCGAAAACTGCGCCGCCTCGGGGCCCGGCCAGTCCGGCTGACGGGCAGCGGTTCGGCTCTTTTCGGCGTGTTCAATTCGGTCGAGGCAAGCCAGGCCGCAGCTTCGGAGTTTCCCCCGGGAACCGCATTTTCGGTTCGTTTCGTATCGCGGCGGCAATACAGAAGCGCCTGGCGCCGTGCTTTAGGCCGGCTGACCCCGGGGCTTTCGCTGATGAGTGGAGGATAGTGCAGATGTCCAGCCCAAAACCGATTCGAGCTCTGTATACCGACTTCAAAGTCTTTAGCGGGACCGCCAACCCCGCGCTCACAAAGGAGATCTGCGACGCTTTGGGCTGCCCATTGGGCGTCATCATGATCAAGGGCTTTGCCGACGGCGAAACGCACCTCCAGATTCAGGAGAATGTGCGCGGAGCCGACGTATTCCTGGTTCAACCCACCTGCTCGCCGGTCGATCACCACCTCATCGAATTACTGCTTATGATTGATGCGTTTAAGCGCGCCAGTGCGGAACGCATCACGGCAGTGTTACCCTATTATGGGTATGCGCGGCAGGACCGGAAAGACCGGCCGCGCATGCCGATATCCGCGAAACTGGTGGCCAGTCTGCTGGAAACAGCCGGGGCGAACCGGGTTTTGGCGCTCGATCTGCACGCCGCTCAGATTCAGGGTTTCTTCGATATTCCTGTCGATCACCTGTATGCCGCGCCGGTTATGGTCGAGTATTTCAAGGGCCGTTATGATCGGGGCGCGCTGGCTGTGGTCTCGCCGGATGCGGGCGGTGTGGAACGCGCGCGCGCCTTTGCCAAGCGCGTAAATGCGCCGCTGGCGATTATTGATAAACGCCGCACGGATGCCAACGTGGCCGAGGTGATGAACATTATCGGCGACGTTCGCGGCAAACATTGTTTGATGGTGGACGATTTGGTGGATACTGCGGGCACTTTGGTTCAGGGCGTGGATGCGCTTCTGGGACAAGGGGCGGCAAGCGTAGCGGCTTTTGCGACCCACGGGGTCTTATCCGGCCCGGCGGTGGAGCGCATCAGTGCGTCGCCGCTCGAGGAATTGGTAATCACAAATTCGATTCCGACTTCCGGGCCGGCGGCCAAGTGCCCCAAGATCCGGACGCTTTCGGTGGCGCCGCTGCTCGCTCGGGCCATCCAGTCGATCCATCAAGGCGGCTCGATTAGTACGTTATTTATCGACTAAGTACGTTATTTATTTTGTAATGGGTGAAATATGTTGAAGGACATGACGATCACCGCGGAAGCGCGGGATTCACGCGGGAAGAACGAAGCGCGCCGTCTGCGGGCGAAGGGGTCGATGCCCGCTGTGGTTTATGGAGGCTCCGCCGGGCCCACCCCGGTGGCCGTGAGCCCGAAAGAGCTGACCAGAATTCTCCACAGCAAGACCGGCCACAACACCATCTTCAATCTGAGCCTCGCGGGCGGAGAAGCGACGCCGGTGATGATCGTCGATTGGCAGTTCGATCCGATCAAGGATTCACTCTTGCATGCCGATCTCAAGCGAATCGACCTCAACCAGCGGATTTCCGTCCAGGTTCCGGTCGTGACGCAGGGTGAGCCCAAAGGTGTGAAGATCCAGGGCGGCATCCACGAAATCATCACCCGCGAAATCGAAATCGAATGTCTCCCGAACGAAATTCCCGAACAGTTCGTGGTGAACGTCGCGGAGTTGATGATCGGCCAGAACGTGCGCGCCGGCGACATCGCCATGAGCGGTTCGATGAAACTGCTTAGCCCGCCCGATGCTGTCATATCTCACGTGGTGGCGCTGCGAGCCGAGGAAACACCTGCGGTGGAAGCTGCCGGTGAGGCCGCTCCAGCGGCTGCCGAGCCCGAAGTGATCAAGAAGGGCAAGAAAGAGGAAGAGGCCGCGGCCGAGCCTTCTCCCAAGAAGAAGTAGACTGGCTCGAAACTCTAGGGAAGAATGTCTCAGGGGCCGGTTCTGTTGCAGGATCAGGAAAGCGAGCTTCCGCTGGTTCGCTGGTCCGGTCCGCGCAGCTATTGTGTAGTCGGGTTGGGGAATCCTGGGGTGAAATATCAGGATACGCCGCACAACCTGGGTTTTCGTGTGGTGGAAGAACTGGCTAAGCGCCACCTCATTCGCATTTCCAGGAATGAGGGGATCGCGCTGACCGGTAAAGGCAAGATCCGGGATAACGACATTCTGCTGGTTAAGCCGCAGACGTTCATGAATAATTCGGGTGCGGGAATACACGGTGTTCTAAAGTCCCGCCGGATGACCAATAAAGACCTGATCGTGGTCTATGACGAGCTGGATCTTCCATGGACCGCGCTGCGGATCAAGAAGGCCGGTTCAGCGGCTGGGCACAACGGTGTCAAGTCGATCATCGCCGCTCTGAAGACGGATGTCTTCACTCGGGTGCGGGTGGGTATACGCCCGAATCACCCGGTCGAAGATGCGGCGGCTTATGTTCTCGCTCCTTTCGAGCGGGAATTGAAAGAGGACGTGGGCGAGGTGGTGACGTATACCGCGGATGCCATCGAGTTCATCGTTGCCGAGGGCGCCATTAGGGCCATGGCGAAATTCAATCGCCGCGCTCGAGGCATACAAGAAGAGGAACAATGAGAATTTACGAAGAGTTGTTCATCGTTCGTCCGGATGCCACTGAAGAAGAAGTGGATCCGTTCATCGAACAGTTGAAAAACGTTATTACACACGGGGGCGGCACCGTCGACAAGGCCGAAAAATGGGGCGTGCGTAAGCTCGCCTATCGCGTCATGAAGTATAACGAAGGGCAGTATATTCTGCTTCAGTTTGTGTCGAACCCCGATGCGGTCAAAGAGGTGGAGCGCCGCTTGCGCGTCGCCGACCTCGTGCTGAAGCACCTGACTGTTCGCATCGATGAGAAACTGAAGCGCATTGAGAAGCGCAAGAAGGCTCGTGAAAAGCGCGCAGCTCGCAGGCCGGCACCAATTCCGGCGACGCCAGCCATCGCTTCGCCGTTAATGCCGGCCGAAGCGCCTGCACCGATTCCGGGCGCTCCGGGTGCAGCCGCTCCCGCGACACCTCAACACCCCTCTCAACCCAGGCCGGAAGGAGAATAGAAGAATATGCCAGAACAGAGAAGCGGCCGCCCCATTGCGGCTTCGCAGCGGCCCACCGGCGGCGACAAAGCGATCGCGACGGGCAAGAAGCAATATTTCCGGCGCAAGAAAGTCTGCCGGTTCTGTGTCGATAAGGTCGACGATATCAACTATAAGGACGCGCGACTGCTCTCCAGCTTTATCTCAGAGCGGGGCAAGATCACGCCGCGGCGCATCTCCGGAGTTTGCACCCCGCACCAGAAGCGGCTGAGCGAAGCGATCAAGCAGGCGCGCAACATCGCACTGCTGCCGTTCGCCGCGCGCATGTAAGGAGGCACGGAATCAATCATGGAAGTCATCTTACGAGAAGACGTCGATAAAGTCGGTGCGCGCGGATCGGTGGTGAAAGTGGCCGATGGATACGCGCGCAACTTTCTATTGCCGAAGCGTCTCGCGGTTCCGGCGACCGGCGCAAACAAGAAGATTGTCGAGCAGGAGCGCGAAGCCTATCTGCGGCGCGAAGTCAAGGTGAAGAGCGAATCGGAAGATCTCGCCAAGCTCATGAGCGACGTAACGGTGACCATTCGGCAACGCGCGGGCGAGAACAATCAGCTCTTCGGGTCGGTTACGGCGAAAGATATTGCCGATGCGCTTGAAGCACAGAAATATCATGTGGACCGGCGCAAGATTCAGCTCGATGAACCCATTCGCACGCTTGGCGAGCATAAGGTGACGTTGCGTCTGCATCGTGACGTGACCACGCAGATTACTGTCATCGTCGAAGCCGAGCAGTAATCCCGGGTTGATGTTTCTCGATCCCGACAAACTCCCCGAAGCTGCGCCTTCCGAAATTCTGGATGCCGCTGCCAAGGGGCATCTTGCCCTAGATCACAGGTTTTTGCATGCGTTGCTTGATCGGCCGGCAGAGGCGCTGCCGGCCGTAGTAGCCTTCGCTGAGCGAGACCGCACGGAAGACATTGTCGATCTAGCTCCCGAGTTGATTGCGCTGCTGCGTTCGTGGAAGACTCCTGAAGCGGTTCCATTCCTGGTCCGCTATATCGGGGAGGATCCGGAGGATGTGCCCGACGAAGCGGTGGAAGCTCTGGTCGAGATCGGACAACCGGCCTTAGAGCCCCTGCTCTCGCTGTATGGCGAACTGGACGAATCCGAGAGCGGGGAAGTCGCCTTCATTCTTGCGAACCTGAGAACACGCGACGAGCGGGTTCTGAAAGTCTTGCTCGATCGGCTCGAGTACGACCTCTCGGATACCGTTCTGCTACTCGGTATTTACGGCGATCCCGCCGCTCGTCCGGTTCTGGAAAAGGCGGCAGCAGAGCTGGACGACTCGGCTCGGGAGATCAAGAACGAAATTGCCGAGGCGATCGAGTCATTGACCGAAGAGCCGTCAGCCGCTGCCACAGCGCCAAAGGAAACGGAACCCTTCGACATATGGCCGTTGTATCCGAAGCGGGCAGACTTGCCGCTGGACCTGCTTGACGAAGATGCGCGCACCGTCCTGCTGCGCCACCCGGTTGCGGAGCTGCGCGCGGCGGCAGCCAATTCGTTCTTCAATCAGGAGCTGACGGAGCTTCAACAGCGAACTCTGCTCGAAACGGCGACACAGGACGATAGCGTCACCGTGCGCGCGCGGGCTTGGGAGGCGCTGACGAGCGCGGTCGAAGATGCCGAGGTTTTGGAAAAGATGCTCGCTGCGCTCCGCAATTCCGAACTCGCGCCGGAAGAGCGGGCCGGACTGCTGGTTGGACTTGCGCCGGAGGCGGATCGCAACGAAGTGCGCACCGCCATCGTTCAGCTCTACGAGAATGCCGAGCATCGCGCTAAGGCACTGGAGGCGATGTGGCGCTCCTTGCATCCCAGTTTTCACGGCTATTTCGCAAAGCATCTGGATGACCCGGATCTCGAGACGCGCCGGGGCGCGCTTTGGGGCGTGGGTTATTACAAGTTGAAGAGCGAACTCGACCGAGTACGAAGGCTCTTCGAGGATGAAGACCTCCGCTCCGATGCACTCTTCGCGTACGCGCTGGCTATGCCGGCGGAGGTTTCACGAGGCCGCATGAAGGGCCTGCTTGCGCGGATCGAAAGAGATGCGCATGGACTTTCGGAACTCGAAGAAGAGCTGGTCAAGGCAGCGCTCGATGAGCGATTGATGCTCGCCGGCAAGGAACCGGTGTTCGCGCAGCAGGAAGACTGACCGGGTCCAATTCGGGCGGCAAACAAAAGAAGGCCGGTCCGCGATTTGCGTCGCGGGCCGGCCTGTACAGCCTTTAGTTGGGTTCTAAAGCGCGCCTAGTTGTTCACCTTTTGAGTGAGAACCGGCGAGGTGCTGGATGCATCGTCGGCGCTGCCGCCGTACGCTGCCGTAATCGAATGGCTTCCGACACTCAGCGTCGAAGTAGTAAACGTCGCCTTATTGGTTGACGTATTTACCGCTCCTGTACCCAGTGTGGCCGTGCCGTTCTTGAAGGTCACCGTACCGCTCACCGATCCTCCATACTCGGAGGTAACGGTCGCCGTAAATGTGACCGCCTTTCCGGAGGTTGAAGGATTCAGCGAAGAAGCGATCGCCGTGGTAGACGTCACTCGCTGGACGGTCTGGGTGAGAATCGACGAAGTGCTCGTCAAATCGTTCGCGCTGCCATTGTAAACGGCCGAAATCGTATGAGTACCCGTGTGCAGCGTACTCATAGAGTAAGTGGCCTGTCCGCTGGTTAGCGTGACAGTTGCCAGAGCGAGAGTTCCGTTCTTGAACGTCACCGTTCCGGTGGCCGTGGCGCCGAAATTCACCGTTACCTTAGCGGTGAACGTGACGCTCTGCCCATAATAGGATGGATTCCGCGAAGAAGTAAGCTTCGTAGTTGTCTGCGACTTGATCGTGAAGGAAACAGTATGAACGGCTTCGACGTTCCCTGCCACGTCCTTGCTGTAGAAGTGAAGCGTATGCGTTCCAGTCGCTGAGACCGTAACCGGGGCGCTGTAAGTCGCATAGCTCCCGCCGTCCAAGCTGTAATAGGTAGCCGCTACGCCGCTACCGGCGTCGGTGGCTGATAGGGTGATCTTGACGCTTGAGACATAAACACCGCTGCTCACTGTTCCGCTAAGGGTATCAGTGGTTACAGGAGGGATGGTGTCGTAGCACAACGGCCCGTACTTCACGTCGCCGGTGGTCTGACCCATGTTGTTCCAGCCTTGAACGTTCACCGTGTGGCAGCCCTGGCTCACACCGCTGCCGGTGAAATCGAGATAACCAGTCGTAGCGTTAGGGAATTGCGGTCCGCTGTAGAACGAATTGCCTGCGCCGGGTGCCGCCTCGCTTGTCGGATCGCTCGGAATTGAGTCCCAGCCCTGCGTGAAGCCGGATATCCCAGTCCCCGGATAAGTAACGTAGGGGTCGTTCACCGTCCATGAGACTACCTGGTCAGTGTTGTACCACTTATTGACTGCCGGTCCCGAAAACGTGACGGTAGGCGCGGCGTAAGCAGCCGCAGTCCGCCAGTTGATCGCCCAGGCAAGCTGCAGCATGTTCGCCGAGCCCCATCCAGTCACCTGGTCGTAACCAGATCCCGCGCAATAGTAACCGAGGCCGTAATACGAAGTCACGTCATTGTCGTTGCAGCCGGAAAGGATGTCATAGAACGGTTTATGGGGCGCACCGTATAGTCCATCATCATAGATGTAATAATGCGGGTCGCCCATGGGGGCGCA
The DNA here is from genome assembly GCA_035502635.1 of Bryobacteraceae bacterium. Classification (GTDB taxonomy): domain Bacteria; phylum Acidobacteriota; class Terriglobia; order Bryobacterales; family Bryobacteraceae; genus Bog-105. Next base: position 46,499 of record DATJUG010000134.1, read on the forward strand.
AGCACTCGAACCTCCGCCGCAGACGTTTCCAAGCGACAGCAGATAAGCGTTCTCCTGCGCAAAGAAACCGGCCAATTCCGGTGCGACGATGCTTGTTCCACCATTACCGGATAAGGAGCCTTCAAAGAAGAAGTTTTGAGGCGTGTTATACCAATCGGCATTGAGTGCAATGTCGGGAACTGAGCGGCTGCCGAACCCGAATGACGATTGATATCCCGGCGTGCCCCAATAAAAGCTGAATCCGCCAGTGCTACCACCGTCATTGTTACCACATCCATACGGGCCGCCGGTCCAGCCGACCTCGCTGACATATTGGGAGTACGAATTTAAGCGGAGTGTCGTGCCGCCGGCTGCAATAACGTTCGGATCTGAAGCAGGGTAGAAAACTCCATCGAATGAGTTACACCAGGTGGCAGTAGCGCCTTCATCTCCCGATGCCGCCACCAACGTCCAGCCCTGGCCCACCATGCTCAAGAAGATACTGTCACGGGCGTTCATCGTACCTGCGTAGCAATCCGAATCGCTGACGCCCGGGACCGCCTGCTCTTCGGCGCATGCCCAGCTCGTGCTGAAGATACGCGCATACCCGTCGTTCAACATATGATTGTAGACGTCGGTGATTGTATTGTTCATATAGTTGGCGCCTTGATAGACGTAGACCTTCGAGGTATTCTGATAGCTGCCGAAGCTATTAGACATTGCCGTGGCCCATTCCGCATCCATTGTCCCTTCACCGTCACCGCCGGCTGGCGTGCCGTCGATATCGAATAGCTGGATGTTATAAGCCAGATACGGATATTGGTTATGGAATCCCGCGATGTCACTTAGATTCTGCGCCTGGTAGGTGGCGATGGCGATCGATGTGTCAGGAGGCGTTTGCCCGGGATTATTGAGGGGATTGCAGCAATGCCCTTGCGCATACAGGGCATTGAAATCATACGCTTCAGAGCTGTAAATGTCGGTTGGATCATAAGCGCCGCCAGTTATCTGAGGCGAAAGCCCGCTGGACCCAATTGGCTTGCGCGCCGCGGCTAGCTTCGATACGTCTCCATCGCCATGTTGATTCGGCCCCGTTGCGCGTACCGGTCCAGCGACGTAAGCTGGGCGTGGAGGTACGGGGCGGTTGGAAGCGGGGCGTTCCTGCTCCAGGCTGTTTAGTCCAAGCACCGCCCACACGACACCATTGAGATCGGCACGCAGCGTCGGCGCTTTGTCGTTTGAAAAGAAGGATGTCTTGCCTACCGTGTAGTTGTTGAGTTTGATGCTGAGGGCTTGCTCGATTGTAGCCACCGGCGCTTCCACATCCACTAGCAGCCGATTCGGGTAGCGCTGCGTAATCGTCATGCCTGCGCTCTGGAGCCATTCCACGACATTCTGCTCGTCCTCAGCCGACGGAGCAAAGCGCGCGTTCCACTCTTCCGCGGTCAGGAAATGGTGGAATTCGGGCGATTTCTTGTCGTGCAGTTGGGCTATGAGCTGCCGCTCTTCGTCGAGCTTCGGCGGTTTCAGCGCAAAAGCCAGCCTCAGCATCGGCGTATCCCGGTACGGACCGACCAACTGTGCTGTGCCGTTCACAACGGCTTTTGCGGGTCGTCCGATGGTCGAGTCCACGGGCGAAAGAGGCGCCTGAGCCAACATATACGGCGCGCAGCTCGCGGTTAGCGCGAGCAGGAAAACGACTGAGTTAAATCGATTTGAACGCAGGGGCATGCCCCGCGTTCCAAATACTGTTCGTGTGCACATCATACCTGCCTCGTTGAAATGGATTTCCAGAACACACAATGTACCGGCCCGGCGCGTTACGCATTACAATCGCTCCGGCTTCCAGGCCGCGCCGTATGTTCGGGTCTCTTGATAGTGAAGGCAGTGCGCGCAGCGTTTCAAGCGTGCATAGAATAAGGTCCGCCGCCGCGGATCTATTACAAAAATGAATCGCGGAAGGCGTACTTATGGCCAGAACGCATAAGTTATTCTCGTGACGCGGGCATGTCAGTCGAGATACGCACTCGACGGAAGCGCACGGCTCTGAATCAGTGTGCGACTTGAATTACTTTGGAACGCCGGTGAGCGCCAGCGAGTTTTGCAGCGCGCTGGTCCTGCGCCCGTATGAGAAATAGAAGATCAATCCAATACTCATCCAGATCAGGAACGCCGCCCAGGTAATGATGCCGAGCCCCGCCATCAAGGCCAGGTTCACAAGCACGCCGAGAATCGGAACGAGCGGAACGAGAGGCGTTTTGAAAGGCCGCGGTAGATCGGGCTCAGTTTTGCGCATGATGATGATGCCGATGCAGACCACTACAAACGCAAAGAGCGTCCCAATGCTGGTCAGGTTCCCGAGACGCCCAATCGGCGTAAACGCTGCTCCGATAGAGACGAAGACCATCAGCAGCAGGTTCGATTTCCAAGGGGTTCGGAATCGCGCGTGAATCTGCGAGAACAGCGGCGGCAACAGCCCATCATTCGCCATCGAGTAAAAGACGCGCGATTGGCCGAGCAGCATGACCAGCATCACCGATGTCAGGCCACACAATGAGCCCAGCTTCATCAAGAATCCGACCCACGGTAAGCCCTTCATGTGATCGACCGCCACGGCCAACGGCGCCGCAACGTTCAGATCTTTATAGTTCACGACACCGGTTAACACGAGCGAGTAGAGGATGTAAAGAATAGTGCAGACGAACAGCGATCCGATGATGCCGATGGGCATGTCGCGCTTGGGATTGCGCGCTTCCTGCGCGGCGGTCGAGACCGCATCGAAGCCGATATAGGCGAAGAAAATCTGGCCGGCGCCGGCCAGTACGCCCGACCATCCGAATGCTCCGAAGCTGCCGGTATTTGGGGGAAGGAATGGATGATAGTTCTTGTAATTGATGAAGAAGTAACCAATGCCGATGAAGAAGACGACCACTGTAACTTTAGTAATAACGATGAAGTCGTTGAACTTCGCGGATTCGCTAATGCCGCGAATCAGTATGCCCGAGATGATGCAGATAATAATGATCGCGAGCAGGTTTACGGTCCCTGGCACCGGATCGAATGGTCCGGCGACGATGGAGCGCGGCATTTCGATGCCGAACGACAGCAGAATGGAGTCAAATGTTGCGGCCCAACTGACCGCGACAGTCGCAGCTCCCACGGCATATTCCAAAACCAATGCCCAACCGATGATCCACGCGATCAGTTCGCCCATGGTGGCGTACGAATAGGTGTACGCGCTGCCCGCAATGGGGATCATGGTAGAGAACTCGCTGTAGCAGATACCGGCAAAGGCGCACCCGAGCGCCGCGAGCATGAACGAGTAAACCATCGCCGGCCCGGCATGCGTGGAGGCAGCGACTCCGGTCAATGTGAAGATGCCGGCGCCGATAATCGCGCCAATGCCGAGAGCCACCAGCGACATGGCACTGAGACTTCGCTTGAGACAGTGCTCGCTGTCTTCTGCTTGTGCCAGCAGGGCAGCGATCGGTTTCTTGGCGAAAAGATTCATTCGAGCGTCCGTTCCGGTTAGGCTAGCACACGCCTATCCTGGTGTGTCTGCGTGTTCGATGCCTCACGTCCTAACGGACACGCCGGAAGACAAATTCGTTACAGCCGAGGCTATGGGTGGTCACCAGACGAGTGAGGGTGAAGCCGCGCTGCTTGAAAAATTCGAAGATCTCACCCGGTCCGGCGACTTCAAACGGATAGCCTCCTACCCAATCGATCATGTCGTGCCACACGGACATGCCGCGGCTTGGGCCTTCGAACGCTTTGGTGGGGCGGCCGCGCAGCAGGTTTTTCAGGAAACTTCCGCCGAAGAGATACGCAAATGACCACGCGATGATGGGACCGCGTAGAATACGGTGCCGGTTGTAGTTCTTTTTGATGGCGGTCCAGCGGCGGCTGAGACCTCCTTGATCGTTATAGAGCGCAATGAAAAGCTGGCCGCCGTCGCGCACCGGAAGCACGGCGTTCTCAAGCGCATGCCACATGGCGCCGGTGTGATGCAGCACGCCCCAGGAGTAGACGACGTCAAACTTGCCAAGGCTACTGAGATAGCCTGAGTCGAGCGCGGATCCTTCTTCGACGCGCCAATCGGGGTCATCTTCGAAGTAGCGGCGCCGTAGTTCCCGCGTGCAGGCGACCGATTGCGGATCGTAATCGAAAGAATGAACACGCGCGCCGAGCCGCCGGGCCGCCAGGCTGAACAGCCCGCTGCCCGAACCGATGTCCAGGAAGGTGCGGCCTTTGAGGTCCGACACTTCCAACATGTTGCGCAAGCTCTCTTCGGCTGCCGAAATGCGCTGCTCGCTCAAATTCGCGAGAAAGCGGCGCCAATTCTCGCCGAATTGAAAGCGCTCTCCTTGCGCAATTTCTACTGCGTGGGTGGCCATCGATGATTATCCTAGCCTTGCTTCTTATTATGCTTATCGGCCCCTCAGCCTGAGCGCGATAGGGTGCCGAGGCAAATCCGAAGCGCTGCTACTCTGGCGTTAGAAACGTATGGCACGCACAGAATCGACGATGCTTCCGCTCGGCACCCCCGCGCCCGATTTCCAGTTGCCGGAGGTGACGTCCGGCGAAATAATCAGCCTGGATCGGTTTCGGGATAAGAAGGCGCTGCTTGTCATGTTTATCTGCCGCCATTGCCCGTATGTCAAGCACGTGCAAAATGAGTTGGCGCGCCTCGGGCAGGACTACGCCGATTCGCCACTGGGGATCGTTGCAATTTCTTCGAACGACGCGAGCGCTTATCCCGATGACTCGCCCGAAAGCCTGCGTGAAATGGCCGCTGAGCTGCGTTTCAGCTTTCCTTTCTGCTACGACGGGAGCCAGGAGACGGCGCGCGCTTACAGCGCCGCTTGCACCCCTGATTTCTTCCTGTTTGACGAAGACCGATATCTCGCCTATCGCGGGGAGTTGGACCCCAGCCGACCTGGGAACAGCGTACCGGTAAACGGCTGTGAGCTGCGGGCGGCGATTGAGAATGTCCTGAATGACCGCGCGGTCGATGCCAATCAAAAGCCGAGCCTAGGCTGCAACATTAAGTGGCGCGGGGATTCCTAAACCACGTACAACGAGCGAACAGCGCTCTGTAAAATCTCAAGAAAAAGTCATATAATAGCCTGACAGCCGAACATTTAAGCACTCCGCCCCGGGCGGCGGTCGACAGCTTTCCGCTTCAGCGACCGCGCACAACGGCCATCAAGCGGCCTGACCGGCCCGGGTGCCCCGCAGACTGTGCGCTACCTGCGTGGAGTTCCGGCTGAAGGAGGTCACGTGGCCTGTTTTCGCTTGGCGCTTGCAGTTCTTGCCGCGCCTTTACTTACGTCCCTTGCATTTGCTGCTAGCGGGCCGCCGAATTTCAGCGGTACCTGGGAGTTGGATGCCGCAAAGAGTCCGTCTGCCGAGGGGCGAACGATCACCTACACCATTCAGAACGCGTCGGGAAAGATCAACTTTACGCGTGTCGTACACGAACGCGATGGGAAAGAAGTCACGTCGCAATTTACCTGTGACACCATGGGAACCCAGTGCGATTTCGACGAAGGCGGCCATAAGGCGCACGTTTCGCTGTGGTTCAACGGCGCTGCGTTGATGATTCTGAAGACGGATGGGCCGAAGGAAGACGCCACCACGCAGTGGAAGTTGGAACTAGCGCCGGGCGGTCATAGCCTGACGGTGGAACTTGAGCACATCGATCCCACCGACAAGGCGGAGACGATGGTCTTCGATAAGAAGAGCTAGATTGTAAGCGGCCGCCTGGGTCTAGCCTCCCTCGCTGGCCTAAAACGTGGCGCGGCGGATGGCTGTACGGTTGGTGCTGCGTTTGAGGCAGGCTTTTCGCCGGGCGCGGCTGCCGGCGGTGGCTTGCCCGAATCGAGCACTCGTATGCTCTCGGCCGTCGCCTTGCCCTGATCGTTTTGCACTTCCAGCCGGAAAGTCACGTCGTTCGACGCGGGCTTATATAAGACGGAGCCCGCAACCACCTGTGTGGAGTCCATGATCACATCCCGTTGCTGGCCTCCATCGTTTATTCGCAATACGCCTTGCACAGCGGAACGCACAGCGGGGCTGGTGCGGCTCCAGGTGATCAGCAGGCGGTCGCCTTCGTATTCCACCTTCAGTCCCAAACCTGTACCCGGAAAAATCGGTTGAAGAAATCGTGGCATCGATAGGGCGGGCCCGGACCACAATTCATGCACGTAAACAGCCGCAAAGGTCACACCCGCGGCCAATAAGAAAACGAGCAGACAGGACACCCATGGTATACCGCCACGCAGTGGCTCGGGCATACCGGCACGCAGCGGCTCGGGCGTGTGTCCTTGTGACTTGTCCAGAACCGGCGTAGGCGCCGCGGCATCGATCGTTCGCGGGTAAATTACCAGGGTGACGAGCCCCTTCGGCGCAAGTTCCTTCTGATTGGCAAGCCCCATGCGTTGGTGAGCGCAACCTCTCACCAAGACAAACGGCAGAGATTCGGAAAAGCTTTAGGGGCTCCTGCGGGTTGGCGGCGCGCTCGTTACTTGAACTCGATCGTGCTCTCGCCGGTGTACTTGTGGTAATCGCGAAAGTCGATGGTGTTCCTGGTACAGACAGGCGATCCGCGTTGGCACGCGATGTTTTCGGAATGAACGGGCAGCAGGAATTCGGATGTTCCCAGGTGCACCCTGTCGTAGTCGACGGCCATTTGAATTGAATCGAATGGGAAATCTTTCGGGACGTTGTCGGCTTGCATCTCGAGGCGGCGCACCTCGCCGCTAGTCTTGTCGATCCAGACACTACCGCTATAGGCCGGGAGCAGTTCCTGGCCGCCGACCTTAATGAGCCAGTCGGAGCGATGCAACGCGACCTTGAAATCGTAGATGGCGGCGGCGCTTCCATCGACGCTGGTCGATTCATATAGCTTGAACTCCGCGTTGGTGGCCGAAGAGAATAAGCTATGCATTGTGGAGGCGAACTCGCCGGTGGAGGTTGTGCCTCCTAAATCCATCATGCTCTTGTTGGTTTTCTTGCCACCGACGGTGATGTCGCGGTAATCCTCGCGGCCGTCTTCGTAGACCACTTTGGCGGTGATGACATCCAGCGGCTCCCAACCGGCCGACCGTGAACGTTCGATATAACGCGTGGTCAATTGGTCGCAGACGTAGTTGGGCAGGCCATTGGTAAAGGTCATGGCCCAGGCCTTGGTTTTATCGACCAGGGTCTCAGCGGGCGAACTGGAGCGTGCGCGCGGCGTGTCGTCGTCGATCGTGAAGTCGGTCTCTCCGTTCGGGGAGGCGGGTTTGCTGGCTGGGCGGCTGCTGGCTACTTTGACATCGTCAGTGCTATCGGCAGAGTCAGCTTTGGTCGGCTTGCCATGATGCAGCAAGGGACGGTCCGGCACATTGACCGGGTTCTGCAAGATGGTGGGTCTGGCCATCTCCTCGTCGTCCGCGGCGGCATCGGAGCTTGCCGCGTTCTTCCCGGAACTTGGCGCGCCAGGCGCTGGTGATGGTGTTTCGTCCGGAGCATCCTTCAGCAGATCGACCTTGACCGCTGTGAGATAAGCCTCGTCGTCTTCGGCGGCGTCGACATGAACGGTGGTCCGCGGCACAACCTTTTCCGGCGCGATAGCGGCCCCCGAGCGAGTGAATTGGGTCTGCGGGGTGACGGACATGGTGAGCCTGCGGCCATCCTGGGTCACGATGACCAGCGTCTTGCCGTTGTTCGAGGTGGTCAGGCCCTCTGCGGAAATAGTTGGCTGGGCAGCTTCGTTCTTCTTCTGCTTCTTCTTGCCGGAACCGGCTGGCAGCCGGCCTTCGGGCATCGGGCCGGGAAACTGTCCCGGTGGAAAGGGATAAGGCGTGCTCCCCGGAACGGTCGGCGGTTGGGTTTGCGCGGTGAGAAGAGCGCACGTGGCCAGAGCTAGCGCGGAGAGCAAGGTCGACTTTCCCATTTCTGTTTAGATGCGCCGGAATAAGGGGCGGGTTACGGGTCACCAGTGCAGGAGCACGAGTTCGGAGCAAAAGCCTGGACCCATAGCGGCCAAAAGGCCCCAAGTACCGGCTGCGGGGCGGTTTTTCAGCGTTTCTTCTAATACGAACAATACGGACGCCGACGACAGGTTTCCGGTTTTTCGCAGGCAACTCCAGGAAACATCTAGCGCGCCTGGAGCCAATCCCAGCGCGGCTTCAGTAGCCTCGAGCACTTTGGGGCCGCCGGTATGGATGACCCAGTTGCCGATATCCGCTCGTTCGAGACCCTGATCGGCCAGGAATTGGTCGACATCGCGGCCGAGGTTGCTCAGAATCACGTCGGGCACCTCGCGTGATAAAACGATGCGAAATCCCTTTTCGGAGATGTCCCAACCCATAACGGATTCGGTTTCGGGATAGAAAATGGAGCGGGTAGCGACAATCCGGGGTCCGGCCGGTCCGTCTAGATCCGCGCCAGAGACGATGACGGCGGCTGCGCCATCGCCGAACAGGCCGGTGCTGATGAGATTGGCGACAGATAGGTCGTCCTGCTGCACGGTGAGCGAGCACAATTCGACCGACAGGAGCAGCGCAGCTTCCGCCGGGAAGGCCTTTACGTAATCGGCCGCGCGCGCGATACCGGCGGCGCCCGCGACGCAGCCGAGGCCGAAAATGGGGATGCGTTTCATGCGCGGGTTCAAGTGCATGCGGTTGATCAGGCGGCCTTCGAGAGAAGGGCTGGCGACGCCCGTAATCGAGACGAAGAAGAACGCGCCGATGTCTGCCGCCGAGACGCCGGCCCGGTGCATGGCGTGGCAGATGGCCTGCTCACCGAGTTCGAGCGCGGCCTCGATCCAGCAATTGTTCGCTTCGCCCCAGGTGGCGAACGGGTAACGTTCGATCGGGAATGCCAGATAGCGGCCGTCAACGCCGGTAGCGGCATGCAGGCGTTCGAGGACATTGAACCGGTCCAGCCGATTGCCCCAGTGCCGCCGGAAGGCCTCGATCAAAATGTTCTGTGGATAGTAGTGGCGGGGCAGAGCCGTGGCGGCGCTAGTGATCCTCATGTGTCGTCTCAGTATCGGATGCCGGAAGGAGGCGATTGGCGGGTTCGATGAGAAAAGATTGTAAAGAAAAGGGGCGGGTCTGCTGTTCGGCCGGATTGGCGCGCTTATTTCACATCGACGGCAGGATAGCTTTCGACATACTGCTCCCCATTGCAGCCATAGTAGGCGACGGTGCGCGCGGTGAAATCGACATCGTAGCGTACAACTCCGGCCCGCCATGAAGCCGTGAGAAACTCGGGAAACGTGCTTTTTCCCGCCTGATCGGTTCGCAAAGCCTGGATAAGCGCATTCCGGTCGAACACGGGTACATCTGCCGTGCCGGACACCAGCGGCGCTCCTTGCATCACGACCGGTCCGTCATTGGTCAGATATAAACTCTGGCACGCCGGCAAAGCCCAGAGGTTGCGGGTTACGCCCGCCTGGCGCAGGACTTCGGCCAAATAAGGAAAGCCGCCAACCTTCGGGCGGATTGCCATTGCTCGCTGTAGGGCCGCCTGCACGTTTTCGACAGCTTTGCTCATTGAGGCTTTCTCCGTTTCCGGGAAGTTGGTCACGAAAATCTACATTACCAGTGAAGGCGCGGCGCAAAGCTTAGCCTTGTGAAACACTGCGGACATCCGGCTTGAGGCGGATAACTTCCGTATGGCGCGGCGTTCGCCTATAGTCAATTACCGGAGTCCATATAAGGCGATTTATCAGGAGGTTGGCGAGCCGACTCTCAATCTGTGCATACGCGACCCACCGGACGACCGAAAGAGTCCGGCAGCGGCGTTCTCCAAGACCGATCGAGGTTAATCGGGCGGATGTCCTCGATGCCGACTGTGTGGCGACTTAGGTCCCCGAAGCGACCGTTCATACGTTCTGGCATCCACGGATAGCACCAACGTTAGCGACCACGCCGCCTATGCGACTTCGAAAGAGACATTGGCACGCGCTTTGTTCGTGGTCCATTCCAAGGAGAAGATGACTCGGCTGCAACTACCAGGCGTCCGGGACGGTGCCAAGCGGGTCTCCATAAAGAGACTGGCCCATCAACAGCTGAACGATCTCTTGATGTTGCAGGTGAAAGGACCAGTCGCGATACGTGTAGACATCCTTGCTATCATCACCTTTCGCAGGATGAATCACAACCTCGACCGATTGAATTTTCGTCACCTCTAAGCGTGCATGTGAAACTTCAGCCTGAATCAACTTCACAAAATGCCTAATGGCGTTTTCTGTGGCTGGATCGGGGCAGGCTGCCGAACGGTATGTGAGCTTGCGTTCGCTTTCCTGGAATTGGATGCCCGTAATAACCAAATGCTTGCGCCATTCCTGTTTACTCAACTGCTGCCAACGATCCTGCATTTCGAGGTCCAGGCCTAAATGATGAAAAAGGATCGTCGGAGTTCGTGACGAATCAAAGTCGAGTATGTCGGCAAGTCGAAGAATTGTCGCAAGACGCTCTAGATTGAGCTGTTCCAAGCCAAAAAATAGATCAAGCCTATCTCGCCGAATTTTTTCCTCTAACAAACCGTGGGATTGATTGTGGCTGATATCGAGTACTTCGAAGATGGGTTCGAAAGCAAACCCCACCGTGTGTCAAGATAGACGCATTATTCGATTCACGGACGATACCCAGTATGTGCTTCCGCAGTCGTTCGGCTCGAAGATCGGAATGCGTCCTTCGCAAGAATTCGGTCAGAAGGTGGTTTCTGATTCGCTCGGCCGCGAATCTTCCCATTTTGATTCCGTGACCGGCAAGTTCAAGCAACCAGATCCCGGCGGCTACTCGCCCGCTGCGCTCGTGTTCTTCGATTTCACGCGCCGCCTTCGGTCGCTCAGAAGCGCTTTGCCCACGCAATGACTACAACATCTCAGAAGATGAACTTCATTCCCAGTTGCAGTATGCGCGGATTGTGAGCTCCGTTTGCCGTCAGAAACGTGTTGCCGCTCGCGATGCAGCTTGGGTCTCCAGCCGAATTAGTTGGGCCGGCATAGCAACTAGCAGTCGCGTTAACACCAGTCCATTGAGTGTGATTGAACACGTTGAACGCTTCGCCGCGAAATTCGATTGCCTGCTTCTCGTTGTTGATGGCAAAATGCTTGAATATTCCGGTATCGAGATTCCAGCGGGAAGGATTGTTCAGGATGTCGCGGCCGGAATCGCCAAAAGTAAGTCCGGTTGGTTCGGCAAACGCGGCCGGGTTGTATAGCAGTGGTCCTGTCACGCCCGGTACATTGGAATTCGTTACTGTCGCGTAAGGATTGCCAACCAGATCTACGTAGGAGCCCGTTCCTACGCCATTACCTACTCCGGCGTTATCACCGTAAGCGCCATTCGCAATGGTAAAAGGCGTCCCAGTCTGGAATGTAAACAGCCCTGACCACTCCCAGCCTCCGAAAAGGGTGTGGAGGATGCCAGGTTTCGTCAAGAAAGGCAGGTCGTATACGTAACTCATATTCAACAACTGACGCTGGTCGAATGTCGAGCTTGCCCGCGTGGCCGCAAGATCGTAAGAGTTCACAAAGCCCGAATCGTACCGGTCAGACGAATCGTCTATAGAATGGCTCCAAGTATACGCGAGACTAAGTGTCAATCGTCCCACGTTCCGTCTCACCGTAGCCTGTAGCGCGTTGTAAATCGAATTCGCTTCGAGTTGCAGGTCTGTTATGCTGCCATACCCGAGATAGGGGCGATATGGATTGGGTGAAACATTGCCGCACGCCACGTTGAGGTTGTTGATCGCCTGGCCGGCGACGGTGTTGCCGTATGAATTAGTAAATGGGCTGCCGCCTGCGGCATTTGTGCAGTCAGCCGAAGTGATCACCTGCCCCGGCGTATACGGATTTTGCGAAGCAGGAACCGGAAAGAGCTGGTTTTCATCAACCTGATCCGTGAGGTGCGTGCCCTTGCTACCCGCGTATGCGACTGTCAGGAGGGTATTGCTCGGGAGCTGACTCTGAATGCTGAAGCTCCACTGCTGCACGTATGGCCAGATAGCTTTGTTCGGAATGGCAATCGCGTTCAGCGGCTGGGAGCTGATACCGACGGGCAGTACGTTCTGATACCCCATGATGTTATAAATCGTCTCCTGCAGAACCAGCGGTGGAGTATCTTCGAGCGATTCGGTGTTTGCCTCATCGCCGTTCGTGTGCTCAAAGAAAATTCCATAGCCGCCGCGGATCGCAAATTTTCCTTTGCCCGTCGGGTCATAAGCGAAGCCCACGCGCGGCGCCGGGTTGAAAAGATGGCCCTTCATGCATCCGGCTGGAGCGCCATTCACGCCGCATTGAACAATGCCCTCAAACGGATTCCCGGAAACCGTCCCGTCGGGATTTAGCCCGATATTCGCCGGATTGTAAGCGCTCGGTTCCCAGTTATATGACTCATGATAGATATCTCGATATGTTCCGAACAGGCTGATTCGCAGCCCAAGATTCAACGTAAGCTTGTTTGTAACGTGCCAGTCATCTTGTATATACGGTTCAGCGATCTTATAACGATTGTAATACTTGGTGATCAGGTTAGTTTGATCGAACGAATAGATATCGCCAATCAAAAAGTCCGCAAAGCCGTTTCCAGTGCTGCCTGTTGCAGTGCCATTGAACGTAAGTGAGCCCTGGGTATCCGCGAAAGTTGAGCTGTCCTCATTCTTCTGAGCCGCAACATAGTAAACGCCCATGAAAAGATTATGCCCGCCGATGATCTTAGTAATGTTGTCTTTAAATGTATAGGTGGGATTCGCGTTGTTCCATGGGGCATAGCCTGTCCCGATGTTGAAGCCGCCGCCGTACTCAGCAGTGTTCTCAATCGTCACGTTCGGCAATAGATCGCGATAGCCATTTTGGAAAATACCCGGCATATCGAAGTTGCTCGGCCGCTGAACGTTGCCCACAGAGCTCAGATAAATGTGATCGGCGGTATAGCTGAACACGAATTCATTCAGCAGTGACGGGGAAAGCGTCGAAGTCAGGTTTGCAACAAAGCTGGTTCCAGGGCCGTTTACCGCAGTCTCAGCCGTAGGAAAGCTGGTCGTACCCCATAACGGCACCACCGAATTCCATGAATCGTTGATGTAACGAACAAAGAAGCGCTCTTTATCGGTGATGTTCTGATCTACACGAATCAACTCCTCACGCCAGTTTGTAGACTGAGCCGGGGCCGCGACATAGAACGAGTTGGCGCCCGAACCCGAAGTAGGCGCTGGCAGCAGCGTCATCATGCTCTGAGCCTGCGGGGACACGGGAACAGTGTTGTTCGGGTAGTATGCGCCGGTCGAAGGGTTCACCGGGCAATTTGGAAAATCAGTTGTATCCAACGGGCTCCCAACCACCGGGCACACGTCTGAAAAATTGCCCTGACGTTCCTGGGTGGAGGGGACCGGCTGGTCGAAAGTCGCCGCCGGAACTACTTCCTTGCGCCATTCCTGCGAGTAAAAGAAAAACGTCTTCTGCTTACTGGAATTATAAAGCTTGGGAATGAAAACCGGACCGCCGATCGTAAATCCATAATCGTTTTTCTTGTATTCAGGTACGGTCTGCTGAAAGAAGTTCCGCGCGTTGAAATCGTTGTTGCGAACGAATTCAAACAGGTCGCCGTGAAATTCTTGCGTGCCTGATTTAGTAACAGTTTCGATAGTAGCCGAGCCGTTCCGGCCATATTGCGCCCCGTAGTTTGAAGTAAGCACCTTCACTTCTGCGATGGCGTCAATGTTCGGATAGGTGTTCAACGTGCCGTTGCTCCCGTTATCCATGTTGTCGCCGCCATCAATCTCCCAGTTGTTATATTCGGTGCGGCCTCCGTTTACGCTGTAGAGCACATTTCCTTCGACACCGACCACGCCCTCATCCGAGCCCGTTTGATTGCTGACGCCTGGAATCAGCGTGATGAGCTGCGTAAAGTTTCTTCCGTTCAGAACAAGTTGATTGATCTGCTTGTTCGTAATGACACCGGAGAGCTCGGCGGATTCGGTTTGCACCTGCGAGACCTGATTTCCAGCCACCGTGACCTCGGTATTGACCTGCCCCACCTTCAGTGCGGCGTCCGCGCGCGCCTTCTCGGCGACGCGCAACACCAGTCTCGTCACCCGAAATTGTTCAAATCCTTGTGCCCTTACGTCGATGTTGTAGATTCCCGCCGGCAATCCGGACACCAGGTAATCGCCACTCGCGTTTGTGGTCGCCGTGCGGGAAAAGGCTTGTTCGGTACTGGTGACAGTAACCTTCGCGTTCGGGACGGCGCCCCCACTCGCATCATGAACAGAGCCCGTAATGGAACTTTCCTGCGCCCAGACGCAAGTTGAAAATAAGAACAGAAAAACAGCAAACGGGACCCATCTGAAAAGCAATTTCATCGCACTCTCCCAAAGAAGATTTCCGGAGCGCTTGCCACACCCTGAATGCTCCAAATATATCCCGAGCACACTTGACTGATCCGAACGCAGCCTTCTGCGTCGCACACATCAATGCAATAGAAATCGGGCTCTGAATATCACAGAGCAGCCCTCGTCTCTTGCCTCGCGTTAGGATTGATTGACAAACCCACGTTAAGAGGAAAGCCCATGAGAAAGCTCCGACGCCAGTCGGTGGTATGTAGTTTGGTCTGTGCCTGTATCGTCGTATCCGCGCGGTCGCAAGACAAAGAGACTGTCGAAACCAAGGTGACGGCGACAACTCCGGCACCGGCGCCTCCGCCGGTGGACCCGGATTCCACCACCGAGGGCAGTGTAACGGTTGGCGGTCAAGCGATCGCCTATCGCGCCATCGCTGGAACTTTGACCGTGGGCGCCACAGATATCCAGGATGCCCTTTGGGGCGTCGATAACAAGATGCTGGCTAACACGGGCGAAAAGCCGCCCGATGCTGCTAAGCCCGAGGACGCTCCCGCTACGGCGCGCATGTTCTATGTCGCCTATTTCAGGAAAGGCGCGGCGGCTGAAACGCGGCCGGTGATGTTCCTGTACAACGGCGGCCCAGGCTCCTCCACTATGTGGCTGCATATGGGCTCATTCGGGCCCAAGCGGGTGGTGACCACGGACACGGAACATGATCCGGGAGCGCCTTACAGGCTGGTGAGCAACGACTACAGTCTCCTGGACGTAACCGACCTGGTGTTTATCGATGCGCCCGGCACCGGCTTCAGCCGCATCATGGGAAAAGACAAAGAGAAAGCGTTTTGGGGAACGGACGGGGATGCTCACGCCTTCGACCGGTTCATTCGTCGCTTCTTGACCAAATACGATCGCTGGAACTCACCCAAATTTCTCTTCGGCGAAAGCTATGGAACCCCTCGGAGCGCCGTGTTGAGCGCGATGCTCCAGAACGTCGATCTGAATGGCATTGTGCTGCTGTCGACGATTCTCAGCTTTGACAATTCCATCGATGGTCCGCGCTGGAATCCTGGCGTCGAGCAGCCCTACGCGATTGCTCTGCCTACGTACGCCGCCACCGCTTACTATCACCACAAACTGCCGCAACAGCCAGCGTCGTTGGAGAGTTTTCTAAAGACAGTCGAAACCTTCGCCATGAATGAGTACCTTCCAGCGCTGATGGAAGGTTCCGAGATAAGTGACGCTCGTAAGCAGGCTGTCGCCGAAAAGCTGCATGAATATACCGGCTTGTCTGTCTCCTATCTGATGAAAGCAGATCTGCGCGTCACCGGCGGCCAGTTTTCTAAGATGCTGCAAGATGATGAAGGCCTCACCACGGGACGTCTGGACACGCGTTACAAAGGTCCGGATATCGACCGCCTGAGTGAATATGCCGATTACGACCCGCAGGATGTAGCCATTTCCGCGGCATACACTACGGCAATCAATCACTACCTACGTTCGGAACTGAAATATGGGCAGAATCAAACGTACAAGCCGGGTGCCTATTCCGACCCTGGCTTTACCTGGGATTTGCGGCATCAGGCGCCCGGCGGACCACCGGCTCAGTTTTCCTGGTCCGGCACTAACGTGATGCCCGATCTGGCAGTGACCATGAAAGCCAACCCCAAAATGAAAGTGATGCTCGGGGGTGGGTACTTCGATCTTGCCACGCCCTTCTATGAAGGTATGTATGAGATGCACCATTTGCAGATCCCTCAGAGTCTGCAATCGAACATCAGCTATCACTATTACGAATCTGGACACATGGTGTACGTCAACGAAGACGTGCTGAAGAAGTTCCACGGCGACGTGGCCGCGTTTGTGAGAAGCGCCTCGGAAGCGGTAGGGAAATAAACATCGGGAAGCTCGGCTTCCTCTCCGGAGAAGGACCCAAACGCGCATACCGCATCTTTATGACCGGCTTCCTTAGAGACATCCGCTTCGCTTTTCGTCAACTGCGCGCGCGCCCGGCTTTTACCGGGATCGCCGTTCTTGTCCTTGCGCTGGGACTCGGAGCAACCGCAGCCATCTTCAGCGCGGTGAATGCCGTCCTATTGCGGCCACAGTAATCTTGGCCTGCCTGGCTCCCGCGTTGCGAGCCGCATCCATCGACCCCACCACAGCCTTACGGACCGAGTAGAGAAAACAGTCGCGCGCACCGCGCCAAAGCGATATAATCTCGGGCTATCACGTGGAATAACAAGTCAAGCGAGCAGCTTGACAAGATTCTACGGAACTCTGATCATAGTCAAGGCTCACGTAAATGGACTTCAGCAAAGTCAAAACCTGTAAGATTTATCCATCTATCGGAATCGCTCGGCTCGGCAACAGCCCGGCTGAATTCTTCATCGCGCCCGAACTTCCCGGCGTTACCGTTGAGCCTGAAGGCGGATACAAAGATAGAGCTGGGTTGATCAAGCGACAGGGCGCCCGCTTTCGCGTCTATGCGTTCGATGCAGCGGGACAAGTCTTAGGTGAATGCCGGCTCGACGAACCCGGCGTTGACATCGTGTGGACCGTCAACCTCGCCAACAAAAAAGCCGCCTGGCATGAGTTCCAAGGAGTCGAAGCGGGACTTAATACAGACAGCGGCAAGAAGCCAACGCCATTAAGAAACAAAGGAGCTGCCGACCGCTCACAATTGGAAATATTGCCCCTGCCATGTACCGTTTCCGGAGTTCTCCAACGCGGTCCCAAGTATCAGTTTGATGACGGAATGTACCAGGGGATCAACGTTCCGCTAGGCGAGCTGCAAACAGACACATTCGGCAGGTTGATCGTTCTCGGCGGATTCGGCAAATCCGGACACACCGATAATGCAAAACCAATTACTCACTATGCGAATAACGACGGCTGGTTTGATGACGCCTCCGACGGGTCCGTGAATGCCGAAGTTACTCTCGCTGGAACGAAAGTCCCCGTAAGCGGAGCCTGGGTAATCGTAGCGCCCCCTGATTTCTCCCCGTTCACCGACAACATCGTCACCTTATATGAGGTGATGAAGGAAGCTTCTTCAGGGGCGAAACCGCCCTCCAAGCTGTCCTTTGTTCAGGACGTCTATCCAATTTTTAAACGCCAGAACGGCTATCAATGGGTCAACGAAATGGCGCTTCGCGGGCATGGCCCCGACAAAAACGGGAACTTTCTCGCCGATGATGTGCTGAAACGGCTGAGGGACAACTCGGCCTCGAACCAAGCCTTTCGGCAAAGTATCTTTGCGAGGATTAGAAGTCCAAGAACGAAATCGCAGAGCCAGGCCAATTACAATTTCATGCCCCTCCTATCCGGCGACGAAGGCGATTGTGAGGAAGGAAGGCCGGATACGTGGCTGTATCTTCTCGAAACCCAGTACGCGATTCTCGAGCAATGGGCTCAGGGAAAGTTTCAGGATGACTGGCCTCCGCCGCGCCCCATAACAGATTTCGATTCCATCCCGCTTGCGGATCAACCGGGCGCTCTGAATTTTGCGTCCCTCAGCCGTTGTGTCGGCGGCCCGTTCTTCCCCGGCATCGAAATTACTTACATCGCCAGAGACAAGAAACTCTATTCAGAACCTTTCCGCTTTGACGCTTCCGCCATCAAGCCGGGGGACATTACCAAACGGATGGCGGTGCCCTGGCAGGCGGACTTTTATGAATGCCAGATTCATTGGTGGCCTGGACAGAGGCCGGACTACGTTTTGAATGAAGAAGAGTTCCAGGCCGCCAATTCCCTGTTTCCTTATGATGCGAAGGACACCACGCTGAATGTCGCCCTTCTGAAGCGCCTTAACTGGGACCGGGGCGTTGGGCAACGTCTTCGCTTCGACGATGACGACGAATCGGATGCGCTGCCTGGCGACAACGACATGGTCAGTAAATGGGCTTCGCTCGGCTTTGTGGCCCCCAGGAAGACTGACGCCGGAGAGGTTCTCCTGGTCGAAACCGGACGTTCCAGGTACGACGGACTCAGCGACCGCGAATACTATTACATGATGCTGAATCTGGATTCCTATCCCGATTTCAGACCCAAGGCCAAACAGCTTGCCCAACAGTTCCTCGATGATGCCTGGACACTGATAGAAACGCCCGCCCCGGACGGCGGAGTCGATGATTATCTCCGCTTCTTTCCCTATTCGGAACGCGCTCTTGCGGAGCGGCTCGAAGAGATTTACGCCATCTTACTGCGCGATAAACAGAATGCCGAGCGGCAGGATCCCAAAGATTTCACCAACCCCGAGAATCCGCGCTCGCGAGAAGAAGTTATTGAGCGTATCCGGCAGCTTGCGCCCTTCAATCAGCTCGACGGTGTTTGGTTAAGAAATATCAGCCAGGCCGGTCCCATCGACGAAATCAATTCATTCTTGTTCTCAATTTGGATGGACGAAGCCGGCGACGGCAATCCCGACCAAAATCATGCCAATCTCTATACCAAGCTTTTGGGAAGTCTTGGAATCACGATGCCGCCTGTTAATTCCAGGGAGTATGTCGATAACCCGGACCTCTTGGATTCTGCGTTTACGGCTGCCGTCTTCGAGCTTGTGATCTCGGAATTTACTCGCACATTTTTCCCCGAAATACTAGGCATGACCTTGCAGCTTGAATGGGAAGTGCTAAACCTCTGGCCTGGCATCGTCCGCCAGGAAGCATGGGGAATCGATACTCATTTCTATCGCATGCACGTGGGCATCGACAATGCGTCCAACGGGCATGGCGCCAAAGCCAGGCACGCCGTTGCGATGTACCTTGATCGGGTTCGCCAACAAACGGGAAGTGAGGATGAGGTTCAGAAACAATGGAAGCGCATATGGAACGGATTCGCCGCTTTTGAGACGCTCGGAACGCTGTCGGAAGATCTCCGCGACCTTCTTCTGTCTCGGCGCGACGGCACGCCCGAAAGCGACCTGATCGACTTGGTGAATCGAAAGAGAGCCTACGGCCGGTTAAATCATGGAGACAAGAGGATTCAATCCGAGCTCATAAACGATCTGTTCGAAGATCCCCAGCTTCTGCTCGATAAGCTGAGCAGCGATAAGAACTACATCACTCCGGGAGATCCGGGTAACAGCGGCTTCTTCCAGAAGCTGACTTTCGATGGACCCATGTACAAGGTCTTTACGGATGACGAAATCGAAGTGTGGCGGCGCTGGGTCGTATGGCTTGGAAGCAAACCTCAAGCCCAGCCTCATGCTCCGGCGCCTCAACCTCCCGCTCAGCCGCCCCAGCCATCGGCACAAGGCCCCGCCCAATTGATGGCGGCCCTTATCGCGGCGCTCAAGGATCAGCAACTCGGCGACGCAGCACATCAACGCTTCACTCTCAAAGGCCCCGATCCCACCAATCCCGGTCAGCAGATCACGCAGCCGGTCGCCTGGTGGTTCGACCAGCCAATTCCCAGCTTCATGCAGGCGCTTGCCGATCCCGCCAACGGCTGGGTTACTCCCGGTAACCCTAGTCAGAGCCGCTTTCTAACTCAACTCGTTGACGGTAACAACGCCATGGCGGATGCCTACAATCAGCAGGCTCCCGGTCTCTCGAGAACTTGGAAAGATATTGCCACCGATTGGATTCGGCAGGGATGTCCCATTCCGTCTCCCGCGAAAACCGAGACTTTCGCTCTCGCCCTGGCGCTTCCATTCCCGCCCAAGAGCAAGAAGGCGTTTCGTCTCGGCATCTATGCGAGTCCTTCGGAGCGCGCCAGGCATCCGCGCGGCAAGGTCCTGGGAATGGGAACTGTTCACTGACGCCTCTGTCCCTTTCAATGCAGCAGGCTTTGCTAAATGGTCTGAAGCCCAATTACGATGCAGCGGTGTTCGGGAAAGGACCCGCGGCCTGTATTTTTGCGATCCGTATGGCGCGATGCGGCGGGACTGTGCTTCTCGTCCCGCCACTTACTAAGTCGAGTCCGAAGCCCTGGGGCGAAACTCTTGCGCCTCGGGGCGAATTCCTGTTGGCGCAGCTTGGATTGGTAGACCAGTGTCTGGCCGGCCAGCACGTTACGCAAACCACGCTGTCCTGCTGGCTCACGCCGCGCCTCGACAAAGCGGACTTGGCCTTCGACCCTCACGGTCGCATGTGGCATCTGAACCGGCCGACCTTTGACCATGCGCTTTTAGCTCATGCCGTTCATTCCGGTGCGCACATTCTTGACAGAAACTCGCGTCGCGTATCAGGAATCAGCAGACAGGCCGGCCACTGGCAGATCACTTTGGCATCTTCAAATGGCGAGCACACTATCCAGGTTGAACATCTGGTAGACGCTACTGGACGATCTCATTCCCTCGCCCGCGCGATGGGAGCGACGCGCATCCTTCGAGATCCTTTGATTGCTCTGTTCTGCATCACCGAAGAATTGGGCCCGGATATTTCACCGCTGCTCATCGAGCCTGTCTCTCAAGGCTGGTGGTATTCTCTCGGGCTCCCTCAGGGGCAGTTCCTTGCCGCGTTCATCACCGACCCTAAATTACTAAAGCTCTCAGCCGAAACGAGGCAATCCGTCTGGGACGCAATGCTGGACGATGCGCCATACACGAGAAATCGAATAAGCGCATCCACTAACATGCTCAACGTTGTCAGCGCGGAGTCCGCTCGCCTCGACCAAATGAGCGGAGAGGGCTGGCTTGCAATCGGTGACGCTGCGATGTCGTTCGACCCGCTTTCTTCCCATGGGCTCTGCAGCGCGATCGAACAAGCGATGCATGCGGCGGAAATCTTATTGACTCGCGGAGAGGAAGCCGCACTTTCCGAATTCGAAGCCAAGCGCAAACATCTATTCGGAAAGTACACGGCTCAACGGCGAGCATTTTATAGGAGCGTCCAGCGCTTTTCCGGATATCCGTTTTGGCAAAACCGAATGCTCTGCTAGCTGTCGGCGCTTTCAGCCCCCATGCCCGCTATACTTCCGTTTACGTGCCTACTCAACTTCTCAAGACCAAGAGTATCGACGACCTGGTCGAAGAGACTCACCACGAAAGTAAGCGGCTGAAGCGCTCGCTCGGCCCTTGGAGCTTGATCGCTTTCGGTATCGGCGCCGTAATCGGAGGCGGGATCTTCACTGTCACCGGCACCGCCGCCGCCGGCCAACACATGGCTGTCGCCTCTGTCTTCAACGCTCCGCTGCTCGATCTCATCATGCACGGCGGATCGGCCGCTTCGATAATCGGCCGTCCCGGCGCTGGCCCAGGCCTCACGCTGTCGTTCATCCTGGTTGCCCTCACCTGTGGATTCGCTGCTCTCTGCTACGCCGAGCTCGCCTCCATGATCCCCATCGCGGGCAGCGCCTACACCTACGCATACACCACCATGGGCGAAATCTTCGCCTGGATCATCGGCTGGGATCTCATTCTCGAATACGCCGTCTCGAATATGTCTGTCGCGGTCGGCTTCTCCGCTTACTTCAATGTCATGTGCGATTACCTGTTCGGCGCGCATCTGCCGCACTATCTCTCCGAGCCGGCCATAGTCGAAGGCCATCTCACCGGCAGCTTCTTCAATGTGCCTGCGTTACTCATCGTCATGCTCTTGAGCTGGATCCTCGTGCGCGGCGTCAAAGAAAGCGCCGGCGCCAACAACATCATGGTCGCGATTAAGCTCGGCGCCATTCTCCTGTTCGTATTCGGAGCCGCGCGCGCCGTCACCGCTTCGAATCTCCATCCGTTCCTGCCCAACGGTTTCAACGGCGTCCTCAGCGGCGCAGCCATCGTCTTCTTTACCTTCATCGGCTTCGATTCCGTCTCCACCGCCGCCGAAGAATGCCGCAGTCCGCAGCGCAACATGCCCATCGGCATCATCGGCACCCTCATCGTTTGCGCCATCCTATATACGTCCGTCGCGTTCGTCCTCACCGGTATCGCCAATTGGCGCACCCTCGATAACGCCTCCCCCGTCGCCAATGCCCTCCAGGCCGTCGGCATGAACAAGCTGCGCTTCACTGTCACGGTCGGCGCTCTGCTCGGAATGCTTTCCTCGTTGCTCGTCTATCAATACGGCCAGGCGCGCATCTGGTTCGCTATGTCGCGCGACCGCCTCCTGCCCGATGTCTTCTCAAAAGTTCACAAGAAATTCCGCACGCCCTACGTGAGCACCTGGATCGCCGGGCTCGCCGTCGGCATCCCCGCCGGCATCTGGGATATCGGCACTCTCGCCGACCTCTCCAACATCGGCACGCTCTTCGCCTTCATCGTCGTCTCCTGTGGCGTCATCATTCTGCGCCGCTCTCAACCCGCGCGCCCGCGCTCTTTCAGAGTCCCGTTCTCGCCCGTCACGCCCGTCATCTCCATCGCCTGTTGCTTCGGATTGATGCTCGGCCTGCCGCTCGCCACCTGGGTGCGTTTCGTCGTTTGGTTGTTCATCGGACTCTTCATCTATGTCTTATATAGTCGTAAGCGCAGCCCGCTGAATGCAGCCAATTGAACGCCCTCCCAAGCCCACCTGGCAATACGCCATCCTCGGCGTGTTGTTTGCCTGGGCTCTCATCGCGCAGCTCACCATCGCCGCTTGGGTCGTCTATAGCGAAGCCACTGCGGCGCAGCACGCCGCCGCGCCATTTACTAATCGTTCGCAAACCGTCGAGATTCTGCGCCTCTCCTCCGGCTATGAGCACAGCGGCTTGCAAGTCGGCGACGAGATTCTGGCGCTCAATGGCCAACCCGTCCTTGGCGCCGAGCAACTCGAGAACATCCTCTTCAATGCTCGCCCAGGCGAAACGCTCGCCGTTACCGTGCGCCGCTCCGTCCACGGCCGGCCCGAGACGCGTATCGTCCCGGTCTTCCTGCACATGGGAAGCAAGGATGTAAACTCCTGGATTTTCCTGCTCGGCGTCATCGTCTTGTTCCCTCTGAGCTGCGTTCTTCTCGGCTTCTATATCGCCTTCGCTCGCCCCACTGACCCGCTCGCCTGGATCACGCTCGGAATGCTCGTTTCATTCGGGCAGTTGGTCGGCGTCGGCGGCTATTGGGTCATCTGGTCACCCTGGCGCGAGATTTTCCTCACTTACCACTCCCTGCTTAGTGATCTGTGGCCGGCCTGGATGGTGCTCTTTGCGTTCTATTTCCCCGTTCCGTTCACCTTTATCCGGAGACACCGCTGGCTGAACTGGATCGCCGCCGCTCCCCTGCTCGCGCTCTGCGCCATCGAGGTCTACCTGGCTTGGCAAGAAGGCAATCACATGCGGCAGATTCGCCCGATTGTTGATTTCTTCGATCACTTAGAGAACCCATTCCGCATTCTCTTCACCTGCTATATCTTTGCCTTTTTCGCCCTTTTAGGCGCCAAGAGCGGCACCCTCAAAACTCCCGACACGCGACGCCGCATGCGTGTAATGAGCGTCGGTTGCTCCCTGGCGCTTATTCCTCTCTTTCTCGTCCTGCTCTCCGAAATCCGTATCCTTCCGCCGTTTCCTCAATGGCTTGTGACCGTATGCCTGCTCATGCTCGTCTTCTTCCCCCTGACCATGGCCTACGTCATCGTGGTCCAGCGCGCCATGGACGTCCGCATGGTCATTCGCAGCGGCGTGCGTTACGCGCTTGCCAGCACCGGAGTGAAGATCGCCCGCGTTGTCTTGATCGCGGTGATAATTACCATCTGTGTGAATCTCGCGCTCCGCAGCCATGCCACCTGGGCCGCCATCCTCATTGGCGTCGCCGGCGCGGCCCTCATCGCGGGTTTTCGCCGCCTCACCTTCAAGCTCACGCTGTGGATGGATCGCCGATTCTTCCGCGAAGCCTATAACGCCGAGCTGGTCCTAACCGATCTCAGTAACTCCGTCGCCACCATCCGCGACACTCGCTCTTTGCTCGAAACAGTCGCGCGCCGCATCGCCGATTCCCTTCACGTCTCGCGCATCGCCATGCTGCTTGAACGTGGGAACCTCTATCAACCCGCCTATGCGCTCGGCTACGGCTCGTCTCCCGCCGTCGAACTCAGGCGCGACACAACCACCGTGCGTTTCCTCAAACAGTCGCGCTCCCCCGCCAGGATCTACTTCGACGATCCTCAATCCTGGGTTTACGGAGCGCCGGACGAAGAGCAAACCGCGCTCCAGCAACTCGGCGCCCAAGTTCTCCTTCCCGTCTCCTTGAACACCCGCTTGCTCGGCGTCATCAGCCTCGGGCCGAAAAGATCCGAGGCGCCTTACTCGCAAGCCGACCTGCAACTTCTAAGCGCGGTCGCGTCTCAAACCGGCTTGGCTCTTGAGAACGCAGAGCTCACCGAGAGCATCCGCCGCGAGGTCGCCCAGCGCGAGCGTCTCAACCGCGAGCTCGAAATCGCCCGCGAAGTCCAGCAGCGCCTTTTTCCGCAAAAGCTCCCCGAAGTGCGCGGACTCGAATTCGCCGGCTACTGTCGGCCTGCGCTCGGCGTCGGCGGCGACTACTACGATTTCGTGCATCTCGACGACGGCTGCCTCGGCATCGCAATTGGAGATGTATCGGGGAAGGGAATCGCGGCCGCCCTCATGATGGCGAGTCTGCAAGCCTCGCTGCGCGGCCAGACCATCAATCCGTGTTCCACTCTTTCGGAGATGATCCAGCACATCAATCGCTTGGTCTACGAAGCCTCGGCGGAAAACCGCTATGCGACCTTCTTCTATGCGCAATACGACCCCGCCACGCGCATCCTGCGCTACGTCAACGCCGGCCACAACCCGCCCATCCTATGCCGCAACGGTGCTTCTGGCGAGATCCTTCGGCTCGAAGAAGGCGGCATGGTCCTCGGCCTGTTTCCCGAGTTCGCCTACCGTGAGACTCAGGTCCCGCTTCAGCCCGGCGACGTTGTGGTGGCCTTCACCGACGGCATCAGCGAAGCCATGAACAACTCCGACGAGGAGTTTGACGAGGAGCGCCTCATTCACTCCATCCTCACCTGCGATTCCCGCTCCGCCGCCGACATGATCACCTCCATCCTCAAGCGCGTCGACGGCTTCACCGCTGGCGCACCCCAACACGACGACATGACGCTGGTCGTTGTGCGCGTGCAGTAATTCGTTATCGGCCCTCCCCGATCTCCTGAAGAAATTTCGCGTAAAGTCGCTCGCCAATCCAGAAGCCCGCGATTCGAATCATGTCATCCAACACAGACTTGCACTCCTGCAAGAGCTCCCGCTGTTTCGCTTCGGCAAGCACGCCCAGCAGTCCCAGTGGGCGAAGGTTAAATTCCGAAGCAACTCTTCGCGCCCGGCGCTCATCGATAAGAATTCGATCTGCGTGCAATTCGAGCGCAATAGCAATTGCTTCTGCCTCTCCTGGATCCAGGCGGAGACTCAACTCGTTGATCAGCGCTCTATTCGTCGGCTCCTTCAATACCAACCATTCTTGGCCGCGATAGTCAACGCCGTTTCGCTGCAGCTCGGCTCCGACCTCCGGCGGAATGAAAAGCTCTCTATATAACTGCCGTAGCAAATCCAGACGGTTGACGGCCCAAAGGTTAAGGATGGGAGAAGTATCTGAAACGACGATCAATGTGCAGGGGTTCGCCGAAGGGTTTGAAGATCGTCGCTCAGTTCCTCAGCGCCGTAGTGGATGGGGACGCGACGCGAAGCCAATATCTTTTGGAATTCAAGCTGCGTCTGGTGAGCGACCTTGGCGGCCTGCGCCAACGTGAGCCTCTCGACCTGAAAAAGCGCCACAGCGAGCTCCCGTCTTATCTCGGCCTCGGTCAGGCCAGTGGAAGTCAAGATCTCATCCGGTATTGTGATCGACACCGCTGCCTCTCTCTCAAAGCTTATCTCCTTAGTTCTTGAAGCGGCCACTATTCCCCAAGAGCCGATCGACTGCTTCCTCGACCACCTGTTCGGCGTTCCTGCCCGTGCGGAGCGCAAGTCGCTGAAGCTGCTCTTCCTTCTCGGGTCCGAAATGTACTTCCATGCCCGCCAGTGTAGCCCAAAACGTCTTGACAAAGCTCTCTACACCGAACATACTAGAAAACACTATCCAAGTTGCTAGGGACCTGCGGCGCTGCTTAGCAGATGAATCGCAAGAGTTCTTTTGAACTCTGCGCGTCTGGTAAGTTCAGCCGCACATGCCTGATGTTATTTTTGCGTGGCTTTACAAACGGGGAGGGGAACCTATGTTTGCTCGGTCGTATAAGTCATTGGGGGTCGTGTGCCTGACTCTGTTCTCGTGTGCAACTCTGCTCGCTCAGGTCACCGCTGACGCCAATCTGACCGGCGTTGTTCAGGACAGCAGCGGCGCTATTATCGCCGGCGCTGACGTGAAGCTCGAAAGCGTTGAAACAGGCGCCGTCCGTGAGACTCATACCACCGGCCAAGGCGAATACCGGTTCGATCTTCTGGCGCCGGGAACCTATAACCTCACCGTCTCGGTGACCGGTTTCCAGACCAAAGTATTCAAGAACGTCACTCTCGCCGTTGGCCAGACCGTTACCAACAACGCAACTCTTCAGGTCGGCCAGTCAACTCAAACTGTTACTGTCGAAGCCACGCCCCCGCTTCTCAACGCCGAAAAAACCGACGTCAGCACCACCATCACCCCGAGCGAAGTAGAGGATTTGCCGCTCGTCGGCCGCGATTTCGCCAATCTCGCATATCTCGCGCCCGGTGTGAAATTAACTGACTCCTACGACCCCACTAAGAACCGCTACGCCATCCTTTCCGTCAATGGCAACAACGGACGCGACGTTAATGTGACCGTGAACGGAGTCGACAACAAGGACAACACCGTTGGCGGCCCTGTGATGCAATTTCCCCTGGAGGCCATCGAGGAGTTCCACATCAGCACTCAGCGGTTTTCCGCCGAAAACGGCCGTTCGCAGGGCGCTGCCATTAATGTGATTACTAAGTCGGGTACCAACGACTACCACGGCTCGCTATTCGGCTACTTCCGCAACGACGCGCTGGATACCGCTGAGAAGGTTCCCAACGGCACCGGCGGCTATACTCTCGAAAGTCCGCCCTACAGCCGCCAATGGTTCGGCGGCTCTGTTGGCGGTCCCATAAAGAAGGACAAGCTTTTCGTCTTCTTTGCCTACGAGCGGGAACGCGAAAACCAGTCCCTGGCCGAGAGCGGAACGTCTTACAACGAACTCGTGCTGGCCAAAAACGCCGGTCTTGCAGCCGAGCCGGCCGCCATCATTCCCACCCCGTTCTTTGAAACCCGCTACACGGGCCGCATGGACTACACCATCAACGACAAAAACACCGCCTACGTTAGCTATAGCTCGCAGTCCAACAACAGTTTGAACGATCAATCCAATGGCACCGGCGATCTGACCAATGGCAACTTCACCAAAAACAATTTACTGCTCGCCAACTTCACCCTGAACTCCATTCTTTCCAGCACAACGGTTAATCAATTTACTGTCGGATATCAATATTGGAATAACTTGATTGCCAGTAACATCAGCGCGCCGCTAGTTACTTTCCCGGATGCATCCTTCGGAACCAACACCAACGTGCCCCAGCAATCCTTTCAGAAAAAATGGCAATTCAAGGATGACGTTTCCAAGACCATCGGCAAACACCAGTTGAACTGGGGCGTGGATTACATCTGGAACCCCGTGGAAGGCGGCTTCTTCGAGTTCAGCTCTACCTTGGAAGTCGATTTCTCAGTTGATCCGAGCACCATTCTTGGCAACCCCGCACTCTATCCACAAGGCTTTTCCACTCCCGGCCTCGTCACCAGCATGTCGGAAGCCAATGGCGACCCTTACTTCGAGGTGGCCACGAAACAGCTCGGATTATACGTCCAGGACGATTGGAAAGTAACTCCTCGGCTGACGGTAAATCTCGGCCTGCGTTGGGACAAAGACTTCAACCTGATCGGTGGCTCCGATGTCAAGAATAGCCGCACGTACCAGGAACTGGTTGCCCTCGACAATCCCATATCCAATCCCTACGTCAGCAGGCTTCCGCATGACGATAACAAAGATTTCAGCCCCCGCGTTGGATTCGCCTATGACCTTACCGGCGCCGGCAAGCATGTTATCCGCGGCGGCTACGGCCTTTACTTCGGAAACGTCTTTCAGAACATTCCCTTGTTCATGGAACAGATGGCTAATCCGACCGTGTTTCAGACCGCCATCAGTCTTTCCGCTCCTACCGACATCGTTACCGGAACCGGCATCCCGCTCGGAAGTTGGCGCTACGGTGTCGATCCATATCCCGTTCTTCCACCGCCTTCCACGCAGCTTGCGCCCGGCAGCGTCGGCCGCTTGATCGATCCCGATTACCGCAACCCTGTCTCCGAAGAGTTCAACATCGGCTATAGCTGGGCGCCAAACCCCGCATCTGTAGTCGAGGTCGAATATACTCACGTGCTCGGTTTGCACGAAAACGAAACTATCAACATCGATCAAAAAGTTCCCGTCGCCGGAGCCTGCTGTTTCCGTCCGCTCGACCCTGCCTTTGCCGCTTCCACTGAGCCGGAGTTAGCGAGCGTCCGCGACGAGCAGTCCATCGGCCGCTCTCAATACAACGGTACGAACTTCAGCTACCGCCGGCGCATGAGCGATCACTTTTCGTTGATCGCAAACTATACTCTCGCTTGGGCCGACGGCTTCGATTCGGGACAGCCCTCTTTCCGGCAGTATCCGCGCCTTTCGACTAATACCTTCGCGCCTTACGAATGGGGACCTACCCCCAACGACGAGCGTCATCACGTTACGTTGAGCAGCATCGTGAATCTCCCCTGGGGTTTGGAGCTTGCGCCCATCCTGCAGTTCGGTTCGCCGCGTCCGTGGATCAGCCCGGGCCAAACTCCCGGCGTCACGAATTCATCCAATACATTGAATACCGGTGGCGGCACCGCCAACGCCGTAGTCGTCCCGAGCGACGACATCACCAATTACCTCGCCTTCTCCGGCAACAACACGGCAGCACAGAATTGTTTTTATGGCTTGAACGGCTACGCACCGGGCTCGTGCACCATCGCCAAGTATGATCCGGTCCGTGGCGACGCGTTCTTCCAACTCGACCTGCGGCTCTCCAAAACCATCCGTTTCGGTGAGCGGTTGAGGGTGGAGCTGATCGGCCAGGCGTTCAATCTGACCAACCGGGCGAACTACGGAAACGATTTCAACAACGACATCGCCGATCCGACCACCTTCGGGCACCCAGCCGGCTTCATCGCCCCCGCGAGTACCGTCATCCCGCGCTCCCTCTGGGGCGAGTTCGGCGTCCGCTTCTCGTTTTAGTCTGCGCTCGAAGTAAGGTACTCGGTATCTACCCCTGTCACCCCGGGCCGGCCAATAATATTGCAGTTCCGCCGCCGCCGTGCGAAATTCAAGGTATGGATCCCGAGACGGTGAAAGCGATGCTGTTGACTCACGCACCAGAGTTGAAAAACGACGGCATCGCGAAGCTCTTCATTTTCGGCTCCGTCGCCCGGCGCGAAGCAACCGAGGGATCTGACATCGATCTCCTGACCGATTTCGATTCAGACAAGCGTCTCACCGCGTTCGATAAAGCCGGCCTTGAGGTGCGTATTTCTGAGATCCTGCAGACTCGTGTCGAGCTATGCGATCGTCGTTTTCTGCGGGACGACGTGCGCAGTCGAGCCGAGCGCGAGGCAGTTGTTGTCTTTTAGACATCCCGCGCACTCGCTCCGCGACATTCTCGATGCGATCATTCTGATCGAGCGCTTCACCACTGGCATGGACTTCCGCCGCTTCCGCGAAGACCCAAAAACCGTTGCCGCCGTCGAACGAAAGCTCCTGGTTATCAGTGAAGCAGCGATTCGGCTAGGCGAACAAGCCGCGGTTCTCTGTCCTGACCAACCCTGGCACAAAATACGCGGAACGGGCAACTGGATCAGGCATCAATACGAGCGCATAGATCTTCAGAGCGTCTGGGGAACGGTACAGGAAGATCTGCCGTCGCTTCGGGCCTCCGTCGCGGCCGCGCTTCTCAGACTCGGCGCTGACGACACCGACGCAAACCAGCGCCGCCTATAGGCGAGGCAACAATTGCTACCCCCAACAGTAGTGATTCTCGGCGCGCGAGGCAAAATCTCCCGAAGCAATCCCCTCCGAACATAACTGCCAAATCTCAACCGAGCCTTCGATCAGGTTCTGACCGAGGTCGAATGCCTAAAGAAGCTGGGCTTCTTCCGCGGCGACGTTCCAACCGCATCCCCAGAACTTGTATAATTGCGGATCGAAACAATGGACGCCGAGAAACCTGCTGTTGCGTGTTATCAGGCATGTTCAGTCGCGGAATTTCTGTCGAAAGTGGCTCTATTCGGAAAGGATTGGCTCTCCTACTGGAACGAGAAGCCGAAACGTGAAGATGAGCAGGATATTGCTACCGCCTGGGTGCCGTGGTTCCGTGGCGAAACGGATGCGGAATCGCCGACGATTTTGCAGCCAAGGCTCTATCGGGTGGATCGTCGGTACACGAACCGCACCTTGCTCAGACACGAGCAAGAGCTTCGGGCCGATTTCCGGCGAAGAGGCGCTCAGCTGCTCACCGATATTCAGCGACCACGCGACCACTGGGAGTGGTACTTCCTGATGCAACACTAGACCCGTTCGCGCTGGCCGATCTGATGTCGAGCGATGACTGCCATCTTGTTTGCGTTCGAATCAAGTCTGACGCGATCCCAGACGTCAACCAAGAGTTGAGGATCTGCGGCATCACCGAGGCAACGATATTTCCAGATCTGGAAGGCCTTGGCAGGGAGTTGTCAGAGTGGTTTCGTTACAGTCTTACCACGATTACATGAGATTCTAAATAGCCTCAACGCAGATCAGCACCCGAACCAAGCGGGACTAATTTGCCTGGTCCTTCAGCCACTTAGAGCGAACCTACCGCCTGTCGGAAGGAGCCGGACATTGGGCTGAGGATACGGCCACATCTAACCGATAGCGCAAATTGGCTTCACTCCGTAATAACCGCCAGTTGCCATCTAGGAAAACGCTCCACCACACTCCACCCATTTCGTTCGGCAAAATGCGCCGTCTCTTCGCCCACCGCGCACAACGGTCACCAAGTGGCCTGTGCGCTTCAAGCTCGCCTCAATTTGGCTTCGTCTCGCAAAATAACCACTCCCACACCCGATAACCGCCCCGCCACCCGAGTTATCATGCAATTTCAAGCGTCTTCGCGCGCTCGCGCGGCCATGCCTACCACCGTCGAAACCGCTCTCACCGTCGAAACTCAAGTCGCCACGTTCACCTCGCTCGCGCTCGATTGCGGCGTCACCCTGCTGGACGTCGACATTGCATACGAAACCTACGGCGCTCTGAACGCAGATCGCACCAACGCCATTCTCGTCCTGCATGCCTTCTCGGGCGACGCCCACGCCGCCGGCATCAGCCGCGATTTCGGCCAGCCCGGCTGGTGGTCCTCTATGATCGGCTCCGGCCTCGCCTTCGATACCGATCGCTACTTCGTCATCTCCTCCAACGTCCTGGGCGGTTGCCGCGGCACCACTGGTCCCGGCTCTCTCGACCCCACCACCGGCGAGCGTTACGCCATGCGCTTTCCGGTCATCACCATCGGCGACATGGTTCGCCTCCAGAAAATGCTCATTGAGCACCTCGGCATTGAGCGCCTGCTCGCCGTCGCGGGCGGCTCCATGGGCGGCATGCAAGCTCTCGAATGGAGCGTCGCTTATCCCGATTCCGTCGTCGCCGCCATCCCCATCGCAGCCACCTCCCGTCACAGCGCGCAGCAAATCGCGTTTAACGAAGTCGGCCGTCAGGCTATCGTGGCCGACCCCGATTGGAACCAAGGCAATTACTACGACTCGAAACCCCCGGCGCGTGGTCTCGCCGTCGCTCGCATGGTCGGTCACATCACCTATATGAGCGATGCCTCCATGCGCGAAAAGTTCGGCCGCCGTCTACGCGACCGCGACGCATTCGGCTTCGATTTCTCTGCCGATTTCGAAGTCGAAAGCTATCTCCGTTATCGCGGCAGCCAATTCGTTAATCGCTTTGACGCTAACTCGTACCTCTACATCACGAAAGCGATGGACTATTTCGATCTCGCGGCCAATCGCGGCTCGCTCGCCTCCGCGTTCGAGCGCACGCGCGCGCGATTCCTCGTCCTGAGCTTTACCTCCGACTGGCTCTATCCCACTTACCAATCGCTCGAAACCCTCACCGCCCTGCGTAGTCGCAACATCGACGCGGCCTTCTGTGAGCTGACCTCGACTTACGGCCACGACGCATTCCTTCTCGAAGCCAAGGAACAGACCGACATGATTGTTGGGTTTCTCAATAGCGCAAAGGGCGCGGATGCGCGCCACGAATCAAGGAAGAAACCAGATGGCTCTTCGTGTGGCGCGCCCGATACCGCGACCGTTTCGCGCGAGTTCCCCAAGAGCGTCTACCGCGACACACAAGCTGCCAAGCCGCGCCCGGCAGCAAGTCAGCTTCCAAAGAGCGCACCCGCCGACGCAGTCCTCCACCGCTTTGATTACGCCATGATCGCCGAAATCATCGAGCCCGGTTCGCGAGTTCTGGATCTCGGCTGTGGCGATGGGCAGCTACTCGCCTGGCTCGGCGAACGTAAGCATGTCGATGCGCGAGGCGTCGAAATCGATCCGCAGAAAGTACGCCGCGCCATCGCTCGCGGCGTGTCGGTTTATCAAAGCGACATTGAACAGGGTCTCGCCGATTATCCGGACGCCGCCTTCGATTTCGTGATCCTTAGCCAAACGCTGCAGGAGATGCGCTATCCCATGCGCGTGTTGCGCGAGATGCTCCGCGTTGGCCGGCACGCCATCGTGACGTTTCCCAACTTCGGTCATTGGACCACGCGAGCCTCCCATCTGTTGAGCGGCCGGTCGCCCAACACCAAGCTCTTTCCGTATCCTTGGCACGATTCGCCAAACCTGCATTTCCTTACCATTCACGACTTCGTTCAGCTCTGTCGCGAACAGAACTGGACCATCGAACGCCAGATCTTTGTTCGAGGCAATCGGGAAGCCCGCGTGCTGCCAAACTTATTCGCTGAAGTCGCCGTGTTTTTGATCCGCTCAGATAGCGAAAAACTAGAACGCAATCTTTAGGCCCAGCGCGTATTTAGACGGCTTTCTCTCAGGCAGGTTTACTCTCAACCCCGCCGCATCTTGTTTCCACTCGACCCGGCCGGCCCCGAGCAGCTCGACATTTTGAACCTTCCGAGCACTGCCTTCGCCCTCCGTCGCGAGCGAACGCACAACGGCGTCCCGGTCGGGTACGCCCATTACGAACGCATACAACACGTCTCGTTTCGTCGTGAACCGAACATCTTCAGAGGTCAGTTCCTTGCGTTTGCTTTCATTGAATTTCGCGTCATCGCTTGGAGCGGCAGTGGCGGCTGGTCCTTCGCCGAATATCTTCCAGGGCCGCGTGCCGTAGATGCCGTCGCTATTGACGGACATCCACTCTGTAATCTCCGACAGGATGTTTAATTCTGTCTCATTCAACCGCCCGCTATTCGGCAGCGGGAAATTCAATAGTAAGTTGCCATTTCTACTTACTACATCCACCAACATATCGACCACCGTCTTCGGAGATTTATAGCTATCGTCGCGCCTATAATGCCAATCCCCAACCGAAGTATCCGTCTGCCACGGTTGTGGCCAGATCTTATCGACAATTCCACGCTCCACATCCAGCACGCACGTGCCTGTCGCGCAATCCTCCGGGCGCTTGCTGTTATATACGGCCGTTACTCGCCCGCCGTTCCGCGCCGCGCTCGAGTTATAAAGATGCGCCACGATATTCAATCCATAAGCCTCAAACGGCAGCGGCCCGTCTGTGTACAGCAGGTCCGGCTGGTTTTGATCGATCAGATCCTTGATACGCAGATACCAGTGCTGTTTCCAGCTCTCCGGAATGCCGTCCGCGTTCCACGGCAAGTCCCAATAGACCGTTTGGTCATCTGTATACAGGTCCCAATTTGCTCGATTCACTCCGTCATAGAGCACGCCCGCAAGCGGTCCCGTCTTATCGCTGCCGTGGCTCGTCGAAAACCATTTGTATGTAATCCACAGGTGCTCGCTCATGCCGAACTTCAGCCCGTGGTTCAGCGCCGCCTGGCGGAACATTCCGGCGATGTTCTTCTTCGGGCCCATTTTGACCGCGTTCCACCGGGTGTGCTTTGAATTCCAAAGATCGAAATTGTCGTGGTGCACGCCCATGCTGACAAAATACTTCGCCCCCGCCTTCTTATACAAGCCCACCAGATACTCCGCGTCGAACTCGCTCGCCTTCCAGGTAGGAATAATGTCTTTGAAACCGAACTTAGAAGGATGCCCGTAGTGCTGCACATGATACTCGTACTGGCGGCTGCCCTGCATATACATGTTGCGCGCGTACCAGTCGCCGGCCTCTGGCGCCGATTGAGGTCCCCAATGCGCCCAGATGCCGAACTTTGCGTCTCGAAACCATTCCGGTGGCTCGTAACCCTTGAGCGATTCGCGTGTACCCTCGAACGGGCCCGCTGCAATGTTGAATGGCATCTGCGGCGATCCTGCTTGTTTTCCGGCAGCTCCCGCGGCAGCCCCCGCCAGTAGTCCCATCGCTGTTCGTCGTGTCATGTTCATGGAAGTCAACCTCTGCCATTACACAATAAGGGCATGGACCGTTCCACTCGCACCGAAACCGACAGCATGGGCGCCATCGAGGTTCCCGCCGACCGGTATTGGGGCGCACAAACCCAACGCTCGCTGATCCACTTCGACATCGGCGAAGACAAGATGCCGCCCGAGCTGATCCGCGCCTTCGGTGTGCTCAAGAAGGCTGCGGCCCTAGTCAATCGCCACCTCGGCAAGCTCGACCCCGAGAAGACCCGCCTCATCGTGCAAGCCGCCGACGAGGTGATCGAGGGCCAGCTCAACGGCCACTTTCCCCTTCGCATCTGGCAAACCGGCAGCGGTACCCAGACCAATATGAATGCCAATGAAGTTATCTCTAACCGCGCCATTCAGCTCGCAGGCGGTGATATGGGCAGCAAGAAGCCCGTTCATCCCAACGATCATGTCAACATGTCGCAATCTTCGAACGACACCTTTCCCACCGCCATGCACATCGCCGCCGCGGAGCGAATCGAGCGCAATCTTATTCCCGCTGTCCAGGAGCTCCGCGACGCGCTCGACGAGAAAGCCCATGCCTTCAGCGGCATTGTCAAGATCGGCCGCACGCACTTGCAGGACGCGACTCCGCTCACCCTGGGCCAGGAGATGTCTGGTTGGGTCTCGCTGCTCGACCGCGACATCGAGCGCCTCCGTTATTCGCTCGCAGGCCTCTACGACCTTGCCATCGGCGGTACGGCGGTCGGTACCGGCCTGAATGCGCATCCGGAGTTCGCACAGCGAACCGCGGCGAAGATCGCCGAAATCGCCGGCCTTCCGTTCCGCTCCCATCCGAACAAGTTTGCCGCGCTTTCGGCACACGACGAGCTGGTTGCCGCAAGCGGGGCCTTGAAAACACTCGCTGCCTCCCTTATGAAGATTGCGAATGACATCCGCTGGCTGGCGTCGGGTCCACGCTGCGGTCTCGGTGAGCTCATTCTCCCGGAGAATGAGCCCGGCTCCTCCATCATGCCCGGAAAAGTCAATCCGACCCAGTGCGAAGCCATGACCATGGTCGCCGTGCAGGTCATGGGCAATGACGCCGCTATTGGATTCGCCGGTTCCCAGGGCAATTTCGAGCTCAACGTCTTCAAGCCCGTCATCATTTACAACTTCCTTCACTCCGTCCGG
>DATJUG010000135.1:0-7048 GCA_035502635.1 Bryobacteraceae bacterium
TGCCCAGGACACTGGTTGCCATCACTGGCGCTTCCAGCGGCATCGGCGCCGCATTTGCCCGCAAGCTCGCGCCTGAACACGATCTCCTTCTCATCGCCCGCCGCAAGGATCGCCTGCAACAACTCGCCATTGAACTCTCGAGCGCTTTCCCATCCCGAATCGAAGTGATGCAGGCGGACCTCACCGCCGAGCCCGATCTTGCCGCCGTCGCCGAAAGAATCCGTTTCGAAGACCGCCTCGCGCTGCTTGTCAACAATGCCGGCTTCGGCACCGTGGGCCGCTTCTGGGAAGCGCCGCTTGATACTCAGGAAGCGATGCACAAGCTGCATGTGATGGCTACCGTGCGCCTCACCCATGCGGCTCTCCGCAATTTGGTTCCGCGCGATTTCGGCGCCATCATCAACGTATCTTCTGTTTCGGCCTTCGTCCATAACGCCGGCAGCGTTGGCTACAGTGCTACGAAAAGCTGGATGACTGCATTTACCGAAGGTCTTTATCTCGAATTGCGAAGTCTCCCCTCTCAAGTAACCGTGCAAGCCCTCTGCCCCGGCTTCACTTACTCCGAGTTTCACTCTACTCTTGGCGTCGAACGTAACCAGCTCGCTGGCGCCGGCTTCTGGATGACTGCCGAGCAAGTCGTCGATGCCTCTCTGGACGGTCTGCGCAAAGGCAAGCTGTTTGTAATCCCAGGCTGGCGCTATCGCTTGCTCACCACGTTCCTCACCAAAATTCCGACCGCGTTACGCCTGGCCGCCCAGCTCGCTTTCAGCCGCGCGCGCGCCGTTCGTACCCAGCTCCCCTCCGAACACTCGAAACAGCTCCATAGCGGTGAATAGCTCGCATACAATGAG
The DNA here is from genome assembly GCA_035502635.1 of Bryobacteraceae bacterium. Taxonomy (GTDB): domain Bacteria; phylum Acidobacteriota; class Terriglobia; order Bryobacterales; family Bryobacteraceae; genus Bog-105. The sequence goes on from DATJUG010000135.1 coordinate 852, forward strand.
ATGCGACACTCATGACAGTCTCCGTTCCCGCCTCTGCCTTCATTGCTTGTACAGCTCTGGTGGCCGCGCTGCTTCCCGGTATGGCTGAAGAAATGAACATGGTCAAGCTGCACGTCGATTCGTTCAATGTCATCGGCATCGAAACTCGAACCACCAACGCGCAGGAAGCGAGCGATGGCACTATCGGCAAGTTATGGGGCCGTCTTGCAACCGAAGATCTTCTCAGCCGCATACCGCACCGCGTAGACGCTCATATCATCGCTGTCTACAGCGACTACGAATCCGATAAGGATGGGCCGTATACATACACGCTCGGCGCGAAAGTAAGCTCCACGCAAGACATCCCTGCCGGCATGGTGTCGAAAAAAGTCCTTTCCGGCGACTACGCAATGTTCACGGCGCAAGGCGGCGCGCCGCCGCAAATGACGGTCGATCTCTGGAAGCGCATCTGGTCGCTCGAAAAGCCCGGACCGCTTCACCGCGCTTACAAAACCGATTTCGAAGTGCATTACGACGGGTTAAAAGCGCATCCACCAGACACGCACATCGATGTCTATATAGGCGTGCAAAAGTAGCGGCTGCAATCCGGAATGACTCCGCACCGGCGCTGGAGAATTGCGATTCTGCTCGGCTTTGGCGTCCTGGTGAACTACTTCGATCGCGTGAATGTCTCGGTGGCGCACGACGCCCTGCACCACGATTTCGGCCTGTCGAATTTCGGCTTCGGCATTGTCGCGGGCGCCTATAGCTGGACCTACGCGGCCTGGCAACTCCCCATCGGTGTCATACTCGATCGCTTCGGTGTGCGCCTCATCGGCCGCGTCAGTGCGCTGCTTTGGAGCATTGCGTCCTTTGCCGCTGCAGCCGCGTTCGGCGTCCGCACCTTCTTCGCGTCCCGCCTGCTGTTAGGCATCGGCGAAGCGCCCACCTTTCCTGCAAACGCCAAAGCCATCGGCTATTGGTTTCCGCGCGACGAGCGCAGCCTTGCCACTGCGGTGTTTGATGCGGCCGCCAAGTTTGCGTCCGCTATAGGCGTGCCGCTGCTCGGGATGACGTTGCTGCATTTCGGCTGGCGCTTGAGCTTTGCACTTACCGGCCTGATTAGCTTCCTGTACTTCGTCGCTTTCTATTTGATTTATCGCGATCCGAAAGACGATCCTGGCCTTTCGCCCGAAGAGCACCAGTATATTACCCGGCACGGTGCCCAGCCGGAGACAGTGGCGCACTCGCCTCGTGGCGCGTCGTTGACGTACTTACTCCGGCAGCGAAAGGTCGTGGGACTTACCCTGGGCTTCGGAGCCTATAATTATTGTTTTTATCTCTTCTTAACTTGGTTGCCTGCTTACTTTTCCGCGACACTCCATATCGATCTTCTGCACTCCGTTCTTTACACCAGCGTGCCTTGGCTGTTCGCGACCGCCACGGATCTTCTGGTCGGCGGCTGGCTCGTCGACGCGCTCGTGCGCCGGGGTTACAAGGAAACGGTAGTTCGTCAAACGATCTTGATCGGTGGAACTTTTCTCGGTCTCGCTATCGCTGGTGCGATGTTCGCTCACACTGCTGCGTTAGCTGTCTTCTGGATTAGTATCTCACTCGGCGGGCTCTCCGCTGCTGCGCCCGTGGGTTGGTCCATCCCCTCACTGATAGCGCCACGCCACAGCGTCGGCCGCGTCGGAGGCATTCTCAATTTCGGTAACCAGGTCGCCGCCATCGTCGCGCCCATTGCCACCGGTTACTTCGCCGGTCCTAGTAACTCATTTACTCGTGCCTTCGGCGCTGCCGCCGTCGTCCTACTCGCCGGAATCGCGGGATACATCTTCCTACTCGGCGCAATCGAACCCATCCCCGAACCGGCGCCCGCGCTCTGACACCGCCGCCCTACTCTAATAGGGGCCGGAATGCCCGCTCCAGGCGAATCATGGCGTCGATGAGCTTCTCCTGCATGGAGGGCCACGAGCCTTCAGGGCTCAGAAATCCGCCTTCGATGATCTCCTGCACGCGCAGCAGCTTCCGCTCCCGGCGCTCCTGCCAGTGGAGAGGCCGCCCATACGCTTGTTCAATCTCAGAGCGTTGCGTGCGCAGCTCATGAAACAGGATTTCCGTTCGCTCGCTGAATTCGGCGCGGAACTCCACGCGCGAATCCGCTCGCCGGATGATGTAGTTAAACGAGACGCCGGTACGCACACGCACCGAGATAGACGAGTGCTGCACCACCGGCCGCTGGCTCTCGTGTAGCCGCGTGATCTTGAGCGCCGTCTCCCACAGCTCCTTCAAGAAGCGCGCGCGCCGTTGCTGCTGATCGGAAATCCTCAGCTTCTCTAGTTGCCCGTGTTTCTTGACGCTGCTCTCATACGCCCCCGCTTCCGGCAGCGGCACAATCTGTTCTACATCCAGCAGCACGCGCCCGTCGCCCAGTTTGTGCGGACGCAAACGGATGCACCGCACGTCAAGCCCTTGCTCATTGAGCCAAATGACCGATCGCGTGAGCTCCTTGGAGAATTCCGCCGCCGCCAAAATGATCCGCACGGTGGCCCCGAACTCGCCATCCTCCGGGCTCGTCCAATCGAGGAAATCCAACATCTCCCCGCGGATGTCTTGTTCTGAGCTGGCCTCACCCTTCCAGTCTCGAGCCGCCGCGTACACCGCCTCATCGAAAGTCATGGCTGACACCAGCGCTGCATAGCGTATCGCCTGCAACTCCACATAGCTGGGTTCCGCCGTGCGCTTGATGTCCACCACCACCAGCCGGCCTTCCTTATCGAGGCACAGTAAGTCGATCGTCCGGCCGCCGTTCTCCCAGCTCGCGTAATCCTCTGCGATTACTTTCAAGTCCGAAGCCAGTACCGAGATATCGCGCCGCAGCAGCCGCTGCAGGTCCTTGCTTTTCAGGGTTTTCGAGTCGAACCAAGTCTCTGGTACTTGTACCAGGCTTTCTTTCGTAAGCTCGAACAGCGGCACTATTTGCCTCCCTATACGGGCTCTGGCCGCTCCTCTTGGGCACTAACGCCTAAGTCAAGACACGTAATACCCTCAATCAGCAGCTCCAATTCCTTCGCTAGCAGGAGCCAGCCGGCTCGCATAGGCGAAGAAACGGACCAGAGCCGTTGGCAATCGTAGCATAGCTGAAGCTGCGAATCCTACTCAGAAACAAGGACTTGTGCGTCCATTCAGTCCTTCCCTTACTAGTACCTGGACGGTGCCACCACCTGAAAGTGCAGAGTCTACATCCGCGCTCAGACGTACGGCCTATCTCTGGTTCGTGAACCGGTCCTATGCCGGTTTACTGTCTCCAATCAGTGGCCTGGACAACCGTCATTCTTGACGGACGTCAGGAGCCCACTCGCCGATGTGATCGCCCGGTCGTAGCAATAGCCAAGCGAATCGACCGCCACGTAGCGCTGTGAGCTGTCGCGGCTCGAAGTGCCGGTGAAATTACCCGACGCATCGAAATTCAGAGTATCGGTGGAGTTCACTTCGTTCAACAGATTGCCGCTATAGATCGGGAACCCGTTCAAGGTTTCGTCCGTGCCGGCAATGTCGGATTGCTGAACCGTCGTCGTCACCGCAGTCGTTCCCGTCGAGCTGGTCAGTGCCGAGTAATCCAATATCAGCGGATACTCGAATCGCTTGAGCGTATCCTGTACCACCGGCCCATTCTTAGTCGCGCTCTCGGAGCTTGTTGTGGTTGATTGATGGATATCTTGAACGTAGGCGGCAGCAGTAATCTGAAAATTCTGCGTGTTCGAAAATTGGATGATCTGTCCGGCGGTCGTTTCAATCTTACCGTGCGAAGTATTCAGATATCCCGTGATCTTATAATTGCGAGTGGAAGTAACCGAGACTGTACCTGTTATGTCTCCATTCTTAGCCGTAGTTAGATGCTCGGTGACGACCGGCGAAGGGGCAGCGGCCAGGTTGTTACTCAATATTCCACCAGTTACTTTTTTCGAGCCGTGATCCGTATAAACCAGCAGATTGGCAGTAGCCAGGAAGTAACCATTCGCATTGTATACACTGAGCGCAACCGTATGCTGGTTGCCGTCTGAAAGCAGGCCCGCAAACGGCGTCAGATCCACGCGGTATGGGACGAAATCGAAAGTCTGCACTCCCGGGATTGGCGCCCACAGGTACGGGTCAATTCCGCCAGTGTAGATCCATGGATAGACAGGCGCAACCCCCGCAGGCTGGTCGTCGATCGAAATCTCCGCCTCGCGGAACGCCGTATTCCCGCAGCTCTCTAACTCATTGGCGACATTGTTCGGCACGCACGTGTACCAGAACTCATCGCCGATCTGGCTCTGAGTAATCACGTCCAGATACACCCGCTCCACGTTCGTAGGCAGTGTGACTGGCTGCGCCAGTTGGCTGGATGTCGTATTCAGCGTGGCCGCGCCGCCCTCAGCATCAGGCATGGGCACTACCAGGTCAGGCGTCTCCGGAGCCGGCGCAAAGAAGGACGCCGGATAAAACTCGAGCGCCGCGTCGGCATAGATGATGCCGTTGTAAACCACGCCGTCGTACGTGCCGACAAAATTGCCCAGATCCGCTTCACCGCTCTGCGGGCTTTTGAAAATAGCGCTCAAATCTGTCACGTCCCGTTCGACGTGCCACGATGGGCTGACCGTGCTGCTCGGTTCGGCCGTGGTGCCGTAATAGATGTTCGCGTGACCCAGATAGAACGATGCTGTGCGGTCGAACTGGCGGCCTTCGGTCACGGTGAAATCTGCCGTAAACACCACCTTCGCCCAGGGAGCGTGGCACGCCGATGGCGGCGTGTAGCTGAATGTCTTCGCCGTAAAATCTGCGAACTCCAGGTTCTGAAAAAGCTGGACGACACACGGCGTGGTATGAGGCCGCGGCACTTTCGGGTCCGCCGTCGCTGGCTGCGGCGAACCAACCTCCGGGTTCGGTGCCGGCGGGATCACCTGCGCATGCGTCGTCAGGGCGAGGCAGAACAGCGTCGCGCCAAACCAAAACAGCAGCTTCCTCATTTGCACTCCTCCTTGGCTAACGTCACCACTGTCGCACCCCAGCCTCCTGCTTCCGCGGGTGCGTCGCCATACTGCAGCACATAGGGCAGCCTGCTCAGAACGGATCGGACCATCTCGCGCTGTACCCCGATGCCGCGCCCGTGAATGATCCGCAGCGCCGTCAGCCCAAGCCGATGTGCTTCCTCCAGATACGCCTCCGTCGCTGCCTTCGCGTCGCGCGCCGCAATGGTATGCAGATCGAAGACGTCGGTGACCGGAATCTCAATCGGCTCGTCTTCAGTCATCCACGCTCGCGAGCTCGCCTAATACGGAATCCTCGAGCCCAAGCCCCGGCTTTGCCTTTCCACCGGAGCGCCCTGTGGCAGCGCCGCATGTTCCGGCGCTTTACTAAAGTCCAAATCGGCTTCGTCAAACGTCAATGACCGATCCAGCACCATCTCCACGCTCGACCCCTTCGGCAACATCGCATCCGGACCTCGCGTCAACAGCACGCCCAGCAATCCGGCCGCCGCGCCCGCTCCCGCGCCAATCCCCGCGCCTCTCGCTACATTTCCCGCCGCCGCTCCCACTCCCGAGCCGATCACCGTCCCCGCCGTTGTCGTCGCGACCACCGTGCCCACATCCGTCTTCTTATCTCCAGGTCCGGAAACCTTGCTCTGCTCGCGCTTCAGCGTGCCCTCATTCTGCGCATCCAGCGCGCCCAAGTCGGAATGGAAATTGCGGCTGATTCCGTTCGGCAACGTCAGGGAGTCGAACCGCACCTGCAGCTCGCCGCGCCCTTTCACCCTCCCGGGCCGTTTCACCTCGGTGATTGTTCCCGTCACCCAGCTCCCTTGTGGGATCACAATGCGCGTGCCTGATAACACCGGAAACGCAGTTTCCAGATAAATGCGATCGCCCGGCTGCGCCTGCTTTGTGCTCACGCTATTAATCATGCTCAGCAGAACGTGCGTGCCGGCCGTAATTTGATATGGGCCCGCTGGCTGCGGCTCCTCGCGGCGCTTGAAACCGCCTCCTGTCGGAGCTTGTGCGGCCGGAGCTTGCGCCGCAGGAGTTGCCGTCGATTCCTGCGCGGGCGCGCTCTGAGCCGCCGGTGCAAATTGGCCGAACGCTGTAACAGCGCCCACTAACACAAACATCAGCGCGAGGCGATTGTACATAAAATTCCTCTTGTGTGTCAGTGTAGCGGAAGTTATCCACTCGCGG
>DATJUG010000136.1:0-86024 GCA_035502635.1 Bryobacteraceae bacterium
GAAAATGCTCGAACTGCTCCGTCACTCGAATCGGTGTTATCTTTGCCATGGGTGTAAGCATCCTTTCCAGGTTTGGTTTCTGCTCGTTAGGCGAAACCAACTTACACCCCCTGCCCTTTACACAATCGAAATTACATCACCTTCGCGGCGCGGGGTTGGGAAACCTGCTGCTAAGGGCCGGATCATGCGGGTGGTGTTTTTCGAGACGACTGCTTCGCAATCCCAACTTGTGTTATTGAGCAGATGGAATCGGCGGCTCCAAGTGGCACACGCCTCAGCAGCATTTCGATTGATCGCGATTCAAGCATTCCGCTGTATCAGCAGCTCGAAAACGCGCTTCGCAATGCGCTAGCGGCAGGAGTGTTTCCGGCGGGCGAACGGCTCCCGGCAATCCAGGAATTGGCGGTTCAACTCCAGGTTTCGCGTAACACCGTCAGGCGCGCGTTTCAGCAGTTGGCGGCAGATGGCTTGCTGGAGGGCACAGCGGCTTCGGGATTTCGCGCGCGCGGGCAAAACATGGAACCGCCTCCGGCGCGGGTTGAGGCGCCGCGCTCGTTTGATCGAACATTGGCGCTGCAGCGGATTGACATCGAGCGGCTGCGCGTAAACAGCCCGCTGCGGCCATTTCGGCCTGATTTCCCCGCTACCAGCGAATTCCCTCTGGAGCTTTGGGAGGATCTTCGTGCGCAGGTATTGAAAGAGCGTTCGGCGGAACTGCTTCAGCATTGCGACGCCTTCGGATATCTGCCGCTGCGCGAAGCTATTGCGAACCGGTTGCGCGGCGCGCGCGGCGTAACATGCACTGCGGAACAGGTGATCATCTGCGCCGGCGCGCAGCAGGCGCTGCACCTGATCATTCAGACGCTGCTCTCTCCAGGCGACGCGGTCGGCATGGAGGAGCCGGGTTCATATGGCGCCAAAGCAGCATTCCTGCACGCGGGGATGCGGGTGTCGCCGATGCTGGTGGACGAAGAGGGATTGATAGCGCCCGAGGTCCGGCGGCCAAACCCGCTCGCGATGGTGTATGTGACGCCCGCCCATCAATTCCCGTTGGGCGTAAAGCTGAGCCTGGCGCGCCGTGCCGCGCTGCTCGAGTTCGCCCGCCACACCGGCACCTGGATTCTTGAAGACGATACCGGCGGCGACTTTAGCTATTCGGGCCAGCCGCCTGCAAGCCTGCAGAGCTCGGACGAAAACAGCCGTGTCATTTACCTGGGCACGACGGGCCGAACGCTGTTCCCATCGCTCGAGATTGGTTATCTGGTGGTGCCGCTGTCGCTTCTGGACAGCTTTTCCAAGACGAAGGAATTGTTGGGCGCGCAGCCATGCGCCATTGACCAGGCAACGCTTGGGCGTTTCATCAGAGAGGGCCATCTCAACGAGCATCTGCACAGAATGAACGGCCTGTACTACCAACGGCTGCAGGCGCTGGCGGAGTCAGTCGATTCCGAACTCAATGAGTTCATGGATCTGGAGCCGGCCGAAGCGGGGCTGCATGCGGTGGGATGGCTCAAGCGCGGAGTTGAGGAGCAGGTGGTCGCGCATTGCGCTGCCGCCGCGGGCGTGGATCTGCCGCTACTCTCGAGCTTCGGACGCACAGCGTTGATGCGGCCGGGCGTGGTGTTCGGTTTCGCGGCGTTCAGCGAGAAGCAGATCCGGCGGGCGGTGCAGAAGCTGGGACGAAGGTTACGTGCGTCGATGCGGCCGAGATTTCTGGATCGGCTGATGGGCCGGGCTTGAACTATTTTTCAAACGGAATTTCCACCTCGACGTGGCTTGGAACCAGGCTTTCGGCTACGAACTCCAGTACGGCGTTGATCTGTTCCCGTGTCACGTCGAATTGTTCGATCACCTCCTCGATGCTCAAATCCTCAAGGTTCTCAATGACGGTTGCCACGGCAGGCGGGTATTACGAAAGACCCAGGCCCCACCGACTTTGCCAGGAATACTTTCGACAGCGGGGCATTGCGACCAATCGAGCACTGCCATACCCTCAGTCTACTTTTATGACGCCCTTTCAGTGCCGTACCGCCAAAATCGGCTGCACCGCAAGGTTCTATTCCGTTCGCAAACCCACCCGCTACCGTATAAGCATGAAAGTAATCTCCTCTCGCGAGCTGCTCAAGAACAAACTCTTCTCCGTAGTCGAAGAAGTCGCCACCGACCCCAGCGGCTTCGAGATCAAGCGATCCATCATCAAGCATCCGGGCTCGGCGGTGATGATGGCAGTCGATGAGCAAGATCGCGTGCTGCTGGTCAAGCAGTTCCGGCTTCCGGCGGAGCAGGAATTGTGGGAGCTGCCGGCTGGACGGCTCGATTCCGGCGAATCGGCGCTCGAAGCTGCAAAGCGTGAACTGCGCGAGGAGACGGGATATCAAGCGAAGAAATGGACCGAGTTAGCTTTTTTCTGGGCCAGCCCCGGATACGTTGGGGAGAAGATGAACGTCTTTCTGGCCGAGGAACTGACCGAAGGCAAGCCGGAGCCAATGGAAGACGAGCGTATCGAGATTCGATGGTTCGACAAGGACGAGCTACACCGAATGATCCGCGAGGGCCAAGTAATAGACGGCAAGACCCTGGTTGGCTACTTCATGTGGGCTGACCGCAAAGGTGCGGCTACTCGCTAGTCAGCGGCCGTTCCATCAGCTCGCGAATCGCTTGCTTCGGGTCCTTCGATTCATAGAGCACTTCATACATTTTGTTGATGATCGGCAGGTCCACGTTCTGCTCGCGGCCAAGTTGGTGAGCGGCGCGGCAGGTACAGACGCCTTCGGCAACCATCGTCATGTCCGCGAGGATCTGCCCCAGGTTGCGGCCTTGGCCCAACTGGATGCCGACGAACCGGTTGCGCGACAGGTCGCCGGTGGCGGTCAGGACCAGATCGCCGAGTCCCGCGAGACCGGCAAGAGTTCGCGGCTGACCGCCCATCGCCAGCGCAAGCCGCGTGATCTCCGCGAGCCCCCGCGTGATCAGTGCCGCCACGCTATTGCTGCCCAGACCAAGACCGCGGCAGATGCCGGCGCCAATGGCGATGACGTTCTTCAGTGCGGCGCCCAGCTCGACGCCCATCACATCGCTGCTCGCATATAAGCGCAGCGAAGGCGTCGAGAAGGCATGCTGAATTACTTCGGCAACCGCCATATCGGAGGACGCAATCACCACCGCGGCGGGCTCGGCGGCTGCGACTTCTTTCGCAAAGGTCGGGCCGGAGAGTACCGCGACCGGAACGCTGCCCGACAGTGCGTCGGCAATGAGCTGGGACATCCGGAAAAGCGTCCCCTCTTCAAGGCCCTTACTGGCGCTGACCAGATAAGCGCCTGACGAGATGTGCGGGCGCGCGGCGCGAACCACCTTGCGTAAATGTGCGGACGGAATGGCGGTGAGCACAATCGGTGCCACGCTCACGGTTGCGCAAAGGTCCGATGAAACCTGCACGTTCGAGGGCAGGCGGAATCCCGGAAGGTAGCGGCGGTTCTCGCGCAGGGCGCAAATTTCTGCTGCGTGGCTGGAATCGCGAGACCAGAGATGCACCGAATCGAATCGCGGCGCAAGCGCCATCGCCAACGCGGTTCCCCAGCTTCCCGATCCTAGAACCGCAAGCTGCGGACTCATTTGCCTCTACCACCGCTCAGCGAAAAGACATTTTCCTTGCCGGCGCGAAGGCGCGCGATATTGTTCCGGTGGCGATAGACAATCAGCGCGGCGGCCGCGATGGAAGCGATAAAAATCGGCAGCGGAGGGCGCGTGACAAACCACATTGGCACGGGGAAGAACAGCACGCCGATGATGGAGGCGAGCGAGATGTACTTCGTGAGCGCGACCACCGCAACAAAGACAACAGCAGTGATCGCGAGCGAGGCAGGCGCCAGGTACAGAAACGCGCCGATGAAACAGGCAACTGCTTTTCCGCCGTGGAAGCGCAGCAGCACGGGATAGCAATGGCCAAGCATCACAGCCAGTGCGCTGATGGCGAGCGCGCCCGGATCGCCGCGCGAGATAAGAGCGGCGAGCCACACCGCAACAAAGCCTTTCAAGATATCGAGCAGCAGAACGATAAGCCCCGGTTTGCGGCCCATGGTGCGATAAACATTGGTGGCGCCGATGTTGCCGCTGCCAACCGTGCGAATGTCTTTGCCGGACGAGATCCGCGCGAACCAATATCCGAACGGCAGGCCGCCGATAAAGTAGGCGAGCACCGCCGAGACGGCGAGCGCAACTGAAGGCGATAGAGAAATCACTCTCTAAGATGTTACGAAGCGGCTACAGCCGATCCGAAACGGTACTCGCGCAGTTTGCGGTAAATGCTGGCGTTCGAGCCGGGATCGCTCCGGTACAAGGCGAAGCGCGAGGCGGAAAAATGGCCGAGCGACGCCGGCTGCATCTCGTCTACTTTTGCATGTAGCCGCCGCAGGGGCACGGGCGTTTTAATTCGAGCCAGCGTCAGGTGAGGAGAGAACTCGCGCGACTCTCTGGCGATGCCCAGCGGCTCCAACTGCTGCTCGGTGTCGCGAGCGAGTTGATGCAGCGCTTCGCCGTGAACACCGATCCAGAAGGTGCGCGGCGCGCGCGCATTCGGAAACCACCCCAGGCTCTTCAACTCGATGTCGAAAGCGCTTCGCGAGGTTAGGGAAGATAAGGCCGCATCTAATTCCTCTAGCCGGGAGTCGGCCCACTGCCCAATGAATTTCGTGGTGATGTGGAGATTGTCAAGCGGACTCCAGTTGATGAGGGCTTCGGCACGAAGGGCGCTGATCAGGCGCTCCAAACGCAGCAGAATTTCATCGGGCAAATCGATGGCCGTAAATAGTCGCATGAGGAACGCCCGTGCTAATGTTCTAGCGTACTTCGAGAGGCGATGACAATGTCCCCGATGGCAGTAAACAATGCTGGGCGGGTTCTAAGGCCCCAGCTTTCGGAGACGAGTGTCGCGCGGGTGGGTGATCCGTGGCCCCTACCGCAATTGCAACGCGAAACGGAGCCGGTGAACCTGCGGTTCTTTGCGCGGCCCACCGTGGAACTGTCGCGAGATCTGCTTGGCTGCGTTCTGCTGCATAACGGTGTGGCGGGCATGATCGTCGAGACTGAGGCCTATCTCGGCGCCGACGACCTGGCGGCGCATTCTTCACGCGGCGAGACGGAGCGCACGCGAGTCATCTTCGGTCCGCCCGGCCGCGCCTATGTGTATTTCATCTATGGCATGCACGAGTGTTTGAACATTGTGGCCGAGAGTAACGGCGTGCCAGGTTGCGTCCTGATCCGCGCGCTGGAACCACTGTGCGGCCTCGCCGAGATGTACCTCCGGCGGCGTTGGCACGGGCCGTTGTTCGGGTTGGCGAATGGGCCGGGCAAGCTGACGCAAGCGTTGGCAATTACTCGTGCGCATTACGGCCTGCGGCTCGATCGCGGCGAGTTGACCATTCGACGCTGGCGCAAGAAGCCGCAGTTTGAGATCGGCGTAACACCCAGGATCGGCATACGCGAATGCGCGGACTGGCCGCTGCGCTTCATATGGGCCGGCAATCCATGTGTCAGCAAGCGCTGAAGTCGGCGCATTTCATTTACGGTTGCCCCAGTTTCGCCACGCTGCCGCCCTGTTCCACGCTTCTCTGCGCCGCGTCCATGAATTCGAAGATCTCCAGCGTCTCCTCGTTTGCAACCGCCGGCGTCCCGGTTTGCATGAATTTGACAATCTGCTGCACCAGCGGCACATAGTCGATGGGAATGTCGGGCCGCGCCTCCAAAGTTCTATCCGCGAGGAATACAACGCCTCCATACTTGCCATAGGGACGCTGGGTGTGAACGGTCCCGAGCCTTCCGTCTTTCCATCTTCCGGTGATCACATCGTCATTGGCCGAGGACATGCGCTCCACCTCGACGCAACCTGTTCCGAAGAGCGTATAAAGCATCTCCACCGCATGAATGCCGTACCAGGAAAGATCGAGTTGGTGATGCGGCTCCATGGGCGCCGGCGCCCACACGATCGCGCTGATAACCTGTGCGCTGCGCATTTCCGCGATAGGGCTAAAGCGCAAGGCCGACGCGCTGAACCAGGGAACATGGGAATCGCGCGCCAGCCGGGCAATCGCGAACGCGTCCGCTAACGTCGAGGCGAGCGGCTTATCGATAAACACCGGCTTGCCGCACCGCACCGCTTCTCGAAACTGCGCCAGATGCGGCCTGCCGTCTACGCTTTCGAGCAGTATGCCGTCTACCAACGGGCATAAGTCACCGATCGAACTCACGAACTGAACGCCCCACTTCTCCTTCAGCTCGCTCGCGTACTGGTCGACCTTCTTGGCGCTCTCCTCCAGGTCCGGGCTGCCGCCCTTATAGGCGCCGACCACCCGCGCACCCGCTACATGATTCGGAGCATTCCCATCATTTAAAACGTGTGTAAAAGCGGTTACATGGGAGGTATCGGTTCCAATGATCCCCAGCCGCAAATCACCGGCAAGGGCGAATGGTAAGGCCATTGAGAACAGGCAGACACCGCGAAATTTCATGTTGTCCGAGGATATCGCGGTGCGAAGCTGGCGGGAAATAGTTTGACATCCGCCGCGTCTAACCCGGAGAATGAAAGTAACTTAATCGAGTTGTGAAAGGAGCTTCATTTGAAGGTCTGGACCCGCGACGTACTTAGCGAGTTCGTCCGAACCAAACTCGACGGCTACCGCTTCATCGTTGTCTCTAATCGTGAGCCTTTCCAGCATCGCCGCGCAGGTGGTCGAATTGAATGCATTCAACCGGCAAGCGGAATGGCCAGCGCGCTCGATCCGGTCATGCGCGCCTGCGGCGGCTTGTGGATTGCCCACGGCAATGGCGATGCGGATCTGCAAACTGTGGACTGCTTCGATCATGTGCAAGTGCCGCCTGAGAAGCCGGAATACACGCTACGCCGCGTTTGGCTCTCGAAGGAAGAGGAAGAGGGCTACTATGCCGGTTTTGCAAACCAAGGTCTCTGGCCTTTGTGCCATGTGGCGTTCACGCGCCCGCAGTTCGACCCCGATCACTGGGAAACCTACCGGCGTGTGAACGAGCGATTTGCCGAAGCCGTGCTCGAAGAAGCCGGGAACGATCCCACGTTTGTCTTCATTCAGGACTATCACTTTGCGTTGTTGCCTCGCATGCTTCGCAACGCGAGTTCGAATCTGGTGGTGGCGCAGTTCTGGCACATCCCGTGGCCCAATCGCGAAGTATTCAACGCTTTCCCCTGGCGCGAAGAGATTTTGGATGGATTGCTCGGGAACGATCTGCTCGGTTTTCATCTGCAGCACCACTGCCGGAACTTTCTCGAGACGGTGGATTGCTCGCTCGAAGCGCGGGTGGACACGACCAGCTCGGAGATCTGCCGGGGCGGCCGTTGCACGCTAGTTCGCGCCTTTCCTATCGGCATCGATTTCGACGAACACGCGGATCTGGCTGAATCGGACAGTGTCGATACCCAGATCCGCAGATGGAAGCAAGAGCTTTCATTGAAAGGGAAGCTGCTCGGTATCGGTATCGATCGTCTCGATTACACCAAGGGCATTCCGGAGCGTCTGCGATTCCTCGACCGGCTGCTGGACCGCTATCCCGGATATCGTGGCAAACTGGTGTTCGTGCAAATCGCCGTGCCGAGCCGTTCCACGTTACCCGCCTATCGCCAAATTGAGCGCGAAGTGGACGCGCTTGCGGCGCAAATCAACCTGCGGTGGGGCACTGCTTCCTGGCGGCCGATTGTGCTTTTAAAGCGGCACTATACGCAGCCCGAAATGATCGCCCTGCATCGCTTGGCTCACTTCTGCGTGGTGTCGTCATTGCATGACGGGATGAATCTGGTGGCGAAAGAGTTCGCCGCCAGCCGTGTGGATGAAGATGGCGTGCTGGTGCTGAGTAAATTCGCAGGCGCGGCGCGCGAGCTCAAAGACGCGTTGCAGATCAATCCGTTTTCGATCGACGAAGGAGCCGAAGCCTATCGTGCCGCGCTGCAAATGCAGCCCGAAGAGCGGGGCCGGCGCATGCGCAAAATGCGCGAGGTTGTCGAGCAGAACAATGTTTACCGTTGGGCCGGCAAGCTTCTCTCCCAACTCGCACAGATCGAATTTCCCGAATCCCTCGAGCCGGAGCGATCCGAGTTTAACTCTTCGCGACAGCTCTCAAGCGCTCTCGGAGTTGCTGTATGACCGCCACCGTGCAGGCGCGGCAGGCGGTCTCTTTGCTCGATAACTTTGAGGCGCTCTCCGCGCGCATCACGGAGGCATCGCATGTCGGATTGTTTCTTGACTTCGACGGCACCATTTCGCGCATTGTCCTCGTGCCCAAAGACGCCGAGGTGGATTCCGAAATAGCTGGACCGCTCCGAGCGCTTGCTGAGCGGTCGGATTTTACGATAGCGATCGTGAGCGGCCGGGCGCTGGCCGACCTTCGTGAACGCGTTGGCCTGAAAAACGCGATCTATGTGGGTAATCACGGCCTGGAGATCGAAGCCGAAGATGTACGTTTTCGCGAGCCGGAAGCCGAAGCATTGCGCCGCGAGCTGCGTTGCCTGGTCCTGCAACTGAAGCTTGCGCTCAGCGAGACAGATGGCCTCGAAATCGAAGATAAGGGCTTGACGCTGAGTGTGCATTTCCGCCGTGTGACTGAGGAGCTGCAGGATTGGGTCCGCTCGGTGACGTGCAGTACCGTGGGCCGGTCGCGGTCCTTCGCCTGCCGGGAAGGCAAGATGGTGCTGGAGGTTTTTCCCCGTGTGGATTGGCACAAAGGGCGAGCGGTCAAATGGATTGCGCGCGAGGTTCTGCCTTCTTCGCCGCTATTGATTTATCTCGGCGACGACGTGACGGACGAAGATGCGTTTGCGGCGATTCAGGAAGGGATTACCATCAAAGTCGGGGGCCTTTCCGACACCGCGGCGCAGTATGCGCTGCCGGATGTTGCGGCGGTCGGGTTGTTCCTCAAATGGCTAAATCACTCAAAACCGCATGCCTCACGTGCAAACCTTCAGCGGGCTGGAAGATGACCCACTCTGGTACAAAGACGCCATCATCTATGAAGCTCATGTCCGTGCCATGTTCGACAGCAACGCCGACGGCATGGGCGATTTCCGCGGCCTCGCCGAGAAACTCGATTACCTCGAAGATTTAGGCGTCACGGCCATCTGGCTGTTGCCGTTCTTCCCTTCGCCGTGGAAGGATGATGGCTACGACATATCCGATTTCCGCACCGTGCACGCCTCCTACGGCACCTTGCGCGATTTCCAAAATTTCCTGAGAGAAGCGCATCGCCGCGGCCTGCGCGTCATCACGGAACTGGTCATCAATCACACCTCCGACCAGCATGAGTGGTTTCAGCGCTCGCGCCGCGCCGAACCTGGCTCCAGTTGGCGCAACTTTTACGTCTGGAGCGACTCGCCCGACAAATACGCCGGCACGCGCATCATCTTCAAGGATTTCGAACCCTCCAATTGGAGCTGGGACCCGGTCGCGAAAGCCTACTATTGGCATCGTTTCTACTCTCATCAACCCGATCTCAACTTCGACAACCCGGCTGTACGCCGCACCGTGATGCACACGCTGGATTTTTGGGCCCAGATGGGCGTGGACGGGTTCCGTCTGGACGCGATTCCGTATCTGTTCGAGCGCGAAGGCACCAGTTGTGAGAATTTGCCCGAGACGCACGAGTTTCTGAAGGAACTCCGGCAGCATCTCGACAAGTCTCATCCCAACCGCATGCTGCTCTCGGAAGCTAACATGTGGCCGGAAGACGCCGTGGCCTATTTCGGCAACGGAGCCGAGTGCCACATGTCATTCCACTTCCCGTTGATGCCGCGCTTGTTCATGGCGCTGCGATTGGAAGACCGCCTGCCGATTGTAGAGATCCTGAAGCGCACGCCGCCGATTCCGGAGACCTGCCAATGGGCCATGTTCCTGCGCAATCATGACGAGCTGACGCTCGAAATGGTGACCGACGAAGAGCGCGATTACATGTATCGCGTGTATGCTTCAGATCAGCGGGCGCGCATCAATCTCGGAATCCGCCGGCGACTTGCTCCTCTGCTCGGCAATGACCGGCCGCGCATCGAAGTGATGAACGCCCTGCTGTTCTCCATGCCGGGTACGCCGGTCATCTACTATGGCGATGAAATCGGCATGGGCGATAACGTCTATCTCGGCGATCGCAACGGCGTTCGCACGCCGATGCAGTGGAGCCCGGACCGCAATGCCGGATTTTCTAACGCAAATCCACAGAAGTTGTATCTGCCGGTCACAATCGATCCGGCTTACCATTACGAATCGCTCAACGTCGAATCCCAGCAGGATAATCCGCACTCGCTGCTGAACTGGACCAAGCGCCTGATCGCCCTGCGCAAGCAGTACAAGGCTTTCGGCCGCGGAACCCTCGAATTTTTGCAGCCTTCGAACAAAACCGTGCTGGCTTATTTCCGGCGTTACCAGGAAGAGACCATCCTGGTGGTGGCGAATCTATCGCGGTTCGCACAGCCGGTGCAGCTCGATCTGCACAAATACCGGGGCTTCACGCCCGTGGAGATGTTCGGGCGCACGGATTTTCCGCCCATTGGGGAAGGCTACTATCCGTTGACTCTGGGCCCGAATTCCTTCTTTTGGTTTTCGCTTGAGCAGCGTGCTGTTCCCGTCACCATCTCCGCGCCCTCGGTGGAAGCCGGTCAAGCGGCTATTCCGGTGATTGTTGTTCCCGCCATCGCGGAGTTTTGGGATCCGTCCGTCCGCGTCAACCTCTCCGCCGCTCTGCAACAGTTCTTGCCCTCGCGCAACTGGTTTCGTTCGAAGGACCGGCGCTTCCGCTCTCTCGAGATCACAGAGGTGATTCGCGTCGAACGCGACAAGTACGTGATCCTGATTGTGCGCGTCGAATACACCAGCGGAGATCCCGAACTTTATGTTGTACCGGTGGCTTCGGCGGTTGGCGACGAAGCTCAATTTCTCCGAGACGACTATCCCGACTCGCTCATTGCGGAAGTCCACGCCGCCGATGGCTCGCGGGAATTTCTGTACAGCGCAACCGAAAACAAACAATTCTGCAGAGATCTGTTGGATGCATTCGCTCGCCGCAGACGATTGCATGGCGAATCCGGCTCGGTCGTCGCGGATCGCAACCGCCAGTTCCGCGGCTTGTGGGGACACACGCATCCGAACCTGGAGCCGGAGCTCTTGCCATCCTCAGAAATCGGCACGTCCATCAGGTTTGGCGACCGCTTCGTGCTGAAAGTTCTGCGCAATGTTGCTCCGGGCGTGAATCAGGGCGTGGAGATGGGCAAGCTGCTCACCGAGCAACAACCTGAGCCGTTCCCGCACGCGGCTCCCTTTGCCGGCTCTCTCGAATATCAACCCGCTTCGGGAGAAACCACGACATTGGCGGTGCTGCACGGCTTCGTTCCCAATGAGGGGAACGCGTGGAAACACACCTACACCCACGTTCAGGAGTTTCTCGAACGGCTCCGCAATTCAAAGCACTCGAAGGCCGAAATACAGAAATCGGCGCCGACCAATATTTATTCGCTGAATTTCGCGCTTAGCGGGGTGCCCGAGATCGCCGGTGAGTTGATCGGCCCGTATCTGGGGCTTGCGGAAACGATGGGAAAGCGTGTCGCTGAGTTACATCTGATTCTGGCGCGCGATTACGCCGACCCGGCGTTTGCGCCTGAACCGTTTAATGACTTTTACCGCCAGAGCCTTTACCACGGCTACATAGCGCTGACCAGCCGCCGCCTGGAATTTCTGCGCCAACGCTATGCCGACATGAATCCGGATTTGCGCATCCTGGCCGCAAAAGTATTGGAGCAGGAGAACGAGATCGTCGCCAAGTTTCACGCGGTATTTGCGCAACGGATCGCCTCCTGGCGTACTCGCTTCCACGGGCGCCTGCATTTGGTCCACTTGCTGGTGACGCAGGGCGATGTGGTGATCTTCGATTTCGAAGGGGATCCGCATCAGCATCTGAGCGAGCGGCGCATCAAGCGCTGCCCCCTTCGCGATGTGGCAAGCATGCTGGTCTCGTTCGGATATGCTGCGCAGGGCGCCCTTCGCCAGATCCTCGCGGCGGAGGGAAACGACAGCTCCCTGCGTCTCACGCTGCGGATCTGGGGCCGTTTCTGGTACTCGCATGTCACGGCCGCGTTTGTGCGCGGGTACTGGAACACGGCGGCAGGTGTGCGCTACCTGCCGCCCTCGCAAGCCGACCAGCAGACTTTATTGGATTCCTATCTGCTGGAGCGCGCGCTCATGGATGTGCGCGCTGATATAGAGGACAAGCCCGAGCTTTCCGGGATGCCTCTGCGCGTCATCTTGCATCTGCTCGATGCGGAGAGCGAGCGCAAAATAGGCGAGTGACGCCAGGCGAGAAATGCCCGGCGAGTAGGCGCCCGGGATTAGTGCACCTGGACCTGGAACAGCACTGAATCCGGATGGTCGTGACGCCAGCGCCAATACGCTCTGCGCTGTGCCGCGTTCGCCCGGTTCCAGTCGATATAAGCGTGGTGCCGCTCCTCCCAGTACCGGTGGTACGCCCGATCTTCAGTGGCGTTCCACTCGTGGTAATCTTTGTGCTCCGCATCGTAGTACCGATGGTCATGGTCTTGCGCGATTAAATAGGCCGGCGATAACAGAGCCACTCCTAACGGAAGTGCTAGCAAAAGTTTTTTCATAGGTTCTTTCCTCCAACTCCATACCTTTAGATCCCCGGCAAAATTCCGGGTTTCGCGCCTGGATCGGGGATTGCCCGTTAAGGAAATTCAACATGCCGACGATGAGAACGGTAGGCTGTCCGCCTACCGGGCTGAGACCCTGATTGGGCTTCTGGCACTATAGAGGATTACCGTCATGTTTGATTGGTCACTGGACCCCAGGTCCCAGCTTGCACTCTTGTGCCTTGCCACGGCATTTGTGTTTTGGAACAACGACGTCTTGTTCTTCCTCTTCGCCACGCTTGCGGTGTGCACGCGAGTCGCCAATGTCTAATCAGATCGCGCACAACGGGCAGCAAACGCCCTGTGCGCTAGTCGCTCTGTGCGTGCGCCTTCGCGTGACGCGCTAGCGGGGATTCCTCGTATTGACGCAGCAAGTCTTCGGGCCCGTCATAAATCGCAATGCAGCCCGCTTCGCGCAAGGCGGACTCGGGGAAACCGCCGCAGCGCACGCCAACAATAGATAGATCTGCTCTCTTCGCCGCTTCCGCGTCGTGGGGACTATCACCCACCACAATGGCTTGCTCCCGGCGGATCTTCTTTCCCAACCTGTCCAATGCGGCTTCGAAGATATCCGGGTGCGGCTTGGAACGCTTCGCATCCGCTGAGGATGTCTCCACTTCTACCAGGTCCTCAATATGGGCGATCCGCTCATAGTCCTTCAACTCATCGCCTTTGGCAGATGATGCAAGCGCCACCTGCTGCCCGTTCGCTTTGATTTTCTCGAACAGCTCGCGCACTCCGGGGAAGGGCTTCACGCGATGCAGATATTTTTCTTTGAACAACCGGCCGCGATACTCTTCGATCGCCTTACCTCTTTCCTTCAGCTCCTGCTCGCTCAGAAACACGGGCAGAAGCTGGTCCCCGCCTTTGCCGATCTGGCTGCGGATTTTATCGAACGGAATCTTGTGTCCGAAATGGCGGAATGCTTCCTCCCAGGCCTGGGCGTGCAGGTCCACCGAATCCAGTAATGTCCCATCGATGTCGAAGATCACGGCTTCTGGCATGCACTCCTATTCTGCGGCCCTTACGGTACTACAGAGTACTTTACACAGCAGAGTTTATGTGCGAAAATCCTACTGTGTCGCCGCGTGTCGTAATCGTGCTGCTTTGGATTGAGCACCGCATTGGCCAATTGCGGCGGCTGGTCGACAGGCCGCCGCGACTGAAAGTCTCCGGGCCGCCTCCAGAACCGGAGCTCTTCGACCGGCGTGATTTGCGCGCCAAGTGGTAACCGCCTGAATCAACGAATTCCCGGCTGGCGACGTATATGAAGTGGAGACGTTGAGCAGCGGGAAGAGCGATGGCGGTGCCCCTGACAGGCCAAGTATGGACCGGCGCATTCATGTTGGAGCAAAGTCTGCTTCGGCACTGGATTGAGAAAGCGAGGGCCGGCGATGCGGCCGCCTTCGAGCGGATCATGCGCCTGCATGAGCGCATGGTCTTGCGAACCGCCCAGCGCCTGTTGATGAATACGGAAGATGCAAAGGACGCGGCCCAGGAGGTGTTTCTCAAGATGCATAAGAATCTGGGGCGTTTTCGCGAGGACCAGGACTTAGCGCCATGGTTGTATCGCCTGACCGTGAATGTGTGTCTCGATTCGAAGCGGCGCGCGAAAGCGTGCGTGCCGATGGAGCAAGCGGCTGAGCCACGGGATAGCGCGCGTGGTCCCGAAGAGGCGCTGCGCGCAGCCCAGGAGCGCGATCTGATAAAGGCCGCGTTGCGGCAGCTTCCCGAGCGCGAGCGGGCGGCGATTGTACTCCGGGATCTGGAAGGTTGCAGCACAGCCGAGACGGCGGGCATCCTGGGCTCCTCGGAAGGCACAGTGCGCTCGCAGATTTCGACCGCGAGAGTGAAGATCAGGAAGTTCGTCGCCGCGCAACTCAGGAGGACGCATGAATAGCCACCCGCGTGAAGACGCATTGGCGTTGTATTCAACAGGCGATCTCGAAGCCGGCGAGTTGAGGCCGGTCGCCGAACATGTAAGGGAGTGCGGCGAATGCCGTGATTGTGTAGCAGAGTTTGCACGACTGGAAGGAACGCTGGCGAGTGTTGCCGGTGAGCCATCGGCAGAGGATCTGCTGGATGTGCGTCAGCGGGTGATGGGGGCGCTGGAGAGCACGAGAAAACGGCGCATTCGTTTCGAATGGGCCGCCGCAGTTGCGGCTCTGGTGGCGCTGGTTGTGCTCTTGCACCACAGAGAACGTCCGGTTGCGGAGATCCATTCGATCCCCGCGCGGATCGCTACAGTTCACGCGTCCGAGCCTGCGCCGAAAGCGGTCCCGGTAGTGCGGCATAGACCTCGATTGCGCGCTCCCGGAATGCGATCCGTTGCGCTTGTTACGCGGCCCGGCGAAGAGCCGCTCATCAAGATAGCGACCTCCGATCCCAAAGTAATCATCCTGCTGCAACCCGACACTCCGAACAATGAAAGGACAGAATCCAATGATGAGTAAATATGCTCTCGCGTTAGCGTTATTGCCGGCGTTGATGTTGGCCGAAGACGTGGAGGTCACGAAGGTGATTCACGTCCGCTATGCCCGGGCGGAAGCGTTGAAGGACGTTCTGAATAACGGCGGAGCCAGTATTCTGGCGAACAACGGACTAAGAGCACTGGTCGTACACGGCAGTGCGTCCTCTGTGGCGGCGACTGAGCAGGCGGTGAAAGAACTGGACGTGCCGCTTCCTTACGAACTCGCCAGGGATGTTGAATTTACGGTGTACGTCATTGGCGCGTCACCGCAGGCCACGCCAGAGGACAAGCCCACAGCCGACATTGCGCCGGTGATAAGGCAACTGAAAGCGGTGTTCCCGTATGGCGGTTACCAGCTTCTGGACAGCATGATGATCCGTTCACGTGAAGGGGGGGGATTTCAGTCCGACGGGATCTTGAGAAGCTTTTCCAGCGGGCAGTCGCATCCGAATCCATACCATATTCGTTGCAACTTGAGCGGGAATGATGAGGGATCGGACCGAACGATCCGGCTAGACAGGTTCAGTTTCTCCACCAAGGTGCCTGACGCTGATGTCAGCATCGACGCTAATTTCGATATTCAGAACGAGCAGAAGGTGGTTGTCGGCAGTACGAATATCGATGGCGGCAATTCGGCGCTATTCGTCGTAGTAAGTGCGAAGTTCGTTCAATAGGTCAGGTAATTACACCCTTTCGCACCGCGTAGAGGATCAACTCCGGAATGCTATGAACATTGAGTTTCTGCATAAGATTACCGCGATGTGTATCCACGGTGTGAGGGCTTACTCCGAGCAGCGCCGCGATGTCTTTCGTGGATTTGAGTTCTGCGATAAGTTGAAGCAACTCTCGTTCGCGCGTAGTTAGTAACTCGTAGCGGTCCTCGACGCCTTGTTGCTGTAACTGCCTGAGGTAATCGTCGGCTAAGATCTTGCTGACCGCCGGGCTGAAAAAAGCCTTGCCGGTGGAAACAGCGCGGATGGCGTGAATCAGATCGTTTTCCGCTGAATCTTTCAGAAGGTATGCGCGCGCACCTACCCGCAGGGCCTTGAGTATATAGGCTTCGTCGGAGTGCATGCTCAAGATCATCACGGCAGTTTTGGGATGCTCAGCTGAAATCCGGCGGGCAGCTTCAATGCCATTCAGGATAGGCATGGCAACGTCGAGGATCACGACGTCGGGGCGTTCTCGCTGCACGACGTCGATCGCTTCCCGTCCATTGCCGGCTTCTCCCACCACGGCGAAATCGGCCTGTCGCTCGAGGACCGCACGCAAGCCATTGCGCAAGATGGTGTGGTCGTCGGCCAGAACGATGCGGATCGGGCCCATCACACGATTGTCGCGCTAACTTCGCAGGCCATCGAAGGCAGCTTCAATTTCGGCCTTGGCCTCAGGCGAGGGTGGCAGCAGCGGCAATCGGGGCGGCCCGCCATAGTAACCGTTCAGATCCATTGCATACTTCAGGCCGGAGATGCCGTATTTGGCCGCGATCAGGCGCGATGCCGGCGCGATGCGCGATTGCCAATCGCGCGCAGCTTCGTGTTCGCGAGTGCGGAACGCCTCCCAGACTGTGACGCAGGCGTACGGCAGGGGATTGGCGATCGCCAGAATGGCCCCACTTGCGCCGGTCTGCAAAGACTCGCAAAAGCTCACTCCGGATCCCGAAAGAACCTGAAAACCGGGTTTGGCGGCGCGCACCGCTTCGGCGAGTTTCTCGACATTTCCGGAGCTGTCTTTCATTCCCACGATATTCGGATGATGCGATAAAGCAGCGATCGTGTCTACCGGCAGGTGATAACCAGTCACCTGAGGAATGTTGTACAGCAGAACGGGCAGCTTCGACCGGTCTGCGACCGCGCGAAAGAACAGCGCCTGAGTGTCAGGCCGATGCATCTGATTACAGTAGTAAAACGGTGTCAGTACGAGCGCGGCATGGAAGCCGATGGCGGCAGCTTGGCTGGCCAGCTCAACGGTCTCGTGAACGCTCTCGGCGCCGACACCTGCAATCAAAATCTTGCCTTCGGCGCTCGCTTCGCGGACCCATTGCATCACTTGAAGCCGTTCGTTGACGCTGAGCAAGGGTGTTTCGCCGGTAGAGCCGCAGACTACGTAACCTGCCAATGCAATCTGATTGAGCTTTTCGATATTATGGAAGACTTTTACCTTATATAAGTTGCCTTCGTGATCGAACGAAGTAGTAAGTGCCGGGAAGATTCCTTGAAGTTTCATAAATGAAAGAGCCTGCCGGACACTTCCGCGCCAGCAGGCCCCTTATCAACTAGCTATCAATATTACTGGGCAACGAACGTGATCACCAGCGTGTAAAGCGCCAGGGATTCGATCAGCACGAGACCCAGAATCAGAGCGACACGAATAGCAGCTACTGCCCCGGGATTGCGCGCCATGGCTTCGGCCGCCGAGGCGGTGGCTTTCCCTTGGCCGATACCGCAAAGGCCGGCCGCGATTCCCATCGCGAGATAGGCCGCTGCTTTGCGCGTGGCCTCGGATGGATTGCCCGCGCCACCCTGGCCCTGAGCGAAGATCGGCGTCGCGAGGGCGAGTAAGGTAACTGCGAGCAGCATGAGTTTGTTCTTCATTTGGTTTCTCCTAAATAAGTTGCTTCCAGGAGGTGGTTCGACACCGTGCGTTGGGACGCCGGGCGCTCACGCTGGAAGCTGAAATAAGACGTTAATGCTCGTGCGACACCGCGCCTGCAACGTAAACCATGGCGAGCATCATGAAAATATATGCCTGCAGGAAAGAAACGAATAAATGCAGGCCAATAAACGTGACAGGAATAACCACTTTTGTCAGTGCGATGAAGGTTAGATAGACCTGTTCGCCCGCGAACATGTTAGCGAAGAGACGAACAGTTAGAGAAAGCATCCGGGCAGAGTGGCTGATAATTTCAATCAGCAGCATCAGGGGCGCTAGCCACCAGATGGGTCCCAGGAACTGCTTGACATAGCCCCAACCGTGCACGCGAATACCGGTCGCGTGATAAAAGAGAAACACCGAAACAGCCATGCCGAGCGGCACCATGGCGTACATGGTCGGCGAATCGAAACCAGGTATAAGGCCGACAACGTTCATGAACAGAATGAACCAAAAAACGGTTCCGAAAAACGCCAGGTACTTGGGCCCGTCGTGGCCGACGACTTCCTCCGCCGAAGCGTAGAAGAACTCGTACGCCAGCTCCAGAGTGTGCTGGACTTTCCCCGGACGGTCCACCGAAAGACGTCCACGGACCCAGCCGAAGAAGACCAGCACGAACAGCACCACCAGGATTTCGCAGACCATCCAATCGCTCCAAGGATGCCGCGGGTGCGGCGCCGGGAAATGGATGGCGTTCAGGAAGGCATTGGCTGGCCCGGCGAGGTACCGGTTAAAGAGCAGCGTGATCCAGAGTTCGTGTCTTTCCATTCAGTGTGCGCGCCGGTTTCCGAGGAGGTTCTGCGCCAGCTCAATAGTTATAGAAAGAAGTACCGCGGCGGTGCTGGCGAAGAGCCCCAAAACAACCGGCAAAGGGTTGACACCCAAAGCTTTGACTATAACATAGCCGGCCGTGAACAGAACCAGATAGCGGCCGACGAAGGCGCCGGCCTGCCACGGCCTGCGGGGCGAATCCGCGGAGGCGATGGCATCGGCCAGCCAGTTGAACAGCCATAAATTACCAAACGAAATGGCGGCGCCGAGCAGAAAGCCGAACGCGGAGCGGGGGCCCTCGAGCCAAAAATACGAGACGAACCCAAAAATACCGAACGAACCGGTGAGGCGGTAAAGGCGGGTCAGGGTCATGTTCAGTCGGGGCGCTTACCCTCGCGAGAGAGCTCACGCAGGACCTGGAAGATACCGGCGAGCATGCCGAGAGCGATACCCAATACTCGCAAAAACGGGAGGTGAAGCCAGCGACCGGCGAGCGAACCGAGAAGAAAACCGCCGGCCACGGAGGCTGGGAGGGTGAGGGCGAGCGAGAGATACTTGCCGAGCCAGACGAGATGGCGGCCGGAGCCAGTGCCCGTTTTGCGATTCAAAGCCAATTGGGTTCGTTTTTAGGATTCGGGTTGGAAGCCAGACCAGCGATGGATGCCGGGCATGTCGAGGCCAAACTGATCGAGCAGGCGGCCGACGATGTGGTTGACAATGTCATCGATGGTCGCGGGGCGGTTATAGAATGCCGGCACCGGGGGGAAAATGACCGCTCCCATGCGGGTCAGAGCGAGCATGTTTTCCAAATGGATCTCGTTGAACGGGCTTTCGCGGGCGAGCAGTACTAATTTGCGGCGCTCCTTTAAGATGACATCGGCGGCGCGGCAGATGAGTGTGTCACTGTAGCCGGAGCGGATGGCGGCGAGAGTTTTCATGCTGCAGGGGGCGATGATCATGCCGTCGGTCTTAAAAGAGCCGCTGGAAACGGAGGCGGATTGATTGTCGTCGTGATGCACGACGGAAGCGAGTTTTTGGACCTGATCGAGTGTGTAATCGGTCTCGTGAAGAAGGGTTGCGCGAGACCAGCGGCTGACGATTAAGTGCGTCTCGACGTTGAGCGCCTGGAGGGCTTCGAGGGTGCGGATGCCAAAGACTGCACCAGATGCACCAGTGATGGCGACGACGAGCCGCATGGTAGATTAGGAAACCAAAGCTTAGCAGAGGACGGCGGCCAGGAAACCCGGGAGCGGGGATGGCGGCTGGCTTCTTTGCGCTAAGAAGTACCTGCAAACTATACCGTACTTGTGTCCGCGGGTATTCCCCGCAGATAACTTGACACTTACTCTCATTTGCCCCAGACTCCTAAGAAGTTAGATCTCTCGACCTTGTTTCAAGAAAAATTCGGAGGAATGATGCGAAATTCATTTTCAGTATTGTTTGTATGTGGACTGGGACTTTGCGCTCTGACGCAGGCGAATGCGGCGAGTATTTGCGACTCGACCAGCGGAAACATTGTGACGAACTGCGGATTTGAGAGCGGCAGCTTCTCGGGGTGGAGCGTGACAGGGAATCTGCAAGGCGGCATTGGCGGCTTCTATGTGGGCGTGGACAATAGCAATCCAAACAGTGGCAATTATGAATCATACTTCGGCGCGACGAGCGACTATTCGCGGAATGGCACCGGCAGCATGTATGGTCCTCCGACGACGCTGAGCCAAACTGTGGCGGCGCTGCCAGGGCAGTACTACGAGATCTCCTTTTATCTCGACAACAATGGGTGCAGCGTGACCGATGGATGCCCGGGCGAGTATAACTACTTCGATGCGTATTTCGATGGCGCTCTGTTGACCAAGCAGTACAACCTTCCGTACAGCGGCAGCTACGACGAATATGTGTTTGTGGTGGGGACGACTGCCGGGGTTAACCCGTACAACTCAAATCTGCTGCAATTCGATTTCACGAACGACGACGATTTGTTTTATTTCGACGATGTGACCGTGACCTCGCTCGGCGCGACTCCCGAGCCGGCGAGCTTCTTGTTAGTTGCGCCCATGCTAGGCGGTTTGTGGCTGGCGCGGCGGCGGCGGAAGTAACGGAATCGATCGCCGGGATTCTATACGAGAGCGAGGAATGATGAATATTAAATCGGGCATTATCTCTCTTTCCCTCAGCATGGCTGTGGCGGCGATCCCTTCCGCCGCCCTTGCACAGAGCGGTTCGCATCGGACGCTCGTAACTCAGGCCGTCAATGAAAGCCAGTTGGTCACGCGCGGGGGTAACGTACACCCTGCGGTGAGCTGGGCGCAAGACCTGGGCAAGATGGCGGACGATCGCATGCTGCAGCATCTGCGGTTGCAGTTAAAGCGGTCACCGGAAGAAGAAGCGGCGCTGCAGGCCTATCTGGACGACCTGCATAATCCGAAATCTGCGAATTTCCACCACTGGGGCACGGCGGCGCAGTTTGTGCAGAAGTTCGGACTGGCGCAATCGGACATCAAGGCCGTCACGGAGTGGCTCGAATCGCACGGGCTGAAGGTCAATTTCGTTACTCCGGCGATGAGCATCGATTTTTCGGGCACCGCGCGCCAGGTGAGCGAAACGTTCCACACCGAAATCCACATGCTGAATGCGGATGGCGAGCGGCACTTCGCGAACGTATCAAACCCGAAGATTCCGGCTGCGCTGGCAGATGCGGTACTAGGGCCGGTGGCGCTGCATGACTTCAAGCCGCACATGTTGACTTCGAAGGTGAAACCTCCGATAACCAACTACACCGTGAACGCGGACTATCAGTTGGTTGTGCCGGGCGATCTGGCGACAATTTATAACTACAATCCTCTGTATTCGGCGGGGATTTCGGGCCAAGGCCAGACAGTGGTGCTGCTGGAGCGGACGGACCTTTATAACAACGGCGATTGGAACACATTCCGCAAGGTGTTTGGCTTGACCAAGAGTTTCGCCAAAGGAAAGCTGGTAGTGGTGCATCCGCAGCCGACGGGATCTCCGGTGACGGCGCCGAACGGAGTGGAGTTCGGTCCGGAGACGTGCTCAGACCCGGGCGATGTGGTGGGCGATGATGGCGAAGCTGCCGTGGATGTGGAGTGGGCGAGCGCTTCGGCGCCAAACGCCACGATCGAGCTGGCATCCTGCGCGGACACCGATACGAATTTCGGGGCGTTTATCGCTATGGAGAATTTGCTGACGTCTGCGACTCTGCCGCCGTCGATTTTCAGCTTGAGCTACGGCAGCCCCGAATCGGAGAACGGCACGGACGGCAACGCTTACATCAACGCGCTGTACCAGGTTGCGGTGTATGAAGGCGTTTCGATGTTTGTTTCGACGGGCGATGCAGATGCGGATGTGACGGACCAGAACCGGCCGTATGCGACGCACGGCATCAACGTGAACGCGCTAGCTTCGACGCCCAACGATGTGGCGGTGGGCGGGACCGACTACGGCGATACGTTCCTAGGCGAGAACGCAGTGTACTGGAATGGAACAAATGGACCGGCGTTTAATTCGGCGCTGTCCTATATTCCGGAAATTCCGTGGAACGACTCTTGCGCCAGCCAGTTGATCGCGATCGCTTTGGGCTATCCGACGACCTATGGCGCGGGCGGATCGTGCAACAGCGCGGTTGGCGAAGCGTATTTCCTGACGACGGCGGGCGGTAGCGGCGGACCAAGCGGCTGCGCATACGGCGATCCGACGATTCCCGGCGTGGTCAGCGGAACGTGCACTGGCTATGCGAAACCGTCCTATCAGACGCTGGTCTACGGGAATCCGAGCGACGGCGTGCGCGACCTGCCGGACGTTTCGATGTTTGCGGCAAACGGCGTGTGGGGCCACTACTTCGTACTCTGCTACTCGAATCCCGCCGGTGGAGGTGTGCCTTGTCCCAGCACGAACCCGAGCGCCTGGGCGGGCGCGGGTGGAACATCGTTCGGCGCTCCGATCTGGGCGGGTATCCAGGCCCTGATCAACCAGGCAACGGGGTCGGCGCAGGGGAACCCGGACTTCTTCCTGTACCTGTTGGGTGGATCGGAATATGGAGCTTCAGGCAGTGCAACGTGCAACTCGACGTTAGGGAATGCGACGAGCGCGAGTTGCATTTTCTACGACGTGACGCTGGGCGATAACGATGCGAATTGCCGGAAGCTATCCGGGGTAGCGCACAACTGCTTCTATCCCTCGACCAACCCCGGAACAAACGGCGTGCTTTCTACTTCGAACACGTCGTATCAGCCGGCGTATGTGACTACAACCGGGTATGACTATGCGACCGGGATCGGGACACCGAATGTTTTTAACCTGGTGGCTAACTTCCCGGGAGCCACTATCCCGTGAGTTAGGCACAAGCAGAAACAACAGGGCCGCTGCCTTTTGGCAGCGGCCTTTTCTTTTGAGCACCCAAAAAAACATTGACGTCTTAAAGGGAATGCCTTAGGATGAAACCCGGCATAGTTACAGCCAAGAATTAATCACATCGATCAATAACGCAATCATTAAGTTAATCTCCGGATAAAGTTATCTTATTTTCGTCTCGCGGGCGTGTTGTATCTATAGGAAGCTCGATGAGGAGATGGGATGGGTGCGCGCCGCGCGTGGGAAATGGCCCAACGCGTGGGAAGGGAGAGTTATGTCTCGAGGTCGAAGCGAGATTCCCGTTTTACGTGAATTCGGATGGAACTGTGAGCAGCGTGTCGGCCGGCAGCGAGCATGATCTCTTCACGATAACGGGTATGACCGGGCGGGCAGTTGCAGCCTTTCGCAGCCGAACTTTACACAGATGCAAAATCTGAACAACATCATCTTCCGCATCCCGACACCGGTGTTTGGAATGGGGCTGCTGGAGGCGATCAGCGATGAGACCATTATCAGCAACATGAACGCAAACGCCGCCACCAAGGCGAGTTTAGGCATAATTAGCGCACCGAATCGAAGCGGGAACGACGGCTCGATCGCGCGCTTCGGTGGAAGGCGCAAAATAAATCCACACTGATTTCGCGGGGGAAGCATACAACGCGGAAATGGGCATTACCAACGGGATGTTCCAGAACGGACGCGGCAACTCCTCGCTTCTAAACGCCGCGAACGATCCGTTGTGCATGCGCCGGGGTAGTCGCCCTCTAAATATGTGAAAGTGCCTGGCAGAGCGAATTGGGCTGCTTGAGTGAAGGAGCGTCGCTCAGCCTGATCACGGCGGCTGTGTTTACCTGGTGATCGAGCTGTGCGCATCCGGGAATGCAAGGCAATTGCGAAAGCCGATAGAATCGAAGCAGGAAAGGCAAAGGCTGACATGGATTGGAAGGACTGCGATCTGGTTGAGATCGATCCGCAGAAAGTGAGCGGCGCGTCTGTTGTAAAGGGGACGCGAGTTCAGGCCGATGCGATCGTCGAAAACTACGAAGGCGGATCGGACGTGGAGGAGATTAATGAAAACTTCCCCTCGGTTTCGATTGCCAAGATTAGGGCAATCCTTGCTTACGCAGAGGCGCACCGGGAACAGCCGCAACTTTGAAGGTGCTGTTTGATGAGAACGTACCGCACAAGCTGCGGCGAAATCTGGCGAAGCATGCCGTTCGAACGGTGGTTGAGATGGGTTGGGTGGGCGTGAGGAACGGCGAACTGTTGAACAGAGCCGAGGCGGAGGGCTTCGACGTGATGGTGACGGGAGACCAGAACCTCACCTTCCAGCAAAACTTGATAGGCCGACGCATCGCAATCGTTGTCCTTGATACGAATAACTGGAAAATTCTCAGGCTTCGCCCGGAGCTGGTTATTCAAGCTGTAGAGGTAGCGACGCCGGGAAGCGTTCGAAGGGTGGAATGCGCGCGCAGATAATCCACGTTACTCAATATCGGCGCGGCAATGCGTGCTCTAATCGTCGATGAGGTTGTCCCGTGCCTGTTATTGATACGTTCTCGAAACGTCAGAAGCTGGAAAAGGGGACGGTCGGGGATGTTTTCTCGTACGACACGATCCGTTCAAATTGCGAGTACAGATAGTTCGCATTTGGGATGAAGGGTTCGGTGATAGGTATCCGGGCACGACGCTTAATATGTCTAATGACGCATATAAAGAGGTGCATGACCCGTTGGCTACGGAGTTTGGCTTGCTAACTCTGAATGAAGAGACTACGAGTGAGTATCACTCGTTGACCCGTTTCTTCCTTCAGAATGCGACCGTCGAGCAGGCTCTCGGCACGATAGACGTGTCCTTTCGCTACATGCTTTCCAAGCATTCAAACCGTGCTTGGGTAAGCCTTTACCGTGTGCGGACCTCGGCCGAGCAAGCCATAAAGGATCTCAATACCCGGTTTCTTGAAAATGGAGTCGGGTACGCTTTCGTTGCAACTGGATATCCGCGCTTGATCCGTAAAGATAGCGAGCTTTTGCATTAAGGGGTTGTACTTCCGGCGTTGGCGCTGCTCCACGAGGTGGGCTTCAACGGAGCTAACGAGGAATACATGATTGCCTGACGAACTGCCCAAAGGCGTTCGAGAGCAAATGGTTTGGTGGACCTGGACGGGTTCGAACCGTCGACCTCTTCCATGCCATTTAAGAAATATCAATCGTTTACCGACATCTTGACGCGAAACAAAAGACTTAGCGAGAGGCGAGATGGACGCCAGTGGACGCCACGGGGCGGTTCTTGGGCTTTTGGACTCCATGCGGACTCCAGGGCTAACTGGCACCTCGCGTGCTCTCGCGCGCGGTTGCAGGCACCTCTATGTTGTCTGCCGAAGGAGACGACAATCGGTTTCCTTATAAGGATGATGCCCGTGTAAGATGCAAAGGCGGGCGCTCGAATGGATGCGGCAAGGACGAAGCAGTTGTTGTGGCGCGGTTCGGTTTCTTTTACTGCACAACCGCTGTCTGCTTCTCGCCGACGCTGGCCAGCCGCTCCTGGATCAGCCACGTGAGTTCTTCCTGGCGAGCAAGTTGGATTTTGGTGTACTCCTCGGTCATGCGGACGGTGCTGTGGCCGGCGATTTTCGACGCCTCAATGCTCGACCCACCCACCTCCTGCCGCCACGTGATGTTGGCGCGGCGGAAGGAATGCGGACCTAGACCTGGAAAATCGCAGCCCTCGGCCGCCGCAGCCCGCTTCAGTGCTTGCCGCACGCCCGAATCCCATAGCGGGAGGCCGCTGCTGTCCGTTCGGACGAAGACCCACTTGTCGGCCTTAGCGTTATCAGCCGCGGCCTTCGCGCGGTAGCGGTCACCCAGGTATCCCAAGGTCAACGGGCGCTTGCTTGTCTTCGACTTTGGATCGTCGATGTCGCCGCGCCAATTGCGCTGTACGATTTGGATGACGGCAGCCTTGAGATCAATATGCCGCCACTTCAGCCCGAGCATTTCGGAGATGCGCGCGCCGGTAGCGATTGCGGTTTCGACTATCAGGAGGTTGGGATCGCGGAGCCGCGCCAGCACCTTGACAGTCTCCTCTTCCGTCAGAATTCGTTCGGGCCGCACACTCCACTTTTCCCCGATCTTCACGCGCGACATCGGGTTGCGTCGCCCCTCCGGCCAATAGCCCCATTCCTCCGCCTTGGTGTAGATGCCCGACATGATCCCGCGTAGATCGTTCATCATATGCCAGGATTCGCAGCTATCAAAAAGCCATTGCTGCACCTCGTCGGGATTGATCTCGCACAAGCGCCGGTTACCCCATTGCGGAAGAATGCGTTGTTCAAGATGGACCGCATACTTCAGACGGGTAGGCTTTGCTAGCAGGAAACGTCCGGCGACCTGAGCCTCGACATGCGTCGCCTTATACTTCTCCACCATCTTGCTGAAGAGGACCAGGCCGTCGCCAATCTTCTCTTGAACGGTTGGCTTGTTGATCTTCGCGAGGAACTTGTCCCGCTCTACCTCGGCTTGCTTCTTCGACAGCCGGTTCTCGCCTTTGCTCGGGCCGATGATGTGAAACCTTCGGACGGGCTTCACTTTGCTGCCGGGCTGCGGCACGTCGTCCCAGTAGCGAAAGAACCAGTAGGTACCGGCGCGATCGGTTCGCTCGTGGATACCAGGGTGTTGAACGCGCACTCTGAGCCGTAACCCTCCGGTTAGCGACTGAATGTTAGCGTCCTTCAAAAGCATCTAGCAAGGCCCATTGTTGGACTTACTTGGGGTCAAATCACCACCGCCATCGAGGTCTCCCTCTGGCAGATGTATAACGTGTGCCGAGCGCGCGTCATGCCGACATAGAAGAGCCGGATCACAGAGTCTCTTGGCGGTCCGTGCTTCTGGTAAGCGGCGTCGCCGGCTGGGCTTATATCCGGAAAAAGGAAGACGACATCCGCCTCTCCACCTTTTACCGAGTGGATGGTCCCGACGATGACGCGAGGCGATTCCTCTAGCGCCTCTCGCCCGCCGGCCAGCGCCGCAGCCGCCGGAAACTGCACACGCGCACGGAATTCCGGAGCGACGCGCCGGATCTACCATTGGAGCAATTGATTGGGATCACCCGACGCTGCCAGAAGAGACTCAAATGCGGTGGCCTCAAACAATTCGCCGAGCCGCTCTGTGGTCACCGGGAAGGAATCGTGGAATCCATCGATAAGTTCTTTGGCTCCCTCCCGCAGACTGCCTTTCGGTGCAAGCCACTCTGCCCACTGCTTGAGGTCGCGGTGTGTCCACGGGCGACCCCGAAGCAGCGACAGGATCCGGTTCGTCGAGGACCCTTTTCGTCCACGGCGCAGTGGATTCCAGAAGCCGACGGCTTTCCTGTACGGGTTGTGAAAAGGGATGCCCCATTGCCGCAGCACCGCGATCACCGGATACAGCATATAGGAGCACGACGCGAGCAGCATCACCTTCTGTCCGCTCTCGAGGTGCTGCATAATCGTCTTGAGAATCCAGTACTCAGGCGATTTGTAGCCGCCGTGCGAGATGTCCACGCACCTCCCGTCTTCGGGCCTCGGATCGTAGACTTTCTCCTGCCTGCGGGTAAGTTGATGGATTAACCGGTTCGCTCGCGCGTGAACGTGACGCGGAACCCGGTGACTCTGCTTGAGGACGATCTTGTGGTCCTCAGGAATTTCGGGGTCCAACACCGCATCCGGCGTCGCGCCGCACCAGCAGTAAATGGTCTGGTCATCGTCGGCCGCGACGATGAAGTATTGCGCGTTCTCTCCCCACCTTCGGACCAAGCCTAACTGCATCGGGTTGAGGTCCTGCGCTTGGTCGGCGAATACCACGTCGGGCCTCTTCGGCGCGATGCGGATTTCGCGCGCTGCGGTCTCGATCAGGTCACAGAAGTCCATTACTCGACGCGAAGTCTTGTACCGGCTCCACTTGGTGGCGAATTCCCGAAGTGCTGCCGGCCAAAGTTCCATGGACCGCATAATTTCCTCGAGACCGATTCAACTCACCCAGCCAGTAGTCGCCGCTTCGCACATCCTCACCGAGATCCTCGTCGGATTCCTCCCCATCCAGTTTTCGTTCCTTTCTTAAAGGCGTGATCCGCAGATGGGGGTTCTCCCGGTTCCATTCCTCCACGCGGACTTCAGCTATTTCCGGACGGCCCAGTGCGTGCCAGCAGTGCGAGTGCAGGGTTCCAACGCGGTCGGAACTGACTGGGAGATCCTGCCCAGCAAGTTCCGCCGCTGCCGCGCGCGAGAAACTCGTCACCAGCACGGAGTCCTTGCCGAACCGCTGGACGGCGCGGCGTATCTGCCGGGTTACGTTTGTGGTCTTCCCGGTGCCGGGTGGTCCGAAGATGCGGTACTCAGCAGTAATCGAGTGGTCCCGTTGGCCAATTGCACTGAGAGCTTCTTCAATATCTGGATGGTCTGCCATCGCACATCTCCTCGCTGGCTCCGACGTAGGCGTCAGCAGCGAACTCAGTTGAGGGCAGAAGCCACCGGCTTTGGTCCCGGAACCGCGTCCGCTTGAGCCTGGTGCTCGATGCTCCAAGGGCCGAAAGCATCGCAGTCACCTCTTTGATTGGGCGATTCTCGCCCCACGCTTTGTTGATGTGTTGTTGCAGGTCGTGCGAGCAAATCCCGATCTGTCCTTCGTAGACTGCGGGCTTAAAGCGGGTCTGATAAGGATGATCTTTCTCGGCGTCAATGAACGGCGTTTCGGCCAGATAACGTTCTACGTAGAGCTTCGCGGCGCCCACGAGATTTGCTTCGTCGCCGCCATCCTCGACTGTCAAGGCATTCAGGATCAGCTGAGCGAGACCATCCCAGACCTTCGGCTGAATCCTCGGGACCAGATGATCAACCGCACTCGCGATCTTCATGCGGAAACTCTGCTGGCCGACGAGTTTGTCGATGCTGGGGAACAAGATCTTCGTGGTTTCGAGTTCCAGCCGGTAGGTTGGTTCCTGACCGTCAATCTTCACAATTCGGAGCACCCGCACGCCTATAGCGTTTGATATCTGCTCACACAGTAGGGCCCGTGCAATTGGAGAGGCTGGCTTCGTTCGTGGCAACGGATGGCCAGGTTCCTCAAACGAAACCTCAAAGCATTTAGCGGGGGCGGGGTTCTCGTTTTGCTTGGATGCTTTTGAAATGGTTCTCTCGAAGTAGTCGAGGCGCGTTCGTTGTGCCTGGCCATGAATTCGCCGGTTTTGGATTATCAGGTCAATGACCTGCTGTTCGGACAGCCCTGCTTCTACGCCAAAGTTGGCGATCGCCAGGTCGTGCCCGGATTGGGACTGATCCTTGAGGTCCTCGCGCTGGCGCAGCCAAGTCTTCTTGAAGCGCAGGTTGCCGGCCAAGTATGAATTGAGAAGATCCTCGGGCACCGTCGCATTCGGGTCAACGGAGAGTGGCTTGTCGGCGACCTTCTTACATCCATGCGTGACGCTTCCAAATTGCGTCGTTCGGGTCCGTAATCACGGGTCTGTGATTGCAGTCGAGGAACAGCTTGTGTGTTGGTTGGAAAGCAATCATGTTCTCCCGCAACCGACGAGCTTTAATTTGTCCGATGCCGGTCAAATACTTCACCCGGCTTAGCGATAGCCGATGACCCTGCTCCACCTCACTCGAGGACACGAATCTGCAGCCTTGCAGGTCTGCTACATCTGTGTTTACGGCATTGCTTGACAGCGCCTCGTTCGCGCGAAGCATCAAGCTGTCGACTTGGATCTGGCCAGCGTATTCTCTGTCACCCAGCCCGTCTCGGATCACTTCGAGCAGCGTCGTTTTGCCGTTGGAACCTCCACCGTGGAAGACGAAGAGGAGCTTTTCGGGCTTTCCCGTCGCGGCGCAACCGAACACCTTCTGGAGATAGGAGACAAGTTGTGCGGCGCTGCGATTCTCGCTTTCAGAAGCATTCGGGTGGGCTCCCATGATTCGATATAGGAAGTTCATGAATTGTGGGCACCCAGCACGCGGATCGTAGCGGAGTGGGATTAACCGGGTCAACAGATCATCGGGGTTGTGAGGCCGTGAAGCTCCTGTTCGAAGATCCACGGTACAGTTTTGGGTATTTAGCAGCCACGGGTCACGATCAAAATCGATCGCGCTGACCGCTCGAACCTTCTTCTTGGCGAGATGGATCATGTTCGCCAGCGAGGTTCGGGACAGCGAGTTATTGATGAATTTCAAGAAGGTCTTGCGTCTGTCAGCATCCGTGATGTGTTTGGCTTCTGGGAAGGCGGCGAGCATCGCCTGTTCATCACGTTTCTCGACCTCAAGAAAGTAATCGAATTGCCAGCGGCAGCCCGTCCAAACGTAATAGCCTTGTCTTTCAGTGCAATAGATCAGTTCGTCCCGGTGCAAGTCGGCCAAGCGATCCGCGTTACCGGTGTCATTCCAAAGGTATTCGCGCCGTAGCTCAATCCCCAACCATCGAAGGGCGCTATCCACTATCTTCTTGTCGAACAGCCCGTTCAGTGTTGGTATGCCGGTTATTTCGCTGGAAACCGAATGCTTCTCGAATGTGGACTGGACTTCCGAGTCGGCGGCTCTAAGATCGGCGTGTGCGGCCCAAATACACCTGTACAGCGCTGGATGGAACGCTTTCGCATTCTCGACCGGCCACTCTGCGCGTGCGAGTACGCCAGCGAGGGCCAGGAACGCAACATGCCGCGATCCTTCGGCGGGCCAATGACGAACAAGAAGTGCCGCAGCTGCAGTTTTGTGAACTGCTGAGACAAGAACGTCCGCATCAACGTTTGCCGGTAAGCCGTCGAACCTGGTCTCGAACCTGATAGTCTCCCCCGATTCGTGAACGCTCGGCGGAACGACAGTTTGCAAGCCGATTGATCCGTCGGAAGACAATCCGCGCAACTCGACTAGCGTTTTGCGATCAACCGGGTCTATGCATTTCTTCGTACGGACTGGCGGATCTGTGCGATAGAAGAAATGCGAGAACGGTTTGGATTGCCTTCCGAAAATCAGGCCTGTTTCGGGCAGCAGTTCGCGGGCTGCTGCAACGGCCTCCACACAGTCGCAGTCCACATCAGTGCTTCCGAACTTGTCACCCATCAACACGCCGACGTTTTGAGGGCGGTCTGAAAAGTATCGCGACGCGACATCGTGCGTTATTTCCAGCCTTTCCCAGCCATGCAAGACCGGTTTCTTGGATCGGTGGGGAATAGGCACCGGGCAAAAGCCCCTGCCAATCCACGCGATTGCCGCGTTGAGTGGAGTCATAGAATGTCCTTTGGGAAAAAGAACTGCCCGAGGGCGCGGGGCAGTTGGATGAGATTCGGAGTGCGGGCTGACTGTTGGGTTAGGTTAGACGTCGCGTTACGCGACTCGGAGTGATCGCTTTCACTTCGAAATTAGGCTGGCTAGCTGAGTTCGAAACGTGTCCAGGCTGGGGGCGCAGCGGAGATCCCTTCCGGCGTTTCCTGGCATCAATCTGATAACGTTAGGCCCTCACCGTTCGATTACAACGCAAGTTGGCCTGCATAAGTTCGAAACGTGTCCAGACTGGGGAGTCAAACGTTTAGAATCTGTAGTTTGTACAGGATTTGGCCGGTGATCGGTACATTTAAGGTGTGAGATCTAACGAATCGCTTGCGTCGTACAAGCGTCACGCGGCTTCGTGTTCCGTCCAGAAAATGAAGCTGAATGCCGAGACCCGACGCTACTTCTTTGATGCCCTTTCCCAATCTGGATTGTTGGGCGGATTCCATCCGGCGATCCCGTGCCGCGCCAGAGTACGAGAGCAAGCGACGTGCGAAAAGCTGAGGCACTTCGCGCCACACTCATCCGACAGTCGAAAGGGGAGAGTTTAACGGCCGCACCATTGCGGAATGCGCTAGGAAGTTCCTCGACACGCAGGCGCGAACGACCGGCGCAAAGACGCTTGGGCTCTTACCTGGGTTATCGTACAGTCTGAATAAGTCGGGAAATTGGTAGCGCCGGTTCGAACGCAACTGCGTACAAGAACTGACTGGCAAACCCCGTGGCCGCTATGTTCCTGCTCGGTTCCGTCTTGTTTAGGCGGTCTTCGTCGGAGTTTGGGGCTCGTTGTAGGGTGTTTAAATGCCGTTCCCGAGGGGCAGGAATGCGGTTAGAATCGCCCGCTGAGCCACGGCCACATTGGCCAGCCCTTTCTCGCGCTGTTGGAGGCTCCAGCGCGGCTGTCAGACGGCGTGGTCAAATGTTTGATGAACGTCACTATACCCCCCCTCAGAGATCGCGGAATTATGGCACCTGTGCGCCAACAAGGTCCGTGCGCTATTCGCTTACGAGCCGGACGTAATCAGAGACGAGAAGCCTGAGACGCGCTTCAAGCGCGGCCACTGCTCGATGAGAATATCGGAGAGCGCCGCGCGGCACGTGTACGCAAAGTTGACGCGCGTCCAACCAAGTAGATCAGAGAAAAGCAAGAACCGATACGATGGTTAGAAACTTGGGAGCGAACAGGCAAAATCCGCCAAAACGTCATCACTACGTGGCTGAGACATATCAGAAGGGCTTTGCTGATGTAGACGAGAAGCTTTGGTTATATGACCGGCATCTCCAGCAATATCGAAAGGTTCACCCGAAGCACATATGTGTTGAGAATGATCTGTACACTATCGATCCTGAAGACACGAGAAATTCCTTCATCGAATCGGAATGGTTGAGCAAGCTCGATGGAGAAGCTGCGACGGCAATTCGTCTGTTCCAAAAGCGCTTTCCGTTCGACCGAGAATGGCGAGAATCATTCTCGATTTTCATAGCTCAGCAGATCACTCGAAGCCCATCATTTCGCGACATGACCATTGCGAATTTTAGAGCGATGGGTGAGGAGATTTTACGGCTGGGCTTCAGTGATGTCGAGCGAGCGAGCGAACTGTTGGAACGATACCATAAACACACCGGAAAAACATTACCAGAGAAGATTACAGCCCAATCGCTAGTCGAGGCAAAGGATGAGGTATATGTCACTGTTACCGAAAGACCATTCTTGGAATACATGATGAAGGGAGTCGCTTTCCTCGCGCGATGGATTGAAAGATTCAACTGGGAGGTTTTGGTTTCGCCCCGGAACACTGGTTTCATCATTTGTGATTATCCTTTTACCGTAGTTCCACCGCGTAGCAATCCCGGTGCTATCGGAATAGCTGCGATAGGGGCTACGAAATATTTCCCTTTGACGAGACAACTATGTTTAAGAATGACGGCTCCGGAGTTTCAGTTCTCGTATCAGACCGCCAGTAAGCAGGAAATCCGCACTATCAATCAGAACGTGGCGGTAAACTCTGAGCGGTTCATTATGGGGCCAAATCGAAAGCAGGTTGAGTTTATCATCGCCCGCAGTGGAACCACTCGGCCTGATCCGATACCGCGAACGACGACAGATGTCATTCACCGTGATGATGATAACGGGCTCATCCGTTTTAGTATGTGGCCACGTCGGCGCTATTTTTATTTGAGCGGCTGAGCGACCACAATGTCTTCAGAGAAGCCCTCAACCTCATCCGCCGACGCATAAAAGAATCCTTCGCCGGTCTCACATACCAAAATCTTGAAATCGGCTACAGAACGCTCCCGTTCCCACGTCTCTAGAGGATAGACCGCGACAGTGGCGCCCGGCTGTAACTATTCTAATGTTTCGCCTCATACCGGCCCATGAAGAGCGCATCTTCGCATGTCTCTTGAACTATCGTGTATTGGATCATCGTGATTGCCTCCTGAGAACCATATCGACAATACGAACGCCGTTCTTGCGTGCTTTTGTGCTTGCGTGCTAGACTCGGGTTTGCAGACATGCGCAAGCAATCAGAACCACGTACATCAGAGAAAGCCTCATCGGGTAGCGGAGCCGTAGCGCTCAATTTTCGCGTACCGGCAGAGGTCAAGCGAGATTTCAAAGTCACCGCCGTGATGCACGGGATTACTCAATCTGCGCTGCTGATTGAGGCGTTTTCGGAATGGAAACGAAGACATAATAAGGATGTGCGATAACATATTACGTTATATATGTTGCATTCTCCCCATCCTTGTTCTGAACGGGAACTGATGAATCTCGCTGTAGAGATCAGCAAACAAAGCAAATCCGAGGAAGATGGTCGCTGTCATCCTCTAGTGGGCGCAGTCGTTGCGCGCGAGGGATTTGTGCTTAGTACCGGATTCCGCGAAGAAGTTCCGAATGCTCATGCAGAAGAGTCGGCAATGTCGAAACTGAGGCCGGGCGATGCGGCTGGCGCCACTGTATATACAACATTGGAACCATGCACAACCCGCAAGAAGATGCCGTGTACGCAATTGCTGATAACTCGCCGTGTGAAACGAGTGGTCATTGGAATGCTTGACCCCAATCCCGACATTCGAGGCCAAGGTGAATGGCTGCTCGAAAGTGTCGGAGTTTCAATCGGAAAGTTTGAGCCGGACTTAGTTGCGCAAATCAAAGACCAGAATGCAATATTCATTGATTACATGCTCGGGCTCGGCATCACTATTTTGTCCCCTGTCAAGGGTGAAATCATCAGATCGAATCCTATATCTGTAAGCGGCGTGTACCGTGTACACCCTCGACCCGGCGACAATATCATACTCTGTACGAGACACCGCTCAACTTACTGGCCTCAGGCACCCATTTCATGGAGTCGGGAAGGGCGGACGTGGCGGTGCGACCCTGTTTATCAGGGAGCCCAAGACAAGCCCGTCCCCTGTGGAATCGTTGTTGCTAGGGTAAGTGAGGACTTCGGCGTTTGGTTGAAGAGCTATTTTGGGGTTCATACCATCACAAAAGAATGGATCGGAGCTGAGATGCCTATGCTCCCTCCGGGCTTTGAGGTGCTCGCGTCCGTTGATATTGTGCGGGCTGCATGAGCAGGGGAAGCGTTGCTTTCGCTACGGGTCAAAGAACGAACGCTCTTTCAGCGCTTCTTACTCACCGATTGCATCGACTCGCTCGCGTCTGATTCGGCGCTCTAAAACGCCTGAGCCGCGGGAGCGTGCAATATCGATATGGCAGCCGCTTGGTAACTATCGCTTAGCCTCGGATTCGAAGGCAGGAAACGCCTCATTGAGTGCCTTCGTGATTTTGCGCACGAGGCGGAGGCGCGCTGCGACCCTGGGTAGCGGCGGAGTGTAAATCTCTATGGTCGAATCGTCGAAAAAGATTTGGGTTGCAGGGGCATTTTGTCAGAGTATCAAGTGTCAGGGTTCGGCTGATAGGTCGCGCATGGCCGTTGTTGAGTCTGGAAGATTTGGGAAGGTGAAACTTGGACCGGACGGACAATGGAAAGACAGCGGAGGGCTTCCATGCCTAGTCAAAATGAAAATCAAGTTCATTTTATGGCGCTCCTGGACGCACGCAATGTCGTAATATAGTCATCTATGTCGCTCTGCTTCTTCCCTCGAAATACCATCGAAGCCACAGTCACAATTTCTATTACAGGAATGTTTGCGTTGGCGGCATCGGTGTACAGATTATCAACTTTCCCAGCCAGTTCATCATTGTTAACGGTGGGCAAGTCGAAGGGGTCTATTATCGCCTCGTGTATTTTACGAGCTTCAGAATTCAATGCCATTTCCGCCGCCCGGACGAAGATGAGTGCCTCAGTCATTCCAAGCAGGAAGCAGGTCTTCTGCCCAAGGGGTAAGCGGTTCCATCCACGGCCATTCAACATTCCTTGTGTGAAGTCGCCGGGAATTATCTGCGGGTTTAGAAACGCGGGTGAAGCGATGCCTGACGCCGTGAGTATTACTTGCCGTCTCGTCATAGATCACGTACGTTCGTCGCGGTGTAGTCGATGCGGGTGAACTCTTCACCGGGCTCTAGTTCAGATTCGTCAATTTCGACTGCGCTGCTCTCAATGAGCGTTGCGCGAATTCTTTCGATGAAGGCTTTCGTACCCATACGGCTAGACGTTATGAAGGTTCCGCTCGGGCCGTCCCAACTCTTGAAGCTGTAGACCATGAGTTTTGCCATCGTGACAGCGTAGCATAACCGAAGCAGGCGCGATCTCGCCCCGAATCCCGTTCCGCGCGTGATCTGGCGACAGTCAGCAGGCCATAATGATTAGCATGAGTCGCGGGCTTGGGATGCCTCTTCGCGTCTGCCATTTGGCGCGAAATGGACACCGTGTCTTCGTTGAACCCGAAGAGAATGCTCAGTACCCCCGTTTCATTGCCAATGACGCGACTCTGGGCTCACAGTGCTTCGAAGCCACGGGACGTACTGAAGACGAAGCGTTAGCGAACGCAAAACGCTTCCGTCAGGAATGGATGCGAAAACATCCGAACGATTTTCAAGCTTGGTCGATAGACGAGAGTTCCGATTGAGCATGAGAGGCCATGAGACGTCCCAGACTGTACCGATGTAGGGATTTTGAGGCTTTTTGGCTTTTTGTGGCCTTTTAAAATCTGCAACTTACAGATTCTAAAGTCGCGTCTTAATCGTGGTTCGAATCCATGTCGGAGAGGCAAACTTACTCGCTCTATATCGCCCCAAAGCGAACAAACGTGCCCCTTTTTTCGTTGTTAAAATTGTGGATAGATGTCTGTGCCGCTAACGACGAACATCACTGAGCAAGAACGTACGAGACGTCTTGACACCGTGCGGCAGGCTTTATCTTCGGTTCGTCTGGAGGGACTTGAGCCTGGTCCTGAAGCACATTCCATTTATCGCCGCTACATTGACGGCGAGTTGACACTCGAACAGATGGGAGCGGAGATCGACGCGCTGCATGACACAGAGTACGGACCCGTACCTGTATCCCGGAACGGACGTTCTTAAGAACCTTCGCGACATCCGCGAGCACGATCTCTTGTCCCGTTTTGAAGCCGAGGCAACCTCGCGTCGGATCATTGAGCTCGTTGATCCGCCGCTTATCGGCAACTTCGACCTGGTGCACCTGAAAGCGATCCACGGGCATATTTTTCAGGAGTTTTTTTAGTTGGGCCGGCGAGTTTCGGACCGTAAATATTTCGAAGGAGGGCCATCTTTTTGCGAGCTCTGACTTTGTCCCAGCCGCACTGAAAGATTTATTTCAGCGATTGGCCACCGAGAATTATCTCCGGACGACAGATCGCGGCTTATTCGCGAGCGAGGCCGGATTCTTCCTGGGCGAAATCAATGCCGCACACCCATTCCGCGAAGGCAACGGTCGTGCCCAAAGAGAGTTTATTCGCGAGCTTGGGCTCCATGCCGGTTTCGTGATTGACTGGAGCTACATAACTCGCGATCAAATGACCGCGGCGTCTCGCGAGAATTTTCTAACCGGCGATACCTCAGGTTTGGCGGCGCTCATCGTAGCCTCAATGCGATGATGCCGCTTAATCGAATCCTCCTTTCCTATGCGAGAGGATCGAGAAGTATCGCGTGCGACGAGGCCGCCTCAGCCGTCTCGGCGTCGAGAGGGGAGCCACATCTTAAAAACGGGCCGCTTCTCCGCCATGGCACGGGGATACGCGACCAGTCCACAGAACACAATCCTACCCGCTCTGCTCCCTCAAAAATTCATGGATGGTGTCCACGCAGACCTCCGGCTGATCCGTGATCAAGATATGCCCTGCATTCTGAATCAGCTTGAACCGTGCACTGGGTATTCTCGAGGCAACGATCCTCCCGTTCTCCGGCGGCACCAATCGATCCTGATCGCCATGCACCACCAGAGTCGGCACCTTGACGTTGGGTAGGCGCCGGTACGCGCTCCACATCAGGATGCCCGCGAACTGGTTCAGGAACCCTTTGTAGCACCAGGTGCAGCTACATCGGACGCGAATATCCTCTTCGACGCGGGCGGGCGAGGTGGTCTCGGCGTATAACAGCGGCCTTAGGGAACGCTCGCGCTCTTCCCGCGATCTTCCCTTCCACTGGCGCGGTCCATACTGAAACTCCGGCCATTTTCCCAAGAGCCCGCGCGAAGAGGTGCACCCTAGCAACAGGCTTCGGACCCGCCGCGGATGCCGCAACGCGAGTTCCTGGGCGATCATACCGCCCATCGAAGCTCCGATGACGTGGGCCGATTCCACGCCGGCCGCATCCAACACCGCCCGCGCGTCGCTCGCCATTTGCCGCATCGAATATGGCCCACGCGGCACATCGCTGCGGCCCATGCCCCGGTTGTCGAATACGATAGTCCGATATTCGCCGTCGAGCGCAGGCCGTACCCGAAACCACATCTCGTGCGTAAAGCTCAGGCCCATGATCAGCAACACGGGCGGCCCGCTTCCGTGCTGATGCCAATAGACCTTTGCGCCCTCATTCACCACGTACGCCATTGAGAAGCACCTTTTTCTTGGCTGGCCCTAAACCTTGCTGGCATCCTGGCCGATATTTAAGCAGGTACGTATTTCGTCAAACACAAGGGATAAACCTATGGACGCTATCCAATTTTTAGCAACTTCGCTGGCCGCCCTTTGGTCGGAGACTGATGGCCAGGACCTGGTCGAATATTCTCTCCTGCTCGGATTTATCGCTATTTCTACAATCAGTATTCTGACCGGCGTGAAATCGAGCATGAACACGCTCTGGAGTAAAATCTCCTCTGCTCTCAGCTCTGCTGCAGCGGCAAGT
This sequence comes from Bryobacteraceae bacterium, assembly GCA_035502635.1. GTDB lineage: Bacteria > Acidobacteriota > Terriglobia > Bryobacterales > Bryobacteraceae > Bog-105. The sequence goes on from DATJUG010000136.1 coordinate 38,525, forward strand.
TAATACTATATGTAGGGTTCCACGACGGGCACGGGGCGACATCTCGCCTCGTGGTGCTTTACTTCTCCTTCCGCCCCTAGTACGATGGACTCAGCCCCCGAGAATATCTTCTAGGATAGGAAGGGTACTCTCTCGTTGCTAAAGCTGAAACGCGTCGAGATCCAAGGCTTTAAGTCTTTTTACGACCGCACGGAAATGAAGTTCAACGGCAGCGGTATTGCTGCCGTTGTCGGCCCGAATGGCTGTGGCAAATCGAACCTGAGCGACGCCATCAGTTGGGTTCTAGGGGAGCAGTCCGCCAAATCCCTGAGGGGCTCCCGGATGGAGGACGTGATTTTCGCCGGGACACGCGACCGGAAGGCTCTGGGCATGGCGTCTGTCACCATGACGCTGGTTCCGGATGAGCGGGCGCTGGCGAGCGTACGAAGCCACGAACACCCCTCGCCACAGCCGGCAGCAGCACACCTGAACGGCTCCGCAGGGGAAGCCCACTCCCACGCCGAGCACGCGCCGCTCAAGACTGAAGCCGTGAAAACCGCTGAGCGCAGTGGCGAGATCACCATCACGCGCCGCCTCTATCGCTCCGGCGAAAGCGAATACCTCATAAATGGCCGCACGGCGCGGCTTCGCGACATTCAGGATCTGTTCCTCGGCACGGGCTTGGGTCCGGAAAGCTACGCGATTATCGAGCAGGGCCGCATCGGTCAAATTCTCAGTAATAAGCCTCAGGATCGGCGCAACGTCATCGAAGAAGCCGCAGGCGTCACCAAATTCAAGACGCGCAAGCGGCTTGCCGAAGCCAAACTCGAAAATGCCAAGCAGAACCTCTCTCGCGTCTTCGACATTCTCGAAGAAGTCACGCGCCAGGTGAACTCGCTCAAGCGACAGGCCGCTAAAACCAGGCGCTATGGCGAGCTGAAAGCAGAAGCCACGGCGTATCTGCGCCAGGTGCTGGCGGCGCGCTTCCGCATGCTCGAGCGCGAGACGGCCAAAATCGCCATTGAGCTGAACCTCGCGTCTGCTGCTTTAGAAGAAGTGCAGGGCGCCATCACAACGCGCGAAACAGATCAGACCGGCGTTCTCGAGGCCTCTTATGCCAACGAAGAGCAACTCACGGCGAGCCGGCAGCAGCTCGCCGATCTGCAGCTCGAGGCCGAGCGGGCGCGCGGACAGCTCGAATACCAACTGAAGCAGATCCAGCAAATCGATCAGCGCCTTGATTCGGGGGCGCAGGAGGCGCAAGCTCTCGACGCCCAACAGCAAAAGCGGATTGTCGAGTTGCAGGACCAGACGGCCGAGCTCGGAACTCTGGCGAACGATTGTGAGGGCGCGCGCCAGCGTCTGGAGGTCAAGTCGGGGGAACGGCAGCAATCGCAAGATCGTCTTGCCGAACATGAGCGGAATCTCGAGGGCGCCCGCCAAGAGGTAATTCTTCTGCTTGGCGAGGCGTCGGGGCTCAAGAATCGCCTGACTCACATCGATGCCCAGCTTGCCTCAGTGGATCGGGACGCCGCCCGCGCAGCTAGCGAGGAACAGCAGTCCGTGAGCGACCTGTCACGTTTGGAGCAAGTCAAGGCCGAACTGTCCGAGCGCCTCGCGGCCCGACAGACCGAGCTCATCTCGCTCACGGACCAGCGCAATACGTTGCAGGAGGATCTGCAGGAAAAGCGCGCCACGCTGAACGAAAGCCGGCAGGCTCTGGATCGCATGCAGAGCGACTATTCCCGCATCAAAGCGCGCAAGGATTCGCTCGAGGAAGTTATCCTCCACCGCAGCTACACCACGGAAACGGTCAAGCGCCTGTTTACCGCGGTCGAGCGTGGCAAGGCACAGGATCTGCACCCTATCGGCGTGCTCGCCGATTTTCTCGATGTGGACCCTCAGCTCGAAAAAGCGGTGGAGGAGTTTCTGCACGACGAGCTTGAATACGTGGTCGTTCGCGATTGGGCGGAGGCCGATCACGGCATTGAGTTGATGCGCGGTGAAATGGAGGGGCGCGCGACGTTCCTGGTGGAAGATGTGCTTGAATCCGCCGGCTTCACAAGCGAACTGCCGCGTCCCGCGATCCAAGCCGGCGCCCTTACGCCCCTTAGCGACTCGCTTCGCTTCACGAACGGCGTTGCGAATATTCCTTTGGATCTGCTGCCGCGCATTTCCTATTGCTATGTCGCTAACGACCGTTCGATTGCGCGGCAAATGGCGGTCCAGTTCCCGCATTGTTGGTTTCTTTCTACCGATGGCGTCAACTATCACGGGCAGTCCGTCAGCGGCGGCAAGAAGAGCGGCGCCGGACCTCTGGCGCTCAAGCGCGAATTGCGCGACCTTTCGCAATTAGAGAAGCAGAAGCGCAATGAGTTGGAGTCGGCGCAGAAAAACCTCGCCGAACTCGAGCGCAACATCGCCAAGTTGGCCGAAGAACTCGAGCGCGTGCGCGCGCAACAACAGACGCAAGAGAAGGACGTGCTGGCGCTCGATCATGAGACCCGCAAGCTGGCCGAGGAATTCCAGCGCTCGCAATCGCGGCTTTCCCGGGCGCGGCTTGAATTGGACACGCTCTCGAAGGATCGCGTGCAGCTTAGAGAGAATGCCGAGCGCGACCGCGGCGCACTGCAGATGTGTGAAGAGCGCCGCCTCGGGAAAGAGCAGGCGCTCGAATCTGCCCGTGAACAACTCAGCGGATTGCAATTGGAGGTATCGCGCAATACCGAGGAGCACTCGAGCGTACGTGCTGAATTGGCTAGTCTGGAGGAGCGCCGCCGATCGCTCGCCGAGCATTGCTCGCGCATTGAATCCCAGGTTCGCGAGGCCGCTCAGCGGCAGGCGCATCTCGCCCAGGAAACCGAGCGCCTGAGCACGGAACGGGGCCATCTGGTGGACAGCAATGTCCAGCTCGAAACGAAAAGCGCCGAGCTGAAGAACTCGATTGGCGCGACGGAAGCAGATGTGAACGGGTTGGCCGAACGCGAAACCGAGTTGCGCGCCCGCCTGGCGGCTCTCGACGAGGAGCTCAGGGAACTGCGGCAGCGCGCGCAAACCTCTCAGGAGCGGCGCTCAGAGCTGCAAGTTTCACTCGCCCGTGCTGAATCCGATCTGAAGCATCTGGAAGAGACCTGCCAAAGCGAGCTCGGCACCACGCTCGCGCAGCTCATCGAAGGCGCCGAGACCATCGCCGACGATGCAACACTTCAGGACATTGACGCCAAGTACGCGGAAGTGCGGCGGAAGATCGAGGCGCTGGGGCCGGTCAATCCGCAGGCGCTCGAAGAGTACGAAGAAGCGCAGCAGCGGCAGGATTTTTTGAGCGCGCAACGCCAGGACCTGCTCGATTCCATTCGCGATACGGAAAAGCTGATTCACGAAATTGACGGTGAATCACGCAAGCGCTTCTCTGAAGCTTTTCACGCCATCAACGCGAACTTCCGCGAGCTGTTCAATACGCTGTTCGGCGGCGGCATCGGCGAGATGCGTCTGAACGATGAGGAGAACGTTGCCGAATCCGGAATCGATATCGTCGCCTCGCCACCCGGCAAGAAACTGCAAAGCATCCTGTTGCTGTCGGGCGGCGAGAAATCCTTGACCGCCATGGCTTTGCTGATGGCGATCTTTCAGTACACGCCCAGTCCCTTCTGCGTTCTCGACGAGGTGGACGCGCCGCTCGACGAGCCGAACATCGAACGCCTCACGCGCCTGCTGCGCGATATGGCGGATCAGACGCAGTTCATCGTTATTACTCACGCGAAGCGCACGATGGAAGCCGCCCAGGCGCTCTACGGCGTCACGATGCAGGAACCGGGAATTTCGAAATTGGTCTCGGTGAAGTTCAACCAGAACGGGGAAGCGAGGCAACTGCGGCTCGATACTTCGGCCGAAAAGCCGCGCGACCTTGAAGCGGCAATCGCCTAACGCCCAGCCGCAGCCGCGCCGCTATACGCCTCCGCAACCGCGGCCGTATCGCCCACGTTCACAAACTTCGAAACCTTACCGTTACGAATCTTGAACAAGTGCGCTAGCGTAGCGTCAAACCGTTTGCCCGTAGTCTTTACTTTCGCGCTATAGCGTCCGAACATCGCCACCCCGTCGCCCTGGGCAATGAAGTCTTCGGGCGTGAGCTTCATGTTTTCTTGGGTGCCCGCAAGGCCGCCGAAGAACTTCGACTTCACCTCGGCCGGTCCCTTCATCGTGCCGAAGTAGGCAACCGAGGATGGGCCTTCCGCGATCCACTCGACATCGCTTGTCAGGTTTTCCACGATGGTCTGAATGTCTCCACGGCCAAAGGCTTCATACATCCGCTGAACCAGCGCAATATTTTCTTGTTCTTTCATGATGCAATTCCCTGGGCAGCATTATATGCGAATTCGCCAGTCGCCGCGCAGCGCCACCTCAACGAAACAGCGACAACTCGATCGCATCGGCCATCGCTTTATAGCCGGCGTCGCTCGGATGCAGGTGGTCGCCTCCGTCGTACGCCGGCAGCATGCGATCCGGGTTGCTGGGGTCGCGGATGGCTTTATCGAAGTCAATTACGCCATCGAAAGCGTGGCTCGTGCGAATCCATTCATTGACCGCTTTACGCTTGATGTCCTTCTCAGGCGTGTAGTATCCGGGAAAGATCGTGCCCGCGAAGGGGGTCAGAGTTCCACCGAACACTTTCAGGCCGTGCTCGTGGCCGCGCTCAATGATCTGTTTGAGTCCTGCGATGATGTCCGCCGCGCTCACGGTTTCCGAATCCGGCGCCGAGGTGCCCGCGTGACCGATGTCGTTGATGCCTTCCAGCACGATCACATACCTGGCTCCTGGTTGCGCGAGCACGTCGCGGTCAACGCGCGCCAACGCATTGACGCCGAATTCAACATTACCGGAGGCGTCGTGCAGAATCCGGTTGCCGCCAATGCCGGCATCTACCACGCCGAGCCTACGCCCATGCTGTGCGAGCAAGCGGCCGGCGAGAATATCCGGCCAGCGGTGATTGGCATCCATTGTCGAACGCGCGCCGTCGGTTATCGAATCCCCGAACGCAACCACTGTGGCTGCGGATTCCGGTGCGAGTACGTCAACTCCCGCCAGAAATACCCAGGACGTAATGGTGGCGTTTTGGGCCATCGATACAGCGCCGGTGAGATCGCCGTTTCCGATATAAGATGTCTGCTGCGCCGAGTAATGAATGCCGGCTCCGGCAGCCGGTTTCGCGAGGAAGATGCTGATAGCTAGATCGCCCGCTGCCGGCGCGGTCAGTTTCACGGGGTCACTCAGGACCGGAGCGTCCGACGGAATTGTAACTGCCGGGCGGCCGCTGAATGTTAGAACGCGATCGGACCCCGAGACAATGGCCGATCCTTCGGCGCGCTGAGCAATGTGGACCGCGTCGATTTCGACGGGCGTTTTTCCGAATGCATTGGAGAGCCGAACTCTGACGGTGTCGCCTCCGATGCTGGTGTGCACGATTTCGCGAAGCGTCTGGTTTTGAAACTCCAGTTTGTCCGCCCGTATCTTCGCTTCGTCCGCTAGTTGAGGCGAGGGGCTCGCGGCCCATGTCGCGACCCAATGTTGCCCCTGTGCCGCGGCTGCTGCGAATGCAAATTCGAAAAGAAGAAGGAGTGCGGGTTTGATTTTCATGGCGGATGAGTAAGCGCTTATCGTATCGTGGGCATAACCGCATGAAGACGATCGGCATTCTGGGCGGAAGCAGCGATCAAGCGACGGCTGAATATTACAGCCGCATCAACAAGGCCGTGAACGCGCGGCTCGGCGGATGGCACACCGGCCAAATCCTGCTTTACTCGATGGATTTTGCGACCAGCGAGCATTTCGTTCGCAACAATCTCTGGGACGAAGCGGCAGCGTATCTCACCGAAAAAGCGCAAAATCTTGAGCGAGCCGGAGCGGACCTGCTGCTCTGCGTCTCCAATACGCTGCACCGGGTGGCCGATCGTTATGCGTCGGCGGTCCACATTCCCTTTCTGCACATTGTCGATCCCACAGCCGAAGCGATCCGGGCCCAGGGTTTGCAGCGCGTCGCGCTTCTCGGAACGAAGCCCGTCATGTCTTTCGATTTTCTCAAGCGCCGCTATGTCGATAAGTTCGGAATCGACATTTTAGTTCCTCCCGAAGACGAGCGGGATCAGTTAGATCGCATTATCTTCGATGAGCTTTGCCGCGGAATTTTCACGGCAGATGCGAAGGGATTCTATTTAAATAGCGTCGATGCACTCCGTGCTCGCGGAGCTGAGGGCGTCATATTGGGCTGCACAGAGATCCCATTGCTGATCGCGCAATCGGACCGTCCCGATTTTCCGATGTTCAATACGCTAGCGCTCCACGTAGAAGCCGCAGTGCGATTTGCGCTCGCCGCACAGTAGGCGTGCGGATGGAATCTTTGGTCCGCGATGGCGCGGTGGCAGTTGCGGGGGGGATAATAAAATTGTGCAAACTTTCTTTGCACGCGCGCTCGTTCTTCTCTGTCTGCCTATGACTCTGCCAGCCAGTTCGGCGCAGGTATCGGTGATCGATTCCGGCTCGACGAACCGGCCAGGTGCGACGATCACGGTTGACGAGGCCGGCAATGCCACGGTCGAGCAGCGCAACGCCGAACCGCAGACGACCAAGCTCGACGCCCAGTTGTGCGAACAGCTCATGCGCGATGTGAAAGCCGCTGGTACGCTGAGCGCACTGCCGGAGCAGCACTGTCCCAAGAGTGTCTCGTTCGGCTCGAGTTTGTATGTCGAGTTTAACGGCGACCGCTCGCCGGATATAAGCTGCTCGCCACAAGCGGACCCGCGCTCCGCCGCGCTGCAAAAGGATGCGAAGGAGATTTTGGAGACGGTGCGTAAGAAGCTTGGGCTGTCGCGGTTCAGACCGGTGCGGCCGGTTAGACCAATTCAGTAAGCGGCGAGCGCGAGTTGCGGCGCATTCCCGCCTGGATCTGTTATCGTTTTGGCGTGAAGCGCACAGCGGTGGTTCTACTGGCGATCTATTTGCCGGTTGTGTGCGCGGCTTCAGATAGGGAGTGGACGCTGGTCCGGAGTTCTCATTTTGAGGTCTACTCCCAGACAGGCGAACGCGACGGGCGGTCTGCCGCGCTTTGGTTTGAGCAGTTGCGGGCGTTCTTTGATCCCATTGCGCATAAGCAATCGGGCGTAGGCGTTGACGGCGATGGCCCGGTTCGAGTGATCGGTTTCCAGTCGGCGAAGGAGTATGCGCCGTTTCAAATACGGCCCGCCGCGGACGCTTATTTCGTTGGCGGAGAAGGCGCCGACTACATTGTGATGCCAACGCTGGGTCCGGACGAGTTCGGAATCGCCGCGCACGAATATGCCCACCTCGTTTTGCATTCCATTCGAGTGCGGCTTCCGCCGTGGTTGGCTGAGGGGCTTGCAGAGTTCTTTTCTTCGGTTCGCATATGTCAACAGGGATGCGTCATTGGAGGCGTTCTACCAATGCGCGCGTTAGAGTTGCGGCAGACGCCTTGGATTCCGTTGGCCGAGCTGCTCGCGCAGCCGCCGAATTCCCCAATGCGAGCGGATCGAAAGGAAGCGGGCATTTTCTATGCGGAGAGTTGGGCATTAACGAGCATGCTGATCCTCTCGCCGGAATATGCGCCGCAATTTAGCGAGTTGTTGGACGCAGCCGCATCCGGAGCGTTTGAGATCGGGACGATTACTCGCATTTACAACAAACCGATAGATGGCATTATGGCGGACCTGCGCGATTGGGCGCCGAGACGGAGAGCCGGTGTGGCGCTTCCAGGTATTCCGAGCGTCGGTCTCCATGTTGAGGTTTCCCAGTTGGCCAGGTTTGACTCGGACCGGTTGTTGGCGGATTTGCTACTGGCGTCCCGGGACTTGAACCGTTCGGAGGCGGCGTATCAGAGGCTGGCGAACGAGCGGCCCGATGACCCGGCGATAGCAGCAGCGCTAGGAACCATTGCGCTTCTGAAAGGCGATCGGAACAGGGCGCGCGATCAATGGAAGCGGGCCATGCATTTGGGGATTCAAGATGCGAGGCTGTGCTACCGTTACGCGATTTTGGCGGAAGATGCCGGCGTGCCGCGGGACGAAATTAGCGCGGCACTGCGACGAGCTATTGAACTGAAGCCCGATTTTGATGATGCCAGGTATAAGCTCGGACTGCTGGAGACGAACCGCGGAAATTATGCGGCGGCGCTGGAGCAGTTTCGCGCCATGCGGCCGGTGGCAGCGGGACGAGCATATGGGTATTGGACAGCCATGGCGTCCGCATTCACTGAGACGGATCAGCGCAAAGAGGCAGAGGATGCGGCGGCCAAAGCGATGAGTTACGCAGTAACGGCGGAGGAGCGCGCTTCCGCCGCCCGATTGGCGTATGTTGCTGATACAGACTTAGCGGTTCAGTTATCCCATGATGTAAATGGGAACTTACAGATGATTACAACGCGGAAGCCACATGGGACTAACGACTGGAATCCATTTATCGAGCCTGGCGATCACATCCGTTACATAGAAGGCCAGCTTCGTAAGGTGGAATGCGTCTCCGGGAAGATTACAGGATTCAGAGTGGAGACTGCGTCCGAGGCTGTTGAAGTCACATTGCCTGATCCGGCACGCGTCCTCATTAGTGGCGGCGCTCCAGAGTTCGTCTGCGGCGCAGAGGACGGAAGGAAGGTTGCAATCCAGTATGCCGCCTTCGAGAACCACGCGGCCGCAGACGGCGCGCTTCGGGGGATGCAGTTCAAGTAGGCCGCACCTCAAGTATCTCGGCAATCGATCGCGGCGGATTCGGATTTGAAGGATGGCTCTGCAATTCCAATTGCCACCATCCTACGTCGTGCCAACGCCCGAGCTTATAGCCGGCGCGCTCGAAAATGCCGATTGATTTGAAGCCAAGGCGTTCGTGCAGTTGCACGCTCGCCTGATTCGGCAAAGCGATAACCGCAATGGCGGTACAAAAACCCTGCTGCCGCATAATTTCGAAGAGCAAGCCGTACAGTGCCGTGCCGATGCCTTTTCGCTGTTGAGCCGGATGCACGTAGACTGTCACCTCCGCCGTCCATTGGTATGCTTCGCGCGGCCGAAACTTGCTTGCATAGGCGTATCCGGCAATCGCCTGCGCGTCCTCGCACACCAGCCAAGCGTGGCTGGCCAGAATATTTCGAATGCGCTCCCGCATTTCGTCCACGCCCGGGGGCGCAAGCTCGAATGAGATCGCCGTCTCGCGCACGATTGGCGCATAGATGTTGAGCACCTGATCGGCGTCGGATTCCCTCGCGAGTCGAAGTTTCGGCCCCATCCGTTCTCCCGCTTCCTTTAAGATATGCAGCATGAGCGATCCAGCAACCGCGAGCGCAGCATCCAAATCCGAGCTTAAGCACATCAGGTGGGAGGACGTCCCGATTGAAACTGTGAATCCCCTGTTCGACCGGCAACTGGTGGTGGGCGATCAGATCATGATTGCACGGGTTCTTCTGAAGAAAGGCTCCGTGGTTCCGATGCACAGCCATTTCAACGAGCAGATTTCCCACGCGCAATCGGGCGCGCTTCAATTCACCATCGATGGCCGCGAAATCCTCCTGCGCGCGGGCGAATTTCTGTGCATTCCTCCGCACATGCCGCATTCCGCCCTGGCCCTCGAAGATTTTGTGGGAATCGACATCTTCACACCCCCTCGCGCCGATTGGCTCGCCAAGACCGATCAATATCTCAGAGGCTGAGCCGGCTCTCGCGCGCCGGGGTGTATAATCGACGCGCTTACCTTATGATCAATTCTGTCTTCATCCGCACATCGCGGACTGTTGCCATTGTATTCTCAGCAGCGTTCCTGTTGGCGCAGAGCAACACACTGTTCGCGAGCGATAGCGGCGCCCCCGGCAAGTTGCTCGGCGCCTATTTCGAGGAATGGAGCATCTACGGCGCGGATTACAATATCGCCGATGTTCAGAACAGCGGCGCGGCATCCAAACTGACACATCTGCTGTATGCCTTTGCGAACGTCTCGACGAATGGCGAATGCGCCATCGCGGACTCCTGGGCAGATTACCAAACGCCCTATCTGCCGTCCGTGAACGGCCAGCCCTATACGGGGCCGCTCTACGGAAATTTCGCCGCGCTGCAACAGCTCAAACAGCTTCACCCCCAATTGAAGGTAATGATCTCCATTGGCGGCGCGTCCGCGACGAATACAACGAATTTTTCCAACGCTGCCGCAACCTCTAGCGGGCGGCAGCAACTGGCTGCTTCCTGCATCGACATGTTCATCAAGGGCAACGTCGCGCAGGGTATCTCGACTGGAAAGCTCTTCGACGGCATCGATGTCGATTGGGAGTTTCCCACCGCTACGGACAAACGGAACTTCACCGCGCTACTGGCCGAATTCCGCCGCCAATTGAATACTCTCGGCGTCACAAATCATAAGCACTACCTGTTGAGCATCGCCGCGCCGGCGGGCTCCCAGAATTACTCCAACATGCAACTTGCGGCAGTCGCGGCGCAGCTCGATTTCCTCAATATGGAAACGTACGACTATCACGGGACTTGGGAAACCACCACGAATCACGCAGCACCGCTTATCGACTCTCCGCTCGACCCCGCTGCCGGCCAGGGTCTGGATGTTAATTCAACCATCACCGCCTACCTCTCCGCGGGCGTTCCGGCAGGCAAAATGCTGCTCGGCATTCCGTTCTATGGCCGTGGCTGGACGGGAGTTCCCGATGCCCGTTACGGGCTGTATCAGCCGTCTACCGGCCCAGCGCCATCTCCAGCCGGCGACACGCTAGCGACGGACGGCGTCGCTACTTTCCGGACGCTCGAGCCATTTCCCGGCACCAGCGGCTACGCCTGGCATCGTGATTATTTTTCTTACGCAGACTGGCTTTACAGCCCGGTGTCGCTGACCTTCTGGACCTACGACGATCCTGCAACCGTCACATACAAGATGGCTTACGCCAAGCTTCGCGCCGGTGGCCTCGCGGGCGCCTTCGGTTGGGCTTTGAAGGACGATGATTCGAACGCCACCCTGGTAAAGACGATGGCGCAGGGCCTCGACATCCAAAGCCATTAACGGCGTTTAGCGCGCGATTATCAGTAAATTCGCGGCTATTTCTTGACACTTGGCATAAACTGAGTCAGAATTTCTGCACGGCCCACACTTGCCTCAAGCAGGCTCGAGGCGATTCAGATGTTCGACCAGTTTTTTCGCAGAAACGCAAAACGCGCGGTGGCGTGCGGATTAATCTGCGCCTTTTACCTGGCGGCACGGCTGCCTACGATTTCCAGCACCGAGCGCGCCCGGCTGGCGTCGCAATTCCGGTTCGTCGAAACACCGCTCCCTGTGGTTCCAGGCCCCGAAATTCGAATGGTGAGGCCCGTAAATCCCAGCATTCAACACATTGCCGGCTGGATTTCAACGGTCGGCGCGGGAGTAGCGCTCACCGACATTGATGGTGACGGACTGCCGAACGATCTCTGTTACGTTGACGTGCGCACCGACCAAGTCATTGTCGCTCCGGTTCCGGGGACCGGGTATCGCTATAAGCCGTTTGCGCTGGACCCCGGACCGCGGCTGTTCGATCGCTCAACCATGGCTCCCATGGGCTGCCTGCCTGGAGATATGAATGAGGACGGCCGCATGGATTTGCTGGTTTATTACTGGGGTCGAACCCCGCTCGCCTTCCTGCAAAATGCCGACCGGACTTTCACCGCGACGGAGATCGTTCCCGACGAACGATGGTTTACGAACGCAGCGACGTTTGCCGATCTGGATGGCGACGGCCACCCGGATTTAATTGTCGCGAACTATTTCCAGGATGGAGCTCACATCCTCGACGCTGCCAGCCTGCAACATGAATCCATGCAGCACTCCATGTCCCGCGCCCTGAACAGCGGGGAGAAGCACATCTTTCTATGGTCCGGCGCCGGGGATGGATCTTTCTGCTTTAAGGAAGTGAAAGGCGTGCTGCCCGAAAACGTGAATCATGGGTGGACGCTGGCGGTAGGCGCACAGGATCTGGATGGCGATCTCTTGCCGGAGATCTATTTCGCAAATGATTTCGGGCCTGACCGCCTTCTCCATAATTTATCCACGCCGGGGAAGCTCAGATTTGAGGTTTTGGAGGGCGCCGAGGATTTCAGCACGCCAGAATCGAAGGTGCTCGGGCACGATTCGTTTAAAGGGATGGGCGTCGACTTCGGCGATGTAAACGGCGATGGCTGGCCCGATATTTTCGTTAGTAACATCTCCGCTCCTTACGCGCTGGAGGAAAGTAATCTGTTGTTTGTAAGTACCGGGCGGATCGATCTGATGAAGAAAGGCATTGCCCCCTATGTGGATCGTAGCGAGCCGCTGGGCGTATCGCGCGCGGGAGGCTGGGGTTGGGATTGCCGCCTTGTCGATCTGAACAACGATGGCGTTCCCGAAGCTTTGCAGGCGGTTGGCTTTCTCAAAGGCAACGTTAACCGCTGGCCGGAGCTGCACGAAATCGCCATGGGGAACGACGAGTTACTATCTAATCCTGATAACTGGCATAACTTCCGGCCGGGCGACGATCTAAGTGGGCACAATCATAATCCTTTTTTCGTGCGCGCTTCCGATGGCAGGTACTATGACTTGGCTGGGGACGTCGGACTTGGCCAAAGGCACGTGAGCCGGGGGATAGCGATTGCCGATGTAGACGGCGATGGACGGTTGGATTATGCCGTCGCTAATCAGTGGGAGCCGTCGTTTTTCGTTCACAACGAGAGCCCCAAGGTGGGTCAATTCCTGGGACTCAGGCTGCGCATCCACAACCGGCCGGCGATTGGCGCGTCGGCTGCCGTGCAGCTACCTAATGGACATACGATGATCGCGCAGGTAGATGGCGGCAGTGGCCACTCGGGGAAACGCAGTCCCGACGTGCACTTTGGGCTCGGGCAGGTTCCGGCGGATACGGCTCTGAACGTCACGGTCCGTTGGCGCGATTTGAGCGGCATTCATGAGAGACGTCTTGTGCTTCGTCCAGGCTGGCACACGGAAGATCTGGGAAATGCCAACTGAGACTTGCTGGTCCAGGGAAACGCGGATCGCCGGGCTCCGGCGCTTTGCCGTCGCGATATCGGTGTTCAACCTGCTCGGCCATTTCTGGTTTGGATTTGAGGAATCCTGGGCCCAGTTATTTGTCTCTCTCGCGGCTGCTTATGGGACCGAGCTTGGTCTGGAGTGGCTCGACGCCCGCGTGAACAGGCGGAAGCCCGCGTATACGGGCGGCTTTGTGCCGCTTGTGAATTTCCTGTTGGCAGCCCACATCACTGGTTTGGCGGTTGCGATGCTGTTATACGCGAATGACCGGCTGTGGGTAATTGTATTTGCTACCGCCACGGCCATTGCTTCCAAATCAATCTTTCGTCTGGCCTCAGGGCGGGGAAGCCGTCACATATTCAATCCTTCCAACTTAGGAATTACAGTAACTTTGTTGTTATTTCCATGGGTTGGAATTGCGCCACCCTATCACTTTACTGAGAATCTGCCTCCCGCGGGGCGTTGGATCCTGCCGGTCATCATAGTTTTCTCCGGGACGTTTCTCAACTGGCGCTTCACACGCAAAATCCCCCTCCTTGTAAGTTGGGTATCTTGTTTCTTCTTACAGGCGATGTTGCGGCATTTGTTTTTGGGTGCTTCACTGACGGGAGCGTTGATGCCGATGACGGGCGTTGCCTTCATTCTGTTCACGTTCTATATGTTGACCGATCCCGGTACAACGCCGGTGAAGCCTCTGGCACAGGGCGCCTTCGGCGCCGCGGTCGCTATTGCATACTGCACTTGCATGCTCCTGCATATTGTGTTCGGGCTTTTCTTCGCGCTAACGGCCGTGTGCAGCGTGCGTGGAATTATGTTGTGCGCCAGCGCATGGCGCCAGCAAGATGCGCCCGCGCCCGCAAAGATCGAAGAGGCGGTTGTAGCTTCGGCTTAGCACCCCAGCGGTTTGTCAACCGCGCGGGGCTGAGAGTTTCGCCCCCTATTCGTCCCGAGCTGCCTGAGGGCGAGCCCGGCTCAGCAAAAACTTAGGCTAAAATCGCCAATTACCAAGCGTTAGGCCTTCGGATTTGTCGCGAATACGCCGACTTATCCATTGAAGTGCTACGCAGATGAGATCGACGATCTTGACCATTTTCCCGCATCCGAGCGAACGGCAAGTTGGAAGGCGGCCGGCGCTCACAGGGGCATCGCCTCCACCGACTTCGGGAGCGCTAGGGCCGGCGGGGTTGGAAGCGACGAATACGCTGCCATCGATCGAGTCTGTAATACTGCAGAAGCTGCTCGCTGAAGTCGAGGCGCGCCAGCTAGCGCGAGTGCAGCCGACCTATGTGATCGAGCAGGCACCTCCGACTCGGAACACTACCTTAATTCGGACGCTGTGGTCTCTGCTTTGGGCGCTATCGATGATCGTTTGTGTACTGTTGGTCAAATACATCGACGGCGAAACGATGGTTCCCAAAGGAGATGACCATCAATCGCGCTCCATAGACAGCCTGACCGCCAGCATCGGCGATCAGAAGAAGGAGTTTTCGGCGATGATCGATTCGCTGCAGGGGTTGGCCGTAGTCGTAGCGTCCAACTCGAGGCGCACGGCGGCAATTCCGGACATGCTGGACCGGTTGGGCAGTGACTTACAACAGATTCGCGCGCCGCTGGTTCGAGAGCCGGCCGCATTAGCACCGGAGCCGAAAACGCCGACGATCATCACGGTGCCGCAGGAAGCCGACGCTGCGCCGATTCCGATGGGAGGGCACCATCATCCGCCCATTGAGTCCTCAGTAGCGCCGCCCGAGGTGGTGGTGCACCACAACTCTCTGGGAGTGATGGACTATTGGCTTGTACCGCGCGTCGTATCTGGTGTGCAGACCATGGCCAAAGTGGTGCCCGTCTCGCAAAGCAGCGCCGGGACTTTGGTTCACCACGTGGAGGAAGTCAAAGACTACATCCTGACGCCCTCGGGCGAATGGATACCCGTATTCCAACCGAACGGGAACAGATAGAGCATTCCCTGCGCGTAGGGACATGTGTGGATGGTTAGCACTAGCGATGCATACTTGGATCAGTACGCCGCTTTTCGTTCCAATATCCGCTACAACATGTCATCTGTGCAAATGTCTCCGAAGTTGTCGCCGATCAATCCGGTAAGCCTCCTGTCTGTTTCGTTATCCGCGTTCGTCGCCTCGAACGCTTGGGCGCTTACTGTTACGCCGCTGAGCACGACCGCCACGCAGGCGATTTTGACCTACCAGGCGCCCGACAACGAGCCGTGCCAAGTTCAAGTGAGCGAAAACAAGAGCCTGTCAACGCTGGTCTACGACGTCGATCCGGCGCTCTTCCCGGGAGCCAATTTGGACAGCCGCCCGGGTAATCTCTCGAGTGGAACTGCGCGGGTTTTCGTCGTCGGCAAACGGGCCGCTGAAAAAGCGGCGGACGGCAACTATTACTCGCGGGCGCTCGAAGCCTACACGCCGCACTACTTTAAGGTGACTTGCGGCTCAAGCCAATACAGCGGCGCATTCCATACAGCGAACATCCCCTTTGGCGCGACGTATAACGATCCGTTGGCCGCCGATCCGAACGTTCCAGGCGGCTACGCTTGGCCCACCATGGATATTAATGACCGCGCCCGGCGTTACATCGACCCCCAAACGGGCGCGCTCATCCGGCCGTTCACCATTCCAAGCGACCCTGGCAGCCATACGACCGGCGCTTCCGGGGGCGGTTCTTTTTGCGATGCAACGATTACTACCGAAAGCGGCCAGACCGGAAACGTTTGTATCTTTGGGGCCGGATTCTGGTTTCTTAATTCAACGACGGGCGACGTAAATCGTCTTGGAACGCCGTTCGTCTACGGCTACCGCAATTGGCCGTGGGGCCTTAATCAAGAGTTCAGCAGTACGCCCCATATTGGTAGCGACTCCAATGTTCCGGGCAGCGTTGTCGTCTTGGCTTCCGGCGCTAACGCCGATGGTTCCCAGGGACAGCTTCCGATCACGCTCCAGTACCAAGGGAATTACACGCCCTTCACCGGTAACTTGCCGCTGTGCGGTTCCGGCCAGTCACCCTGCGAAAAGATGACCCAAATGATTCCCTCCACAATTCAAGATCTAGTGGCCTCCAAATTTCCCGAGGCCAAAGGCCGCGGCTTGACGGTGGGCTTCATAAGTGACGGGAAACTCTTCGTCTGGATAAATCACGGCAATCAGAACAGCTATGGGTGGGTAGTCGTTTATGACTTTGCGCAAAAGCAGGTGGTCGCAGCAATGAATAGTTTCTCCGGGGCAGGCGCTTGCCGCTGGTGCACCATGCACGGATTCAATCCAAGCTGGTATAACCCGGGCTGGGCAGATCCCACGTTTGACCCAATGCCGGGCAATGGCGCCGGGATGGGCCCCTACACTTCCGACATTGTCACCGGCTCACTGGGCGGACCAAAGACCTTGTCCCGATGTCCTGCCAACAAGACGATTCCGGGTTATCTGAAGTCCTATGCCGGGCAAACGTTTTGCTCGACGTTCACGGTAAACCACGATCCGATCCTAAACGATGGCGCGATACCCAACTCAAAGGACTATCAAACGCAGCAGCTCGAAGTGGGAGATTTCCTCCACATCGACGACGAGGACGTGCGTCTTTTGCAGCGCAGCGGCACCAATGGCCTCACATGGACCGTGCTCCGCGGCTGGTTTCGCGATACGCAAAGCCCGGACTTGCACTATGTGTCAAGCCATACCGGTAAGCAGCTTTCCGCGCAATGCGGATTTGCCTGGAGTTATGGAAATGCGCATTGGAACTGGGCTGCGGATCCTTGGCAGCAAAATCCCGTCAGCATGGTCCTGGAGGCGCATCCGTCGGGTCACGGAGGCCAGGCCAGCGCAAATACGTTACTGCGGCCAGGATATGACCTGTGGCAAGGCAGCGTACCCGCCCTATGGGAGGCGCAGAAGCCTACATTCACCGTCAGTGAGAACCCGCTATTCCATGGTGTGAAGGACGCGGTCGGCGATGGGAATTCGGTGGATGTGCATCCAGGCGATTACCAGGGGACTTGGTTTACGGACGCACGGCCCGATAATAATTTCACCGTCAGCAGCGACGGAAAGCCACACGCGGCCTCGGTGGTCGGCGGCACGCTTTACAAACTCACATCAAGCGCTTACGGCGGACACAGCGGCGGGGTGCAAGACGTGCTTCTCGATCCGAAACATTCGCCGGTCATGGCTTACTGCGGTAAACACGTCCTCGAAGACACCAGCGGCTCGTCTTCAACAATCAATGGGACCACAGCCAACAGTTACAAGTACTGCGTTTCCAAGAAATCGGGGGAGTGCGTTTCCGGTTCGCAAGTGGGCGATATCTACGTAAACTGCCCGGGCGTTCAGCAGCGCTACTGTAACTATGACGGCATCGCATTGAGCCGGCCCGATCTGGTAGATATCTGCGTAGGCAATGTCGGAGCCTATACTTTTGGCTTAGTGCAAATGGGCGGCACACGCGCCGACTCGACCGGAGCTACAAGCCGGCTCATATCTCACGGCTTTAGCCGTTATCACCTGCAGGATGTCTTCTGGAACCAATGGTCTATGAACCCGGATGCTGGCAATTCCAAGCCCGTTTGGAGCGCCTTCGACATTCCGTATCCCAATGGGCAGCCCGATAACCAAATTTACATGGTCAAGATCCCGCCCTATGTGTCCGACAATTTGGCGCGCAACGATTACTTGCAGGTGCCGGTTCCCGCAATCGTTCCCGCCGGAGCTTCGGGCGTCACGAACGCCGTCGTGCAGTTTGGCTACGGGGAGTTCGGCGCGCCGAACCAATTCCACTGCACATCCCGCCAGGAAGCGTGCGTTGAGGGCAATCAAGGCGCGACAGATTTTGCATACGCGTCCGATAAGGTCACCGGGATCGCGTGCGCAAGCACTTGCACCATTACTGTTCCAGGCATCGCTGACCGAACAATGTACTTGCAGGTGCTCTATCGGAATAGTGGCGATGCGGTGGTGGCCTCAGGTCCGGTCAAGGTCGTACAGGTCGAACCTCCGTTTAGGCTCGCGCCAGCACGATAAAAGGATGATCCACTTCTCAGCCTGCCGGTCATTCGAAATAGAAGCGATAATGCTTCGCGCACCGGGGATTGAATTCAGCACTGCACACCGGGCAGCGCCTGCCGCTCGCCATGTACTCGTTGATGGTTAATTCCGTGCGGCAACGGCCGCAGAGAACCGCTTTTTCGGTCCACTCGTGCTTTGGCCAAACTTCGATTGCATGACCGGCCAACGCTTCATGGCAGTCTTTGCAGGCATAATACGTGCCGCAGCACTTTAGCTTGATCGCGATGATATCGAGCGGCGTGCGATAGTGGGCGCACCTTGTCTCTCCATCTACCTGGATGCCCTTTACCTGTGGGAGCAACGTCTTCTCTGGCGTCCCCAAGGGGATTCGAACCCCTGTTATCGCCGTGAAAGGGCGGTGTCCTAGGCCGGGCTAGACGATGGGGACGCTACTCGAGGCGGTCAAGCCTCTCTCAATGTAACAGAGCCGAACGCCCGATCCGGCGCTTCTCTGAGAAGGTCTGGGCTACAGCGTATGCAGGTATGCCAGGAGGTTTGCCTTATCGTCGGCCGACAACATGTCCCCGTACGCCGGCATGCCATTTCCGCCGTTGTTGATCTGGGCTAGCACGTTTTCGTCGTTGACCGGCTTGCCGTTCTGCAGCGTCTTGCGCTTGAACAGCCCCTTCAATGACGGCCCCATCTTTTTTTCGTCGGTGTCGGTGTTGTGGCAGACCTGACATTGCTCAAATACGTCTTTGCCCTTGGCGGGATCGCCCTTCTGCGCTTTGTGCCCCACCGCCACACCTATTCCAAGCACCGCAAATAGTACAGCCGAACCTGCAATCGCGATTGTCTGGCGAATCATTCTTGAGTGTCTCCCGCCCTCTTCGGGCTCTTGAAGTTCAGTCTACAGCGTCGAGCCGGCGAAATCTCCGTATGAAGAGAGATTAACGCCAGCGAAACTTCATTTCACTCCAGGTTCGTCTAACTTTTGTAGCCGTCTCCACCGAGGTCTCTACCCACGTCGCCATCCCTCGTGTGTTTTGCGGGATAATAAGGTACTTTCATGCTCCATCGAGCGATCCTATACTCTCTCTTTCTCTCGTTCTCGTTTTCCTATCGGGTAGGAGCCGCAGAGAACTATATGCCGCAGGCCATCCCCAATATGACTGTGGCGCCCCAAAGCGGCCCGGTCGCGCTTTTTCCGGAAAGCGCTCTGAAACCAGGCATGAAAGGGGTCGCGTGGACGGTCTTTCAAGGCAGCCGCCCCGAACCCGTGCCCATCGAAATCATCGGCGTCTGGCAAAACATGTGGGGCCCTCACCAGGACATCATCCTCGCCAAAATGGGCGGAAAGGCCATCCGCACGAACGTCGCCGGCGGCATGAGCGGCAGCCCAGTCTATATCGATGGCAAGCTGGTTGGCGCGATCGCTCTCCGTCTGAGCACGTTCTCGCCCGACGCAATCTGCGGCATCACGCCGATTCACCTTATGCTCGAGGTGAATGAGTTCGATAAATCCCGCCCCGCGACGAGCCGAACTCCAGACAAAATTCAACGGGCCAGCGAATCTGTGCCGCTCCCCAGCGGCCTGCTTGCTCGTGTGATGGCCGCCAGCTCTTCCGGCTCGCTCTCTGAGACGCCGATGATGACGCCCATCGCCACCCCAATCTCGCTGTCCGGCTTTACGGATGACGCCGTCCGCGAATTCGCGCCGGTGTTCAGCCAGCTTGGGCTGGCGGTATCGCAAGGCGGCTCTGGCGGTGCGCTCAATTCCGCCACGCCCGCGAAAGACTGGGCCAGCTCGCTTAAGCCGGGCGAGGGGGTCGCGGCAGTTCTCGTTTCGGGCGACATGACCATGACGGGCGGAGGCACCGTTACTTACAACGACGGCAAGCGCATTCTCGCGTTCGGGCATTCCATGTTCAATCTCGGTCCCGTCGATATGCCCATTGCGAAAGACGACATTATCTTCACGCTCGCTTCCGCCTACCAACCCACCAAAATGGGCAACGCTTCAGAGGTAGTGGGCGCTCTGCGCCAGGATCGTCACAGCGGCATCGAAGGCGAACTCGGGGCGACCGCCCAGATGATTCCCGTCGCGATGCACGTGCGCTCCTATAATCGCGACAACAGCGTTCGCAGCACTCGCGACTTCCACTTCAACGTCTTCGTCGACCAAAAGTGGACGCCCTATCTGATGATGGCCACGCTTTTTAACTCACTCTCCAACCTCAACGATTTTTCCGAAGAGGCGACCTATCGCCTGCACGGTGAATTGCAGGTAGAAGGGCAGCAGCGTATTGAGCTGACCACCATGCAGGCACCGGCTGAGACGCCCGTTCCCACGCCCATGCTGCTCGCGGGATGGTGGGGCGACAAGTTCAATCGCCTGTTCGTCAATTCCGCCAAGCTGCCCAAGCTGAACGCGGTGAATGTTACGGTCGACCTGCTCCCCGAGCGGCGCATCGCCCAAATTGAATCGGCCTGGATTGCGGATAACAAAGTCATGGCCGGCACCGAAGTCCCGGTAAAGGTGTTTCTGCGGCCTTATCGCGGGGAGCGCATAGAGCGCACGGTCAAGATCAAGATTCCCGCCGGCACTAATCGCGGCGAGCATGAAATCCTGTTCAGCGACGCCGACACGCTGAGCCGCTTCCAAAATATTGCCAGCTCTCTGAACCGCATCGAAGATATTCCGCAGACGGTCGCCATGTTGAACGAAGAGCGCAGCAATAATCGGCTCTATGTCTCGCTCATTCGATCGCAGCCGACGGTCTACTCCGACGAAAAAGTATTGCCGAGCCTGCCTGCGTCCGTCCTCAACGTCATGCAAAGCGGGCGCGCCACCAATCACGAGTTCGTCAGCTCGCCGGAAAGCGCGCACGAACAGGCTTCGGTGCCCTTCGACGTGGTGGTCACCGGCAATTATTCGCTCAAAATCTACGTAAACTGAAGGATTCCGATCATCACCTCATGAGTACTTATTCCGGCTGGTCCCGGGCCGCCGTTCTGTTCTTGCTTGCGGCGGCGCCTCCCCTCTGTCTCGCCGTCGATACGCATATCTGGGAGCAGAGCGAGGAAAGCGACTTCGCCCGCGGCAATCCGAAAAATCTTTCCATCCGCAGCGACGGCCATGTGAGCCTGGCGCCCGAATTCAAAGAGCTGGACAGCACCAGCGTGCCCTATCTGTGGGCCGTGGCAAGCGATTCCAAGGGCACTCTCTATTACGCGGGCGGCGCGCCCACAGCCGCGACGGCTAAAGTCTTTGAGCTTCCGCGCAACGGCAAGCCTAAGGTCTTTGCCGAAGTCACGGGTCTCGAAATCCACGCCCTTGCAGTGGACTCGCAAGATCGAGTTTACGCAGCCGTGCTGCCCGATTCGAAGATCTATCGCATCGACAAATCCGGCAAACCGCAGCTCTTTTTCGATCCCAAATGCAAATACGTTTGGGCGATGGTGTTCGACCACGCCGGTAATCTTTTCGTGGCGACAGGCGACTCGGGGCTGATCTACCGCGTCACCCCTGACGGCAACGGCTCGGAATTTTTCAACACCGGCGAAACGCATGCGCGCAGCATGATCATCGACGATACCGGCAATCTCATCGTCGGCACTGAACCGAGTGGCCTCATCCTTCGTATCAGCCCCAACCGCCAGAGCTTCGTTCTGTATCAGGCCGGCAAACGCGAAGTCACCGCGGTGGCCGAGCATAATGGCGACATCTACGCCGCAGCCGTCGGCAGCAAGCCTGCGACGGTATCCGGCCCTGCGCCGGTGCTTCCATCGAATCCGCCGCCTATTGCCTCCACCGGCGCTCCCCATAGTGGCACAAATCCGCCCACGCTGCCTCCCGCAGTTGGTTCACTGAGCGCCTCTATCAGTGGCGGCTCCGATCTGTACCGGATTCACAAGGATGGTTTCGCGGAGCGCATCTGGCACTCGACCACGGATCTGATCTATGCCATTGCGTTCGATGCCGGCGGGAAACCGCTGATCGGGACGGGCAACAAAGGCATCGTATACCGCATTGATTCAGACCAGCTCTCGACCGAGCTTCTGAACGCCCCGCCGACGCAAGTGACCGCCTTTCTGCAGGGCCGCGATGGGGAAATCTACGCGGCCACCGGCAACGTGGGCAATCTATACTCCATCGGCCCAAGTCTGGCGATGTCGGGTACGCTCGAAAGCGAGGTTCTTGACGCCAACGATTTCGCGCGCTGGGGCAAGGCGCACCTCACTTCTTCTCTGCACGGCGGCGGCGCGAGTCTCGAAACCCGCAGCGGGAATCTCAACAATCCTGAAAATAACTGGAGCCCCTGGACCAAGGTGGCTCTGACGCCGCTAGGCGGCCAGATCGAATCGCCTCCCGCGCGTTTTCTTCAGTACCGGCTGACGCTCAGTTGCGGTTCGCAAGACGACTCGCCGGAGGTGAGCGCTGTCGATATCGCGTATTTGCCGCGCAACATCGCGCCTCGCATTCACCAGGTAGAAATCGCGCCTTTCAATTACCGGCAGGCGCCGTCGTCCTTTTCGCTCGAGCGCTCGATTATGCCATCGGGCTCGCCGGCCACCTTGGCGCTTCCGGCTTTGGGTCAACACAAAGGCGGCGCAGCGGCTGCAGCTCCGGAGCCCGCCTCCGGCTCCGCAACCCTGCAGTACAACAAAGGCTACGTTACCGTCCGCTGGAGCGCGAGCGATGCGAACGGCGACCCGCTCCTCTACAAAGTGGAGCTTCGCGGCCAAAACGATTCGATTTGGCAGACTCTTAAAGACAAGCTGCTGGATCGCTACTACGCGTTCGACAGCGCGGCCTTCCCGGACGGAAAATACGTGGTTCGCGTCACCGCGAGCGACGCGCCAGGCAATACCCCGGCAGACACGCTGACCTCATCGCTTGAGAGCGAACCTTTCACAATCGACAACACGCCGCCCGAGATTTTGGAGGTGAAGATCTCCGCTAACGGCACGAATCGTCAGATCGCGTTCACCGCCAAAGACGCGCTCAGTTGGATCGACAAAGCTGAATACTCGATTGATGGCGGCGAGTGGACGCTGCTCGACCCAGTCAATAAAGTGACCGACTCGCAAGCGCTCAGTTACTCAATGGAGGCGCCGGCAGGTCAAATGGTAGCCGTCCGCGTTTTCGACGAAGACGACAATGTGGTAGTGAGGCAGTTCGCGCCGTAGCCCGCGTGGCAACGCCAGCTACGTGAGAAGATGAAGCGTTGGGGCGGTTAGCTCAGCCGGTTAGAGCGCCTGCCTTACAAGCAGGAGGTCGCAGGTTCGATCCCTGCACCGCCCACCATCAGTTGGCTTTGTTTTCAATACTTTCCTCATATCCGAACTCGCTACTCGCTTGTCATAACCTTAAAACGTATCAGAACCGTATCAAAACGCCTTCGTTCGTCGCCTCCCGTATCAAAACTCCCGCCGCCCTCTCCAGCCCTTCGGTTCAAGTTCTTTAGAGCCTCTCGCTTCATTTGCAACTTCATTTGCGAGTACTTCTTGAACACCTTGGCATCTGTTTGACGCAGCATCTGGGTACCCATTCGTCCGCGACACCTCCAGCGCTGAGACGGGTTGCGTAGGTGGACCGGAGGTCATGGATTCTGAAGTGAGGCACACCAGCGCGACGAAGGGTGCCTTGCCAGGCCTTCTTGAAATTCTGTTGATGTTCATTGGGCCGATCAGAACTGGGAAAGAGCCACGGTCCGGGTCCAGCCAAGTCCAGTTGTTCCTGAAATGCTGTAGTAGCCAGCTCGGTTAGCGGAACTTCCGAGATCCCCGTAGGAGTCTTGGAATCCGAGATGAACACCATCTTGTTGGCGATCTCCACCTGCTCCTTCTTCATGCAAGCAAGCTCCTTATAAGCCCTCAAACCCGTTTCGGTGATAATACGGATCACGTTGCGAAGATATGCCGGCGCATTTTGCTCAATGATTGCCTGCTCCGACCACGTCATGTAGTGCGGCCGAAACAGACCTTTCACCATCACGGGAAACTCAACTGCAGCGCATGGATTCGTCGGAAGGAGTTTCTTTTTCACGGCGACGCTGAAGATTCGCCGCAACACTCTGAACTCTTGGTGGGCAGTTGTCGCCTTCAAGGTACCAACTTCGACAACTCCCGATTTCCGCCGAACACGCCGCTTCTGCTGAAGCGGCATGCGCGAGGACGACGAATGAAAGCGAAAGGTATGCTATCGCTCGAGTTTCCAGAGGCGGATGTGGCGTATTCGCGAATTGCCCGAAACCTGAGCGCGAGCCCTGATGAACCCCTCCGCCGTAGCGCAAAACTCAACATGTATATCTGAGAATTTGTTCGACGATGATGCTAAACTTTTCCACGGTACTCGGTTTTAACAAGTGTTCGTTCGCACCAAGCGATAAGGATCTCTCCCGGTCGGCCGCTAGGCGCGAGGACGTCAGCATGATGACGGAAGGGTTTGGAGAGCTGATTCCTTTCGAATGTCTGCCAAAACATCGTGACCATGTTTCTTCGGCAAGTTCAAATCTAGAACGACCAGGTCTGGAGCCGGGGCGTGTTTGAAGATCCCTTGCCGCTTCAGGAATGAGAACGCATTTTCCCCATCGCAAGAGCGGAAGACGTCAAGCTTTACGTTGCACTCACGCAGGGCGAGGCGAAACAGTAGGCTGTGGCATCGTCGTCCTCGACATGTAATAGGACGGGTGCTTCAGGAGCTCACTCACACGTCCTTTCCGACCAGCGAGGCCGTACGAACCACTATGTCACTACCCTTCAAGTGAGAAGAGCGGGCTGCTCGCTAAGAGGAAAGAACGCGGCCTGTTGGCATTGCCCGGATTGAGCGCGTGACGGCTACTCTGTGCGGAGCGCGACCATCGGCTGGACACTGGCGGCTCGGGCAGCGGGAATCCAGGACGCCAGGAGCGCGGCGGCGCAGAGCAAGGATGTCGCGAGAGTGAGCATGCGCGGATCCCAGGGAGAGACGCCGAAGAGTTGACGCGTCATGAGCCGGCCGCCCGCGATGGCGAGCGGAATACCGAGGCCGAGCCCGATTCCGACCTGGGAAAATGCGCCGCGAAGAACCATGCGGACCACGCTGGCGCGATCAGCGCCGAGCGCCATTCGTACGCCGATCTCGCTGGTACGCTGTTCGACCGTATAGGCCATCACCCCGTACAATCCCACCGCAGAGAGAACGAGGCCGAGCACGCCGAAGAGCATCGTAAGGGTCGCGATCATGTCCTCCTGTTGAAAATCGCCGACCAGAATTTTCGAGTACGGCTCGACACCGTAGACCACCAGGTTGGGATCGACGCTAGAAATCGCTTTGTGCACTGCGGCTTCAATTCCGGGGGGATTGCCGGGAGCCCAGATGACGATGTTGGAGAGAAAGTGGGAGAAGAGGTCGAAGGTGTTAAATTGTGGATCGTCGTATTTAACGCTTTGCGTCTCGGGCAGCCAAAACATAGGGCGGACCGGCTCCTTGAAACCCCAGGTCATATAGCGAATGTCGCGGACAACACCGATGATCTCGAATTTGCTGGCGTACTGGATGCGATCCATGCCAAAATGCTGGCCGATGGGATTCTGGTGTTTGAAGAAGCGTCGAACGAAGGCTTCGTTGACGACGGCGATGGGGCGAGTGGTAGGGGCGTCCTGCTCTTGGATGGAACGGCCCTGCACAATTTTTGCGCCGATCGTTTCAAAGAAGCCGGGCATGACGCGGGCCCAACCGGCGCCAGTGTCTTCCTTGGGCCCGGGTTCTGGACGGCCTGCGATGCGAATGCCCTCATTCCAGCTATCGCCGCTCATCGGCGCGTAGAGAACCGGCGCGACCATGCGCACTCCGGGTACGCCCAGGAGGGTCTCGTCGAGACGCCGGAAGAACGGTTCCATCTGTTCGGGCTTGTAATTGCCGAGGGTTGGATTGAGGGAGACCAGATAACGGTCCTTGATTTCGAAGCCAAAATTCTGGTGCTCCAGATTGCGCAGGCTCTGGCCGAGCAAAGCAGCGGCGGAGAGCAGAACGAGCGACATCGCGGCTTGCGCGATCACCAGCGATTTTTGCGCGATGGAGCCGCCGCCGCGCACGGAACGGTTGCTGCCGCGCAGAGCTTCAACCGGATCGACATGCGAAGTCATCCAGGCGGGAGCGATACCGAAAAGGACTCCGGTGAGCACCGATACCCCGAGCGTAAAGAGCAGAACGGGCCAGGAGGGCGAGGCATTGACCGGGACGTAGTTCGCCGGGCCGCCACCGTTGTGGAAGGCGAGATAGAGAATCAGGTTGCTGCCCCCGTACGCGACTACGATTCCGAGAAGGCCGCCGATGACGGCAAGCAGGGTGGATTCAACGAGCGCTTTGCGCACGAGACGGCCGCGTGAGGCGCCGAGAGCGACGCGCAGAGATGTTTGCGAGCGCTCCTTCAAGCCGCGGGCGAGCATGAGATTCGCAAGATTGCCGCAGGCGACCAGCAGCACACAACCGGCTGCGATGAGCAGCAGCTTCAATCCAGCCTCGTATTGATCGCGCATGGCGGCGACCCCGGCTCCGCCGGGAATCAGATGCAGAGTCTGCTGACGCCAGGTCTGCTTTTCGCCAGGCTCCATGTCGGGCACATGGCTCGCGAGCCAGTCATGGAATTCGACGCGCAGCCTGGCTTCGAGCGAACTGGGATTGACGCCGGCCCGCACGCGGCCCACGATGTCGAGCCAGTTCTCATTGGGGCGTTTGATGCGCTGGGCATCGCCATCGAGCAAAGGTTCGGTGTTGGTGGGGATCCAGAAATCGGGCATGCCCCAGCCATCGAGCTTGGCGCCGTAGAAGCCGGGCGGAGCGACGCCGATCACGGTGAAGAGATGGCCGTTGATCTGATAACTCGCACCCACGACGGAGGGATCGGAGCCGTATTTATCGCTCCAGATGTGATAGCTCATGACAGCGATGGGAGATGCGCCGGGCTGATCGTCGGCGTCGCTCATCAGGCGGCCGATCCAGGGACGAACGCCGAGGGTGCGGAAGAAGTTGCCGGACACGAATTCTCCATTGCGCGTATCGACGGGACCCTGCGATCCTGTGCGCCGGACTCCGAGCGGCGCATTGCCGGCTTGCAGTGCGGCAAGATCGGCGAACTCGGGCGTGTGTTCGCGGAGATTTTTGTAGGCTTCGTAGGAGAAGAGCGAGAAATCGCCATCGCTATCCTGCGTGTACCCGCCCCAGTTACAGCAGCGAATTTTGTCGCCCACGCGCCAGAGTTCTTCCGGCCGCGTAACCGGCAGAGACTTGAGCATCACTTGGTGAACAAGGGTGAAGATGGCAGTGGTGGCGCCAATGCCCAAGGCGAGCGTGACCACCGCCGTAGTGGTCAATCCGGGTGCTTTTTTGAGTTGCCGAAGCGCTTCCTGCAAATCCGCCATTTCATTCCTTCCTCTCTTTATGTCTTCGGCTCGCTGAAGAAGCGCGGCCTCATCCACGCGTTTGGCGACGCCGCCTGCCCGGCCACACTTCAGGCCTTGTTTTCAATACGGATGAGAAAGCACCTGGTTAGCAAGACCCCGTCAGGACATGGCCGGCGCTAATCACTCCGTCCTCAGTGCTCGCATGGGATCAATCGCCGCCGCTCGCCGTGCCGGAATATAGGCCGCCAACAGAGCGGTTCCGAAGAGCAGCCCGCTCACACCGAGCAGCACTGTCGAATCGAACGCCCCTACGCCATACAGTGTTCCGTGCATCAGGCGGCCCAGCCATGCGGCTCCCAGCATGCCCAGTGCCAAGCCGATCAGCGTGAGAACCGAACTGTCCCGAATGATCAGACGCTCCACGGCTCGTTTCTCCGCGCCCAGCGCCATGCGCAAGCCAATCTCCTGTGTTCGCCTGGAGACGCCAAACGAGATCACACCGTATACCCCAATAGCGGCAAGCGCCAGGGCCACGAACGCGAAGCCGCTGTACAGCATCATCGTGAACCTGTCGCCGATGAACAGTTGATCTCGGACCTCACTCATGGTGCTCAGATGTGAAACTGCGATATCCGGGTCAAGGGAATAGATCGCCTTGGTAACGGCCGCACTCAATTCCGCTGGATTGCTCATCGACCGCAGGCCTATCGTGGCACTTGGTAAGGGCGATTGCGGAAACGGCACATCGATTTCAGGTTGGTCGGCACGTATGCCGAATGACCGGACGTTATGAAAAACGCCCACAATCTGCCACTCCACGGCAGCTCCCAGCTTCTGCGCGGTGGGATCGATTTGCTCGATCGATAACCGCGTATTCAGCGGATCACGCTTCTTCAGATACTCTTTGACAAACTCTTCATTGACCATGGCGACTCGGGGACTCGTCGCGGTGTCGGCGTCATTGAACTGGCGGCCTTTCACGACCCGAATGCCGAACGTCCGGAAGTACTCAGGACTAATTGACTGGAATCCAGCGCCCGGTCTCTGCGAAGGGTCGGCCACGGTTGTACCCACCACTGTGAACGGCATCCCATCGCTCGTCCCGAGCAAAGGCGCTCCGGTCACTACAGCCGCTGCGGAAACGCCCGGCAACGCATGGATTTTTTCGAGCATTTGCTTGTAATACGGTTCGATCCCACTGGCAACGCGGAACCGTCCGTCCGGCTGCTGTAACGAAAACATCAAGACATGGTCGGTACGTACTCCCAGGTCGACCTGTGTCAAATTCCAAAAGCTATGCAATGCGAGACCGGCGCCGGAGAGCAGCGTTAACGCCAGACCCAACTCGCCCACAACCAACGCGCGACGTAACGTGTGGTGTCCTTTGCTCTCGCCAGCACGCCCTCCTTGTTTCAACGACAACGCCGGATCTAATTGCGAGGCATACCAGGCAGGCGCGGAACCCGACAAGATTCCCACCAGAATAGTTGCCGCGGCGGTAACGCTCAGTATTGGAAGACTCAACTGCAGAGACACTTCGGAAGGCAGAGTGCCTGGTGGCATAAGCGCCACGATACAGCGAAGCAGAACAACGCCCAAGATCACGCCCGCCAATCCGCCGGCGCCGGCCAGTACGACACTCTCAATCAGGAACTGTTCAAAGACTTGCCGTCGGGATGCTCCGACTGAGTTTCGGATCGCTACTTCCCGCCACCGGAACGTACTCTTCGCAAGCAGCAGATTCGCCACGTTCACGCACGCGATCAACAGCACGAATCCAACCGCCCCAAGCAACAGCCATAGCGTCTGAATGCGGTCCTTAGGCATGAAATCGTTTTGTAGCGGCTCAACCAGAGCGCCCCAGCCCTTGTCACTGCGCGGGTTCTCCTCGGCGATGCGCGCTGTCACTCGATTCATGTCCGCCTGCGCCAGCTTGATATTTACGCCCGGCTTCAGTCGCGCCATTGCCAGTAACCAGTGGTAATCGTGATTGATCTGTTCCGGACGGAACGCGAGCGGCGCGCTCAACTGCTCATCGTAACGATCGGCGACGCCTGCTGCCAGAACACCCACCACCGTGTACGATCCGCCGTTCACTCGGAGTTGTCTGCCAACGATATGCTCATCTGCTCCCAACTTATTCCAGAGTTTGTGCGTCAGAATGATAACTTTGTCGTTACCTGGAACCCCCTCTTGCGGCAGGAAATCGCGACCCAGTATGAAAGGTAAGCCCATCATGCGAAAAAAACCGGGCGACGTCAGCCTTCCTTCCACCTGCTCCGGCTTGTCCTTTGTTCCCAAGTTGAAGTTGCCGCCGGTAAACGCACAGAGGCTCTGAAATGAAGTGCTGTAGCGCTGCCAATCGAGAAAATCGCCTGCAGCAATTCCGTTGCGGTTGCCCTGGACCTTCGACCACACCATTACCAACTGCTCAGGGTGAGGCAAGGGCAGCGGCGATAGCAAAGTGGCATAGATCACGGTGTAAATGGCGGTAGTGGCGCCAATTCCCAACGCCAGAGTCGCCACGACAGCGCTCGTCAAACCCGGATTCCGCCGCAGCATTCGCAAGCTGTATTGGATGTTTCGAAACAACGAGTGCAAAGATATTCCCTTCCAAGGCCACCCGCGAAGGGCAGACTTACCTCCTGCAATGCACATTACTCGCCCTTCCCATTTGCGTCGGTTACCTACTACCCACGCTGGTGTATTAAACGCGCGTCGGTTCAGTCTTGGGAAGCAGTGTTCGTTCGTGGCACAGTCTGCACCGCAAAAGGGGCGATAGAGAGCACAAGCCGAACCCTCAAAATCACCAGGTAGTCACGGCCCGAACGAAGGCCGTTTTCCGGCTCGGCGACCTGCAAGCCACGATTGCCAAAAGCTCGGTCGTCGGCCGTTATCTATCCGCGCGCGGGCGCTACGCTAGAACGCTACGGCGCTCGTCCGGGAACCACATCGATTTGCAGCACCGGGTCCGCGGCTGGTACGTCAATGACGGGGAGACCGAGCTCGCGACGCACGATGTTACAGCCTTGGGCAATGGCACTGGATTTGTAAAACGCGATTTCGCGATTGCAGCCTTGCCGGCCGAATCCGCAGTCACTCGAAACGATCAACTTCTCGGCGGGAATGTACTTCAGCGCTTTTCGAATTTCAGCGGCGACATCCTCGGCGCGATCGGCTTGAAGAACCCGGTGACTAACCGCGCCGATGCAGATTTTCTTTCGAAGATCGTTGCGGAACGCAGCGAATAACTCGATATCCCTTTGATTGCGATCCTTCATCTCCAGCGTCCAAACGTCACCGCGGCAGCGCTCCAGATAGATTTCAATCGAATTCGCATAGCTGGTGTCATCCATGACCCGCTGCATATTCGGATTGCCCCAACACGTATGGATCCAGAGTTCCACGTCATCGAGATCCTGCACTTCACGGTTGAACGCATCCACCATGAACTTCACTTCGGCGTGGTCTTTGCCGTAGGTGTTCGCCATGAAATGGAATGTGGGTTCTTCAATTTGAATGCAGCGGCAACCGGCATCGCGTAAGGCTAAGAGCTCTTTGTTCATGGCAACGGCCATGTCCCAAACCACCTCGCGTTTGTCCTTATACTTCGGCGTGTGAATGTCGAGGAACAGGGCCATTACTTGTGACGAGCATGTTCCGAACTTCACCGGTTTGGACGTGCGAGCCTGGACAAGACGCCATATCTTTGGGTAATCGAGCGGGCGATGCTCGATTTTGTCCGTAACGTGCGGCCAGCGCCAGCCAGTATAGATCTCGTTGAGCAGCGTCCCGGATGGATAATGCAGCCAAGGCGCGGTGGTTTCTTCGGGCTGCAGGTGATCTCCCTCAAAGCCGGTCCACCGCTGCAACGGATAGTGATGCCACGCGCGACCCGCGAGGTCTTCATCCAAGTGAAAATCGCCATGTGTCAGGACGTCCAGCCCGGCGCGTTCTTGATCGCTGATCACCACCGACAACGCATCCTGGAATTTCTCACGGAAGCGTATATCCAGCATGCAGGTGTCCAGAGGCTTGCCCCACATGCATGTGTCAAACCAGCGTGGGCGCGGGAAAGAGCCCGTGGTGGTACTTGGTAGTATCAGATCAGCAGTTGCGGTAAACGTAGCGGTTTTCTCCCGCGCCATTGTATCGAAGCCGAATCGTCAGCCGTAGACTTCGTTGATGACTCCGTGGATGTAGGTCAGGTTCCTACGCATATCGGAATCTAAGTAGCCAGGACGCGCGTCCGTTTCAAGGTTCGCCCAGCCTGACCATCCGACACCTCGAATGGCCTGCACGATCGAATCAAAATGGATGGATCCTTCACCGAGGAAATGCGGATTGTCTTTGAAGTGGAACTGGCAGATGCGATCTCTGCCGAGCCAGTGGATCTCTTTGGCAACGTCAAATCCCGCTTGGGTGGAGTTGCCAACGTCATAGTACACGAGGACGTTCTTTGATCGCGACATATCCATGATGCGGACATTGTCTTCAGCGGAGATTGTATCCTCAAGCCCTAGAATCACGCCTGCGCGCTCGGCCTCGGGGGCGAGTTCGCGCAGCGCGTCGCCGACGCGCGCCATCTCCGCATTAGTTTTGAGAGCCCAGCGTCCGAAGAACGGCAGGAGAAGCACTTTTGTGTTCAGGTCGTGAGTCAGGCGAATGGAGTCCGACACCCATTCGAGCGCGAGAGGATCACTCTTCAAACCGTTATCGTGCAATCTGTCAACGCACGTTCCATCAATGCCGACGCCCGTCTGTTTGGAGAGCTCCAAATACTTCGCGATGATCTCCGGGTGATCAGCTGGCATTTTGCCATCAACGATATTGCGGCCAAACGAGACCTGCACGCCTTCGAAACCAAGTTCGGCAGCCTTGGAAACGCTGGCCGGGTCCGCGCCCAGGTGGAGGTTCCAGTCAGTCACGCCGATGCTCAACGTGGCTGGCTGCGCCGCCCGTAAGCCGTAGCGAAGCAAAAAACCCGCAGCAGTTCCGCCGAGGAATGTTCTTCTGGTCAAACACGAATCAAGCATTGCTTACGCTCCAAAAACTCGTTCCGCATATTGACGGCTCAAGCGAAGATCTTCTATCAGTGAGCGAGTTACAAGCGTGTTGGGCCGGTAAGCCAACTCCACGACAATCAATGGGTGGAGGTTGGCTTGTTTCAGGTAGGTCGCGACTGCATGGTAATCGATATCGCTGTCTTCGAGATCTTCCAGCCATATCTTATTGCGTGAGCTGCGAACATGGATTTCGCGCAGACGGTTTTTGACTTCACGCAGAAACGGGATAGGCGCAAATCCGGCTTCGTACGCCCAATCGACATCTACGCAGATGTAGACGTATTCGGGATCCGTGTGCACGAGAATGTGGCGCCACTCGCGAGCGTTGTCAATTAACTGCGGTGTATGGTGATGCACTCGCAATTGAAAGCCATGTTCGGCAAGAGTGCGGCCCATGCGGTTGAGCGAGTCGGCCTGCACGTTCAGTTCGCTATCGGTTTTTTCCACATCCCCATGCTTCGGGTCGGGATTGGTGACGATTGCCTTGCATCCGAACGGCTGGCAGAGATCGCCGAATTCGAGAGCGTCAGAGATGGTTTTGTCTGCAGATCTTTTTTCATGCAGAGCGCCACCGACGTACAAACTCGGCATCCGCAGATGGTGCGCTCGAATGAGGGACAGGATTCGCTCGCGACCGCCTGGAGGGAAGAAGCCGCTGTTGAGTTCGATGCTTGTGAAGCCGGCAGCTCGCGGCATCGCGAGAACCTCAGGCAGCACGGCCTCGAGCGGTTTGTTTTGCCTTTGAGCGTACTGCTGAAAGATATAGCCTTCGACGGCCAACTCCGAGTTCAGCCGCACTGGAGCAAATGTTGCGAGCGCAGTAGCAGCCAGGAAATCACGCCGCGTCATCGAAAAGATTATCTCGCGCGGTCTGTTTCCCGATGACCGACGAACCCAAAACGGATCGGCCGTGACACATAAGATACCTATAGCTGCGTGCCTAATTGAGGCCTTGCAATCTGGCGCCGCGGATCCATTGAAGAATCGTTTTGTACTGCCAGCTTGATTCGTTACCGGCCCAACGCTGGCCCCCATTATGGGTGGCCAGGTAATCGGATACGTCTCCCGCCGAGTCGGTGGGCCGCGTCGGCTTGATCAGTATAAGGCTGTGCGACGGATCGTTGATATCGACGACGCGCATCGCATATTTGTAATTGTCTTCGCTATCCTGCGGCGAAAATTGACCCTCCGCGTTTGGCGGATGGAGCCGAAAAATGACGTGCGACGCATGACACATTACGCAAGCTTTTCCATCCGCTCCGGTGGTGGCGAGAATGGGCTCGACTTTATCGACAAAATAGTTGAAGTCAAGCACTGAACCAGGCTTTACATCGGCCAATGCATCACCGAGCTTTTTTCCCGAAAGGACATTTTGTGCGATGAGTTTGAGCCGGGGATTGGGATCGTTTTGCATCCGCTCGAGCGCGGCCCGAAATTCGGAGTTCTGCTCGATTTCTTTCGATTTGCGCAGCAGGTCGAGCGCGGCCGCCCGGACGTTCGCATCCCGATCCTGCAGCGCCGCCAGTACAGCTTTGAACACAACGGGTTCGGCCAAAAGATCGGGAGGGCTGTTGGCCGCATTCTTGCCGAGAAAATAACGTTGATCCTGTGAGAGCGCACCGCCCGAGACGCCGAGACGCGTTATCAAGAACTTGGGTTCGTTCACCTCTTCGATCAATATGTTGCGCTGCGAGCTGCCGAATTTGTCGAACACATCGCCATTGATAACCGTTTCGTGGGGATCAATCACACTCTGAAGCGCGATCTGGATGGCCGCGCGCTGCACATCGGCGTCGGAATCGTTCAAGGCCGCAAGCACCTGGTTGCGGAGCTTTAGCTCTTTCATCAGATCCGGGAAGGCCGCACTGGCAGTGAGTACGCGAGCGTAGTTGGTCACACGAGGCTGACTCTCAAGCAGAGTGCGAAGTGATGAGATCAACGCCGGTTGAGCGGTGAGCGGTGACTCTGGGGGAAGAGCGGCAAGGAGCGGAAGAACGGTGTTTTGAGCGGTCTCATCTCCGCGTTCGAGAATTCTTGTGATCGTCTGAACTAAGCCCGGATCTGGCTTCCCCGGCGTATTGATATTCAACACGCCCCGCTGTCCCTTCTCGTAGACGTAGCTGACAGTTTCGCGAACCTCTCTATCCGGATCCAAGGCGAGTTCGAGGGCTGCGTTCGCGAAGTGCGCGTCACCTGCTGCGCTGAGCGCGCTTCCAGCTTTCAGCACTTCGATTTTCATGCTGCTGTCCGCGCCTTTTAGGCAATCAATCAAGGCGTCTTCCAGTTCGGGGCCGGAGCTCTTAAAGAAATGAATCAGGTCGCTATCGTTGCCGATTCGTGTTTGATAAAAGGTGTTGTGCACATCGTAGCGGAAGTCAATCGTGTCACGGTACGGCGGATAAATGTAGCCCGGCAGATGAAGATCGGGGACACCGGTAACATATTTCGTAAACACTGCCGGTAGCGCGATGGCAACTTGTCCCTTCTTCAGCTCGGGCAGAGAGTAGTGGCGAATGTGGAAGTCCCACAGGGATTCAAGAATCCCTTCGCGTCCAAGCGGCGTAGCTGAGTTCAGAACCTTGGCTAAGACGAGAGCCTGGTCGCGCACTACCGCTTCATAACCCTCGTGAATACGGTCCTGATCCTGTTGAGTCGCTGCCGCACGTACCCACGCCTCCAGATATCCGGTATTCTCGTCAAGCACGTCATAGATGCACTCGTGAATGGCTCGCTGGAGTGTTGGATCTGATTCGGTATTCAATCGCGTCGCAAGCGCTTCCAGAACGCCGTTGCGGGCTTCGCGGTTATCAGTTTTCCAGTAATACCACTGCCAAAGGCCGCGCGCCGCATTGAGCCGCACGGCAGGCGCAGGGTCGCTGAGATTCTTGATCAACGAGGCTCGCAGTTGTGCGTCGCCGGCTAGATACTTGAAATGTTGATTGAATAATTGTGTTGCCCCCCAACGTACGCGCGCATTCTGGGACTGGAGCGCCGCGTTCAATTTCGTCCGCCCTTCAACCGCATCTTCGGGACGACGCTCCAGGATCATCCGGAGAGCCCAGGCACTGGTGCGTTGCACCATCTTGTTCGAGTCGCCGAGAGCCGCGACGAGAACATCGATGGATGTGGGATCTGCCATGTGACCGAGCGCTCGTGCGGCTGCTTCTCGTGCTAGCGGCTGCGCGCTTCGCGAAAGAATGTTGTGAATCTGCTTGAGCGTGGAAGCGGGCGCTCGATCCCAGAACTGGTCTAACTCATTAAGCAGCAGTGGGAGGTCATCTGTCGCAAGATTCTTAGCAGGCGGCGGGAATGCGTCGCCCCAGCCTTTTTGCTGCGCAGGCTTACGGTCGGGTCCGGGATATAGCGTTGACAGCGCCATCACGGCGAACTGCGTAGCTCGAAACGGCGTGTTGAAGCCCTGATATACAGGATCGCCCTCCCAGCTCCCTTCGGGCCGCTGCGCCTTCAGCATGGCCTGAACGGCCAAAGCCATCTTGGGGTCGGTCTCCGGCCGGTGTCCTGCTAGTGCCAGAGCAAGAACGGAATGATAAGAAATGAAATCCGCTGTTTTCGCGTTCTTATCGAACGGGTAAGGCCACATTCCGTTGGGCTGCTCGTATTCATAGAGCTGCTGAATGAGTTCCTTTAGCTGAGATGCGTACTTCTGCCGGTCGATGCTCGCCAGCATATGAATCTTCCAATTCAGGTCAATTATGTTCTGAGGCTTGTACGGCAGGGCAAGCCGCTCGACCATGTTCCGGTATCCCAACCACTGTTGATCGTGCGTCTCTGCGTACAGATTGTTGAACGTGTCCCAGCTCTGCGAGGCAATTTCAAACGGGCTGACATCGGGTTCGCAGCCGTCCGATTCGTCGCCCGGCATCACTGTGCGGTCCTTGTAATGGATCTTCAGGAAATTCGCATAGGGAATCGTAAAATCGGCGGTGCGAGGAGCATCATGGGTGACGTTTGTCTCGTACAGGTGCTCAATCAAAGGCAGACGGCTCGCTACCGTGCGAGCAGTGTAAATCACACGCACCCAATCGGCGCCTGGCTCACCGTAGAGCGGTCTTTCGTTGTTGTAAATGCGGTCGGTCAGAAATTCGAGGGCAGGTCTCTGGGTAGGAGGATAGCCGTGCGAAATGGCGGTCAGGTAACCCCGCGTAGTAAACTGCGTCGGATGACATGCGATGCATTGCTGCGTATCGCCGTGGTTCATCGTACTCCGCAAGGCGATAGCCCCACGTCGAGGCGTATTCGATAACCAGCTATCACCCATATTGATCAGAAAATCCATGCCCGTGCGAATCGCTTGCTGAGGATCGCTGTACGGCGGTACAGGATAGGCAAGCGTGCGTAGCTGATAAGAAGGATGATCGGCGGCAACGCGAATGTAGTAAGTCTGGTTCGGTTGAAGGATGCGCGTTCTGAATTTATAGAGCCCGGGATAATTTTGCGTCGCTTCGATTTGATAGATCGATGCGCCATTCGTATATGGTTTTACGTCCGGTTGGCCGCCGAGATCCTGGTTCAGCGTGAAGACATCCACATCGACAGGAACTTCGCGGTCGGTGATGTCTAAGACGAAATACGCCAGTGTGGGCTTGTCGCCGTGAAATGTGAACCGAAACCACTGGAAGCCTTTCAGAAGCGCGGCATAGCGATCTTCATCTACAGCGGGCGAATAAGGCCGCTCATCTGAAGCGCCATAAATCGTTTGACCGAATTCGAACGGTTGTGCACTTTGCCAGGTATCGTTCGGGAGCGCTGCAATCACGCCCGGACTGGGCTTTCCGGTAGAAATTCGATTGAACGCCGTTATGAGCTCCGGCAGAACTCCGCCGGACTGCGCTTCGAGAGAAACTGTGATCGGGCCGGGCGCTCTGGGGCGAAGGGTTACATAGAGATCGAGATCCTGGCTATGCAAACGTTTCCTTGCCACGACGCCATTTACGTCCGCAACCGAGAGTTCTATCGATTTGCCCTGAAACCGGGCGGGGTCTTTGACCGCGATCGTGACGGCGTACAAGCTCTCAGACTTCGCCGTGCCCAGGATGATGCGGCGCACTGGTGAATGTGAATCAATTGGAGACCACCCTCCCAAGAACACGGCGATTCCTGAAAGGACAAACAGCGCCGTGACAGGCTTAGAGATCCGCGCAGAGGTTTGGAAGAGAGAACAGCGCATCATCACTCCCGATTTTGATTCGAGCTGCAGTCGCCGTCGACCGCTGTCGACGGACCCAAGTGAATTGACGGAAGCATCTTATCGCATCGGTTTCCGGTTGCGAAGTTAGCGAGGCGCCGGAACGCGAGTGCCCTGAACTCCCGGTCCTGAATTATAGATACAGCGTACGGAGTCATTGTGCTCGTTTGTCCAAAGCAATGAAGCAAACCACTTTATTTTCGTTGGCGGCAACACGAGCGGTCCGAACTACTTCTCGCGCAACATAATGAAACCGAAGAGCGTATCACCGGCTCCGACGACTATGTATTGCGTGCCCTCGAGCTCGTAAGTGATGGGGCCGTTGCTTACGGCTGCGCCAAGATTGGCATGCCAAAGGGGGGCGCCGGTTTGAGGATCGAGAGCCACAAAGTTATCCGAAGCGTCGCCTGTGAAGAGTAAGTTGCCGGCTGTAGTTAACACGCCTGAGCGGACGCCCGGGCCTTCCCATTTATGGCTCCAGTGGATCGTGCCGGTTTTGTAATCGAGCGCTTGCAGCATGGACTCGCCACCACCGCCACGGTCGTTGCCACCCCACCCTTCGGGTTTTTCGTTGTCGTCAAAGATGTAGTATTCGCTGAAAGCGCGATTCGCATTGACGTAGAATAGGCCGGTTGCGGGGCTGAAACTTGGTGGCGGCCAATTGGTTGCGCCGCCCTGGTTTGGAGAGACGAGCGCGCCATCCACCTGCGGCTCCTTGGCAGGATTGGGAATCGGCTGGCCCTTGGCGTTGACGCCTTTTGACCAATTAGTCTTGACGAATTCGGCGGTTGTCACATGCGCTCCGTTGGTGCGGTCAAGAACAAAGAAGTAACCGTTCCGGCTGGCCTGCGCAAGTAATTTCCGAGGGTGGCCGTCAATTTCCCCATCGATCAGAACCGGGGTTTCAACTGCATCCCAATCATGCGTATCGTGAGGTGAAGGTTGAAAGTACCACGCGAGTTTACCGGTATCGATATGTAGAGCGACGATGGACTCGGTGAAAAGGTTGTCGCCCTTGCGTGCTTTGGCGGCGATGACAGGTTGCGGGTTGCCGGTACCAAGATAGAGCAGCCTGAGATCGGGGTCATAAGTGCTAGGCACCCAGGTCATACCGCCGCCGTGACTCATCGCTTCGGCATTGGGCCAGGTTTCAGAACCCGGCTCACCGGGTTTAGGTACAGAAGACCAGTGCCACTGAACATCGCCCGTCTCGGGATCGCGTGACTCGAGATATCCAGGAATGTCAAGATCATCGCCACTCACTCCCACGATGACGTGATTGCCTATAACGACGGGCGCGACGGTAGCGGTGTAGAACTGATCCAGATCACAGATCGGCTTGTGCCAGCGTTCGGTTCCATCCTTGCTGTTCAGGGAGACAAGATTGCAATCGGGCGTTTCGAAGTACAGCCAATCGCCGTACATGCCGACGCCGCGATTGCCGAGGTGCCAGCCGCCCTTAGAAGCCCAACTGAAATGCCAGATTGGCTGGCCGCTGCGAGCATCAATGGCGAAAACGTGGTCGGGAATGCTGAAGTATAGGACGCCATCGACCATCAGCGGAGTGGACTTCACGACGTTCCCTAATGTTCCCGTTGCGTGGCTGGTGCGATTGATCCAAGCGAGGCTGAGGGACCGCACGTTTTGGGAGTTGATCTTCGATAGCGTGCTGAATCGGCGGC
Organism: Bryobacteraceae bacterium; assembly: GCA_035502635.1. Classification (GTDB taxonomy): domain Bacteria; phylum Acidobacteriota; class Terriglobia; order Bryobacterales; family Bryobacteraceae; genus Bog-105. The sequence goes on from DATJUG010000136.1 coordinate 77,901, forward strand.
CGGAGTAGTCGCCGTTGTAAGTGGGCCAAGTGTCTACGGGAGGTTGTAGCAGCTTGTTCGGATCGAGCGTTTGCCCGCACAGCATACAGCCGGTGATTACAATGCAGAAGACCAAACGCAGAGTCATTTCAAAGTGTCCAGGTAGGCAACGAGATTGTGAATATCGTTGTCGGTGATTTTGTCGAGCAACGCCTCGTGTGCGGCGTAGGGATCGTGACGCTCGATTTTAAGCTGCGGGGTGCGTGTCCAGGAGCGGTAGTTTCCTTCGGCGTCTCGTAACGCGACATTGAAATCGTCGATGTAGACGAGCGTGCCGGATACCGATTCGCCATTTTCGGTCGTGACCGTAACCGTGACGGGCTTAGGGGTGGTCACGGGGCCGCGGCCGAACGCGACCGTGCGTGGAAACAGGAGACGCTGTTGTAGCGTTGGCGGGTCGTACTTAGAGGCGATACCGGCGAGATCACCCGTTACGGAATGACAGGTCGCGCATGCTCCCGCACCATTGAAATAGGCTGCACCTGCTTGCGCATTACCGGTTAAAACGTTCAGCACCTGCGTATATGGCCCGCTCCGAAGAGTGTCTTCCACCTGCTGGTGGAGGAAATGCGAGATGTCTTGAACTTGCTTCGCTCCCAATGAAGCGATCGGCTCGGCGCCAGATGCGGGCTGGCTGTTGAGCAGATAAGGTCCGATTTTATCGCCATAGCGATCGTGCAGAACGATGCTGGATCGAACCAGGTCTGGACCGTTTGATGTACCTCGTGCGAGCGGGCCGTGACAACTGCCGCAATCGGGTGTGTAGATGGCTTTGCCGCGTTCGGCTGCCTTGGAATCGATGATCTGTCTATCCCGTGGACCGGCCGAAAGTGCGGTGCGGCGAGGCGAAGCGCTATTGCTAATAGAACTGGTCGGCGGGAGATTTTTCGCGAGGTAATCCGTTACAGTTTGGAAATCGGCCGCACTTCCTTTTGCGCCGCGGGTGATCATGGTCGCGACGATTTGGCCCCAGCCTTCTCTCGTCATGCCGTGCCCCAGAACCACGGTTGCGGGATGGCACCCCGCGCAGACTCGCTGTAGCGTATCGCGACCGGGGGCGTCCGGGAGCACGGGTGCTTGTGCGAAAACGGCGACTGCAGAGAGCAGCGCGCTGACCATGCACGCCAGCCAGAGGCGAGTAGGTCTATTGGTGCCGAGATGATGTGAACCAAGCAAACGCCTCAATTCTACACAGGGAAGTTGAAGACTTTTGATAGGATGCTGGTCGAATGATGGACCGAAGGCAGGCTCTCACATCAATGGCCGGCACGGCTGCATTTAGCTTGGCGTCGGGAGGGCAGTTGGATGCTCAAACCAACGGCGGGAGATTGAAACAAGGCGTCTCCTATTGGACGTACCAGAAGTGGTTCACGCTGGACGAGCTGTGTAAAGAGGCGGTGAGGATCGGGCTAAAAGGAATTGATTTAGTAAGGCCGGACCAGTACAGCGTCGTCCAGCGGCATGGATTGGTGCCGTCGATGACCTCCGGCGCGAAGCCGAACACGATTCCGATTGGGTTGAACCGGCAGGAGAACCACGATGCCGTCCTCCAGAGCCTGAGGAACGACATCACGTTGGCTGCGGCGGCCAAGGTTCCGAACGTGATCACATTCTCAGGAAACCGCGGCGGCATGCCGGACGCGGAGGGCCTCGAAAACTGCGCCATCGCGTTGAACAAGATCAAAGGCTACGCAGAAGAGAACAACGTCACCATCACTCTGGAGCTGCTAAACAGCAAAGTGAACCACAAGGACTACATGGCGGACCACACCACATGGGGCGTGGAGCTGATGAAGCGCGTGAATTCGCCGAGGGTGAAACTGCTGTACGACATCTACCACATGCAGATTATGGAAGGCGATTTGATTCGCACCATTCGCGAGAACATCGGGTTTATAGGACATTTTCATACCGGTGGCAATCCCGGCCGTCATGAGCTGGACGATACGCAAGAAGTTAACTGGCACGCGGTCGCGAGTGCGATCGCCGATACTGGCTACACTGGATTCTTTTCCCACGAGTTCATCCCCGTGCACACACCGCCGATCAAAAGCCTCGAGCAGGCGTATCAAATCTGCTCAGTTTGAATGAATACTCGGATACCGCGCCGCGAGTTTCTCGCGTTGGCTCCAAGGCCGCAATCGGTAGTTCTGGAAAACTTCTGAACCCGTAAGCCTGCCGCGAGAGCACCTCCATTTTGTTGTGAAAGCCTTCGGTGATGGCGTTGTTGCAGGTGAAGCGCCACATGGTGGCGATCTCTTCCCTCCTGGCATAGAGCGTATGGCCGAGCGCCACCAGGGGCGAACCCGCAATAACGAAGCCGGGTCACTTGGCGTAGGAAGCGGCTTGCCAGTTTCCGGCAGCGCGCCTGTAAAATGCAACGGAGAAACGGGCTTGTGGTAAATAATAGTCTCGATAAATCGCCCAGTAGTGAGTCGGTCAAAGAATCATAGACGGATTTCGTGCCACTTAGAGGTATTCCCTTTGAGTACCATTTGAGTCCGGTTACCGGTAAGCTGCCTAGCGACCCAGAATCCGAAGTTTAAGCACAAAACGACTGCACTACAGCCCCTCAAATTATCTTTCTTCTTCTTGATACTTCATAGCGGATCCTGGTCATCAACTTGATTTGAGCTTCTCTTCGGCATACAGCGACAATTCGATCATGCGCTCGAGCAGTTGCTCTTGCGAAATGCCGGCGAAGTTTCTCAGCACCAGCTCCTTGACATAGAGGCGCACCAGATAGCGCAACTGCAGGGCACGATTTTTTGTTGCGAATACGAAATCACGATGTCCGCTGTTGACAATGATGAGATTGCGTTCGAGATCGAACCGGGATCTCCATAGCTCGCCCGCGGCGCGTTCGAATGTGTAGCCCGGAAGTCCACGCGTGTTGACGACCGCCTCGTTCATTGAGGACTCGAGACTGGCTGTGATCGTTACCAAAGCCTCCGCGGTGCAGGTGATGTCGTGCTGACTGACCAATACCGTCAGGCGTGCAAGACCCGGTGTAGAGGGCGCCAGATACTCGACTTCCTGGTCGACCGGCCTCTCGACTGAGCCGCCGCCTTCGGCGATCTCCCAGGAGAACCGCAGATCCTCCTCAACCCGCCGACGGGATCGATCCCGCGGTAGCGCGCGGAAGTGCCGTCGTTCGTTAACAGTTATCGTGCTGGAGGCGGGTGAGATCAGCACGCTGAACAGCGGCCCTGCATAATCGAAAAACTGTTTCTGTACCCCTTTGTCGAGGCTGGGTTCCGCTACGCCGAAATCGGCGGGCCCGTCCTCTCCCGTTGCCGGACCGAGCTCGCCGACGTTTGGCCGCAGCGGCCCGCTCTCGTGGCGGGCACGCGCCTGGATATCGAACCAGTCGTACTCCTCCGGTGGGAGAGCGAGAAGCGCCTCGCGAAAAGCGCGCTGAATTGCACGCAGCGACTGTTGACTCGCCTGTTCTTCCTCGGCCCGCCGTTGGGCCTCAATGAGCCCATTCAGATGTATCTCAAGTGATTGCAGAGCTTCCAACAAAGCTGCGTAGCGCTCATCGTGAATAATGCCGCTCCGTGTGCCAGGTGTGAGGTTGAGGAACGGCACGTCGATAAGCCCCTGCAGATACTTTGAGGACCAAGGTGCCCGCTCGAGCCCGGGAAGTGTCGCGAGATCCTCAATGACTCGAGTCCCCGCGCGAGTGAGCGAGACCCGGCAACTGTCAGCGGGTTCCGCGAGATAGAGCTCGGCATATGCATCGCCGACGGGCGTGCGGATCGCCGGCAATTGATGAAGCAGCCGGCCCTCAAAGGCGCGCGGTTCGACCTCGTACTGCTTCCGTGCAAGCTTGTCGATGACCGTCACGCGAACCTCCGCGCTTCGGATCCGGTCACGCAATTCCGAGGCCAGATACCACTGGATCTTCTCGCCGGAGAGTATCCGAATCCCCTCAAGCAGCGGGCTGATACGAAGTTCCGTGCCGCCTTCAGCGAACAGGACTCGGCGTGGGCTCACCGCATAGCCAGGATCGCCCTTGCGCATCATCATTTGGTAAGAGCGTTGATCGCTGCCGGCGGAGATCATCGTGAGTTGGTCGCCAATCGTCCAGAAAGATAGCAGTCCGATCCCGAACTCTCCTTGCAGGCCGTTTCCCACTCCTTCCGCCTTCAGTCGCCGTTTGATCGAGTCGCAAATGTGTGTCGCAACGTATTTGAAATTCGGTTTGCCCTCATCGTCGCGTGGCACGCCATCGCCGTCATCCTTGATCGAGAGATAGTGCTCGCCGTGCTCGCGGCCACGTGTGATGGTGACGGTTTTTGCGTGCGCATCGATACTGTTCTCGACGAACTCGGCGATCGCCTTCAAAGGATTGCTCTGCGAGAGCGCGATGATGCGGATCGCGTTCCAGTCATCGCCGATCTTGAGCTTGCCGCGGTCTGTAGCTTTGTCGAGCCGGGAGGCCCTCGACTGCGAACCGCGTACCGCGGGACCGTTGTTGGAATTGCGCGATACGGACAGATCTGCTGCTTCGCTCACAATCTCGGTCCTGACTTACGACGGCGAGGCCGTGGTGTTGGGGGCGGCTCCCACTCACTGAGCGCTATCACCGATCCGGGCTCCTTAACCCTGTTGATATACCTGCTGTCGGTCGTGACGGATCGCGGCGCGCAGGAGCAGCGCTTTGTCGGCATCCGGCTCGTCCTCTGATGGCAGCACCCATTTGAGCAGGACCGACGCATCAGGCACTAATAATGGCACTGGCATTTGGTGGCCGTGCTCCCGATCTTCGCGGATCCAATTCGTCACTTCCTCCGTGCTGATTTTCGGCAGTTGCGTGCGCAGCGCCTCCATCTCACGCACTGCGTCAATGCGCCGGCGGCGGGCGACCCAGGAGCGCAACGCCTCGTTGATAGCGCGGCTGCGCTCCCCCGTCGGTACTCGGCCCAGGAACCTCCAGGTATCCTCATCAATCATCACATTGATCCGTTTGCTCATTGCTGCACGTGATCCAAGTGAAAATCTCGTGTGAATATCATTACACACTACGAGGCTGCGTCGCGGCTAGATAAACAAACTACCGACACGGGTTTTTCAGGATGTTGAAGGCATCACCTCAAGATCCCCCACAAGCCAAACTCGTGGACTGGGATTCGTTTCACGTGCCCGGAATTGCCGCTCGCGACTCTCCACTGCGCGACGATACAGCCGCTCCGCTTCGAAGTTCTCACCTTTTTTCCGGAGCAGCACGGCGAGATTGTTGACAGATAGGAGCGCATCAGCGTTATCCGTTCCGAGAGCGCGCTGCGGATTTCCAAGGCACGGCGTTGAATGGGTTCCGCGGCAGCTAACTGTCCTCTACGTTCGAGCAACGCGGCCAAGTTGCCGAGCGGTATGGAAGAAATCGGGATGTTCGGGCCTTAGAACACACTGTCTACCCTCAAGTGAGCCGCGATAGAGAACCTCGGCTGCCCCGTAGTCACCCGTGCTCTCCAATAAAGCAACAAGATTGTTTACCGATGAGAGCCTCCCTGGCGCGCACTTGGATTGCTCCGCCGCTTGCCGAAAAATTTCAGAATCGCTCTGCCGCAATGGCACGTGGTCTACTCTATCGAAGGATCGCGGCTGTACTTCAGCGGCAAGGCTTCCAGATGGGTCCAAAGAAGGTTCGGCGCCTGCGATCGAGCGGGAGCTCGGTGCATCCAACATAGGAAAGGACGACAACTCGGGCGCGGTCTTTGTTTGGAACGGGGCTTATTTCAATTCTAGCTGCCAGCCACCCTTGTTGAGATACTCGCGAGACGATAACGCCGCCGATGGCTTCTGCCACTGGTACTACCGTCGGCGAGTTCTCAACTGGTGCGAACACCGCCAAAGGGAGTTTTAGCGAAACCACGGTTTTTTCTAACGCGCGAATGGAATCGAGCACTTGACCGATGCTGCGAACATAATTTCCAGATTGAATTTGAGGCGTTTCATGATTGCCTGCCGAATCCTGAATCATACGTCGAATTAGATCCTGACGTGCGCGATAAGTGGGGACTACCGGTCGCCAGGCTTCATATTAGATATTCCAAGCATGAGCAGGGAGCGGGCCGATGGCTTGTCAGCGAGGTTTGGAAATTCTCAAAGAAATGGGGGTATCGGATATATGGGATACAAGGTATGGCGCCATCAACGGCCACTTGCTATGCGGAACCTGCCGCGCGGGTAGCAATCCGAACGATTCAGTATTAAATCGATTCTGCCAGTCCCACGAAGTGCCCAATTTGTTTGTGGTAGATGGAAGCTTTATGCCGACTTCCGGTGGAGTGCCCGCGACATTGACAATTCTTGCGAACAGCTTTCGGGTGGCCGACTTCATTAAGGAACAAGCGCGAACTGGGGCATGTCGAGCATAGTGCGATGCCGGCGAGCCACCAGGGGTCTAATATTTTTCAAGGAGGCCTGGAGACGTGAAACGAGCACTTCTTACTGAGTTGATTCTGTGGTCTGGGTTGGTGGCGTTTGCGGCCCAGCAGTCCGGGAACATGGCGGGACAGGTCCGGCAAGGCTGGTTGGCAGATAAGGATTGTGCCTCCGGCAGAGCACAAAACGACACTTTTACCGGCACGAATCCCGAATGCGCCAAGAGGTGCGTGTCGGCCGGCAGTCCAATTGTGCTCATTGACCCCAAAAATCGAAAACTGTTTCGCATCGCCAATCCGAGGGCAGTTGTAGATCATGTGGGCGATCAAGTACAAATTACCGGAGAATTAGAGACGAATACGGATACACTGCGGGTATTGAAGCTTGTGGTGTTATCGAAGGGAGTCGCCGAGTGCCTTCGCCCGAAACCGCAGAAATAATGGCGCTCTGCGATCGCAATCGCCCAAGGCGGACATCATCCCTGCTGCCGGACAAAGCACATTCGGTCCTGACAGTCATGTTCAATTGCATCGACTATGAACAGACCGCCTATTTCCAATCGCATGTGCAGTGGGCTGGCAAGAACGGGGCCTCACATCGCCTTTTGACCGAGACGACTACAGGCTTGCGACTGGATGCTCATTGCGCCGCGTGGCTGCGTATCCCGGTCATGCTCGCGCTCCATGAGCGCTACCATGTGGTCTATTTAGATAACGACTGTATCGTTCACGAAAGTTGCCCCCGAGTCACCGAGATTACGAATCGGTTTCCGGGATTTTTTACAGCTCATGGACATTCCGATCGACCCAATTCCGGAGTCATGATCAACTACGGCAGTCCGGAGGTATTGGAGTTCGCCGCTCAACGCTACGCCGAGGAGCCGCCTGACGGTTGCCGCGCGCCCTTTGAGAACGGCCATGTTCAGTCTCACGAGAGGTTCTTGTGACTTCAGGTGACTTGGCGTAAGAAGAATCCCGATAGCTATTAATTGCGGGAGTCCTTTTCTAACTAAGATGTCGATCGGCATCCACATTTCTTATCGACTGAACACGGTTTTTCGCTCTCGCCAAACGCCGCAGACTTCGGTCGATTGTCCTGAACCCGCCTCTTTCCATGCGTCGAGACCAACGCCAGTTGCCGGTCGCCGCCGAGAGCATGGTCTGATCATGTGGAGCGGAACCTTCGGTTAGCTCTTCGAGACCGCCGCTCATCTGAACGCACGCGGCAAATTCGCCATAAGCCCTCTTATACGACGTGAGTACAATCACAGTGATAAGACTAAGAAGCATGGGTAATCGAACCCTGAGACCAGCAAGCATCTCCCTTTATTGCTTCCTCTCGGCGTCCCGAGTTTGATGTCAACAGCAACCAGCTTGTCATACCCCATGGACCCCACTCTAAGCTTCAACCGACACGAATGCGGCTTCGGGGTCGGCCTCCTCTGGCGGCTGCGTGTCCTTTGCCGGGGAATCCAGATAATCCTTCCAGGATGGGAACAGCAACTGCCTCTCTTCGAGGATCTCCTTCGACGACCCTTCCGAAGAGGTGAGAAACGCCAAAAACTTCTCCTGCACGTGAAGGCCGGCGTTGAAGTCGTCGAGCCACAAAAACTGACCCCCTTCGTTGACCTCGAGAAACCACCACTGGCCGTTATTGTCTACCGCAAAATCGAAGCTGCCATATGCGATCTGTGAT
>DATJUG010000137.1:0-14324 GCA_035502635.1 Bryobacteraceae bacterium
AACAGCCGCTTTGCGTATGTCTCCATCTCGCGGGCTTCGCACGAGGTGCATATCTATACGAATCATGCGGCCTCGCTTACCGAAAGCCTCAGCCAAGACATTACCAAGACTTCCGCTATCACTTTCAGCGGAGGGAATGACATGGCCGCGCAACAAGGGATGGAGCAAGGTACAGTGCAGCCGAAGGTGCAGGATACCCACCTCGGCCTGGCTCTCTGAAAGTCCACCGTCTACTCGCTGCCCTGTGGCGTGGATGGATACCGATGCTTGTGTTGGGGAACCGGATGGGCAACCGGCATCGTTTCGTGAATCTGTGTTAGGTGATACGTCAGGAACGGGCTTTTATGCTCCATCCAGCACGAAACAAAATAGCTGCTGAGAATCAGCGCACTCAGGCAGCCAAGAACGATAGCGACGGGTTTGAAGGGAACGAGTATCAGCATGGCTTTCCTCCACAACGGTTAGCTCATACGATCTATTCCCATCTTATCGAGCTTTTCGTCTGTTTGATGCGCCTCTTCGCCGCAATGCTGCGATGAACCGTTCGTTCTTCTCAGGCAGTCCCACCGAAATCCGCACCCACTCTGGAAGACCGTAGCCGGACATAGGGCGTACTACGATAGCGTGTTGCAAGAGCTTTTGGGTGAAATGGCAAATTGCAGACAGCGGCAAGGAAAGCTCAAAAACAGACTACTGAGCCTCCAACATCCGTACACGATGCAGCAGCCGTTCGACTTCTGCATTGCGATTCTTAAACCAATCCGTAGACCAGATTCGATGTATCTTCCAGCCTTGGCTCTCAAGAGTCATCTGGCGCAGTCTGTCCCGGTCACGGGCGGATCGTCCCGAATGATAGGTCTTTCCATCGAACTCAATCCCAAGCAGGAATGCCCCCGGCTTCTTGGGATGCCGTACCGCCAAGTCGATGAAATACCCGCTGACACCTACTTGCGGAACGACATCGTATCCTTGCGCCTTCAGTACTCCCCCCACGGCAGCCTCGTGCTCATTCGACGGCTCCGCACCCGGAGAAACTTCCGCCCTAGCGGTGATTCCGTTTTTCGCAAATTGCATATATCCCTTCAGTGCACGGACTCCCCAGGGAGTGCTTGGCTCGGAGCGGATCATATCTGGATCAAGCGAGCTGAATACTACGGTTCGCTTCTTTGCCCTCGTAATCAGGACATTCAGGCGGCGCTGTCCGCTCTGGCTATTGATGCCTGAGAATCGCTGGAAATAATTGCCTTGAGAGTCCGGCCCATAGGTTACGGAGATAAAGATAACATCTCTCTCATCTCCTTGGACATTCTCAAGATTTTTGATGAAGAATGGTTCGGGCGTGTTTTCTTTGGTCTCTATCCACCCGTTCGAGAACGAATCCTGCTTCAACCTGGCGTCCAATAGCTCTTCAATCAGTTCGCGCTGCTCGAAATTCATGGTCACAACACCCAATGACTCCGAGGGAAAAAGCATGATGTGTTCCAAGATCGCATCGACGACGCGCTCAGCCTCCAAAGGATTTCTCCGGTTCTCATAGATTCCCTTGGCATCGACATACTTTACCCCAAGATCAGAGTGTTCATGGTAGGCGGAAGGAAAAACGACCAGATGATCGTCGTAGAACTCGGAGTTGGAAAACGCAATCAGGCTGTGATGCTGTGATCTATAGTGCCAACGTAGCCTGCGAACCGGCTGATAGCGGCTCAATGCGATGTCCAGTATGCTCTCGCCTTCCGCTACTGCGGATTTTTCCTCTTCCTCTTCTGCCTCGTCGTCTATCGTTCTCTGGAAATAGGAGGTGGGAGGAAGTTGCTTCGGATCGCCGACAATCACCAGTTGCGCACCACGCGCTACCGCACCCAACGCATCTTCGGGACGTAGCTGCGATGCCTCATCCATCACAATAAGATCGAACGATAACTGCCCCGGAGCCAGAAATTGTGCCACGGACATCGGACTCATCATGAAGCAGGGTTTCAGTCCTTGAACCGCTCGCCCTGCGCGACGCATCAACTGCCGGATAGGAATGTGTGCGCGTTGTTTAGCAATCTCGTGTTGAACCAGCGCAAACTCTGTCGTGTCCTTGACGACGGAGCCGCGAACGCCTGCCGGGATGGGACGCCGACTGGCACGATACGCCATATCGAGCTGGTTCAGGCTGATAACAGATTGATCCAGAGACGCGAACTGAGAGCGCACTTCCTCGTGTGTCACTCCACTCAAACGCCACAGGTCCGGGTGTTCGCTGAACAGGCGTCGTAGAAGCGTGTCGCAGAACAGGTATTCAAACGTACTCACCAGCGCCTCATGTTGAAGCGAGCCGTTCAGACACAAAGTAACCAGATATTCGAGTCCCACAGTGCGTAACTGCTTTGCCGAACGTTGCGCGTCAACCCAAATTGGCAGTAACGCTTGCGATTCGCAGCACCGTTCAATCGAAGCAACCGCCTTTTGCAAGGCAACTACGGATGTGCGCTTGGCGAAGTGAATCTCCGAATGCAGCGCGCCGATGACCTCTCGCTCCGCAGCTGCCAAAGCATTTCCGTTATCGCCAAAATCCTTGATCCAATCTCGAAGCCACTGAAGCCTTACCGGAAATTCACTTGAGAGTAGCCAGCTACGGACTTCCGAAGGAAGATTCGATGCACCGATGGCGCGAACGACAGACAACGCGCGAGCAATGGGGGCAGGCGACGTTGCAACGCCTTTATAGTGATCCCCCAAAATGCTCCTAGCTTCGGGATTGTTATTGAGCGAATCACGCCGGACGCGAGCCGTGGAAATGGAATTGAACAACTCCAGAACTTGAGTTCTGGTGGTGGTCTCTGGAAGCTGGATCGGCTTCAGAGTCTCCAGCAGGTCCGTAGACACCGAAACAATGGCTCGCACTTCTTCAAGGAACACGTCTACTTCAGCGTCAACGTGCTCGAACCTGAGATTGGGAACGCGGGAGTGCAAATCGGTAAGCAACTTCAGCGCATCTTCTAATTCTTCGGGGAGCGGCAAACTTCCGCTGGCGACACCGAGTATGCTTCTGAGCCGTGTTGCCGGCAAGGTCAGCAATGCGGATCGAACCTCAGATGCGAAAGCCTGATGCTCAGGCAGACGTGCAAAGACCTCTTCATGCCATTTCGTCACCACAACAAGCTCATCCCAGGATGTAGTCAGTCCGGAGAAATGCTCTCCCAGTTGCGCACGGTATTCAGTCTTGGTCGAAAAAGCGTCTATCTTGGCTCGGCTATGTGCAAGCAGCCGCAGACAGGCTGCCCTTTGGCTGCGCGTTCGCTTCGCGCTCGTATGGCAATGAGACTTATAGACCATTCCTGCACGGCGATACGTTTTACCCAACCTGCTGTACCAAGGCGTGTCGTCCAGCGTGGCCGCCGCCTCAAGCAGCTCGGCAGAGGTGGCCTGGCTATCGACAACAAAATGCTTTGAGAGGCTATCTCTCTCTGCCAACAGCGCGGCGCATTCCTTTTGTCCGAGTTCGAGTAGATGCGCGAGGCCGTCTTTTGCAAAAGCGGGACCGCGCAGATGAGCAAGGTGGAGCGGAGCCGCCGTCAATAACTGGCGTGCAGCAACCAGATCGGTAACGCACCTTAACGTAAAGGACCCGCGTACCCCTAGCGACTGACTCAAATCCCTGGTTGCGTTTTTGGCACGCGCAACGTGTCTTTCTGAATCTGAAAGTGCCTTTGCCAAAGCCAGCAGGCCACCAATCGAATAGTCGGATAGACCGAATTCGCGCAGCTTCTCATCCTGCTGCTGAAATTGCGTCGGGATATTGCTGCCCAACAGAGCATCGCCACCCGGCAGAGAAGAGAGCAGGGTGGTATACCGTTCGCAGGCACCTAGAAAGTGCTCCGTCGCTGCGGAGCGCTTCTGTTCGGAGAGGGTGCTGAGAAGGTCATAATGGCAATCGCCTAGTCCATCGGGAATGTCAGTTGCCCATTGATCGACGGCGGTCAGCCAGTCGGCAACATCGACCGTCAATTCAGCGGAAGTTACCTGCGCACCGAACCACTGATTGACGGTTCCCAGCCACTCACTGACATCCACAGATGCGTGCAAAAACGTGCGACTCAGGGCTTCGATGAGAGCGATTCGCCGAGTGCATTGACTGCTGAGCGCGGGCAGAGCCGCCAATAACCGTTCTTGGTCAGCAAGGCCTAGCTCCGTATTGGGAAGCCAACCCCAAGGGTTCTCTTTCTTCTCGACAGCTCCACCAGCTTCAGACATCCGCCTCAGATGGGCGGCATACGTCAATACCGTGTCTTTGCGCTCGTGCAGCGCGCGGTAGTCCCAGGTGTATGCTTCGGGAAAAGACACAGCGTTGATGTCTCGAAGGGCCTCTGGTGCTCCATCTCGTAGGGCGTCGCGCTGCCAGATTAACTCGAACGGTGTTTTCCCGATAGCCCCGTATGGCGTATTCAAGAGCGAAACATACTTGGTAAGTTCGTCCCGCTTGTAATTCAGGAGTCCTTGTTTGTGGGCAAGGGTGGTGGGAGCGGAAAACCGGGTGGATGCCTGAATTCGGTCTTCGAGTGACTTCAGGAGGCTCACTTTGCTCGTCTTGTGGCTGTGCAGTTCGAGGCAGAAATCTCCGAGGCCGGAATTATCGAGACGCCGCTTCACGACTTCCAGCGCCGCCATTTTCTCCGCAACAAACAGAACCCGCTTCCCGCTGCCAATCGAGGCCGCAATCAGGTTTGTAATCGTCTGTGATTTGCCCGTCCCCGGGGGGCCTTCGATCACCAGATTCTTTCCTCGCGCCGCATCAATCAATGCGCTATGTTGCGAGCTGTCGGCATCGCAAACGAGGGCGGGCACATCGCCTTTCGCGGCTTCGACATCAATATCAAATTCCGTTGCGAAGGAAAGACCTTCGGCGGTGCTGCCAGAAAACATATCCACTAGCCGGGGATGTTTGTCCAAAGGCACGTCGGACGGCCAACGCTCTGCATCCAGGTCCAAATACATAAGGAGCTTGCCGAAGCTCAGGAGGGCGAGAGAGACTTGTCGGCAAATTCTCCAATCACGTTTCTGCTTCAGGATGGGAGTGAACTGTTCGAAATACTTCTCCGGTGTTTCTCCATCTTCGATATAGGGCATGTCAAGCCCGAAATCGCGCCGCAGTTTCTCTACGAGAGAAAGGTTTGTAGTCAGGTCTTCGCCGGTGTACTGCAAGCGAATCGAACGGTCTTCTTCTTTGGCCTTTGGAGTAATCAAAGAGACAGGCACAACCAGAAGGGGAGCTTGGCGTATCTGTGTCGAATCATCCGACTCGCGCCATTCGAGAAAGCCGAAAACCAGATGCAGAATGTTTGTGCCCGATTCTTCAATAGCGGTCCTGGCGCTGGTTCCAATCTTGCGGATGAGGGTTTCAAAATCTTCTTGGTAATACAGCACAGGAAGACATTCCGTTTGTCCGGTGCCCTTTACTAGATCGTATGAGGTTGGCCACCCGATCTCTTCGGCATAGTCCTTTGCCGCGGGCTTCTCGCCCATCTCAGCGATGTACTCCCGGCTTGGGTCAGGAACAGGGATGAACGGAAACTTCTTTTCGTCCAAAAGGCTCTGGTAAACGGTGTCAAGATCAACGTCAACAGTTCTGAGTGATGACCTAGCGTGCCGGAAGTTAATCAGCTTGTTCCGGTTGGTAAGGTCGAGAAGACGCCGACGAATGTTCTCCAGTCCCCGCCGCACCAGTTCGGCCTGCGCGAGATCGACGGTCCCTACTGGATTTCTGTCTGTACGAGCTTCGGGCATAGGAATTGCTCTGTTCCTGCACCTTGAAAGGGGCATTTCTGCGATTCTTCATCATAAAACGCGGAACCAAATTTCTATCCCTAGACCCACGGCACGTCTTCTACCTCGCCGACCCAGCGACGGATCTTCGTCCGATTTGAGTATTTCCCGGTGTAACCGCAAACGCTTAACAAGGCCAACTCCACATACCACTTTCCCAAGGTGTACGCCTCGAAGTATGGCAACTTCATATCCTTGCTGTTCAGTTTCGGCGGATGTACCAGCCGATTTCTCACGCCAACAAATGCTTGCGGTCCATCATGCCAATTCAATGCCCTTCCGATCCGTTGCAGTTCAGCAAGGTTGCTGGGAATCCCTAGAGGAACATTCATTGCAGAAAGCAGTAGACGTAACTGATCCGCTGCCGGCAATCGTGAAAAGCCATCTTCTGAAAGGGACTGTCGATCCCGCACCAGTACATGCCATGCTAGTCGTTCCAGTGCCGCTTGGAGGAGAAAGCAACCTCCGTCGGGTCCAACGAGATTCGTATCCGCACGAACGTACCAGTACAAGGCGTGCCTCAATGCCTCCCGCCACGTTGTATCAGCCATCCTTGCGACGAACTTCGGGAACAGTTCCACCATGCAATTGCCATGATGGAAATCCAACCAATTCGAGGCAACTTTCTTTGGGCTCGCTTTCCTCGTGCCAAACTCTTCCATCACTACCGTTCCATCGGCTCCAATTCCAACAGTCAGAGCCGTCGAAACCCAAAAGCCGCGGCAGAAAGTCAGGAAATCTCCCAAAAGGTCAAGTTGTCGTCGCGCTTCTTCGGGCGAGAATTCCGTGCCATCAAGTTTTTGGATAGTTACATGATGCGTGAATACGTATTCCTCGGTGTGAATCTGAGGAGGATACAGAAAGATCCGCTCATCGATAGGAACGAAGGAGAATCGCCAGTTCTTACAACGTAGCTCGAAGCACTGACCGTCCGGTTTTCCGGTCAGGAAATAATAGGCAAAGTTCAGAATCCCCGCTTGAATCCGGACAAGCGGGGCTCCGGAACGGAGGATGACATTGGAACGGTGGGGAGACAAGCGAAAGAAGTGTCCGGGCTGATCTCCACCGACGCGCAGTTTGGAGTCCGTCGCATAGCATTCGGTAGGCTCCACCGAGTCTTGGAATGAGACGAAAAATGAATCCTCCTGGGACATATCTACGCGCAAGCCATCCAGGGACTCCTGTGGCTCGATGGCCAGACTATTATTCAATCCGAGATCAAAAAATACCTTGCAGTGGAAAGTGCCAGTACGGTCCTTGTATCGGATCTGGAGTGTTTCTTCCCGCACCAAGAGAGCAGTTGCATTCATTTGGTCCATCACGATCATAGGCCGCTCCTGATAGTGTTCAGCGAATACGCCAAGTCATCAACAATCTCGTCCCCCCAATCAGTTAAGCGAGTGCGATTACGACTTTGCAGATCCAGATTGGGCAGATTGTTTCTTGGGATTCTCTGACAATTCATCCACAAGAAGAGCCTCTTCTAAGTGCTTCCAACTCAACTTGCGCACCCGCATAGCTTCTGAAAACTCTGCGGCTGTATCGGTGAATTCTTTACCTGCGAACTTCGTTCGCAATTCCGATACAGCTTTCGCGGCTCTATTCGCTAGATCGAGGACTACCTTTGGAGAGATCACGAAAAGACCACCGGCGAAAGGTATAGCAGTCTTGTGCAGTTTCTTCGTGGGTGAAATGATAACGACGTCCACGGTGAGTTCGCTGTTTGACTCCACCGTCTGGAAATATTGAAGCCAATCCGGGTGACCCTTGGCTTCTTGCAACTCTTTCTTGTAGAGAGTCCCTTTTTCCTCTTTCTCGGTTTTTGCTTCAAACGCGATGGCGCGATTCCCCGAAAACCATGCGACATCCGGTGCACCATCATCTGTCGGGCGGATGGCCCTCGCACCGAAGCAGCGGCCCAAGATTTCGACGCCCCGATGGACATCCGTGTGCGCTGTCGAACTAAGAAGTGATTGCATTTCCTGCATCTTCTTCCCAAACGCAGGACCAGCCCATCCCCATTCGTCAATGGCATTCCAGAGTTCTTCCGCTTGTGGTTCTATTTCCATTTTCGCGGGCATCGCCGCTTTCCGCTCACGTAGCAAACGCATTAACCATGAAGCATTAACTCCCGTGCCCGCTGCTCGCCCAAGAGCTTCAGTCTCCACATGTTTTTCTGAAAGATAGTGAGCCGCAACGGAAGCCAGATACCACCACCATCCTCTGTATCCGGCCAGTTGAGGTCCGCCAGCACGATCCGCTGCAGAACGCGCAACTTCAAGTGCTTTTTCATACGCTCCTTCCCACATGAACTGCGAGAAGCGAACTTCATCAGAAGCACTGTCCTCATATACAGAAGGCGACGGGCTTTTTCCGGTAACTACAATTGCGCTTATCGCTTCGTCCGCTTCTTTTCGATATTGCTGATCTGTGAGCAGTCCGAGCGCCATGTCAACAAAATCTTTCGGAGCCGATTGGGTTAGCTGTGATTGTTCAAGCCCCCAAGTCAGTTCTGCGGCAAGCTCCGGCGGAAACTCTTCGAGAAATGTCGAAGAGGTTGCCGAATCGGCAAGAGCTTGTCCCATCAGAAATATCAATGAGAAATCAGTCGCGTTCCGCGTACACCGCCCCATTCCTTGAATGAGTCTCGTGCGTTCGCGACGCCGAAACAGAGCGGTCAGCTTCCAACGTTCCGAAAGATGCCGTTCGAGCAGGTTTATGGCTACAGGAGATCCCGACAAAACAAGCAGCCGGCATTGGTCGTCAGGAAGATCGAGTCCGTCATACCTACCTGCTAACGTCAAGATAACGTCGTTGGAAGTGGTGAACGGCGCGAGACTATCAGAGATTGATGAACTCGTACACCGCACTGGCTTCTTGGTAATCGCCGCAGTGATTTTCTCGAACGAATCCGTAAGAATGCGATCAGATGGCGAGAGCAGTACTGCGCGTCGAGGATCGATGCTCTCCCATAGCTGCCCCAAAAGGGCGTAGCTGTCATCGTCTGTGCAATAGAGACTAGGAATGAAAATATATCGCCTTCCCCATTGGGCACTCTGACTCCTTAGTATTTCAATCTTCTGAATCCCATACGCACGTAGCAGGTCACTGCCACCGCCCAATGTGGCCGACATATAAAGACGCTGCTTCGCGTTCCGGAACGAATCGTGAGTATGTGTAGGCGGGATGAATGGCCGAATTGCAATCTCGTGCGCTGAGACGAAAAAAAAGCAGGAGTCCAGATGACGCTTGATCTGCGACCATGCATACCAACTGTTGTGTTCGATCGCTCCTAAGATGGATTCTAGACGCTCTATGCATTCGGGATGATGGTGAACATCCGCCTGGTCAACCACACCGACTGGTGCTGTGTTGTCGAAGACCGCGGCAATCTGCGTGCTGGTCATCGCAGCTGACAAAGCATTGAGCACATCGTTAAAAAGTTGTGGATCACTTTGTCGCTTAATGGATACCGTCCACATGCTCGATACAAATTGCTCGCCACCATGAGCATCGTCGAAGATCAACAGATCAGCATCTCGGATAACCGGATTCACATTGAATAAATTCGAGTATGTCGTTACGGCAACTGCTGCCTTCGTGCGATATTTCGCTTCTTCCGCTATATCGCGAGTGTCCTTGGTGCCTCGCAAATCAGCGCACGCGATCCCTAGCCGCTTCCCCTCTTCGATTACCTGGGATGCAAGCTGATTTGTAAGGCATAAAAACGCTACTTTCTGCCCAGTCAGCCTCCTCCATTCTGCGATTAAAAGACCGACGGCAGTTTTCCCGGTACCGGTTGGCAGTTCGAGCGCCAAATCAGCAACATCTCTGAATTTGTCATTGAACTCTCGCAGAACATCTTGCTGCGGACCACGCAAATAGCCGTGGCTCTTCGCACGACCAACGAGCTTGTAAAAAAGTAGTTCTGGGCTTTCGGGGGCCTTGTTCTTGTCTTCTAGCTTCCGGAATTGCGGCAGTTTAGGCGACATTCAAGTTCCTTGCCTGAAGGGATTTTTCAGACTGAATCATACATCCACAGACATTGCTGTTTCAGGGAAGGATGCTCCGCCCTTCCCCCGCTGCAACCGCCGATAAAGCCCGGCGTTTTCCGCTTCCCATCCATGCAGCCTGTTCCTGCCGCAACGCGCCCCTGAAAACCATTCGGAAGTAGACCTAAATTTCTTCTTTTATCAAGTGCCCCCGCTTCATGCGGCTTTATGGCAGAGCCGGTCGGAACCCGTCAAGGGTGTTCGCTGACGCTCCATAAACGCGCAAGAGCAGCGCGCCCTTGACCGAACCCGCCTCGTCTCCGCCCGCCGCGCAAGACATGAAGCGGGGCACTCAACAAAAGAAATTTGGTTGAGAGCCAAAGGCGAAATGCCCTCCTTCACAATCTCGCCCCATGCGGGCAGCACAGGAGAACAGACATCATGTCTACCACCACCAACACTGCCACTACCGCGCCGCACAGTGAAAAGGCGGCGCTACCCATCCGCAGCGAGTCTCCCTATCAGGGCCGCACCGCGCAGAAAGACAACCCCACGCAGGTCATTATCCGGCAGGCCGTGGACTTCCTCATCCAGCAGCTTGAGGCGGGCAAGAGCGAAACACTAACCGCATACCTCGCGGCGATGGCCCGTTTCCATTCGTATTCTTTCGGCAACATTTTGAGCATAGCGAGACAACGCCCGACAGCTTCCAGAGTGGCCGGGTTCCATGCTTGGAAAGAGATTGGCCGTTTCGTCAAGAAGGGCGAGAAAGGGATTCAGATTCTCGCCCCGATGGTTGGACACCGCCGCAAGCGGGACGACGCCGACCGGAATCAGACGCAGGAGAACAGCGCCAAGCCCGCACCCGTACTGATTGGCTTCCGTGCCGTTTACGTCTTCGACGTTGCGCAGACCGAAGGCGCAGACCTGCCCGAGTTCGAGCACAGCATTACCGGCGAAGTAGGCGCACATCGGGAACGGTTGATTGATTTTCTCGCGCAGCAAAATATCGCGCTCGAATACTCGGAGAACATCGCGCCCGCTCTCGGCGTGAGCTACGGCGGAAAGATTGCCATTCTGCCCGGCCAGTCGCCCGCCGAGGAAACGGTGACCTTGGTTCACGAGCTTGGACACGAACTTTTGCATAAGTCCGAGCGCCGCACCAAGACCACCGCCACCGTGCGCGAGACGGAGGCCGAGGCCGTGGCCTTCATCGTAGGCCAGGCTATCGGTTTGGAGATGGGCCGGGCATCTTCGGACTACATCCAGATGTACGCGGGCAACGCGGCATTGCTGGCCGAAAGCCTTGAAGTCATTCAGCGGACCTCCGCCGTGATTCTGGACGCAATCACCGCAGAGCAAGCCAACGCGCAGAATGCGCCGGAATCGCAGGATGCAATCGCGGAGGTAGCGTAATGCAGACCATCCTTCGCATTCTGGAGCGGGCCGGAGGTTACCGGCCCACTCTGTATCTCAAGATCGAAAACCCGCCCTTCATGGCCCTTGTCATCGAAGCCACGCCGGAGCCGGGGCCGTGCGGAGGCCCGTCAATCTCCGTTGCCCACTATGGCGAACAGAATGGCGACCTGATGCGCGACCCGGAAATGTGCTTCGAGTTGTCGCACCCGCCGCTGTGCAGCCTTGCGCTGTCCAGTTTCTATTTCCGAAATGATTACCTCGGCATAGAGCAGTGGTCCCGCTTTGTACGCGATGAGCAGTACAGCATCAACACAGAGCTTTACCGACAACACGAGGACTTCGCGCGGATGTGGGGCAAGAACATTCGCGCACAGGGTTTTCTCGAAGCCTTCACGGACAAGTCCATTCGCGGATAGTCCGCTCCCTTGCGGAGCGGGCTGCACGCCCGACGTGTCACCGCTCCGCGTGCCTTCACCTTTTCAACCGCTCGAAAGGAGCAAATACAATGACGACCACCGTTATCAACGCCACCGAATACCGCGACCTGCCTTTGTCGCAACTGAACGAATCGAAGACCAACCCCCGCCGCGTCTTTGACGATGCGGCCTTGAAGGAACTTAGTGCCAGCATCCGCAGCCAGGGCGTACTTTCGCCCTTGCTTGTCCGGCCACTCACCGAAAACGGCTTCGAGATCGTGGCCGGGGCGCGGCGCTACCGCGCCGCGCAGATGGCCGAGGTTCCGACCGTCCCGGTTCGCATCGTCCACCTGTCCGATGCGGAAGTCTTGGAAGCGCAGTTAGTCGAGAACCTGATTCGCGCCGAGATTCATCCGATGGAGGAGGCCGAGGGTTTCGCGCGGTTGCTTGCGCTGGAGGAGCCCAAGTACAGCATCGAGCAGATCGGCGCACGGGTTGGAAAATCCCCCGCGTTCGTGCAAGGCCGATTGAAATTGGTTGACCTTGTGCCCGCAGCCGTTGAAGCCTTCTACGCCAACGAAATCGGACTCGGACACGCTCTGCTATTGGCGAAGTTGCCCGCAGAGCAGCAGAAACAGGCACTCTCCGCTTGCTTCAAGGAAGTTTACAACGGAGAGAGCAAACCGGCGCGGATTTTGCTCCCCGTTCGCAGTCTGCAATTCTGGATTGAGTCGAACGTGTTGCTTGTGCTGAAAGACGCGCCGTTCGATAAGCGGGACGCGCAGCTTGTGCCTACGGCGGGCAGTTGCGCCGATTGCCCCAAGCGCACCGGACACAACAAACTACTGTTTGGCGACGACCTCGGCAAGCAAGGCGACCGATGCACCGATCCCGGTTGCTACAACGCCAAGATCATGGCGCATGTATCGAAAACCGTTGCCGCGAAACCCAACCTTGTCCAGATCAGCACCGCTTACGGCGCGCAGAAGGAAGGGAGTCCGGTTCTGCCGCGCAACAAGTACACCGCCATTCGAGACGACAAGCCGAAATCCAAAGACGAGGCGCAGCGCCCCGAGTTCAAGGTATGCAAGTTCGCCGCCGATGCCATCGTCACCGAGGGTAATGAGGTTGGCACTGTGCATAAGGTGTGCGCGAATCCCGCTTGCCCCATTCACCACCCGAAGAAGGCAAGTAGCACCAGCGCCAGCGATGCGCGATTCAAAGCGGAGCAGGAGAAGCGCCGCGGCGAGGAAGCCATCGCCAACGCTACCGGTGTGCGCGTTCTCTCTGCTATCGGTGAAGCTGTTCCGGTCAGGCTGATGAAACGCGACCTGCTGTTTGTCGCCGAGCGCATGGTGAATCTGCTCGACGAGAACCGCGCCGCGATCCTTGCCCGGCAGCACGGCATCAAGAAAGCCAAGGAGAACGAGTCCATCGGCAAACTGTTCGCGGCATTTCTTCGCCGCGCCGACGAGAGCACCCTGGGCCGCGCCGTGGTCGAAGCCGTTATCCTGCTCACGGCTTCGCGCGGTAATGCTGCGCAGGCATTGCGCGATGCCGCCACGGCTTACAAGGTGGACACCGAGGCGATTGCCGCCAAAGTCAAGCAGGAATTCTCGGAGAAGGAGAAGGCCAAGACCGTGAAGAAGGCCGCGCCCAAGCCGCCAGCCAAGGCACAGCCGAAGGCCACAAAGAAAGCAGCGGCATAGCCGCCAACCCAACCCAAATCACTGTGCGGAGCCGACAAGACCGGCTCCGCTTTCTTTTTGTCCGGCTGCCCGTCGTCCCGCCCTTGTTTGTGCTCCCGCTTGAACGGGAGGCCATCTCTTGCCCACCCCGACGGGCGGAACCAGAGTAAAATTACTACTCTTGACATACTTGTTTAGAACTACTATTGTGAGTCCCATGAAAAAGAAGCCTCAGTACCGTGATCTCTTTCCCGGCGCCTTGGAAATGATGATTCTCAAAACGCTGAGTTGGAGGCCGATGCACGGATATGCGCTCGCCCAGCGGCTCAAGGACATTTCGGAGGACTATCTCCAGATCGAGGAAGGCTCCCTCTACCCGGCCTTGCAGCGGATGTTGAAGACCGGCTGGCTGGAAACCGAGATGGGACTCTCGGCCAGGAATCGCCCGGTGCGGATATTCAAGGTGACCGAGGCGGGCAGGAAGCATTTGGAACAGGAGCTTGCCAGCGTCGAGAAGATGTTTGCCGGAATCACCCGCGTTCTCACTTTGGCTGAACAGTAGGGAGGCCGTTATGGGCTGGATCAGACAATTGCTTTCTCGACACCGTCGCTACGAAGAGCTCTCCGAATCAATCCGCGAGCACATCGATGAAATGATTACCGTTTTGACGGAGAACGGTATACCACGTGAGGAAGCAGAACGGAGGGCCTACCGCGAATTCGGCAATGTCGCTCTCATTGAGCAGCGGAGTCGCGAAGTCTGGCAATGGCCAACGCTCGAATCTATTTGGGCAGATACAAAATACGCTCTGCGCCGATTGAGGAAGAGTCCGGGCTTTACCAGCATCGCGCTCCTTACACTTGCCATCGGTATCGGAGCCAATACCGGCATCTTCACTCTGCTCGATGCAGTTTTGCTGAAGTCGCTGCCCGTGCCGCATCCTGAACAGCTTTTCATCGTGAAGCAGAGCGGCCATGCCGCCGACAAAAGCCGGTTCCCG
>DATJUG010000138.1:0-7830 GCA_035502635.1 Bryobacteraceae bacterium
GACCGCAATGGCATCTATCTCGCCCGCACGCTCAGATTCGTTCGAGACCATCAGTCAAGGCTTCCGACAATTTCTCAGCTCCCGCATGACGAGCAATTGCAAACCGAGGAACAGAACGTCATCGCCTGTCTGCGCTACGCGCACGAAAAGCTGGACCTTTGAGCGTTTAGAGGCGAATGACAGTCAACCCCGGAATTCGTTCGAAATCCCGAAAGTTATGCGTTCCGATGGCATAGCCTAATTCCAAGGCACAAGCGCCAATGATGAGGTCGGAAAGAGGCAACTTCTGGCCTTTGGCGGCCTGTTCACCGTCAACTCTGGCAACAATTTCCGCCGTCTGTACCGTCATCGAATAGATGGGAAGCGTGGCTTTCACTTCTTCCACGAATGCACGTCTTCGGTTCCGACGTTCCTCGCTCGATGCTCGGTAAATCCCGTGCCCCAATTCCGCGACACTAAGTGCAGAAAGGCCAATGGCGATCTCGCCCGTTATCGCCTGGACGCTCGATACGGCTTGTGCCGGTGTAAGCCGCAGGCGTTCAGCTGTAATCAAGACACTCGTGTCGAGAATCAATCCCACGAAGGAGGATTCCACGGCTCGCGGTGGGAGTCGATTCCCGCTTGAATGTCTCTGGCAAAATCTTCATCCATCACCGCGTCAGACCCTCGCCGTTCCAGGTCCGCGATGACTTCCGAGATCATTTTGGCGGCCGGTTGAGTCGACCTGATCACCGCGACTGGCCGATGATCCTGCTCAACGACAACTTCACTTCCCTGTCGAACCTTCTCGAGCACTGCGGCGAAGTCTCGCGCCACCTCAGTTTCACTCATGTGAATCGTCGGCATGGCTTCAGAATAACTCCAAACCTGCGGAACAGCCTAGTGCGCGGGATTGGCTGCCGTGAGGCGTTCATGCAACTCCCGCTCTGCCTGCGCGCGCTCTGGCTCGCCGAGACGGTCATACACGCGCGCGAGATGATAGTGCGGCTCTGGCTGCTTCGGATCTAACTCGATGCTGCGCTCCAGTTCCTTCGCGGCTTCCGGGTAATTGTGCTTGCCTTCGAGTAGCGCGCCGAGCTCGTAGTGGGACTGCCAATCGCTCGCATCCAGTGCGATCGATTTCCGCAGCAGCGTTCCAACCCGCTCGTCACGGCTATTTGCCGCCAGCAGCGCTTTCGCCAGCAGCAACTCAGCCTTGGCGCTCCGCGGATCGCGCGCGGCCCAGGCTTGGTATGCTTTGGTGATCTCATCCAGATGCGGTCCAGCCTGGTCGAGCATTTTGCCCAAGAACACGTACGGCTGTTCGATCTTAGGATCGATATCGATCACTTTCAGAAACTCGACAATCGCATCATCGAAACGGCGCTGCCCGTAGCGAGCCACGCCGAGCGCCAGAACCAACTGCACGTCTTTGGAGTGGCTAGCAAGCCCCGATTGGGCCAGATCCGCGGCCTTTGTGAATTCGCCGCGCTCAAGGAACTCTTTCGTCCAATAGAAAGCGATCTGCGGATCCAGTTTGGCGGCGTGGTCCAGCTGCCCTACTTCCGAGTAATACATCGCCAGAGCATGATCCACAACCGGGTCATTGCCGGCGATCTTCTCGGCTGTTTCGGCCGCCGTCGCGGCTAGGTTCGGCTCTTTCGATTTGAGATAAGTTTGCGCGAGCGCAGCCCAGACAAAGGCATTCTTCGGCTCCGTCTGTGCCGCTTGCTCCAGGTCGGCCCGCGCGTCGGCGATTTTCCCTTGTTCAAGCGCGAGTAAGCCACGTTTGAGCAGATCTTGCGGCGGATATGGATCCGCCGCAAGCAAACTTACAAGAAACAGCGAAATGAGCAACTACATTAAGCTTAGAACCGCAGGCGCAATTGGAAGTCGATGTGCCGCTCGCTTCCCGCGTTCGTACAAGTGATTTGGCCGAAGTTGCTGTTGTTTTGGTTCAGCGACACACAACCCACGCTGAACTGCGGGGTATTGGCGACATTGGTTCCCTCGGCGCGGAATTCGAGCTGCCATCGCTCGGTGAAAGCGAAAGCCTTGAAGACGGAGAAATCAAGCGTCCGCTGCGGCGGTCCGACGTTGCTGTTCAGCCCGGTATTGCCCTGTGTTTCCAGCTCACCCAGGGTGAGCTGGGAAATCGGCACAAAGTTGGCCGTGTTGAACCACTCGTTCGGAGAACGCCCTCCCGGAGGAGCCTGGTTCGGATTGGTCAGGCCCGCCAGCAGCGTCGGCGAACAGCCTCCATTCTCGCTGATCACATCCGCGCATGCGCCGCCGCCGGAATTCAGGGTAAACGGCTGTCCGGTGCGCAGAGTCAGGATTCCATTGACCTGCCAGTTGCCGGCCAGCGTTTGAACTACTCTGTTCAGATTCGCGCCATACTGCTTCCCGCGGCCGAACGGAATCTCATAGTTGAAAGATCCCACAATCGCGTGACGGATGTCCCACGGCGCGCTCGAGTAGGACGTGCCGATTTTCGTTCCATCCTGTTCATAGAATCCGGGCGATCCCGAAAGCGTGGTTCCGGTATCGGACAAGGCATGGCCGTAGGTATACGACACCTGGCCCTGCAGGCCGTTCGTCAGCCGCTTAGTCAGCGATGCCGTCATCGCCTCATAATTGCCGATACCGAAGGTGGCCGTTCCGCTCACCGATCCGATATCCGGATAAGGCCGCAGCGCGGTACAGTTCAGCGAACCGGTGTTCACCACAGTCGGGCAGGCATTGGGATCAGGCTGGAACAACTGATGCGCCTGGTGGTTGCCTTCGTAGCCAACCTCCAAAGCCGCTTGGCCAGGTAGTTCGTGCTGAACCGCGAAGTTCCACTCTTGCACCATCGGATTGTCGAAGTCCGGGTAGACTTCCCGGAACTGGAGCGAGGTAACTGGATACCCGTTGAACACATTCGTCGGGAAACCGACGCTCAGCGCACCCGTGTAATTTCCGTTGGCCATTAAGGGGTCCGGTTGGAAAATGCTCACCGTTCCCGGACGGGCCAAGGAGGGCGACTCGTTGAAGGGCGCCGATTCGCCGCGATTCGGGTTGCCGCCCTGGTTTTCTTCGCCGCCGTAGAAGATGCCGAAGAATCCGCGGATCACTGTTTTGGGCTCGATGTTATAAGCGAAGCCTAGCCGCGGCCCGATATCGGTCTTGTCCCAAGGAATCAAATAACTGTTAACCTGCCCACGACTGACAGTGATGGGCGTCGTGAAGAGAGCCGGGAACGTTACGCCGTTGATCGTCGCAGGTGAGTTGAAGTTCGGAGGTAGAGGAGCATTTTGGTTTGGGCCACTGGGGATATAGAGGGTCAGATTGGAGAAATCGAAGTTCGATTGCCGCCCAAACTGTTCTCCAATCGGCGAGAACAATTCGTAGCGCACCCCGAGGTTCAACGTTAGCTTCGGTGTGACCTTCCAGTTATCCATGAAGTAGGTGGCATATGCCTGCTTGGTGGAAGAGATGAAGTTCGTTGTGGAAATCTGGGCTGTGGTATCGACCGATCCCAGAAGGAACGACGCGAATTCGTCTCCCGTGTTGGGAGCCAGTGCATTTGCGTTGCCGGTTGCGGCTTGCGCCCCTGTCTCCGCCTGTCCGAAGCTCAGTTCTCCGTGCGGATAGGGTACTTGGAAGAACGGGAAATGCAGTTGGCGGAATTCACCGCCCATTTTGAACTGGTGGTTTCCATGCACGATCGAGAGGTTCTCAATCATGTCCCATTCGTTGTTGTACTCCTTAGTCGGGAGCCAGTCATTGGCGCCGATCTGGCTGTAGCGGCCGAGGTCGATCTGCGGCGCACCGCCATTCAGCGTGGTGGTCGGATCGTAGCCGCCAATCCCGAGTTCCTTGTATACGTCCGTGTTGGCGTTAGCTTGGGTACGCGCCGTGACCAGACGGCTGAAACCCACGCGCGCTTCGTTCACCATCGTGGGTGAGAAGGTATGGGTCCAGCTCAACATGGCGTTCCGGCCGAGATCCTGCTCGCTCGAACCATTGAAATTGCCGCCGTCCAACGCGCCCGGGAACGGAGGCACGCTGCTCTTGGCCGTGTCCGACCAACTGATGGTGCCGAAAATGCTGTTCGCGTCGTTGTAATGCCAATCCACACGGCCGTCACCCTGGTCGGTATTCAATGCTCCCGGAGTGGCCACCGCATAGCAGCCCGCGCCGGCGGGCGCTCCGCTGCAGTTGGCTAGGGCCGTATTCGGATTCGGATAGAGCGCGGCGAGCTTCATCGCGACGGGATCCATTTCTGAGGCGGGAATGGTGTTATTCGGGTAAGGCGAGCGCGAATACGTTGCCCGTTGCCCTGAGGCCGCATTCAAGGTTCCCGGAACACAGCCACTGACGCACACGGTGTTGGTTGGATCATACAGTGTGTTGGCCAGGCCCGAGAAATTACCGGCTCGCTCCGCCGGGGTCGGTATGGTGAACGTGGGCCCAAACCCGAGATTTTGAACCGAGCCGCCCGCCGTCCGGATGCGGGTGCCCTGGTAGTCTCCGAAAATGAACAGTTTGTTCTTGATGATGGGGCCACCCGCAGCCCCGCCGAACTGGTTCTGGTTAAATTTGTTGCGCGGCAGGCTGTCTTTGTTGTTTTCCCATTTGTTTGCGTCGAAATCTGTATTCGACAAAATCTCCCAGAGCGTGCCATGAAGTTGGTTCGTTCCGCTCTTAAGGCTGATCTCCAGGATGCCGCCCGCCGCGCGGCCATACTGCGCGTCCGCACCATTGCTGATGATCTGCATGTCGCCGATTGCCTCGGGCGCCGGCCCGATGACGAATGCAGTCTGATTGATGAAGTCGATCACGTTGACGTTGTTGTCAACGCCGTTCAGCAGGAAGTTGTTTTCGCCGGTCGAGCGAACGCCGTTCGCAGCGAAGCCGCCGCCCAGCGCGTCACGAGCGCCGGGCTCAGCCGGCTGCACGCCGGGCGTTAAAACAGCCAGGAAGGTAAACGTGCGCTGGCCGCCCAGGGGAAGATCGGTGATTTGCTGGGTGTTCAGCGTCTCGCCGATGACTGGCGATTCGGTCTGCAGCAGAGGAGCCGATGCTGTCACCTCAACGGTTTGGTTGACGTTGCCCACCTGAAGCGTCACGTTTACCGCAACCGGTTCGTTGGGGCTGACCAGGATGTTCTTTTGCACGGCCTTTTGAAACCCTGGCGCCTCTACGGTAACGGTGTAGGTGCCGGGATTCAGAGCCGGACGGGTGAAAGCACCAGTGTCGGTGGTGACGGTATCGGAGGCCACGCCAGTCGCGTCATTGGTGATGGTGACTTTTGCATTTGCAACAGCCGCACCTTGCACGTCTGTAATGGTGCCGGTGATGGTTCCGAGGTCGCGCTGAGCGACAGCAAGCGTGCTTGCAAACAGCACAACAACAGCCGCCCAGAGGCAGCTTCGAAGACGTGACATAGATCCCCTCCAACGCTGAGATGAATCGACCGCTGAACTAAAGCAAACTTGGGATCGAACGTATCACACGTAAGCGTTTACTTCAAGAGTTTTTCTTGGGTGTAGCCACTAAAGGCCCTTCTCTCGCCTAGGCTATAATGGCCAATCCATGAGGTGCAGTGTGGCTGTAGCTTGTCTTACGCTAGCCGCGGCCGCTGCACCACTCTTCCCGCCCTTCAGAGCTGATTTTCGCGACATCGCCATCTCGTCCGGGCTTACCGGAATGAATGTCTATGGCGGGCTCGACCGCAAAGACTATATTCTTGAGACCACTGGGAACGGCGTGGCCATCTTCGATTACGACGGGGATGGCCGGAACGACATCTTCATCGCCAACGGCACGCGCTTGAACGGGTCCGCGGCGGGCCAAAGTCTCCCACAGCTCTATCACAACGAAGGCAACGGGCACTTTAAAGATGTCGCCGCACAGGCCGGCTTCAAGAATACCGGTTGGGCGCAAGGCGTCTGCGTCGGGGACTATGACAATGACGGCTGGCCCGATCTGCTGGTCACGTATTACGGCCACAACATCCTCTATCGCAACCGGGGCGATGGAACCTTTGAAGACGTCACCGAAAAAGCCCATCTGCCGGTGACCGGAATCCGATACGGGTCGGGCTGCTCCTTTGTCGATTACGACCGCGACGGCTATCTCGATTTGTTCATCGCGAATTATGTCGACCTGGATTTAGCGAAGACGCCGCATCCGGGCCAGGGCGAGTTTTGCCTTTGGAAAAACATCCCGGTCATGTGCGGGCCGCGCGGGCTGCCCCTCGGGCACAATATCCTTTATCACAACAACCGCGACGGAACTTTCACCGACGTCTCGGAAGCGGCGGGCATTCTGAAGCCCGGGGGCCGCTATAGCCTGGGCGTAGCGGCGGCGGATTTCGATAATGACGGCTGGCCCGATATCTATGTCGCTTGCGATATGACCCGCAGCCTGTTGTTTCATAACCGGCACGACGGGACATTCGAGGAGCGCGGCGTCGAGGCCGGTGTCGCGCTGAACTTTGATGGAGACCTGCAGGCGGGCATGGGTATCGCAGTTGCGGATTACGATGGCGACGGGCTGCTCGATATCGCGAAGACAAATTTCTCCGGCGACCTGACGTCGCTCTATCACAACGACGATGGTAAATTCTTCACCGATGTGTCGCGCGAAGCGGGGCTTGGCTCGCGACAGTTACTCGGCTGGGGTGTGGCGTTCGTCGATGTGGATGACGACGGCTGGCGAGACTTGGTGGTAGCGAACGGCCACGTGTATCCAGAAGTGCAGGGTAAGCAACTGGGCGACACCTATCTGCAGCCGACGGTGTTGTATCGAAACCTGGGCAACGGCAGACTTCAGGATGTGACCGGCGAGGCAGGTCCAGCGTTTCAGACGCCCAGGCCTGCGCGTGGGCTCGCGACCGGTGATCTGGATGGAAGCGGGCGGCAGGAAATCGTGCTCGTGAACATGAACTCGACGCCCAGTTTGCTCAAGAACAACGGCCCACACGGGCACTACTTGAATCTGTCGCTCACCGGTACAAAATCGAATCGCAGCGCTATTGGAGCAAGGGCGATTGTGACGGCCGGCGCCAGGAAAATGATCGACGAAGTCATGAGCGGCGGCAGCTACTACTCGCAGAACTCGTTTACGCTGCATTTCGGCCTGGGTTCGTGCACGCGCGTAGATCAGGTGGAGATTCGCTGGCCCAGCGGCATCGTCCAGACGGTCGGGCCCGCCGGCGCCGATCAGACACTCAAAATCGTCGAGACGTCGAAGTGACCCGGCGCGAGTTCTTAGCCGCGACCGCCGCGCTCCCCGCACTCGCGGGCGCACGAGCCTTGGCCGCCCCTGACGAGCCGAGCCACATCGCGCCCTATCTCGCGCTCCAGAAATTCATCCTGCCCGGCAGCGACGAGTTTCCCGAAGAAAAGCGGGCTTTCGAGATCCGCGCCGCCTTGGAACGCGCTCTGCATGCGAACGAATTGCCCGTCCAGCCGCTCGGCTCGGTGCGGCGCGCGCACTTCTATCCGCTGCCCGATGGCGTGGTGCGGTTCGAAATTGCGGGTGAGCATGAGGGAAAGCTTTACCATCGCGTCGGGAGCTGGAAGCTGGAGTGGCGCGACGGCAAGATCGTGTCTTTGACGATGGTCGAAGAGCACATCGCGACCGCGGACGAGCCGTACTTTCGGGATGTTTCCGCCGCTGTTTTCGCACATACGCCGTCGTTTGATGAGCAGCTTCTGAAAGGCGTGCCGTATTGGCGCGCGCGGCTTGATCCGGCCTCTGGCATAGACATCTATGGGAGCAACGGCGTTGCGGTTGGCGACATCGATAACGATGGCGCCGATGAGATCTACGTCTGCCAGCCCGGCGGCCTGCCGAACC
>DATJUG010000139.1:0-27350 GCA_035502635.1 Bryobacteraceae bacterium
CCTTGTCGTAGCGGCCAATCTCGAGACCATTGGGTCCCAGCAGTATCGCTGAGTTCATCGGTTGATGCGTGGGCGTATAGCCGATGGTGCTGAACAGAAAATATCCATGAGCGCGGGCGATTTGCGAGGTGGCTTCTCGGAACTCGGGATCGTCGTAATAGTAGAGCGGAGCCGGAAGCTCAGGCCAGATAACGAGCGGCGCAGGGATTCGCGAGAGCAGGCTGAGCTGCTGTTCGATGTTTGCTTGCATGAGGGTGGTCCATTGGAGGTCGGGGTCGACGTTCGGCTGGACAACGAGCGCCGTATCGTTGGCGGCAAGATGCTCGGGTAGAGAAGGTAGCAGCCAAAGAAGCGGCAAAGCCAGCAGCGGGAGCAGACGCATGCGCGGCTGGCGCAGGATCACGCAAGCGAGTCCAACGGCAAGCATCGCAAAGACGAATGAGATGCCATAAACACCAAGGAATGGCACCAGGCGGAGGGGCACGGACATATCAATCGCAGCGTTGCCGAGATCGAGCCACGCGAATCCGAACGTGGCGTGCGTGCGCTCGAGACCGGTCCAGATGGCGGCGACGGCCGGGATGGCGTAAGAACGTTGCATCAGGGGTCCCGCGAGCCAACTGAAGAATGCAAGGTGAAGGCCTTTGAGAATCGCAAAGAGAAAGAATGACGCCCAGCCGCCCCAGCGCCCCATGCCGCCGTAGACTTCGAGCACGAACTGAATCCAGGTGCAGACCAGAAACCAATAAAGGATGCCGGCAGCCCAGCCGTAAGTGAAGCGCTGCCAGCCGCTGGGCGTGCGCGCCAGGGCGATCAGAAGCGGCGTCAGTGCAATGGGCGCGAGGATGCGGAAATTGAAGCGCGGGAAAATTGTGACAAGCAGGAGCGCCGTGAGCAGCGATAGGCCGGCGTTCAGCAGGACTCGGCGGTAATAGGGCGAGAAAGACTGAGGGAGCCTAGGCATGCGCCTGGGCGGCCGCCTGCTCGCTCACGCGGTCGGCCATATAAGAACTGCGGACCAAAGGGCCACTGAAGACCGCTTTGAAGCCAAGGGAGAGACCGAAGTTTCGATAGGCGTCAAACTGAGCGGGCGTGACATATTCGGCGAGGGGAAGATTGCGGCGGGTTGGCTGAAGATATTGTCCGATGGTGGCGACGTCGACATCGGCGGAGCGCACGTCACTCAAAAGTTCCTGAACTTCGCCGATGGATTCGCCCAGCCCCACCATCAAACCAGATTTCGTCAGCGCGCCAGGGCGGTAGCGCTTCGCAAACTGGAGCACGCGCAACGACTGCGCATAATCGGCTTGCGGGCGCACGCGGCGGTAGAGCCTGCGGACCGTTTCCATGTTGTGATTGAAGACGTGCGGACCGGCATCGAGCACGCGGGAGATGGCGTGGAGGTCGCCGCAGAAATCAGGCGTGAGCACCTCCACTTCCGCGTGCGGGAGCGCCTCACGAACGCGGCGCACCGTTTCGGCGAAATGATGGGAGCCGCCGTCTGGCAGATCATCGCGATTGACGGATGTGATCACGACGTAGCGCAAGTTCATTCGGGCGGCCATTTCGGCGACGTGGGCGGGCTCGCCGGAGTCGAGCGAAAACTCGCGCTTCGCCGGAGAGCCTTTGGGAACCGAGCAGAAACCGCAACCGCGCGTGCAGAGGTTGCCGAGGATCATGAAGGTGGCGGCGCCGCGATGGAAACATTCGTGAATGTTCGGGCAGCGGGCGGATTCGCAAACCGTGTGGAGGCGGCGCTGGCGAAACTCGGTCTTGAGGCGGTGGACGGATTCGAAGTGCGTCCGGCCTTTGCGGAGCCACGCGGGCAGGCGGGGCTGGGGGGACGCGCCGTCGATCTGAACGAGCGCTGGCGGCGTAAACGTGGGCACGAAGCTTCATTCTGGCATGGGGCATCGAGCAGCGCGAACCCGCTTTGCGGCATCCTAATAAGAGGTGAACGGACGTGAGCTACAGCTTTGACCCGATTGTCGAGCGCTGGTTCCGGGAGCGCTTCGGCTCGCCGACTGAGCCGCAGGCTCTCGGCTGGCCCGAGATTGCCGCCGGCCGCGATACGCTGATTTCCGCACCCACGGGCTCGGGCAAGACGCTGGCCGCGTTTCTGATCTGCATCGACCGATTGGTTCGCGCGGCGCGCGCGGGAACTCTGAAGGATGAGACGCAGGTAGTCTATGTTTCGCCTCTGAAGGCGCTCAGCAATGACGTGCACCGCAATCTGGAAGCGCCGCTGGCCGAGATTGCAGCGCTGGCTGAGCGAGAAGGCGTTTCGTTGATGCCGATTCGAACCGCCGTGAGAACTGGCGACACGCCGATGCTCGAGCGCACGCAGATGCTGAAGAAGCCTCCGCACATTCTGGTGACCACGCCGGAATCGCTGTTCATTCTGCTGACGGCGGAGAAGCCGCGCCAGATGCTGCAATCGACGATGACCATCATTGTCGACGAAATTCATGCGATTGCGGACGACAAACGCGGCTCGCATCTGGCTTTGTCGCTAGCCAGGCTGGATGTGCTGACAGGCAAACGGGCACAACGAATCGGCCTTTCCGCCACGGTGAAACCCATCGAAGAAGTGGCATGCCTGCTGGGGCCGGACACGCGAATCGTGGATGTCGGGCACCGGCGGGAGATGGAGCTGGCGGTCGAGATCCCGCGGGATGAACTGAGCGTGGTCGCCAGCACCGAGATGTGGAACGAGATTTACGATCGCGTTGCCGAATTGATCCTGGCGCATCGCACCACGCTGGTGTTTGTGAATACGAGGCGGCTCTCTGAACGTGTTGCCCACGCGCTGGGAGAGCGGCTGGGCGCGAACGCGGTGCTTCCGCACCATGGGAGCCTGTCGCGCCAGCTTCGATTGGATGCCGAAGCGCGCTTGAAGAAGGGCGAACTGCAAGCGGTGGTCGCGACCGCATCTTTGGAATTGGGCATCGATATTGGAACGGTGGATCTGGTATGCCAGATTGGCTCGCCGCGCTCGATTGCAGTCGCGCTGCAGCGGATCGGACGATCTGGGCACTGGGTGGGAGCGAAGCCCAAGGGGCGGTTGTTCGCGACCACGCGAGATGAACTGATCGAATGCGCGGCGCTCGTTTCGGCGATTCGCAAAGGTGACTTGGAGCGGATCGAGATTCCGGAGAACGCGCTGGATATTCTGGCGCAGCAAATCGTCGCTGCGAGCGCAGCGGAGGCTTGGAAAGAGGACGATCTCTACAATCGCTTCCGGTCGGCTTATCCCTATCGCAATCTGCCTCGCGAAGACTTCGACGCGGTAATCGAGATGCTTTCGGAAGGCATTGCAACTTCGCGCGGGCGCAGCGGGGCCTTACTGCATCGCGACCAGGTGAACGGACGAGTGAAGGGCCGGCGCGGCGCGCGCCTGGCGGCGATTACATCGGGCGGCGCGATTCCTGAGAACGCGAACTATTCGGTGATTGCGGAGCCGGACGCAAAGACGGTGGGGACTCTGGACGAAGATTTTGCGATCGAGAGCCTGGTGGGAGACGTGTTTCTGCTGGGTACGTTTTCCTGGCGCATCAAACGCGTGGAACCTGGCCGGGTGCGGGTGGAGGATGCTCATGGGGCGGCGCCTTCGATTCCGTTTTGGCTGGGTGAGGCGCCGGGGCGCTCGCGGGAACTATCGGCCGAGGTGACAAGGGTTCGCGAACGCATCATAGAGGATGAAGAGCCGGTACCTGAGTTCCTTATTTCCGAGTGCGGGCTCGATGAGGCGGGCGCAAAGCAGGCTGCGGCATACGTACGTGCGGGAACGGCCGACTTGGGAGTGTTGCCTTCGCAAACGACCGTGGTTGCGGAGCGATTTTTCGATCAGGCCGGAGGGATGCAATTCGTGTTGCACGCACCGTTCGGATCGCGCATCACGCGTGCGTGGGGGCTGGCGCTGCGCAAACGGTTTTGCCGCACATTCAATTTCGAATTGCAGGCAGCGGCCACCGATAACGGATTGGTGTTGTCGCTCAGCGATCAACATTCGTTTCCGCTCGAGCTGGTATTTGCATTCCTGAAATCAGGCACCGTGGAAGATGTGCTGCGGCAGGCGCTGCTAGCTGCGCCTATGTTCGGCGCCCGTTGGCGATGGAACACGACGCGGGCACTGGCCATTTTGCGTTTCGGGGGAGGAAAGCGCGTACCTGCGCCGATTCAGCGGATGCGGGCGAACGATTTGCTGGCGGCAGTATTTCCAGACCAGGTTGCATGCGGCGAGAATCTCACCGGGCCGATTCGCATACCGGATCATCCGCTGGTCAAAGAGACGATCGAGAATTGCTTGTACGAGGCGATGGACCTGAATGGATTGCGGAAGATTCTCGAAGACATCGAAGCGGGCCGCATTCGAACGATGGCGATCGATACGTCACAAGCTTCGCAGTTTTCACACGAGATCTTGAACGCGAATCCATACGCGTATCTGGACGATGCACCGCTCGAAGAGCGCCGCACGCGGGCCGTGCAATTGCGCCAGCGCCTTGGAACGGATGTGACGGGCGGGGAAGGCGTGTTGGATCCCGCAATCATTGAAGAGATCTCCGCCGAGGCGTGGCCGGAAGCGCGCGACGCCGATGAATTGCATGACGCAATGCTCACGCTAATACGAGTGCCGCCAGTCGAGGAATGGAATGCATTCTTCGAGGAATTGCAAGCGGCAGGGCGGGCTTCATTAGTCACTCGAGAGAGTGCCGCGTTTTGGGTAGCTACGGAACGCTTGCCGATGGCCGACGATGCAGATGCGGTGGTCGGCGGATGGATGGAGTCGTTGGGTCCGGTTACGGCGGTGGAATTGTCGGCGAAAGTCGCGATGCCTTTGGAAGCAGTGGAGGCGGCGCTGTTGCGGCTGGAGGGGCAAGGACAAATACTGCGCGGGCACTTTCGAAATAACGCGGGCGAAACAGAGTGGTGCAACCGCCGCATTCTGGCGCGCATCCATCGCGCAACGTTGGGACGATTGCGGCGCGAGATTGAGCCCGTCACGGCCTTGAATTTCGACCGATTCTTGCAGGCGTGGCAGCATGTCGCGCACGGCACGCAATTGCATGGCGCCGACGGAGCGCTGCAAATCATCCGGCAGTTGCAGGGCTATGAGATACCGGCGTCGGCCTGGGAATCGGAGATCCTGGCGCGCAGGATTGCAAAATACGAGCCCGATTTGTTGGACGAGCTTTGCTTTTCGGGCGAAGTGATGTGGGCCAGGGTCTCGCCACATCCGGCGCTGGCTGAGAACCGGCGGGTGCGGCCGACCCGCATCGCACCGGTCACATTGTTTCTGCGTGAGGATGCGGACTGGCTAATGAGCGGGGGCGGCGAAAAGGATTCGTCGTCGCTGTCGCATGCCGCGCGCGAGGTATTGCAGGTGTTGGAGCGAAACGGCGCAAGCTTCTTCATGGATCTGACGCGGCAAACACATCGACTGGCCAGCGAAGTAGAAGACGGGCTCTGGGAACTGCTTGCCGGGGGATTTGTTACGGCGGATGGGTTTGATAATTTGCGCGCGCTGATCGATCCGAAGCGGCGGCGCGGCGAAGGGCGGGGCGAAAACAAACGGCCCCGTCACGCAGCGGGCAGGTGGGCGCTGCTGCCCAGCGTGGGATCGGTCACGAGTGCCGAGCAGCGTACCGAGCTCTTTGCGCAGCAGTTGCTGATGCGATGGGGCGTGCTGTTGCGAGATCTGCTGGTTCGAGAAACTTTGGCCCCGCCATGGCGAGATCTGCTGCCGGTACTGCGAAGGATGGAGGCGCGCGGTGAGATTCGGGGAGGGCGATTCGTTTCGGGTTTCACGGGAGAGCAGTTTGCGCGGCCGGAGGCGCTGGAGTTGTTGCGCCTGATCCGGCGCACGGCCGATGCGAGACCGAGCGCGATTGTCTCAAATGCCGATCCGCTGAATCTCAGCGGGATCATTCTGCCCGGGCCGCGGGTGAGCCGATTGGCGGTGATGATCGGATCGAACGGGTTGGATTCGGAGAAACAATCCAAGCCCGCTTGAGCCACAGGGCGATGATAGAAATGAATGCCAACGGGCCCCGTCAACTTATTCCGCGCTGAATCCTACAACCGGAGCTTAGCTGACGCGGAGGCGACGCTCACTCAATTAGCGGAATTATTTCTGCAGCATCGAAGCGCCGAGCAGGAAGCGGAACAGAGTGCTGCAGAAAATGGATCGCCGGACCTGGAGGCGCGCTATCGCGCATTGTTGGATCAAATTCCGGCGATCGTTTTCATGGCATATCTCGATGAGGGCAGCAACGAAGCATATGTAAGTCCTCAGATCGAGCATTCACTTGGCTTCTCTCCAACCGAATGGCTAGAGGACCCAGTCCGCTGGTATGAGCACATCCATCCGGACGATAAGCACCGCTGGAGCATAGAAGCGGCTGAGATGTTTTTGTCGGGACGGCCGCTGCGTTCCTTGTACCGGGTGATCGCTCGAGACGGACACACGGTGTGGTTTCATTGCGAAGCCAAAATGATCCGGCATAACGACGGGCGACCCTGGTTCATTCACGGCGTGGGAGTGGATGTCACGGAACTGAAGCGCACGGAACAGGCTTTTGAGGAGGAACGCAATGTTCTTTCCGCGATTCTGGACACGGTGGGAGCTTTGGTCGTGGTGCTCGATCAGGCTGGGCGAATTGTTCGTTTCAACCGAGCGTGTGAGCTAACCTCCGGATTTTCGTTTGAGGAGGTTAGGGGGAAGCGCTTTCTGGACGTCTTGTTCGCTCCGGATGAACGTGAGCGCTTCGGCGAAGTATTTGAACGGTTTCGAATGCACGGCTCGATCGAAGAGTCCGAGAGTTACTGGACCACGCGCGACGGGTCACGGCGCTTTATTAGTTGGTCGACCAAGGTGCTGGCAACAGGAAATGGCTCGGCTGGATACGTAATCGCGACCGGAGTGGACCGGACGGAACGAAAGCAACTCGAGCAGGCGATTCTCGAGACCAGCGTGCGCGAACAGCGCCGGATTGGGCAGGACCTGCACGACGGGCTCGGTCAACATCTAACTGGCGTCGCGTTTCTGAGTAAGGTGCACGAGCAGAAGCTGGCGGATAAGTTGGTGCCGGAAGCAGCGGATGCGGCAAAAATTGTCGGCTTAGTAAATGAAGCAATCTACAAAACCAGGCAACTGGCTCGAGGATTGGTGCCGGTTCTGTCAGATTCATTTGGGTTGATGTCGGCACTGCAACAGTGGGCGGGAGAAGTAGAAGAATTGTTTCAGATCGAGTGCCGCTTCGAATGCGAGGAACCTGTCTTAGATTTGGATGAGACGTGCGCGACGCATTTATATCATGTGGCGCAAGAGGCGGTGCATAACGCGATCGAACATGGGCACGCTACGCACATATTGATCGGATTGAGCGCGGGAGAGGAAGAAGGCGTGCTCACGGTCCTGGACAATGGATGTGGGATACCCGAGACTCGTCCGAATCGGTCAGGAATCGGGCTGCGAATTATGAAGTACCGCGCGGGCATGATCGGTGGCACGCTGCGCGTGGAGCGTGCTGCGGATCACGGAACGCTTATTACTTGCACATTTTCGATAAGAAGGCGAAAGGAAAAGTGACGGCAGTTCGTGTCACTTCAAGAGAAGGTGATCTCCAGGCAGGAGCGGTAACTTCAGTTCTCTGGGATCGTCCGCATTAACCTGCACTGCCGTTAGCCAGCCGGCGTAGAGGCGCTTCATTTCGATGTGATGCTGGCCTTTGACAACATCCGCCAGAGTACTTCCCCAGAGCACGTTTTGAGGTTTGCCGTTGACTACAACCTTCATTTCCACTGACACCGAGCAGGGCTCGGGGAAAACAGTGCAAGCATCGGAGTGCTGACTACACACCTCCTCACCGTTAGTAAGCTCGCCCGAAAGGTTGTCGAGTGCCGGCACTGTATCGGCTCCCAGAAGCGCAGAACGGTGAAAGTCTTCTCCCTTGAAGAAAATCTCGAAATATAGCCGATAGAAGCGATGCTTCATTTGAGCTTCTGAGATCAGTCGCTGCACAGGCATATCGTCCGCCGGACGATCCGTCATGGATTGAAAGGACAAAAGACTTAGCCCATGTGCCGTAATCTCATATTTGGCAGTTTCCGTTCCCAGAAACCCTTCCAACCCTCGTCTGGAGGCGCCGCCCTTGTAATATGCATTCTCGATTCTAATTTCCATTAAGGGCCGAAGGTCCATCCAGCTTCGACCGGGTTGGTAGCTGTTGTAGCTGCGAAGTATTTCCGGAAATGGAACTTCGCGACCATCTGGCGCACGTAATAAATAGTTTTGAGCCTGAGGAACGATCAGAAACGAGTGGCTGTTGCGATAAGCGCAGGAAACAATAAGCGTTAGGCAAAAGCCGATTGGAATCAGTACCCGGCGATTAAGGGCGATCATCCAACACGCATGGGATCGACATCCGCCGCCCGGCGCGCGGCAAGAAAGCTGGCGGCAATGACCACGGCGAGTTCGCTGTGTAACTGAATAAGCAGCGATTCCATAAATGCCAACGACAGCAAGCAAGAAAGCGATCGCGGAAAATGATGTAACGAGCCATAGAAGTAACCGGCGCCGACCTAGGGTCGATTCGAGCACGCCGTTCATACTATGCACATCCGATAACGCTTCTCGTGGATCGATGCGCCTGCGTCGAAAGGATCGTGGAGACCTCATCCGCTAGTTCAATCGCTGACTGGCCGTAAGATACGGCCAATGTTCCCTATGCCTACCTAATGAAGCACCGCCCCAATCATCCTGCTATCCCAGTTATTTCGTAAAACTACTCCACTAGATAAACTAATAGACGCCTCCGAGAACTGTGCGGGTAGCCGCGCCGCCTGTGTCTCGCGCTCGCTAACTGGCCTACCGGCGCGAACCCGGGGCCACTCCAGCGCGCTTCGGCCAGCATCGTCCGGTGAGCTTACGCTGGCGAAGAAGGAGTAGCGAAGGTAGAATGGCGAGAATGAACGGAGGCGATCCGCCAAAACACGGTCCGGCAACGTGGATCGAAGTTTTCTGGCAGGATGTGCGTTATGCTCTGCGCCAGTTGCGCAGGAGCCCGGGCCTCGCCTCCATAGCGATACTTACCCTTGCAGTCGGAATCGGAGCAAATACCGCCATTTTCAGCTTCGTCAACGCACTTCTCCTGCGTCCGCTCCCGTGCCCTGACCCTGATCAGCTAGCGATTATCTGGTCAGGTCTGGGAGAAACGAACCGCTTGCCTGCCACCCGTTTTGAATTGTTCCAGATTCGCCAAAGCGCCAAGGAATTTGATCAGGTGGCGGGCATTTGGGTAACCAACGGAGCACTTCCGGCACTCAGCCAAACGGAGCACGTCGGGGAACAAGCCAAGATGGGCGTGGTCACCTCCAATTTTCTGCCGCTTTTGTGCACGAAGCTGGCACTCGGCCGTTTCTTCCGTTCGGAAGACGAGACATCCAACGGTCCGCAGACGATCATCATCTCTCACGGCGTTTGGACACGCCGGTTCGGGTCCGATCCGGGTATCCTCGGCCGGTCGGTACGTTTTGGAAGGGGATTCGCCGTTGTTATTGGAGTCTTACCCGAGAACTTCCGCCTGATTTTCCCCAACGATGCCAGTGTCCCTTCCAATGTCGACGCTTTCTTTCCGATTCGCATTGATGCATCCGATCCGGACGGGCCGGCATTTCTTCATTTAATTGGGCATCTGCGCAATGGAAGCAATTTAGCATCGGCACAAGCCGAAGCCGATGCCATTGCTACACACATACATGCGTTTGACGGAAGATCGGCAATCACCAACTTTCGTCTCTACGTCTTCTCTCTTCAAGCCGACGACGTTCGAGCCGTCCGCGGCACGGTGCTTCTTCTATTCAGTGGAGTCGCATTCGTTTTGCTGATCGGGTGTGCAAATATCGCCAATCTGCTGATGGCGCGCGCCCGACAACGCCTGCGTGAAACTATCACTCGCGCAGCGCTCGGAGCGTCGCGCGGCAGACTTGTACGCCAGTTCTTGACGGAAAGTCTGGTGCTGGCTTGCGCCGGCGCTTTGGCCGCGCTGGCCGTTGGTTGGGCCGCGGTACGTGCGATGCTAGCCGCACGGCCACCTGCGTTCTTGAGTTTCAGTGACGTCAGGCTCGACCTGCGTGTCCTAGCGTTTACGTTTGCGGTGGCAATTGCAACCAGCGTGCTTTTCGGCCTTGCTCCCGTCCTTGTGTTGCGCCGGCTGGACCTTGCTGTAGGCGTCAGAGAAGCGGGGCGCGCGACTGGGAGGAACAGCCGGGATTGGACCCGCGCCCTGGTTTCCGCCGAAGTCGCTTTAGCATTTGTGCTCCTCATCGCAACGGGTCTGCTGATGCGGACCTTTGTGAACATTCTGCGCGTGCACCCGGGCTTCCATGCAGAAAATGTTTTTACCTTTCAAATGTCGGGATCAAGTTATCTAATGCTGCGGCAGTTACAGCAAAGTCTTGCCGTTCTCCCTGGCGTTCAATCCGTGGCTGCGGTGTCACATCTTCCGCTCGATGATACAGGCAATTGGTACGACAATTACTGGAAAGAAGGAGCGCCGGCTGAGTTGCAGAGCACTGCCATGGCAGATCTTCGCTGTATCTTGCCGGGATATTTCAACACAATTGGCGCAACTCTTCTCAGCGGCCGCGATTTTACTGAATCCGACGACGAAGCACACGAACACGTGGCAGTGATAGACGATGTTCTGGCACGGCAGCTATGGCCGCATGACGATGCCATCGGAAAGAAGCTCAATGTCTCGGATTCTCCCAAAGGCCCATACGAGTTCCAGCGAGATTGGGTGGTGGTCGTGGGGATCGTGCGTCACGTTCAGTACCACTCCCTCACGGCCATTGTCCGCCCGCAGATCTATCTCCCATTTCAACTCGCGCCACGCCCAAATATGGCGATCGTAATTCGTACCGCGGTTATTGATCCCAATCTTGCCGCATCTGTGCGTAAGCAGGTGCTGCTGCTGAACAAAGACGTCGCAGTCTCGCATATCGCGCCGTTATCGGAAGTCGTTGCTCGCGCGCGTTCGGAGAGCCGGTTCGCCTCGCTACTGGCCACGTTGCTCTCGGCTATCGCGCTTTTGCTTGCATGCATCGGCGTCTATGGAGTGCTCTCTTATTCAGTGGCGCGACGCACGAGTGAAATTGGTATTCGTATGGCGATTGGCGCGCATCGTGCGCACGTGATGAGAATGGTGCTCGCCGACGGGTTGGCATCAGTCTTGCTGGGAGTTGCAGGAGGCTTCTCGTTCTCGTTAGTTCTAACGCCGTTGCTCGCCCACCTGTTATTTGGCGTGAAGCCGGGAAGTCCTGCAAATTACGCCATGATCCTGATTCTTGTGCTGATCGTGAGCACACTCGCGGCCTATCTTCCCGCGCGACGCGCGATGAATATTGATCCCCTCACTGCTCTCAGGTACGAGTGAAAGTCGCGATTGACATTCGTGGCATCACCGTGTCCTTAGTCGACGCTCGGATAGTTGAAGAAGAGCTGATTGCCGTCGGGATCATCAACTACCAGGATCCGGTAGCCCCAGGAACCCTCCTTGACCGCAACGCCCTTGGCCTCGAGTTCCGCGCGTAGCGCGTCCAACGCGGCGATTGCGGCCTCGCGCGTCTGCTGGTCGACGTTCAGCGAAATGAACATCAGCCCCTTGCCAATCTTCTCCGGCCACGTGTCGGCCAGGATAAGCGCGCAGCCCTGCCGCTCCACCTGTGCGACGTGCGTGCTGCCGTCCTCCTCGTAGCGCCAGGGGCTCGTAAAGCCGAGCCGGTTCATGTAAAAGCGGAGCGAGGCCTTAACATCCTTTACGTGCAGGACAGGGCGCGCGAACCAGTCTGTCATAGGCCGCGAGCAGCTCAGAGCGCCGGCGTGTCGATTGAAGGGAGTGCCTGTCGAATTGTAAAGACAGGACACGCCGCCCTTGCGAGCAGTTGATAAGCCAAGCTGGTGTGACGGTGCCGGCCCAAGGTCGATTCTATGTGCACGCCCATAACGATGAGTCCGGCGAGTTGGCTTGATGCACGCTCAACGATCTGATTGATCTCCCTCCCGTGTTCCAGATGGAATGCGCGCGAGCACCACTTCGAATATAGCGGCTCGGAAATTACACGGCCTAACATGCCGCAATATTCATCTACAATCTTATGCTGCAGATCGGGATTTCCCTCGGCTGTTTCCGGCATGAGCTGACAGACATCTACCGGGACCTGGAAGTACTCTGCGAACAGGAGTGCATAAGGAGCAGCCAGAGCGGCTTGCTGAGTAAAGTCGGAAACATATAATATTTCCTTTGGCTGCAGCTTCAAATCAATTCCAGCGAGGACGTGGGCTCCCACGGTCATGACCGGACAACCGGCTGACAAAAGGATCTTCTCTGTGTTCGATCCAATGAGAAGATGCGCAAGGCCCCAATGCATTCCGTGAACACCTAGGACGAGGAGATCCGCGTTATAAAATGAGACCGCCTTCAGAATCATTTCAGCGGGGGGTCCATCGTCCACGTGCGTCTGTACGTTGAGCCCGGTGCGGCGTACGCCCGAAGCAAACGCATCCAATCGTTCTTGAGCTTCTTTTCGTGTTACGCAGGGGCTCTCCAAGAGTAACTCCGCCTCCATTGCAGGTGCAGACAATTGCACTACGTGGAGCATGATGATGGTCGCCTGAAAGTGGTGTGCGACCGCCACGGCATAATCAAGCGCGAGACGCGAGCTTTGGAGAAAATCAGTCGCAAAAAGAATTTTGTTTATCGTCAACTTACTTTCCATCAGATCTTCCTTCCAACTCGCACTCAAAGCGTTCGTTTAGCGCATCGGATTCGTTCACGCCAGCTCAGGGGTTGTGATCCGCCGTCCTGATTCCCATGACGGTCCGATATCGCGCCATGACCGCAGCCGCCTTTGTTTCCTCGCCTTCGCTTCGGTATGCCTGGGTTAACAGCAAAATCGCTTTTTGCAAGAGTGGATCGAGTTCGAGCGCGCGCTCCAGATGAGGGATCGCCTCCGGCCGCTGATTGTTGTCGAGTAGTGCAGTTGCGAGGTTCACCTCGTAGGGTGCATAGTTTGGCCGCTGCGAGAGCGCCTGGCTGAAGCGTTTGCTCGCCTCGCTCGGCTCTTTAGCGATCAAGAGAATACTTCCGAGAGCGGTCAAGACAGCCGGATCATCCTGGACCTCTTTCAATCGGTTGAGCATACGATACCCGCGAATCACCTGCGCGGAATCGTGGTTCTCGATACCGACCGTGACGAGAGCGAGCGCCAGGTTCCGGTCGCGTAATTCCGGATCCGGCTCGCGCCATGCAACCAACTCTCCGGCGCCAGCGGTCGATTCCGTCTGGTCCGGATGCCGGCTGATCCGGTGATCTGTGAATGCGGTATGTCCTCCATCTTTCGCAGGCCGCTGCGGCATGTGACAGCCTATGCAATTTGGCAAAGCAGCATGTTTTGCCGGAAGTACCGCAAGGTGACAAGTCAGACAGCGCTGCCGGAAATAATCCTCAGGCTGGCTTGGTTGTTCGTGCGGATCATGGCAGGTGCCGCACCAGAGCTTTGCGCCGCTGCGCCGTTTGCAG
Organism: Bryobacteraceae bacterium; assembly: GCA_035502635.1. Lineage (GTDB taxonomy): Bacteria > Acidobacteriota > Terriglobia > Bryobacterales > Bryobacteraceae > Bog-105. The sequence goes on from DATJUG010000139.1 coordinate 13,587, forward strand.
GTGCTGAGCGCAAGTTGCTCCGCTTGGCTGATCACCTTTACTGTGTCTTCTGGCCCATGTGCAGCGACGTACACGGTGTAGCTCTGCTCTAACGTCTGGCCCGGCTGGAAGTCGGGGATCGCCCTGCCTGGATTTGGTATGCGAATCTCGCCGGCAAGATGACACTGCTCGCAAATGCTATCGCGCGCCGCTTCGGGCAGCTTGGCCGGATTCAGCACAGTGCCGCGAACCGGATTCCTGAGGTGGGCCTCTGTGTTTCCATGGCAACGCTCACAAGTAATGCCTGTGGCGGTAAACGGCGGGCTCAAGTACGTGTTCAGCGTCTCCGGAACGGGCCGCGCCCCGCCGGAATGGCAGGCCAGGCACTCCGCTGTCACGGGACGTGTGAAGTCCGGAGCCGGATCTTGCTCGAACCCCGGCGCGACATCCCATTGCCGCCGTTTCGAGTAATAAGAAATGGGCGATTGGAAGAGATGATCCCCGACTTGCGCCAGATACCCGAACGCATGTTCGCCGGAACCCACTACGTATTGAAACCTCATCGATTCGGATTCGCCTTTGCGTGTCCAGGTCTGGATGATTCCGTTCTCGCTATTGCGAATCGTAAATCGAGTCTGGGAGAACGGGTGATCGAAGGCGCCTTCAGGTTGGGCGCCTTCGATGGAAAGAGAACGCGCCATCGGCGTCTGGGCGAATCCGGCGGCTTCTTTCGGATGGCACAACGCGCAGGTGGTGCATACTGCGCTCGCGGGGAACAAGACTACCAGCGCCAATAATAGCCGCAAGACAGAGGCTAACAAAGTCCGCGGCAATCGACAAAATTGTCTTGTAGCGATGACCATAGGGGCATATACTACTGCCAAGTAGCTTTTCGCTTGCGCGAAGAAGCATCTCCTTCGCGCGCTTCAGCTTGAAGGGGACAAATGAACAACTATTCTAAGCTCCGGCTCGCCGGAAGAATCCGAACTACGACGCTTGCTATTTGCTTAGCGGCTTTGTCATCGACACTGTTCGTTGGTCCTGCCAACGGCCAGGTCTTGCAAGGAATCAATGGGACCGTAACGGATGCCACAGGAGCTGTCGTTCCGAATGCGACAGTAACCGCCACCAACGATGCGACCGGTGTGTCCAAAACTGCCGTGACCAGCTCGGCGGGGACCTATGAGTTCAATGACCTGATTCCCGGTACCTACACAGTGAAGGCGGAAGCACCCGGGTTTCAGACCTCGGTACATAACGGGGTGGGCGTGGAAACAACGAGAATTTCGACGGTAAATGCGGTGCTACAGCCGGGCGAAACGACCCAGACGGTGAACGTTACCGAGAGTGCGATCGCAATTGACACCACGCAGCCACAGCTCGGTACGACGATCGAAAACAAGGTGGTGCAGGAACTGCCTCTACAACTCGATTCTGGTGACAGCCGCGGCCGTCAGATCCAGAGCTTCATCTTTTTGGCGCCGGGCGTTACCGGCAGCACCTTCAGCTATCGCGTCAACGGCGGCGTTGATTTCGAAAGCGAAGTGGTGTTCAACGGCATTCCCATGGCGCAATCGGAAACGCAAGGATTCCAGACCATCTGGAATCCTCCGTTTGAACTCGTCAACCAGTACAACGTGCTGCGCTCGACATTTTCGGCTCAGTACGGCTTGGCTCAAGGCGTCATCACGTACAACACCCGCTCCGGAACGAACAGTCTGCACGGCGACGGTTTTGAGATCATCCGCAACAACTTCTTTGACGCGAGGGGCGCGTACAACCCCACTGTTCCGATCGACAAGGAAAACAACTACGGATTCACGGTCAGCGGCCCCGTGTTCATCCCCAAACTTTACAACGGAAAGAATCGCACGTTTTTCACCTTGTCGATGGAGTGGTACCGGCGGACCCAACTCCAGACCGGCAACGTCTCGCTGCCCACGGCAGCAGAAAAGGCCGGCGACTTCAGTGGTCTGGGCACCCAGATCTGGAATCCGATAGGCAGCGGCTGCACAGCGAACGGAAACACGCCGGGCACGCAATTTCGCGGAAACGTTATCCCCAGCGTTTGTTTCAGCCCGCTTTCCGCCAGCCTCCTGCAATACTTCCCGAATCCGAGCTTGCCGGGATTCGTGAACAATCAGCCGACGCTACTCGGAGTCTTTCCGACCCGGCAGAGTCCTTGGGGCTATACGATCGATCACAATATTAGCGACAAGCAATCGATTCACTGGACCGAGTGGCGAAACCCGTGGCATTCCTATGCAACTGAAAACGGCGCCACTGCGCTGCCCATAACTAACCCGCTGACTAGCGTAACCTACAACCCGGACCTCGGCACGGTTTTCATCCTCAACTACGCCTATACCGTCAGCCCTCACCTTGTGATGACCGCCGGTGCCAGTTGGTTGGGCGAACTGAACGACCAGATCAGCCAGCGTCCTAATAACATCTCGTTCCCCGCAGCCCCGGGTTCGCCGCAGGTTCCAGCCATCACATTCAGTGGCCCCCTGAGTCCGATTACGGTCGGCTCGCCCTGGATTGAGTCCATTAACCGCAAATTGGGCATTGTCGCCGAGAATAACTGGCAGTGGGTCAAGGGCAAGCACACGTTTAACATCGGCGGGGAGTTTAGAAGGACCTACCAGGACGATAACGAATGTCAGCAGTGCGCCGGCAGCTTAGGTTTCAGCAACGATGAGACCGCCAATCCGGCGAATTTAAGTAACACGGGCAACGCTTTTGCGAGCTTCTTGTTGGGCACGGTGGATAATGCAGCGCGCATCGGCTCGCAGGAGGAGCGGCTGCGGAACAAGGATTTCTCCTTCTACATCCAGGACGATATCAAGCTAACTCCTCGCTTCACTCTCAATGCCGGTGTCCGCTGGGACATTATGGTGCCGTTTACTGCGTTGAACAATCCAATCGTCTACTTCGATTCCAAGATCATCGATCCCCTCACGGGCACGCTGGGCGCCGCGACCAAATTCGGCGATTGCGACGGCTGCGCCGATATTACTCGGGCCGCCATTCATTGGGGCCATGTCAGTCCGCGTCTGGGCGGCTCCTACGAATTGAACGATAAGACCGTGATACAGGGCGGCTTCTCCGAAAACTACCTCGATGGAGGCGCCTACGAATACGGAACTGCGAAGGTGGCTGTGAACTACGGCAACCTGCTGGTCGGATCGTACTCGGCGCCTTCTCTGAATTCGTCAACTCCGGGATTCGGCTCCTGGGATACTCACGTTCTTCCATTCCCGGCACCCGTGCCGTTCAATAATGGTCTCGGAACGGGGACATTCATCAACGCGTTCAATCCGGCCCAGGATGGGTGGGCTCCCTACGTACTTTTGTGGAACATCGGTATCCAACGCGAATTGCCAGGCAACATGTTCCTTTCCGCCGCGTATGCCGGCAACCGCGCCAACCGGCTGCCGTCGCAGTTGAATCCCATTAACCAGCTTCCGGCGCAATTCCTTTCTCAGTATGGCGCCAATCTTGGTTTGCCGTATGCCACTGAGGGACCTATCCTCGGCATCCCGCTGCCGTTTCCGAACTTCCTTTCGATTGAGCCGAACGCTTCGGTATTGCAGGCGCTGCGGCCGTATCCGCAATTTCAGGGCAGCGACGGCGGTATCTTCAACAACTTCGACGATACCGGCTCATCCTTCTATAACGCCCTGCAGCTTTCGCTCGAAAAGAGATACACGAACGGCCTTAGCTTCCTGGTTTCTTACAACCTCTCGAAAATGATGTCAGACACGAATTCGGGGTTTACGTCATTTGCCGCATTGGCTTACAACAAGAACAATCAAGCATCCGAGTGGACCATCGATAACAACGACCAGACGCATATGATCAACATCGCCGCAACGTATGAACTTCCGTTCGGAAAAGGACGAAGATATATGAATCGCGGCGGCGTCGCAAACGCCGTTTTGGGCGGTTGGCAGATCAGTCCAATCTTGACCTACGCGACCGGAACACCGCTTTGGAGCGGCAATCCCGGTGGGTCGGTCTATGTTTCCGGCGATCCGCTTGGAAACCAGTGTGCTCCGTGTAACCGAGCCAACGTTGTTTCCTACAGCAACATGATGCTTTCGTATAACAACGTTTACCAGGGGCTGCCGGTCATCAATAAAGCCGATTTTAGTGACCCCGGCCCATGGGGTTTAGGCAACGCGCCCCGCGTGATCGGGGTTCTCAGAAACCCGTTCCAGTACAACGAGAACATCGCTCTTGCAAAGTATTTCCCGCTGGGAGAGAAGGTCAAACTCAAACTGGAAATGGAGTATTTCAATGTACTCAACCGAGTGGTATTCGGCGGCCCGGACTTGAATTTCGAAGACTCGACCTTCGGCCAAGTGATCAACAGCCAAAACAACAGTCCGAGGCAAGGCGAAGCCTTCTTAGGCATCGACTGGTAGCAGGCGCTTGAGTTATGTCTGGGCTGCGGGTCTATTCCGCAGCCCCTCGTCTTTCGTGCGGCAGGTTATTGCGCGCTATCGGTGGAATGCGCGGCCGTGAGCTTGGTGTAGCGTTCAATCTCCAGCCGCGCCTTCTCGGTTAGCCCGCGTTTACGATACACCTGGGCGAGTACGAAGTGAGTAGGCGCGTCGTTAGGCGCGAATTCAACGCTCTTTTCAAGTTCTGCCTCGGCCTGATCGAGTTTGTTGAGATGCAGATAAGCTTTGCCTAACTCGCGATGAACGCGGACGTCCTGCGGCGCGATAGCGAGAGCCTGCTGGAGATAGGGCAGCGCTTCTAAGGAACGATCGTTCGTCACTAACAGGGCGCCCAGATCGAGATAGGGGCCGGAATCTTGATTGGCGCTGCCGCTCTGCCAGTAAATAGCATTGTGGTAAGCGGCAATGGCTTCGTCCGTGCGGCCTAAGGCTTCAAGCGCCAGGCCGAGATTATCTTCCGCTTTGACGCTCTTGGGCTCGGACTCAAGACAGCGCATAAAAATCTTCACCGCCTCATCGAATCGGTTCTCGTTGTATTTCGTTCGCCCGAGATAATAAAGCGCCTGCCAGTTAGCGGGATCCCATTCGACCGACTTCGTAAACCACGTGTCGGCATCCGAATAATCATGCAAAATAACATAGTCGCCACCAACAACTTCCAAATCGTGAGCTGTGGGGCGGCGGTATCTTGCGGCTTCGGTGTATTCCGCAAGCGACGCCTTCGCGTCTTGCTTCTTGAACAAAATGTAGCCGAGCAGATAGTGGCCGTCGGCGGAATTTTTGTGTAAGTCCAGATAGCGGCGCGTCACCTGCTCGGCGCTGGAAAGTTGACCTGACTCAACTAGAGAACGCGCTTCAGACAGAGGATCGTCGGGTGCCGAATGGTTTCCGCTGAGTCGGAGATAGCGATCCTGCTCGCTCCGGGCTTGCTCGGTCATCCCGAGTTTCTGGTAGGCTTGCGCCAGCAGAAAGTGCGCCGGTCCACTCTGCGGATCTAGACGAATGGCCGTTTCTAGCTCGGTGCGCGCGGCTTCGGGCTGTTTGAGATCCAAGTAGGCTTTGCCGAGCTGCCGGTGAAGCTGCGGCTGATCCGGAGCAAGCTGTGCCGCTTTGATCAGGAACGGCAAGGCTTGCGCGGCCTCGCTCGCTTCCGTAAGCAGCGTGCCAAGGGCAGCATAAGGGTCCGGATCTGCCGGGCTCGAGCTGGCATCCAGAGCTACCGCAGCCCGGTATGCTGCCAAAGCGTCTTCGGGGCGCCCAAGTTGCTCGTAAGCCCGCCCGAGGTTTGTGTGCGCCTTGATGTTCCTGGAATCCAGCGCGAGGGATTGCCTGAAAAACGATGCTGCTTCTTCGAAGCGCCTCTCGTTGTATTTCGTGCGGCCGAGCAGATACAAAGCGAGCGCGTTCTTGTTACCCGACTCTATGGATCTGGTAAGCCACTCATCGGCTAATGCATAGTTTTCGAGCAGGAAGTAATCGCACCCCATCACCTCGAATTCGGGAGCACCGAGCGGGCGAATGCGGCCAGCGGACATGTACTCGGCCAGCGAGGATTTCGGGTCATTCCGTTTGAACAAGATGTAGCCGAGCAACTCGTGAGCGTCTGCCGAGGCGTCGTGCGACAAAAGAAACTGGCGAACAGTTTGCTCGGCCTCCTGGAGATTTCCGGCGGCAAATAACCTTCTCGCCTCTATCAACTGAGGATCGTTTGATTCAGCGGGTAAGTCCTGTGCGGGAGTCAGGCCCGGAATCAGCACCATAGCGCCGAGAAGTATTCGGCAGAGAAACATAGGGCGACTTACTCGGGCCTCGTCGATAATGGCGGTCGCGTTCAAGGTTTTTCGGGTTCCTCAACCACGATATATCGATTCATTGGCAAAGAGTCGAGCACTTGGACCGTTCCGCTTGGCCACTGCACGCTCATATGATCTATCTTGGTACAGGATCCGAGCCCGAAATGAATGCGCGGGTCATTGCGTGATATGTAACTGCCGCCATTGCGCTCCTCTTCAAATTGTTTTTGGCCGCATGCCTCAACAGTCACTTTGGCGCCGATCGCGTCGCGGTTGCTTCGCGTGCCGCGGAGGGTAACGCCGACCCAGGTGTTCCGGCTGGCAGTATCATTTCTCAATAAGACGGGGTTGCCGGAGATGGGAAGTACGACCAAATCCATTTTGCCGTCGTTACCGAAATCGGCTGCCGCCCCGCCTCTATATGAATTATTTGGAACGCCTGGGAATGAGTAGCTAATGGACGTATGATCGCCGGCACTGTGGAAGATAGTTATAGGTTCGAAGTAATCCTTGTCGGTCGGATAGACGTGGCCGTTCGCGCTCCAGAAATCGCGATTGCCGGAATTAGAAAAATCCGTTAAGCCGCACGCCCAGCCCAGAAACTTCGAGGTTACAGTCGCGATCCCGGCTGTCGCTGCAACCTCTTCGAAAGTTCCTGACTTGCCCTGACGGAAAAGTGGGAAATAATCCTTGTTGAACGTGGTCGTGAGTACATCGAGACGGCCGCTCCTGCCGTATTCGCCAACAGCGATTCCCATGTTCGATTGGACCCGCCCATCGGCGTTGTAAGCCAAGCCGCGGTCCAGCGCCGCCTCTTTGAAGGTGAAGTTGCCATTGTTCAGAAACAGGAGATTCGGGTCGGAGTCGTTAGCGACCAAAATATCGAGTTTCCCGTCGCCGTTAAAGTCCCCGGTCACGGCAGTGAAGCCGTGTGCTGGCGGTACGGCGGCGATGCCCGAACTTTGCGTCACGTCGGTAAATGTTTCGTTGCCGTTGTTCCGGTACAGCCGTGATCTTGCGCCGGGCAGACCGATGGGGCCGCAGAACGTGCGTTGTCCGAAGTAGTCACAGACGGGCGCCGGTTCGGCGAATGACATCCCGTGAAGGTCGATGTAGCCAGTGATGAAAAGATCGAGCTTTCCATCGTTGTCAAAATCCCCGAATGCGCTGCCGGTGTGCCATTCCGGGTTTTGCGGCAATCCGGCCTGCTTTCCAATCTCGGTAAATGTGCCGTTGCCGTTGTTTCTGTAAAGCAGATCCACACCGATATTTGTAATCAGAATATCCGTGAAGCCGTCGTTGTCGAAATCCGCCGCGTTGGCGCCGGTGCCCCAGTAGGGGTCTGACAAGCCAGCTTTCCGGGTCACATCTTCAAATTGTCCGTTCCCAAGATTGTGGAAGAGGTAAACGGACCCGGAAGCAGCCTCCGGTCTCTTACCCGCCAGGATCTCGCGAAGCTGCGGCATCGTTCCCCCGTTTACGATGAGCAGGTCGGGAAGGCCGTCGTTATCGTAGTCGAGCCAGGCGGCTCCGCTGCCGTTCGCCTCCGGTATCCAGCGTTTTTCCGGTCCGCCACAGCGCATGTTCGCGTGAATACCGGCTTGGGCCGCGATGTCCGTGAACGCAAGGTTCTCCTCGCTCGATGCAACCAATGCTACTCCCGACGCCAGCAATGCGACTGCGATGAAAACCACGCTTGGAGTATTCAAACTGCTCATTATCGGCTAACAGGCCGGCACAGGGCGGAGCCGCCCCGATCCATCTAGGTAAATGCCGGCGGGCCGCTCCGTTGTGCCGGCGGCTACTTTGAAGCCGCGCCGCTCACGACGCACTATAGTAAATCCATGGCAGTTCGTTTTGCCGCCGCTGTCGCTATTCTGGGTGCTGTGTTGGGCAGCACCGCCGTGCATGCTCAATCGGCGGGGTATGACCGTGTGGAATCACTCTACCAGGATGCCAAGTCAGCCGAACAGGCCGGCGATTTGGCCTCAGCAATCGCGAAATACGAGGAGATCCTGAAGATCGCACCGGAGCTGGGCCCGGCGTACAACAACTTGGGAGCGGTCTATTTCAAGCAGGGGCAGTACGAGCGGGCGGTCACGGTGTTGGAACGTGGCTTAAAGGTGGACCCCAAGATGACGTCGGCCTCGGCGCTGCTTGGCATGGCGTTCTTCCAGATGGGCGAGTACGCGAAAGCGAGGCCGAGGCTTGAAGCCGTGGTAGCGGCGAATCCGAACGACGATAAGGCTGAGTTTCTTCTGGTCAACGATCTGACGAAGCTTGGCGATTTTCATGCCGCGGCTACGCACCTGGAAAAACTCGCCAAGAGAGCGCCGGAAAACCAACAGGTCTGGTATCAGCTCGCGAGGGTTTACATGCAACTATCCGAAGAGGCGTTGGGCAAGGTGAACCAAATCGACCCGAATTCCGTTTGGGCGCACGAGATCTCCGCCGAGCTCATGGAGAGCATGAAGAACTATGACGGGGCGATTCTGGAGTGGAAGAAAGCCGAGGAAGCCGCGCCGCGCCAACCGGGAGTGCACTACAAGCTCGGCGATCTCTATTGGAGCCTTTCGCAGTGGGACAACGCGACCGCGCAATTCGAGCAGGAGATGGCCATTGACCCCGGCAACTGTAGAGTGCAGTGGAAACTCGGCGACGTCCTGCTGCAAAAGAGCGTGCAGCCGGAGGAGGCGCTGGCGCGCATGGATAAGGCATTAGCTGGGTGTCCCAACCTGGTAGAGGCGCGCGCGGATCGCGGCCGGTTGCTGCTGCGTTTGCATCGTGAGGAGGAAGCCATCACGGAGCTGCGAGCCGCGGAAAAATCGAACCCAACCGAACCGAGCACCCATTTCCTGCTGGCGCAGGCATACCGGGCGACCGGCAACACGCAACAGGCGCAGGCGGAGATGAAGTCTTTCACCGAACTCGAAGAGAAGGCGCGCGCGGCGGCGGCGGAACGGGCGCACGAAGTCATCAGCAACAACCAATCGGCGCATTAGCGGAGCGAGAAACTATGTTGCAGGATCTGCGGTACGGGTTGCGTTTCCTGGCTAAGAATCGAGCCTTCACAGCCATGGCGGCCTTGACTTTGGCGCTCGGGATCGGCGCCAACACCGCAATGTTCAGCCTGTTTGCCGCCGTGCTCCTCCGCCCGCTGCCCTATCCGAACCCCGAGCAGCTTGTGGGTCTTGGGCAGTGGCGCAATCAGAAAGGGGAAGGCTACATCCAAACGGGTGTCTCAGCGCCCAACATTGCCGACATCGCAAGAGCGGGTGTTTTCAAATATGTAGCCTACTATCGCTGGTCGCGGTTCAACATAACGCAAGGCGACCGGCCGGAGACGATCGACGGCATCAAAGCTTCAGCCGAATTGCTGCCGATGTTCGGCGTTCAGCCGCTGCTCGGCCGGGTGCTGACCGCCGGAGAGATGGAACCTGGACATGATCGCGCGGCAGTCATCGGTTATCGTCTCTGGCAGACACGATATGGCGCCGATCCATCTATCCTCGGCAAGCCCATTGAGCTAAACCAGCAGCGTTACACCATTGTCGGCGTGATGCCGGCCTCCTTCCGCTTCACCTGGGATCAGGAAATGGATGTTTTCGTCCCGCTGGTGTTGACGCCTGAGGAACGTGGCGAGATTGGTCGCGGCACCTCACGGGATCTGCAAACCCAAGCGCGCCTGATGCCGGGCGTGAGCGTTGCCCAAGCGCAGGCCGCCATGAACACGTTGGCCGACACGCTTGGCCGTGAGTATCCAGCCGCGGACAAGGGCTGGGGAATCAAAGTAGAGCCTCTGCACGCCGCTTATCATCGCCACATGCAGAAGCCCTTGTCCATCATGCTGGGCGCGGTGATGTTCGTGCTCCTGATTGCCTGCCTCAACGTATCGAATCTGCTTCTGGCGCGCGCCACCGGCCGAAAACGCGAGATCGCAATCCGCATTGCCATCGGCGCCAGCCGCCCCCGCTTAGTCCAGCAACTGCTGACCGAAAGCCTGCTGCTTGTCGTTTGCGCAGGAGCAATGGGCGTTCTGCTGGCTTATGCCGCGGATCGCCTTCTCACGCTTGCCATGGCTCGCTACGATATCTCGCTGCCGAATGCCAGGATCATCAATCTCGATTGGCGCGTTCTGCTATTCAGCGGAATAATCACCATCGGGGCGGGACTCGTGTTTGGGCTGGCTCCATCCTGGATCACCGCAAATTCTTCGGTGAATGACGCATTGAAAGAAGGCGCAACGAGCACTACCGCCGAGTTGGGCCGGCGTCATCTCCGAAATGCGCTCGTGGTTTGCGAAACAGCGCTGGCGTTGGTGCTGCTGACGGGCGCCGGCCTGCTCCTCCGAACTTTCATTGATCTCGTAAAGGTCGATCTTGGCATTAATCCCGCGAACGTTGTAACGATGGGGATCAGCTTGCCCGAATATAGATATTCGTCGACCGTTCAGCAGGAAGCGTTCTTCCGAACCCTTATGCAGAGGTTCGAGGGTACTCCTGGAGTCAAAAGCGCGGGCGCCGATGGCGGGGGCGCCAACGTTTTCTTCCAACCACAGGGGCAAGCTCCCGCTGCGCCCGGGCAGGAACCCACCGCCGCATTCAAAATCATTACGCCGGACTTTCTCAAGGCCATTGGAACGCACCTGGTGGCGGGGCGCGAGTTCACGGATCAGGATAATGCTCGCGCCGCGCCCGTCGCTATCATCAGCCAAACCGTTTCCCACCGTTACTGGCCAAACGCCAACCCCATCGGCAGCCACGTCACGATTCTTGCCCGAGTCTACTCCGGCGAGCATTCCAGCGCGTCGAAGTCTTTCGAAATCGTGGGAGTGGCGCAAGATGTTCGCAATGACGATCTTTGGCGGCCCGAGCCTGCGATCTACGTGCCCTTTGCGCAAAGTCCGACAGATTCCGCCTTCATAGTTGTCCGGACGGCCGTACCGCCCATGAGCGTTGTGCCGGCACTACGCAGGGCCGTGCGTTCGCTCGATAATGAGCAGCCGGTAAACCGGATTCAGACGATGGACGAAATTGTGTCTCAAACCTACGGCGCTCTTCGATTCCCAGCGACCTTGCTGTGGATCTTTTCAGGACTCGCTCTTGTTCTTTCCGCCGTGGGTTTGTTCGGCGTCATGTCTTACATGGTGACCCGGCGCACGCGCGAGATGGCTCTCCGAATGGCGCTCGGAGCAAGTCACCGGAACGTTCTTGGTCTCGTGCTGCGAGAAGGGATGGGTGTGACCTTGTTTGGTGTCGCTGTGGGTCTGGTGGCCGCTCTGGCGCTGGCCCGCCTCATGACGGAGTACGTCTACGGCATTACCTCCACTGATCCGCTCACACTCACATCGGCGTCGGTGCTTCTGATTGCAGTGGCCCTTTTGGCGAGCTACATTCCAGCTCGCAGAGCGGTCAAAGTCGATCCGTTGGTAGCGCTGCGGTACGAGTAATTTGCGCCTTAACAACGCCAACCTTTTTCTGAACGCGGCAGCTCTTGCCTTGGGGGCCGCAACTTGCTTGGGCGCGTATTCTTCCGAACCGGACCACACCGGCCCGAACTATGCGGGACCGGAGGTTTGCTCCAAATGCCACAAAGATATCGCCGCTTCGCAGATTTCCACGGCAATGGCGAATACCTGGCGCGGTGCGCTTGCGCCGTCTTTGCCTGCGAATTTCGATCAAAAGAAAGTGGAAGGGCCGGATCCCGTCTTTCGATATGAAGTTCGCCGTCTGGCCGAACAATTTGAGTTTTCCGTAATCCCGCCGCATGGCCCCCAAACCGCTTTGCCAGTAGAAGCAATTATCGGAGGCAAACGCCACGGTATGAGTTTTCTTGCACGGATCAGTCAGCTAGACGGTATTCCACTTGAGCGTCCGGCTTTGATAGAAGGACGCTATGCGTATTCTCCGCACGGATCGTTAGTGCTTTCGCCTGGCTTTCTGAATGAGAAGCCATCCGACTTGGAAGACGCGCTCGGCAGAGTCCTCAGCCCGAGTTTTGAGAAGAGATGCCTGACGTGCCATGGGCAACCGGATACATTGGGAGCCGGCAAGCACGGCGGAGTTCGCTGCGAAAGCTGCCACGGGCCGGCCGGCGCGCACGTGAATTCCATGCAGGGGCCAAATCGCCGGCCTGTGATACCGGAGGCCCTCACACCGGCCAAAGCAATGGCAGCGTGTGCACAATGCCACACCGGTCTCAGCAGCGTGAACCACGCCGACCCGCTGCCTGGAGATCTCTTGGTCTCGAGCCAAGTGCCGGCTCTGCGCAACTCCGAATGCTTTATCCAGAGCGGTGAACGCGTGAGTTGCACGGACTGCCATGATCCGCACAAAGACTCGGTGGAGGTCGCCGATACATCCGTAAAGACATGCCTCCGTTGCCACTCCTTCGCAAACGCGCAGCATGCGGCGATCTGTCCCGTAAATGCGGCATCCGAGTGCATCAAGTGCCACATGCCGTCTATCCAATCCAACTCCTTTCGCCTAACGGACCACTGGATTCGTGTGCATCCGGAGCAAGGCATCCAGGTGGGTAAACAGCAGGCGGGTAAACAAAGCGACAATTTGCGCTCGCTCGTTCCGCCCAAACGCGAGTACCTGCAAATCATTGTGGCCGACAATCGTGCGAAGGCCGAAGGCGCCCGCCAGCGGTTGGATAAGGGCGATTCCTTTTACGATGTCGCGCATGATCTTTCTATCGATCCCACCGCGCCCGGCGGAGGATTCATAGGCGCGGTGCAGTTGGCCGAAATGGATCCTCGCCTGGCCGCCGCAGCCGTGCGGTTGGATTATGGAGGGACGACGGCTATTATCGACCAGGGTGAGCGGTGCATCATTCTGCATCGCTTGCCTCGAGATTTTAAATGGGACGCCAACCGCCTTTTTGAAGAGGCCGTTACTTTGAGAGAGCAGGGCAACCGCAAAGGCGCCGTCGAGAAGGATCAGGAGGCTCTCAAAGTGTATCCGTATTTCTTGCGTGCTCTCGTTTTTATGGGAACCACGATGGGAGAAGCCGGCCGCGCCGATCGGGCATCGGAAATTCTCGCGTTCGCCGTACAGTCTTATCCGGAAGACGCATCTGCGCAGTTTGACTTGGCCTTGACGCTTGTCAACGAACCGGCAAAACAGATTATGGCGTTCCGGCGTGCAATAGACCTTGACCCGGAAATGGTTGCCGCTTATGAAAGCCTGGGGGCGGCGCTTGCGTCGGCGGGACAACTATCGAATGCCATTCAAGTCTTCCGTGAGGGGCTTACCGTGGACCCGCTGTGCGCGACGCTCTATTACGATCTTGGCTTGGCTCTAAAGCAGCAGGCCGACACAGCGGGCGCGAAGCATGCATTTTCGGTGGCGTCCAAACTTGATCCACAGATAGCCGCCCGAATCAAATAAGTACCTAGTGTCCCGTCCCGGTGATTGATTTAGCATTGATGCGGCGTTTGGGATCGGTGTAGGTCCAACGGATCGGTCGGGCAGAATTTGTATAAGCGCTGATGTATTTCATGAGTTTGCGGCGGAGGT
>DATJUG010000140.1:0-7773 GCA_035502635.1 Bryobacteraceae bacterium
GCTATCGCCACCTGCCGCTGCTGATTCACAACCTGCAGCGTGCTTATGACTTGCGTTGTAACCTAAGTGCGATCACTGTCGCTGGCCATTCAGCGGCTTAGATCCGTGTCGTTCCTTTTCAACGGAAAAACGGACATCCTCCCTCCCTCCTACCCGCTCGTTCCCACTCCGCTATTTCGTTTGGCAAAACACGCTCTTCGCTCGCCACCGCCACCTGGGTCGCCTAACGGTAGTACTGGTACCGAGCCAGGCGAAATGTTGTCGGCAAAGCCGTAGTCCACTACCGGAAACCTACTACCTGTCACGTTTAGGAGGAGAATTCATCTTCATGAAGATTGGCACCATTCTGTTGCTCGGCCTACTCGCATCATCCGCGGCTCTGGCCGACAATTTCTCGTTCCAGGGCACCTTTACCTCGGACGACAACGTTCAGCTCTTTACCTTCGCCGTCGGCTCTACGTCCACCGTCACCCTTCAGACTTGGTCCTACGCCGGAGGCGTCGACGCCCAGGGTGTTGCCATCCCGCGCGGCGGCTTCGATCCAATCCTTGCGCTATTCAATAGCGCTGGTGCGGAAATCAACCAGAACGATGACGGCGGCAGCAACGTCCCCGCGGACTCAGTTACCGGTGAGCACTACGATACTTATTTGCAATCAACACTCGCTCCCGGCACTTATACCGTCTCCGTCATGGAGTATGACAACTTCGCCATTGGCCCGAATCTTTCTGACGGCTTTACCCGCACCGGTCAAGGCGACTTCACCGCTGCCTTCGGCTGTTCGGAAGGCAAATTCTGCGACGTCTCTGGCGATCCCGCAGGCAACTCACGCAACGGCAACTGGGAATTCGACATCCTCGGTGTAAATTCCGCGACCACTGGTGGCGGTGGCAGCACTGTCCCGGAGCCCGCATCGGTCGGTCTCTTGCTGCTGGGCGTTGGCGCCTTGGCCGCGGCCGGCAGAAAAATTCGCGCCCATCGCTAATTACTCACTACCGTAAAGTGAAAGCCCGCCGGATTATCAGGCGGGCTTTTTGTTGTTGACGCGCACCAGTCGCTCTTCAGTAGTGAAACTTCCAACGGAATTCAACGTAGATCTGTCGCGGATCGTTATAGTGAAATCCTCCAAACGTCAGGCTGTTGTCAAGTAACACCCGGCGGTTGGCCACATTTAGACCAGTCAAAGAAATCCGGTACTTCTCCTCTTCCCCGAAACTCTTTCCCAGCGAAATATCAAACGTCGTGTGTTGGGGCAGGTAGTCGCCCGGATACTCCGCGTCCGGCATCCCGTTGGTGAATCCCGAGCCGTAATATACGTTCGCCGCGGCAAACGCCTGCCAGGGAAGATTCGCATTGAACCCGACGTTCAACGTGTTTCTCTGGTCATGGTCTACCGGCGAGTATCCTCCTTCTTGCTCGCATCCCGGCGGCGCCGGAACTGGGCACACCAGGCCGCCAGTGAACGGCCCTTTGGCTTGTGCGATTTGATTCGAGTACGCCAGGTGCACCTGGCCGCGGCGCCACAAGCGCGGCGAACGTAGTGTGGTTTCCCAGCCTTGAATCAAAGCGGCGTCCCAGGTAAGTGGCCAGAACAGATTCGATTCGCCGATGTTACTGTGGTCCAGCCAATTTCGCGCGCTTGTCTGAAAAGTATCTTCATCGAGCACCCAGCCGTGAAAAGGAATCGATACGCCGAATTGATATTCTGTATCCCGCTCGCCGCGCAGCGGTGCAAAAGCCAAGTCCTGGCTGTTCGCTAAATCGATCACCGGTCCCGTCGCAGTCAGCAGCGGGGGCGCTTGATAAAAGCGGCCGTAAAAGCCGCGAAACACCCAATTCAGGCGCGGCACTCTGACGGCAACACCAAAGCGTGGGTCCGTCGCGTTTTCCACAATCCCCGCCTGGTTCCCGAATGAACCGACCCCGAAGTGCGATTCCCGAAGGCCGGCAATCAGCGTCAGCCACGGCGTAACCTTGAATCGGTCGCTGAGGAACTCCTCGCCTAGTCCGCCCGTCACCGCGGCAGTGGATGGGCCGAAGTTCTGGCAACTCGTACCGCAGTCCGTGAAGACGTTATTGAAGAAGTTACTTTGATGCTGGACGAATCCGTACAGTCCCACTTGAATGTCGTTGTTCTTCAAACTCGTGATGTCCAGGGTTGCTTGCGCCCCGCCATAATGGGAGGTCTGGTCCACATTCGTAATCACCGGCACATCATTGGGCGAAGCATTGTAACTAGCCTGGTTATAGTGATAGAACGGTGAAACCGTCATTACCAGGTTTGGATTAAACGTGTGAATCCAGGAGAAGGTAACATAGCCATCGGGTTCTTGTTCGCTATCGTGAAGCCCGTAACTGGGATAAACTTGATTTCCCGATGAATTGGGATTCGGGTCGATCGGAATCTGATAATAATCCTGCCGCAACGATGCGACCAGCCGAAATTGATCCGAGGAACTCTTGTTGAAGATCAGCGAGGCAAATCCGCCATAACCGTTGTCGGCATCGTGAACAACATTCCCGATCGGCGTCTGCAGACCGTAGTCGCTGCGGTTTGCGTTTAAGCTCGCATAGTAGGCGAAACGCTGGGTGTGCCCTCCCAAGTTAAATTGATCGTTCGTCTGGTACCAATTTCCGAATGACGTGACTAATTCCGCTTCATTGTCACGCTCGAAGCCGTCCCGCGGCACGATATTGAAGATGCCATACGTCCGGTCGCCGTATTCCGCATCGTAGCTGCCTCGCTGAACTTCGAGGTAATTGATGTCCTTGGGATCGATCTGCGGTCCCAAATTGGTCGCGATGTTGGTGTTCGGTATGGGCACGCCGTCGATCAGCCAGTCCACTTGATGGCCGCCGCGCATGTGCAGCATATCGTGCGTGACATAGGCGGCCGGCACATAATCGGTGATCATCGCCATGCTGTTCGTGCGGTCCGCGCCGGGGGTTTCGGCGATGTCCTCGCGATCCACTAGCGTCGTGGGCGTCGCCGAATCCGTAGTCACAGTCGAGGTCTCGCCGGTGACCACCGCGGTTTGACTCAGCGTCGCAATCGCCAGTTGAAAGTGGAGAATCGGCGACGATCTGGAATCGACCGTCACCGTCTGCTCCGAAGTCTCGAACTTAGGCGCGGTCACGACGATCTTGTAATCGCCGATCGGCACCGTGGGAAACGAAAACTCGCCATTATTATCCGTTTGCGTAGCCTGCGACCAATCGGAAGTAATCGCCTGCAGCTTTACCGATACTCCGGCCAGCGGTCGATGCTGCGGATCGTGCACGATCCCTTGTATCTTCCCGAAGATCGTCGCCTGAAGCAGAGAGCCAGATATTAGAAAGACCGCCAAACACAAACTAAAAGCATGCTTACCCACGCACTCCTCCTAGAAAAACACACCAACGTGCTTGAACCCACGGTTCTCTTTCGTGAGTTCTTTATGACAGGTTGTCTACGACAGGAGAAATGGTGGTCCGCGCTTGTGCCTGGACCTGTTGTACGAGATGCGGAAGCCCGCTTCCGTCTGTGCCTGGACAGCGGGATGTCTAACTATGCCGGCAAATACCGCCTGGCTGAGCGGAGGCGCGAAAGCCTGCCCATGGTTGGCGGCGGTGGAGCGAGGAAAACAAGGACACGTCGCGCCGTTGCGGAGCGTCGGGCCGGACGCCGCGGAGATCTCTCTCCTGTTCATCATGCAGTGGTGCTTGCCGCTCTTCCGGCAACACGCCGGCAGATTCGATTCGCTCGAACTCGCGAAAGCGGGCAGCACCAGCAATGAGCTGAACACAATCGCAAGGACTAACGCGATGCTCCGGCGCATTAAGCAAAGTGTAGCGCGAGTGCTTCCGGAGAGACAACAGATCAAACCGGCAGCAAATTCAACGCCGCTTCGATCTCCCCGCGCGCATGCAGATCGCCTTTGCGCGTCGTCACGTCAATCCCTTTTTCGTAAACCGCTCGCGCCTGCTCAACGTCGCCTAGCTTTTCGAGCGCCTGGCCGAAATGGTAATACGCCGCCGCGTAGTTCTCGTCGCGCTCCAGCAGAGTTCGAAACTCTGCGACGCCTTCCTCCAGCTCGCCGTTGTTGGCAAGCTCCATCGCCAGCCCGTAACGCGCAAAGCTGTTGTTCGCGTCCTGGCTGACCATCTGCTTCAACAACTCCAGGCGGTTGGTTGCCATGCCGGGCTATCGTCCTACTCAGATGCCGACGCCGTAAACTCCTTCAAGTGGCGTGCCGCCGTTTCCACCACACCCGCAGCTTTGGAAGTCGTGCCACGCGCGGTCTTCGCTGCGTCGCCGAAGCGCTGCTGCGCGCGTCCGGCTACTTCTCCGAACAGCGCCGCCGCTCCTTCCACGTGCTCACGGCCCTTCTGAATCACTTCTTCCGCGCGGCGCATCGACCAGCTCGCTACCGCCGGTATGACCAACGCGAGTCCGGCCGCCGCCAGACCGCAACCCACGCCGATCAGTATGGCGCCAATGATCCCCGATTTCGAGTTATTTTCCATGGTTTTTCTCGACTGACAAATATATGACTAGCAATCACAGGTGTGTGGTTTCCGTATAAGTTCCGAATACGCCGCGCAGGGCGTTGCAGATTTCGCCGAGCGTTGCATAACAGCGCACTGCATCGACGATGTACGGCATCGTATTCTCCGTGCCCTCCGCAGCACGGCTCAATGCGTCGAGCGACCGCTGAACGGCCGCCTGGCTGCGCCGCTCGCGCAATCCCGCCAGTTTCTCTTCCTGGTGTTTCTGCGCCGTCTGGTCGATCTGCAGTAGCTCAATCGGCTGATCTTCCGATTGAAAACGGTTCGCACCCACTATGGTCCGCTCGCCCTGCTCCACCTCGCGCTGATAGCGGTAGCTCGCCGCCGCAATCTCCGACTGCGGGAATCCCGCTTCAATCGCCGGAATCATGCCGCCCAGCTTGTCTATCCGATCGATGTATTCATTCGCCGCCGCTTCCATCTCCAGCGTCATTTTCTCGAGGAAGTACGACCCGCCCAGTGGGTCCGGCGTGTTCGCCACGCCCGTCTCATACGCGAGAATCTGCTGCGTGCGCAACGCGATCGTCACCGCCTGCTCGCTCGGCAGCGCATAGGCTTCGTCCAACGAGTTGGTGTGCAGAGACTGCGCACCGCCCAGCACCGCCGCCATCGCTTGCAGAGCCGTCCGCACCACGTTGTTGTACGGCTGCTGCCAGGTCAGCGAACAACCCGCTGTCTGTGCATGGAAGCGCAGCTTCAGGCTGCGCTCGTTCCGCGCACCGTAGCGGTCGCGCATCACATACGCCCAGATCTTGCGCGCCGCCCGGTACTTCGCGATCTCTTCAAAGAAATCGCTATGCGCATTGAAGAAGAAGCTCAGCCGTGGGGCAAACTGATCGATCTCCAATCCCCGATCGAGCGCCCAATCCACATACTCGATGCCGTCGCGCAGCGTGAACGCCAGCTCCTGCGCCGCCGTCGATCCCGCCTCGCGAATGTGATATCCGCTGATCGAGATCGGGTTGAACCGCGGAACCTGTTGTGCCCCGAACTCAATGGTATCCGTCACCAGCCGCATCGACGGCCGCGGCGGAAAGATGTACTCCTTCTGCGCGATGTACTCTTTCAGAATGTCGTTCTGCAGCGTCCCCGAGAGCTTCTGCCAATCCGCGCCCTGCTGCTCCGCGACCGCCAGGTACATCGCCCACAGCACCGCAGCCGGCGAATTGATGGTCATGGAAACCGTGATGTTCGCTAGCGGAATCCCGCGAAACAGGATCTCCATGTCTTCTAGCGAGCAGATCGAAACGCCGCACTTGCCGACCTCGCCCTCGCTCATCCTGTCGTCGGCGTCGTAGCCCATCAGCGTCGGCAGATCGAATGCCACTGAAAGCCCCGCCTGTCCCTGTTCGAGCAAATAGTGATACCGGCGGTTCGTCTCCTCCGGCGTCGCAAAGCCGGAGAACTGGCGCATGGTCCACAGCTTGCCGCGATACATATCGCGATGAATTCCGCGCGTATATGGAAACTCGCCCGGCTCGCCCAGCTCCCGCGCGGGGTCAAAATCCTCAAGCTGCTCGGGCCCATACAGCGGCTCGACCGGCACTCCGCTGATCGTGGTGAAGAGGCGTTCGACGGCTTTCATCCGTCTTGATCGTAGCGCGAAAGGAGCTATAAGACACCTCAAAGAGCGTTTGACGGATCGGCGCTCGGCGCTTATCCTGAAAGCGAAGCGGCCGCACAAAGTACAGCAATGAAGACCTACAACTTCAAAGTGGTCATCGAACCTGACGAGGATTTCGACGGCAAGCCTGCCGGTTGGCACGCCTACTGCCCAGCGCTGGAGCGCCTCGGCGGCTCAACCTGGGGCGAGACCCGCGAGCTGGCCCTGAAGAACATCAATGAAGTCGTGCATATGATCGTCCAGGAACTCATCGAAGAAGGGCAACCCTTGCCCGAAGGTCCGCACGATTCCGTCGAGGTTGAAGAGATATCCGAGCAGGAGCAGCCTCGAATAGCAGTCACCGTCTAGCATGGCCATCGACTATCGTGGCCTGCGATCGCTGACTGCTCGAGAACTCATCGCCGCCCTGACGCAAGACGGCTTCTATTTCGTCCGCCAAACCGGATCACACCAGCGGTATCGGCACGCGGATGGACGACGCGTAACGATTGCGCCGCATGCGAGCGGCGGGACGTTCAAGATGAAGACTCTTAAGAGCATCATCGAGTCTCAGGCCTGTTGGTCTGAAGACGATTTGAAACGCTTGAAGTTGATCAAATAAGAAGTACCAAGACAACAGCAGTGCTTGACCTTATAGCGCCCGTTCGGCGATCTCCGTCAGCTCTGCCGTCGTCAGCGGCAGCGCGTTCGCTTTCATGCTGCTGGCGCGTGCCGCTTTCGCCACCAGCTCCGGGATCTGCCCCTGATCCAGCCCGTAGTGCCGCAGATTTGGAATCGCGAACTTACCGCAAACCGCCGCAATCCACTCGGCTCCATCGTCGGGCATCGCATCGGCTTCGCCGGTAAGAATGCACGCAATCTCCTCGTAACGCCGCAGCGCCTTGCTGTGATAATCGCGCGACCGCAGCGCTCGAATGTTCACCGCCGTCGCATGCGGCAACACTGCCGCGCACAACGCGCCATGCGGCGCCTCCAGCATCCCGCCCAAGGGCGATGCGAACCCGTGTACTGCTCCCAATCCCGCGTTCGCCAGCGCCAGTCCGCTCAGCAGACTCGCAAACGACATCGACTCCCGCGCGTCAATATCGTGCCCGTTCTGAAAGACCCGGTCCAGCGACGCCGCCACACGCTTCAATCCCTCCACGCAAAACAGATCGCTCATCGCATTCGCGCGAACAGATACATACGGCTCAATCAACTGCGTCAGCGTATCCAGCCCCGTGCTCGCCGTCACGTGCGGAGGCACATCGCGCGTGAGATCGGGGTCAATCAGCGCAATCTTGGCCAGCATCAGCGGACTCCGCAAGCTCGCCTTCACCTGATGCTCGGGAGAGCCGATCACCGCATTGCGCGTTACTTCGGCTCCTGTTCCCGCTGTGGTTGGAACGGCTATGAAGGGCAGGGGATTGCGATCGATCGTCCGTCCCTTCCCAACTACTTCGAGATAATCCAGTGGGTCACCCGAATTCGTCGCCAGCGCCGCAATCGCCTTTGCAGCGTCTATCGCGCTTCCGCCTCCGAAGCCGATCACCAAATCGCATCCCTCGCGCGCCGCTTGTGCGCCTTGCCGCACCATCTCCACCGTCGGCTCGCCATACACC
>DATJUG010000141.1:0-7898 GCA_035502635.1 Bryobacteraceae bacterium
TGTCGTGCGGCGTGAACTGGAAATACCATTTCATTTTTCCGGTGTCGGGATCGATGGCCAGCACGGAATCGGTATAGAGATTGTCGCCCGGGCGATCGGCGCCGTTGTAATCGGGCGCGGGATTTCCGATGCCCCAATACAGGAGATTCAGTTCCGGATCGTAGGAGCCGGTGCCCCAGGTGCCGCCGCCTCCGGTGCCCGACATATCCTTGCCCCAGGTTCCCGAACCGGGCTCGCCGGGCGCGGGAATCGTGAAGCAGCGCCACAGGCGCTTGCCGCTTTTTGCGTCGTAGGCATCGATATAGCCGCGAATGCCCACGTCTCCGCCGGAAACTCCGACGATGATTTTTCCGTCGAGCACGCGGGGCGCGCCGGTCATCGCGTATCCCACACCGTTATCGTCGACGTGAACTTTCCACTTCACGGCGCCCGTAGTGGCGTCGAGTGCGATGAGGTAGGCGTCGAGCGTCGTGGAATAAACCGTATTCTCGTAAACCGCCACTCCGCGATTCGAGCGATGCACGCCAATCGTGTAGAGCCTTGCGGGAAGCTGCGGCGTCCAGCTCCAGATTTTCACTCCGAGGCGCGGATCGAGAGCCGTCACCGTGCCCAGCGGCTCGGTGACGTACATGATTCCGCCGACCACCACCGGAGACGATTCGATCGGCTGCACCGGCGGGTTGGGCTGATAGATCCAGGCCGCTTTGAGGCTGTGAACGTTCTGCGCGTTGATCTGCGTGAGCCGCGAAAAGCGTTGCGAACTGTAGTCGCCGCCGTACATCAGCCAGTTTTGCGGCGTCTTGTCGGCATTGAGCAGCTGTTGGTAGGTCACGTCCTGCGCGCGGGTTTGCGGCGGCGCGAGGAGCAGGGAAGCGGCCAAGGCTAGCGCACACAGGTAGGTTTTCATCGCGAGCCTTTCAAGGTCAGGAGATAGGCCACCAGGTCGTTCAACTGCTCGTCGGACAGCGTGCCTTTGAAGCTGGGCATGATGCTTTTCCCCGGCTCCTTTTCGAGAGAACGCAAATCCGGTTTCCGGAGCCCGTGGAATTTCCCCGTCGCGTCCTTCAAGACAATCGTGAACGAATCTTCACTCATCCGGATTCCTTCCACCACGTGCCCGTCCTTTTCAACCGCCCGATACATCAAGTATTCAGTCCAACTGTTGCCCATCATTCCGCCGCCGCCGACCTGCGGGAGATTCGCGCCCGGATTGAGAAGCCTTTCCTTCAGGCTCGTAGGGCCGCGCTCGGAGCCAATATGCGACAAGTCGGGCCCAACGCTGCCGCCCTGTCCGTCGATCATGTGGCACGCCGAGCAGCCGCTCGTTTTGAAGACATCCTCGCCTTTTTGGGGATCGCCCGTGGACGTGCCGGAGGCTTCGGGGACATTCAACGTCTTGAGGTAAGCCACAATGTCCGCCGCGCCTCCTTGCGAAATCATGTAGAACCCAGCCATCGCGGTGCCGGGAAGTCCCCGGCGGATGATGTTTTCGACTGCCGCGTCGCCCAGGCTGGCGGGAACTCCGCGGAGATCGGGACCGTCTTCACCGCGCGCGTCCACCCCATGGCATGTGGAGCAGTTCGTATCGTAAAGCGTTTTGCCCTTTGCGGGATCGCCGGGATGAGGAGGACCCGGCTCATCAGGAGGCGCCTGAGCCGCGGCGGGAGAAACGTGGAACGCGCCCAGACCGAGCGTCCACGCAAGGAAAGCGAATGCGACCAGCCGTATGCGTTTAAATCCGCTCACACGACACCCCCAAACCTTCTCGTTCCCGATGCATTTTTCGGGATCGTGCATTCGCGCCGAATCCGCCTACATCCACTTGTCGATCGATGTGCTCCGCTCGTGGTTCATATTCGCCACCTGGAAAAACGCATTCGCCTGGCCTCCGCAAACCACGAGGTTGATGTCTGCGGCTCGCGGGAAGAAGGGAATCAGCGTGTCTTCCGGCACCTTATACCACGTTGCGTAAGGCTCTCTTCCTTGCAGCGCGAGCGGATACAAATGGAAGGGAGCCAGGAAGGATTCGCGGAAATCCTTCGCGGTGCGCATCGTGTTTTTCCAGAGCCATTCAATGAGCTTTTCCTTCGTGTCGTAACCCTGGTCCACCAGCCGCTTCGCCACCAATGGATCCAGAATCACGAGCGCGCCAGACCCGCCCACCATCGACTGGAACATGAAGCTGATCTGCTCGTCGAACATCGCCGGCTCCGCCCCCGCGCCTCTCGCTCCGTGCCCCTGGCGAAGGTCCGGCCCGCCGAAGATGCTGACTACATTTTCCTCGGGCTTGAAGCCGAACTGCACGTGCAGGGGAGTCCACGGGCTGTTTTTCTCGTCCTCCGCAATCACGCAGTTGTTGTAGTCGAGCTGGTTGCCCTGGCCGCCCTCGTAGGTGTCGCCGGGGATGCCTCCGTTGGTCAGGTTCTTGCCCATCAGCGTCCACGACCGCCCGATCGTGGCGTTGGCCTGCGCGAAGGGACTCAGCGCCCCAAGCCCGTAATTCATGTTGAGCTTGTCGCGGATCGGCCCGTTCACCACAATCGCCGAGCTAGACGACGTCGTCGATCCGAAAAGGCCGAGAGGGCCGAGCGAGGCCATGGCGAGGACAACCGGAAAATATTCCGGCCGGCATCCGGCCATCACGGCGTTGACGGCAACTTGCCTTACCGAATAGCCCCAGCGCGCAGACGTGTAGCCCACACCCTGCAGAGGCGTCCGGAGAATTTCGTCCGGACTGTGGCTGGTGCCTTTGAGCATCGCCTCGACTTTTTCTTCGGTGGGAATGATGATCGGCATGTAATCCGTCATGCCGTTATTGAGAAAAATCTCCTGCAGATTATCCGCGGTGTCCGGGCCGTAAGTTGCGGGACCAGCCGCCATCGATTCCATGCCGGTCTTCATTTCATCGGGCGAAAGAGGCTTGGTGAGATCGTCGACAATTTCCTTCATGATCTGGATCCCGGATACCGGATCGGGATTCACCAGATATGCGGCGAGCGCCTCAGGTGACTTGCCGCCGACAGGATGCGGAGTGAAAACCTGGCGCAGGTGTGGCATGCCCTCTCGGGCCGCGGTGAGGTTTGCCAACTCCGTGTACGCCTTCGTGCACATCGGAATCGCGGGGACGCCCATCTTTTCCATCGTTACGCAGTGACTCACGGTCGCTGGGGCGCAGCCTCCTCAATGCCCAATGGCCATGACGCATGCGTACGCGTTGGCCTTAATCTCCGCCCAAAGTTTGGGGTCGTCCATCGCGTAGACGCCGGCCTTCTTGCGGAAGACGGTTTTGACGGTCGGCATATTCTGCGCGAACCACAGCTGCATTTTTTCCAGGAGCGTCTGGCTGCCATCGAAACTGGTGGCGTCGACCACGTAGATGGTCTTGCCGTCGAGAGAGCTGGCTCGAGGAGCCATGGAATAGAGCTGAATCGCCGGCGGAGTGCCCTTGGGACTGACCGCCGTCAGCTTGGGTTCGCTTCCCGCGCCGTGCGCGGCCTTTTTCTTTTGTCCCGCTTCGACCTCAGAACCTGCCAGAAGAGCCGGAGACATGCCGAGCAAGGACAGTAGTCTCCGCCTGTTAATTTTCATGGATGGCCCCCTATATCCCGCGGCATTACGTCAACCTAGAGACGCATGCCACCGCGGCACGGTTCCAGAGTTCGCGAATCTTGTCAAGAGTTTAAGTTTGTGGCTGCAGAAGGAGGCAGGGACGCCGCATCGCAGCACGAGAATTTCTGGAGCGGGCGATGGGAATCGAAAAAAGAACAACGAACCAAGGAAAGGCGTTACCGCCCGCTTTTGGTTCAATCGGAGTCAGATGGAGTGAGGCCATCGCCACATCGTAGCGGAGACCAGGCGTTGCTCGGAGAGATTCGAGTTCCCAACCTTCTGGTTCGTAGGAAGTCGTGGTCAAATCCAAATGGTTTGTTTCGTGTCGCTTGCGAACGCAGAAATGCCCTCTAATCCTCGTAATGATACCTAGAGACCTATTCCAGAAGCGGTTGCCGGTTGTGGTGTCACAGCATCAGGGTCCCGGTCTCGTCAACACAGGTTATTGTCCTTTTCGTATATGATCTCTCCTTGTATACTGCGCCGGCTCGATGGGCATACGATGCAGTTAGTGACCAAACGATCATTCACGATGTTCTTTGTGTTTGCGGTCCTGATCGCCCTCTCTGGTTGCGGCGGTGGTAGCGGGAGTTCGTCCGGCTCGCCTTCCCCACCTCTTCCACCTCCCGCGCCCCCTCCGCCTGCCGCTGACTTTTCGCTTTCAGTGGAATCATTGACTGTGGGACTCCAACAGGGTGGGGCACTTGAATTCCAGACCGTTCAGGCCAATGCCGTTAATGGATTTACTGGAACAATCCAGTTGACCCTTTCGGGCTTACCCGCTGGAGTCTCCAGCACGCCCTCAGGCCCTTACACGCTTTCCCTAAGCGGTGGCAATTCGCAGGGAGTGGCGTTTCAACTGAACGCGTCGCCGTCTGCCGCAGTCGCCGTTACGACCATCACCGTAACGGGGACGAGCGGCTCGATCACTCACACCGTGAGGTTTTCGGTGAGCGTGACTCAAGCCGCGCCGTGGACTATCCATGTTTCTCCGCAGTCTCTTTCGCTGACTCCAGGCACGAGCGCAACGGTAACGGTGTCCGTCACATCCAATACCCCCAATCCCCCGCAGTTGGCTGTAATTTTACCGGACACCAGTCCCCTCAATGGAATCAACATCACGTCACCGCAGGGTTTCCTCACTCCGACCAATCCCCTTTCATTCATCATTAATCCAACCGCCGAGGCAGAACCATTAAGCGGGTATCCGTTCGTGATCACCGTTTCCGATAATGTTTCGAATACGGCGATTTACACGCTACCCCTGACAGTCACACGTCCTTTCGGCGCGAACACGACTCCCACGCGCAGCACCTTCATTCGCACGGACCAGAGCCCAACTGGAATGGTGTACGATGAGCCTCGAAAACTTCTGTTTGTGAGCGTGGAACTTCTGAATGAGGTTGTGGTTTTATCGACGGTGGACGGCCACAAGGTGGCTTCTATTCCGGTCAATTATCCTGCAGGCATTGACGAGAGCGTTGACGGGACCGCTGTGTACGTCGTGAGTCCTCTTTTCAGTGGCATCACTATCATCGATCCCAACCTGTTTCAGGTTGTCGGCCTAGCGAACGTTCCGTCGAGTGTTTCGGGCACTACGGTGAACCCCGCTTTCTTCCAAGTAGCCACGCTTTCGAGTGGAAAAGTGCTCCTGCTGGAGTCCACAGGAAATACGGGGCCCGTGCCATTCTTCCTATGGGATCCGGCGACGAACGACTTTGCTTTATTCGGTCAGTCTACGTTTACTCCTGTTGCGGGGCTGATCTCTCGGAGCGCCGACCACTCGAAGGTTATGGGCTTCGCTGGAGGCGCCGGCGCAGTTCTCTACGACGCCTCGACTGGCAATACGATCGGCCCGAACGCTAGTATTGGAGCATATTCGGCCATCAGCCCCGACGGCTCTCAGATCGTATCCGTCGGTCTTCAAAATTCGCCGACCGTCTTTTATGACGGAAACCTGAATCCGATCGCTTCCATCCAGCTTGACGCTTTTCCGATAAGCGGGGTCGTCTACTCCCTGGACGGCAAATACGTATACGTCTTGACCGAACAAAATGATGAAGGCGGGAACATCGCGGCGGTGATCGACACGACGACTTTCTCCGTGATTGGATTGGTTCCCGGTTTTACATTTACAGCTTCGCTTCCTTTCTCCGGTCAGTGGATTACCACTTTCGCCGTCGATGAAACAGGCATGCTCTTCGGCGCTGCCGGGCTGGGAGTGGGCTTTCTGGATATGACCAACCCCACTTCCCTGGGCGCTATTCTGCCGCAATTTTTTGTCGCGCAGCCGACGTTGGCAAGCCTGACGGCGCCCACAGCGGCTCAGTTGAATGGCGCGGGCTTCGCCCAGAACTTCAATTACGGCGTTTACGTTGGCGCGCCTCCTGCTTCTGCGCGGACACTGCCGGCTACAAACGTCTCTGTTTCATCGACGAATTCTGTGAACGTTACGATTCCTAAGGGCAGTGCCGCCGGACCGGCGAATGTGACTCTAACGCGCTCTGACGGCTTCTTTGAAGTGATGCCCGACGCGGTTAGCTTTGGACCATCCATCCTTCGCGTCGACGCAGATGCGGGGTCAACCTCGGGGGGCGACACAATCATGATTTGGGGCTACGGGTTCGATGCGGGGGACCCACAGGTAACAATTGGGGGGCGGGCTGCGACCATTTCGCAGGTCAAAGGGACCAGTGCCGGCGTTCTGCTACCGACGGAATCAATTACGCTTCAAACGCCTCCAGGCCTGTCAGGAAGCGCCGATGTCGTCATAAACTCCGCGTCTGGCTCCGCGACCGCAACTGGCGGATTTCAATATCTCAACTCCGTCCAGGTCTATCCGAAGCCGGGCATCTTAGCGGATATCGCATACGATCAAATGCGTGACCGCCTCTATGTGTCGAATGCAAGTGCCAACGAAGTGGAAATCTTTGACCTTACTTCGAATACGTTTCTACCTCCGGTTGGTGTGGGAAGTTTTCCAACTGCCCTGGCTCTAACGCCAGATGGAACACTCTTGGCCGTAGTGAACGATAACGTTGGGACTGTCTCAGTGATCGATCCCGCCAAATTGCAAGTGATAAAGGCGTATTCCGCTTTGACGGCAAGCGATAACGCCGTCGGATGCGGCGGAGTGGTGGGGGAAATGGCTCCTGCCGCTCCACACCTAATGCTGGTCGGCGTGAACTGCACCAACACTCTTGGCGGCGGCACTATGCACATCCTCAATCTCGATACTGGCAGCCTAAGTTGCACCGGAATTTCCGGCTGCAGCTCAAATGGCACGGATTTCACGTTCGGAAATTCGCTAATGGCATCGACACCAGACGGAACCAAAGTATTCTTGGTTGATGGACTAGGTTCGGACGAGCAGACGACGGCCCTGCTCAATCTGACGGCTAACGCGTTTGCTATCGGATTTTCGAATGCTGGCCTTCAGGATGCAGCTGCAAGCGCCGACGGCACCACATTTGCAGCATCATTTGAAGCGGCAAATGCGCAGCTCGCCCCGATCTCAATGATGGCCTTCGAGCCCTACACAGATGCGGGAGGCCAAAGCTTCAAAAACGTGGTTGGTGAGAAACTAAATCCCTCCGGAAGCTTGCTTTTCACGCCGCAGACCTCCGGAGTTGATGTGTTCGATGTGCACACAGGTCGTCTGGCATTGCACGTGGTTCTGCCAGATCCAATTACGCCGGTTGCGAACGCAATGGTGCTCGATGAGACAGGAACGAAGATGTTTCTGATTTCGAGTACCGGCGTTACCGTCGCAGAGTTGTATCAGGCGCCGTTGAGCCTGGCGACCGTGAGCCCTGCCATTGGCCCGTCGGGAACCAACGTGACGCTTCGAGGCAGCGGGTTTCAATCAGGCGCGACCGTAACGTTTGGCACATCTCAAGTCACCGCTACCTTTGTCGACTCCAATACCCTTCAAGCAATTGTTCCCTCCCTAGAGTCGGGGCCGGTTCGGATCACAGTAACGAATCCTGATGGGCAGCAATACAATTTCGATGATGCGTTTGCGGTTAATTGAATGGCAGCGAAGGAATTCCTTGAAGGAAGCCTGGGGATTCGAATCCCGAGCGCTAAAAGACGTAAGGGGCAATGCCCGACCTTCCGGTTCGTAGGAAGTCTCGGTCAAATCCAAGTAGCTTGTTTCGTGTCGCTTGCGAACGCAGAAAACCCTCTGATCCGCGCAATGATATGGTGAAGTGCTCGGCCTGAAGATCGGCGACTTGGACTTCAACCGGAAGGTCATCTACATTCGTCGTTCGCAACACGCTGGCCGA
>DATJUG010000142.1:0-4144 GCA_035502635.1 Bryobacteraceae bacterium
GTCTGCGGCAACTGGTGGCACGGCCCGCGCATGGGCACGCCCGAGGGCTTTACGGTGGTGAGCCTGCGCGAAGGCAAGCTCACCACGCGCTACGAAACCTACGGATTCCACAGCATCGACCCGCGCGAAAAATTCTGACGCCAAGGTGGGGTCGGGCTGGTCCTGATCTGAATCTCCATTTTCGATTTCGAGCTACCGAAGCAGGCTAGCAGGATGGCGCGGGGGAAGTACTGCACGCGCGAGCAACTAAGGAAGCTACCCGGACGCTATTTCGGAAAAATCCCAGAGCCTCGACGGTTGAGGTAATCTGCACTACCATAACTAGTTGAATCCTGGCGGCGCTAGCGGAGGTCTGCTGGTGTCTACGTTCACATTTGGCGACCTGCTCGCGTGGTCGCAGGGACTCCCTAATTGGCAGCGCGATGCTCTGCGACGCGTTCTCGCTGGCAAAATCACGGGAGCTGAGATTGAGGACCTCGCAGCAATGGCGAGGGCCGCCCAAGGTCTACCAACGCCGGGCAGGCCTTCCCCCGAGCCCGCAACGAGGAGTCACATTCCTCCTTCGGGCGTTTCGGCACCCGCCGTCGCTTTGCTCGCCATCCGTGACATTACTTATGTCAACGCCCTCGCATCTGGTCCCATTACCTTCGCGCCGGAGGGTCTGACCGTGATTTACGGCGACAACGCTTCCGGGAAATCGGGCGTCGCCCGTATTCTCAAGAAGGCCGGACGTGCGCGCCAACCGGGAGGGCCCATCCGGCCCAGTGTGTTTGAACCCGACCCGGGCAAACCCGCGAGCGCAACGGTTGAATTCCGCGTTGGTGCGTCAGAGCGTTCATTCACCTGGCTGGACGGAGCCCCTACAGACAACGAGCTGGCGAGGATCAACGTATTCGATGCCAACTGTGCCGCCGCCCAGATCCAAGGGAGCAATCGTCTCACCTACACTCCGGAAATTCTCCAGGTCTTTCAGGACCTCGCGGAGACATGCCGCGCGGTGGCGGCTAGGCTCAAAGCTGAGAAGGATGCGCTCGATAGCGCGCGTGCCCCGCAAATTGGGCTGCTTTCCCTCCGTCACCACACGGCCGCCGGCACGCTCATCGCCAACCTCTCGCCGCAGACCGAGCCCAAGCACATCGATACGCTGTGCAGTGTGAGCGATGCCGAGCGCGAACGCTACAAGACTCTGACGCGGGCCCTCCAGGACGGTCCCAGCGGCCAGGCCGATCTCCTCGAGGGGCGCGCGCGCCGCTTGAGGGACCTCGATAGCCTCGCCGCGAGCCTAGAGGTGTCACTCTCCGATGCCGCGCTGCAGAGTTTCGACACACAGATTTCAGCCGCGGGCGCCGCCGCCGAAGCGGCAGACGCAGCCAGCCAGTCGTTCGCTAAGAACTCGGCTCTTGCCGGCCTCGGTACCGATGCGTGGAAACAGCTCTGGGAATCCGCGCGGCGTTACTCGGAGGCATTTGCGTATAATTCCGAGTCTTTCCCTGTCACGCGTCAAGACGCCCTTTGTGTTCTTTGTCAGCAACCGATCAGCCCAGCCGTGGCTGAGCGCCTAACCAGTTTCGAACAGTTTGTTCGGAACGACTTGCAGCAGCGCGCCGGCCAAGCGCACAGGGAAGCGCAAACCCGCAGGGCGCAACTGGAGACACTCAGAATTCCCCTGTCCGGTACTCAACAACGCGACGCGGCCCTCAGTGGTACGCCGACTGGCCGGAGTGTAAAATCTTTCCTCGTCGCCGCAAAACTTCGGCGCCGCTACTTGCTCCGCAGAGCAAGCGGTCGCAAAGCGGGTCGCCCGGGTAGCCTCCCTCCACGTCCGGATCTCACTGGCATCCGGGCGGCCATCGCCGAAGAGATCAAACGTTTTCGCGCCGCCGGCCGGGCAGATGAGCGCCTCAAGATGCAAAACGAGTTTGATGAGCTAGATGACCGCCTGAAACTCGCCCCGCTTAAAGACATCCTCAAGCATGAGGTGGCCGCGCTCACATACTGCGCACTCCTCGACCGTGCCCGGAACGATTGCGATACTACCTGGATTACCCGCAAGGAAGGGGAGGCGGCGAGAATTGTCGTGACCGCTCGACTGCGCAGCGCATTCGCGGGGAATCTCAGTAGTCTGGGATTCGCTGCGGCGCCAGTCGAAGTAAAGCTCGGCCTCGGCTCGGTTGGCCAACATCCCTACGAGCTGTCGCTGATCGCCCGGGGAGATGTTCCGCCGTCGGAAGTCTTGAGCGAAGGGGAGAAGACCTGCGTGGCGCTCGCCGGGTTCTTAGCCGAGCTGGAAACCACGAACAACGGATCGGGTATTGTTCTTGACGATCCCGTGTCATCGCTCGACCATCACTACCGAGTACGCGTTGCCAGGAAATTGGTGGACGAGGCGAGGCAGCGCCAGGTCGTGGTTTTTACCCACGACATCGTCTTTCTCCTGATGCTCACGAAGTACTCCCGCAAGGTGGGTGTGCCATTGAAGGAGTGTAGCTTGCGCCGAGGGGGCCCGCGGCATGGCCTCCCTGAGGAGGGACCGCCGTGGGTGGCAATGAGAGTGAGCAAGCGTGTCGGTCTGCTCCGTAGCGAGCTGCAGGCTGCCGCTTCCGTGCTGCACAAGGGAGACCGTGCCGCTTACGAGCAAAAGGCCGAGTGGATTTACGATCGCCTGCGCCAGTCCTGGGAGAGAGCCGTCGAGGAGGTCCTCCTCAACGAGGTAGTTGTTCGGTTCGGGGATGGGGTGTCAACACAGCGCTTGAGAGCGCTGGTCGACATTACCGATGTTGACGTCCAGTGTGTGGATACCGAGATGACTTATTGTTCTGGCTTCGTTCACGATGAATCCGGCGCGGTGAACGCCGGCATCCCGGAGCCGGCTGTTATCGAAACTGACATAAAGCGGCTCGAGGATTGGGTCGCTGGCCTTCGAAAGCGGCGGAGGTAGGGTCGCTCAATGGTTTGGCCATCTTCGCTAACTGCGCAACGGAACCAGCACCCGTAGGCGGCGCTCGCGGAGATACAGGCCAAGCCACGTGAGGATTCCGAACGAGACTGAGAAGGCCGTGTTGAAGAGGGGGCTGCCCGCGCGAATGTTCGCGGCGGTCGCGCCGCCGAAGTAGGCGGTCAGCAGGATCGCGCCGAGAACCGAGGTCGGCGGGATCACGTATAGCGCGACGCAAATCAGCAGAGTGATCCCGATCCCCACGATCGTGGAGACTGGGAACCCGATGCGAATTGTGGCATCGATCACCTGTTGCACCTTCATGACCTTCGTCACGCCATCGAAGATCATGAACAACACTACCAGGCCGCTGATGACGCGTCCGATCCAAAGAGCCGCTTTTGAAATAGGGGCCGATTTCGCAGTGGGTTCCATGAAAATTCCTCCTCGCAAGATCCGATCGAGCCGGTGCTCTCCTCGCCCTCGCGAAATCAGCGCTTGGCCAGGTATGCGGCGAGGCGGTCGAGCTGCTGATTCCAGCCAATCGGCGCGCCCTTCGTGGCCGCCGATTCGAACGAAAATACCTGGCGAACCGTCACTTTGGTTTTGCCGCCCTGCTCGGCAAAGGTGACTTCCGTCCAGACGCCCTGGGTGGTATCGGCGTGAATTGTGCCTTCGAAGACCAGGCGCTCCGGAGCGACCACTTCGGCGTACACACCGTCGAATGGGTAGTCGTTGCCATCGGGACCGCGCATCGAGTAGTGCCAGCGGCCGCCGGGGCGAACGTCCATTGCATGAATGGTGGTTTTGAATCCGTGCGGCCCCCACCACTCGGCGACGTGCGCGGGATCGGTCCAAACCTTGAACACCAGATCCCGCGGCGCATCGAATATTCGCTCGAGGACGAGTTCATGCTTTGGCTGAGCGGGGCCCTCACTCGCTCTTGCGTCGCTTGCGGGCATGTGCCTTCTCCTCGCTTTTCAATTTGTGCAGATACTCGTCGAGCCGATCGAAGCTCTCAGTCCAGAAGCGGCGGTAGTGCTCCACCCAATCAGCCGCATCTTTCAAAGGGCGAGCGTCCAGCCGGCATGGCCGCCACTGAGCTTCACGCCCGCGCGTCACCAGCCCCGCGCGCTGCAGGACCTTCAAGTGCTTGGACACGGCGGGGAGACTCATCTCGAACGGCTCGGCCAATTCCGTCACCGAGAG
>DATJUG010000143.1:0-10569 GCA_035502635.1 Bryobacteraceae bacterium
GTTGGACTTCTCCAGCATCGGGAACCAAAGTCCGTTGTCCCATGGCCCTCGCCGAGAGTCACCAGAGCCTGCTTTACTTCTATCGCCATTCACTGTGCCGGAAAAGTGTCAGCTGTGGTTCATCAAATTTGACGAAGAGCCTCTCTATGGCCGGTTTTAACCCGATCATCTATGGCCGGTTTTGGGTGATCACCGAGGACTATGACCCTGAAAAACCAGATTAATCAGTCGTCTTCCGGAGCGGGCCGAGCCATTTCAGATCGTCGGCGGGGTCTCGGGCCGTTCGGCTTATTTGCCGGTACGCCTGATCCGATCTCGTCTGACGAGCCGCTTTCTCGAACAGCTTCGTACCCGGCAAACTCCATCGGGCACACTGCGATTCCCGAGGATGAGACGAGAAGTTCTGACAGCGGTACCACAGCCTTAATCTGACTGAAGCCGCTTGCGGTCACGCTGCTTTCGATGCGACCGCGGTGCGAATTGACTTCATGCCGGGTTGCTGCCACGAGTTCCTCAGGCACTTCCATTTCAATTGACATCATCGGTTCCAGAACCACGGGGCTTGCCTTCTTGGCTGCTTCCTTGAAAGCGATTGAACCCGCGAACGTGAATGCCATAGGGTTGGAGTCGGTTTCGTGATAGCTGCCGTCATATAGCATTACCTTCACGTCCACCACTGGGAAGCCCGCCAGAACACCCTGCTTCATCGCAGCCCGAATACCTTGGTCGATAGAATCGATGTATTTGCTAGGAACTGCGCCCGCGCTGATGTCGTCGATAAACTGATACCCTCTACCTGGCTCAGCAGGCTCAATGCGAAGCTTGCAATGCCCGTAGTTGCCCGAACCGCCAGTCTGACGGATGTACTTGCCTTCCGCTTCTGCTTGCTTCCGAACCGTTTCAAGCAAGATCACAGCGGGTGGGCTAACGTCGATCAAGAGGTGGTATTCATCTCGAAGCCGATCACAGATCGAGTCAAGAGCTGATTCCGTCGTTGCTTCAAGACTGTAGTGACCCTCTTGTGATTGTGCGTTTACGCTGACCCTGGTGTTTTGACCGGCGATCTCAACGACCGCAGCTTGCAGACGG
Source organism: Bryobacteraceae bacterium (assembly GCA_035502635.1). Classification (GTDB taxonomy): domain Bacteria; phylum Acidobacteriota; class Terriglobia; order Bryobacterales; family Bryobacteraceae; genus Bog-105. The sequence continues at coordinate 1,090 of DATJUG010000143.1, forward strand.
GTATTGTCCGCACTGTTCAACGGGCTGACGACAAGACGCAAAATCGGACGATCTTTACTCGATTCGCTCATTTACCCAACTCTATTTCGTTTTGGACTGTCGACAATTCACCGCTGTTCCGGGAGTGTCAGCCTCATTTCTCTAGCAGCTGGACCTTGCTACCAATGACGGGCTGAGTGACTTCCGAGGGTCCCCAAGAATCCAAACGAACCTCCAACGACGTGCCATCCGATCCTCCCAGAGTGACGATTCCCCTAGATCGGTCTATGTTGGTCACCGTGTGTACTGGAAGGCCGCTTGAGAATACTTACGGATTCGTCTGAATAATCATGGCATCGAATTATACCTCTGCAAGAAGAGGCCCGGGCCCTTAATCATGCTCCTTCTTCGCCCCATTTTTCTTTTCGTAATCGATACAGATCCGTCTTTCTATATCTCTCCTGCCACAGCTGCGCTTCCACGGCATCAGCCGCAATACCGTGCTTGCCGTCGCGATAGAGATCAGCAAGTAATCGGATAGCGCACTCGTCCTCTTGGTCGGCCGAACGGCGCAGCCACTTCAAGCCCTCTTGAGGATCAATTTGGACACCTTCGCCAAGCAGGTACATGAAGCCGAGGTTGTACTGCGCATCTGGGTGACCGCGCTCGGCTGCACGTCGATACCATTCAATCGCACGAACTGAGTCGCGCGGGCCCGTCCAGTCTCCAGTAGCATAGAGAGCTCCGAGATCACGTTGTGCCTCCAAGCTTCCCAACTCGCCCGCTTTGAGCAACAGCGCGTCTCGCTTGGTGCCTTCAGGATATTGTTGGCGCAATCGATAGGTTGCGTCCGGGTGACCCCGATTCGCCGCCAGACGGAGTAGCCCCTTTATCTCCATCTCTTTCTGGGGTCCTCCATCGAAGCCATAGTCGAGGTAGAAATCTGCCAGATGGAATTGTGCGTCCACATCATTTCGCTCAACGAAAAGCCGCCACAAAGCCTCCACAGTTGTCCATTCAGTCGCATCATCTTCAAGAAGAAGTTTTGTTTCGTCCACTAACCGACGTTTTTCTGCTTTGAAGAGCGAATTATCAACCGAAGTGTTGCCGCTCTCTTCAAGATGCGCAGCTTCTCCACGCGAAATGCCACGCAGCATCGCCGGCTCCCACCTCCCTTGGCGCTGCGAGAAACCCATGTAGAACGCTCCGGACCGTTTGCGCCAGTCTCGACGGTTTGGCGGCGGTAGGACGGCAACGGGGAGATACGCCATGATTGAACCTCGCAGTTGAGTTTCAGAGTCGCTGCTGAACCAAATGAAGGCCGCTTCCTTATCCACGTCCGCAATTCGCCTAGTAAGCGCCAGCATGCTCGCGCACTCGATATGCAACGGCGGCCTAACGACGGTCTCATCGTAGTTCGGACCGGCAAAGACTCGCTCTGCAACTACTCGGTGCGGGACAAACGGCGGCACGTGCAGTGTGACCTTATGAAGGCCGGCGTAGAAGTGTTTTCCGGCGGAGAACTTCCCCGCGAAGCGCATCCATTTCGGCCCAAACCAGTTGTCAATGCGAATCACGTACAGACGCGCCGGCTCGCAGTCGCGAGCAACACCAACCACAAGCGCCTGCACCTTTCTCGTGAACTCGGCCGAGTCTCCTGGCTCTGCAGAAGTGAACTCTGTGACACCATCGAACATAATTGGCTCCTGTACCCCAGGCCCCGTGTATATCGAGACCTGGGGCATTTGGGTTAATCGAGGAACGCAATTTGCGGAGCGTGCTTCGCAAAGCGTTCCCGGTTCATGAACACGCGATGCCAGCACCAGAGATCAATCGTCTTGTGATCCCGGTGCCGGATTTCTCCACGCGCATAGACTTCGGCGTCGCGCACCATGCGGCGCCAGCCGAATTGCCGCGCGTCGGGGTTGCGTGCGATGAGCTTCTGGTACTCTCCGATAGCAACACCCGTCGGGTACCGGCTGCAGACCATCACCGCTTCACCACCTTTCCTCATCATCTGCGCACAGATGTGAGGCTTGCTGCCACCACCGCGGCTGAGCGGCTCGTTGCGCAGAACCACGGCGTCCTTGTCGTTCACGCCGGGCTCCGGAACAAAAAACCACTCACCCTGCCGGATCGCCTCACGTCCCTCGATCTCCGTGGGACGCAGGCTGGCGATTGCAGTTCGCACATCGCGAACACCATCGCCAGGCACGGCTGCAGCAAACCAGTGGCGTTCATCGCGCCCAAGCAGGAACTTGTGCTTTTCACTTCCGTCTCGAGTCATCAGCACCAGGTGATGCGACTGCGGCTGCACGTCGAGAACTTCGATTGCAACCTCTTCCTCACACCCGATGACGAACACTTCGAAGTGCGGCGCATAAAGCTCTCGACCGACCCCCTGATCGTGCCTTAGACATGTCACAGAGGAGAGGCATCCGAGAACAATCAGCGCCGGCTTCGGTTCTTCTTCGAATTTGATCCTCGCTGAGACCAGGACTGTGCACTTGCTGGAGGTTCCACTCGCTCAAATCCAAGATTGTTGAAGTCAGCAATCTGCTCACTATTTTCTATAGGCCCAAAACTGCGCTTTGACGGCCGCAATCTATAAAGACAGCCAGATTGAGCGAATAGCAGATCGCCATCTCGTGACCAGTCGGCCCACTCGCTCCTCCCAATCTCCTCTATTTGACCTTTTTCCCCAATTACAGAGTGCTCGACTATGTACCAGTTGCCATCTCGCTCTTTAATTCCTATGATCGACATTCGAAGTATGTACCGATCGGGCCAGAGCGGGTGCGGCTTCTCCCAGACGATTGGATGATCATACTCAATCCAAACCTTCTCCCCGTAGTCGTCCTTTGTTTTTTCGGGGTATGCATTCGGCTTCCAACCATCTCTCTGAAGACGACTTGACCAGATCGGGTCGTCTTCGCCGCCTCCTGACCACTCTCCACACTGGCTGATCGAGAACCATTTTGGGACCGAAAAATCCGGCGCGAGAGTCATCTCGTGGCTCATGTGGTTGAGCATGAGCCGCGCATTTGAAGCGAATTGTCCGCCGCCGCCCCAGCAATCCCCCTTCGGCCATAGAGCAAGGGCAGTGAAGAATGGGGCGCGGCTTACTGCCGTCCAGGAACCGATTGTTCTACGAAAATCGGCAGCGAAGTAGACAAGTAGCTCACCGTCGGGCGAAAGATCGCAACGTCGCTCGTAAATCCTGCCCTTGAACCATTGACCAGGCTCGAATGTGTCATCGTCGAGGTTCCATCCGATGAGAAGAACCTGTTTTGAAGGCCCACGCCGGATTACGACGCCTCGCGAGGCTTGTCGAGCGAGCAACACATATAAGCGAGCGTGGGGTTTCACGATTCAATTATGCCGTATGCGCAAGTTCCCGGTTGCGTCTATCAATCGCACTGCCAGTCCATCCAAACTTTTTCAAAACTCAACGATTTCAGGTCTTGTTCTCGGATCATAAAGTAAAGCTTGCCTTGATCGCCCCACATCGTTCCGGCATTGTTCTCAGAGTCAAGCTGCAATAGTAGTTGCCAATCGGCCTCTCCAGCCCCGTCTGTACGCTCCAATTGTCCGAATTGAACTAGGTTTGGATATCCCCCAACCCGATGAACAGATCCATCGCTTGCGCAGACGTGTTTAAAAAGCTCACCGTAAGCGTCCGATTCCATATCGCTAAGGTGGAGATTCCTGATTTCCCAAACGTCTTGTGCCGGAGCTGTGAGATCCAGCGTTGGCTTCAACGAGAATCCCTTGAAAAGGTACTCTGACTTCAATCCCTGCGGCGGCGTACGAAGTGCGTTGCCGGACAAAGAGGTAGAGGAGTAGATGACCTTAATTCCATCATTTACGTCGTTCGGATCGCTGGGTTCAGGGAGGTACTCGGCGTCGCAAAAGAAGAAAAGCGACCCGCTACGCGGAAGGGGGAGCCCCTCACAACTTCCCAACCTTGCCAAATCAAGCTGGGCGAGAAACGAATGCGGATCACCGCTTCGGCGTGTGGGCCAAGCAATCTTCGCGGGCATGTTTGGGGTTCCGCCGAGCCGAGTGACGGGCTGCTCGGATGGTTCGCCGACAAGGAGCCGGATTGAGGGGCGTAGAAGTTTGAGAACAGAGGGTGCGATGCGCGAAAGCCCGGCCCTCTCCAATCCCCGATTAACTTCGTCGGTGTGCTGAAAAATCGATACCACAATCACTCCTTCAACCATTGAGCATAAGCCAACAACGGGCGCTGTCGGCGAGTGTTAAGACCTACCGACTTGCACTGAAGACACGGGAAAACGCGTTCTCCGACTGGGATGCGAAATTTCTGCCGCCGATCTTGTTCTACAAAGGCTCACGCTAGCCGATCATTACCCCAGGAGTCTCAGGCAAAGTGGAAGTGTCTGACTCCGACAGCCATTTCAGAGGGAATGGCAATCCTTCGCAGGCGAAGTCCAAATGGATTACGCGGCGATGAGCGGGTGCATATGAGGGAGATGATGCATGGAGCAGGAGTGGTCGCATCAACATTGCACCGCCTCTACCAACAGTACATGTGCAAGCCCGCGATTTCGCAAGAATCGAAGGAATCTCCCCCTCTGCAATGCGACCTGCGCGATGTGATCCAGCAATCACATGCAGAGCGCCATTGGACTCGTCGCAGGCGTCAAGATGAAGCCGGATCGAAATCATCCTCTCTAAGACTTGCGCGGGAGGCTGAACATGAAGAATGCCGGCCTTCGTGGACCACGGCCCGAATCCTTCCACATCCTCTCTTGCGCGCACCGCGATCGTAACATCCTGGTGCCAAGGAACCTTCCAATTGGCTTCAGGGATCTTGTCGAAGAGGATGCCACGGACGGCGAAGGCCGGGCCTCCGAGCACCGCCTCAGCCAATTGACGCACCGGTACTGACTCCGCCAATTTGGCGATTTCCGTAAGGTCCAGAAGATTGCGCACAGCAAAGATTCTGCCGCTCCGGAGCAGTTTTTCGCCGTCTTGCTGCCGCTCAATGGCGTCGACCAGCGCGGCGATCTCCGACTCGGTCAGAATGGCTTCTTGAACGGCATAGCCATCGGCGTCAATCTGGCTTGTCATAGACTTCAGATCAGACATGCTCATGATTTTAAAGGCGGACACGAAAAACCCAATCTCCCATTCGCAGGTCAGCACCCGACTACCGGGATTACAGGCTATTGCATTCCACGAACATCATTGAGCATGACCCTTAAAGTGATGAATTACTTCGATCGTTCCGACGATGTTTCTGTTGAACTCGGTAAGGTCTTCCGCTGGAATCCAATACTCGCGATGAATTCGAGCGCCCACGGTTTGTACGTGAAACCGGGAAAGGTAGTCACGATCAACTTGAAATCTCAGAACGAACCCTTCACCACCGTCGCGAGTGTTCCAATCCCGAGCGATCTGTATCGCGTATTCCTCGTCCAGAACCGGATAGAAGATCGGTTGTTCCGGCAGTCGTGGCCGAAAAGCCCGCCATCCGCTCTCGCGAATCAGAGTGAGTTCCGTTTCCCCCGTCGGTCGAAAAAGAACCATAGTATCCATAGCCGTTGTCAGAATAGGGCTCCCTTCACCATAGGGCTCCCTTCACCCTTCGTAATCTACTCGGGAAGCTACGCCCGAAAGATCACCAGTCAAAACGGGAACAGAATCCCCTTTTCCTTTAGCTTCTCGAACCGATCTGCTGCAAACCTGAATAACTGCGCAGGTCGGCGCCCGGCACGCCGATATTCCTTGAGTGGTTTCAGAATTTTGAGCAGCGCCATTTTTCTTCGGAAATTGCGCTTGTCGAGTTGCTTGTCAAGAATGGCTTCATAGACCGTTTGCAACTCGGTGAGCGTGAACTTTTCCGGCAACAATTGGAATCCAACCGTCGTGTATTCCAGCTTGTTGCGCAGCCTTTCCAGCGCATAATTCATGATTTCTGCATGATCGAATGCGAGGGGCGGCATTTCTTTCACCGGCCACCATCCGGCCTCCGACGCGTCCGTTCCGGCCTGGAGAGTGCGGTCAGCGGAGATCAAAGCAAAGTAGGAAACCGAAACGATACGCCCACGGGGATCCCGCTTAGGATCCCCAAAGGAATAGAGCTGCTCCAGGTAGACGTCGGCGACGCCGGTTTCTTCCTTAAGCTCCCGACGGGCGGCCTGATCGAGATCTTCGTCATCAAGAACGAAGCCGCCGGGAATTGCATGTTGGCCGACGAAGGGTGGGATCTTCCGCTTCACAAGAAGCACTTTCAGCTCGCCGGACTGAATGGTGAAGATCACGGTGTCGACTGCAACTTTCATGAAGGTCCTCAGGATACGACAAGGTGTGCACGTTGTTCGGCGGCGCGAACGCGAACGATAGCTCCGGAGTTGAATTGAAGAAAGTCCGCTTCCATCCCATCCGAAAAAATAGCGCCGCCGGATGGCATCAACGATTCGAGAACGAGTTCCTCGCCGGCTTCGAGCATGCCTGCCACTATGCCTGCCTGCGAGTGGCGGCTGATAAACGGCTCCCGAACGACGTATAACAGACGCCGATCTTCCCAGGCGATGCGAATCCCATTGACTGGTCGTCCGCCGCAAAAACTGGTCACACCCGACGCCATGTTGAAGACAGAGGAAATCCAGCCCGTGGAACCTGCGCCAGTCGAAACCAGAACGCCGCTTGAAGATTGCGTTTCGGAGCGCTTGCCGCACACGATTCGGTAGAGCGCAGAAACGTGACTCCGCGCTCCCAGGAATAAGTCGTTGAATGCGAGCAACCGCTGACCGTCATTGAGAGTTGCATCCGCCAGCGTAACTTCGCGGAACGCTGCTTTCGCGTCAAGAACCTGTCCAACCGCGGTCCTCGCCTGATCCGGCAGGAAAGGCAGGAGAATGCCGTCAAACCTGCTTGGCTCGGGGTTAATGGCAACGATCGGTTGGGTGCCGGCGTACTTGGCGGTATTTGCCACCAGTCCATCCTGCCCCAGAGTTACAACGACATCTTCCTTCTGGAACTTGTACGTCGGAACCAAGGCGCGATCGACGAGCTGATGCGGCAATTCGAAATCCAGTGAGCGCCGAACCAGATCCAAGGCGGTTCGGTAGGAGTCGTCCTCGCGTTCGTAGTCCGCGAAGTCGCCGCCCGAGTGCTCGATATAGAACTTGGCCTGCGAATGCGTGTTGAATCGTTCCACGAGCTCCTGAAGCCTGGGTCGGCGCGTAACGATGACGATCTTCTTGAACACAGCTATTTCCTCACCGGTGCAGCGGCTGCCGTTGCGGGTAGACCCGGCTTGGTCAGCGCTGTCAGGAGATCTGGAGAGATGTTCAACTCGCCGATCTTTTGTGCATTCTCTGCCATCTGCTGGAAGGCCATAGCAATCATGGTCCGTGCGTCTCCATTATTGCCACCTAGCATCATCAGAGTCTTCCAATCGAGATCTCTCACCGGTTTCAGTGATTCGGTCAATGCATAGGCGCGGCTGTCGGCATCCTTGCGCTCGTTCTCCACGCGGCGGTCGATCAACTGAGCCCGCTGTTCCTCAACCGCAATTTCGGCGGCCATTTGGGTTTCGCGAATCTGGCGCTTCTTGGTTTCGACGGCAATCTCAGTGTTCAGCTCCGATTCCTTGATCAGGCGCTCCTGCTCGACCGCGGCGTTACGACGGGCGTAGATGGCCTCATCTGCCCGGCGCTGCAACGCTTCCCGTGCCTCGGCCTCAAGCGCCCTGCTGGTCTCAGGAGTCGGCGTGATGGCCAGGATAGAAAGGGACAGAATCTCGACGCCGAGTGTTGCGACGGCTTCGGAATCCTTCAATCCCGCTAGAGCCTCGGCTACGGTGGCATCCGAGCTAGTCAGCGCGTCGCGCAGTGCAAGCCGTTGGGTGATCGACCGGGTCATAGTCTGGAGCGTGTGCACCAGACGCTCAGGCAACTTCCGTGGATCGTCAGTGCAATAGGCGTGCCTCTTATCGATGCTGAAATCCAGCAGCGAAGCCAGCCGCTTTGGATCGGCGACGCGGTAAGTGAATTGTCCTTGGATCGTCACTGCCTGGAAATCGGACGTCGCCTCCTGAAAAACAAAGGGCACGTCGGTGCTGGCGATCGGAATGGTGACAATCGTAGTGGTAGGGGCGTAGTAGAAGAACGAAAGACCGGCTCCTTCGCGGCGAATCTTTCCGTTCTTGAATTCCAGGACGTAGGTTGTGGGCGGCACCTTCATGAAGCTGATCATTTCTGCCTCCTATGGTGTTGTACAGACACCAATATAGTGTCGTTATTACACTATGTCAACACAAACCTTGGGCTCCCTTGGGAGTCGAACCCGTTTCCTCCTGCAGCGGGCTCGATCCAAGTGGCCAGATTCCTCTGTAAAATCAGAACTTAGGAGAATGCCATTATCGGGTCGCCGAGGATCGGTGGAGCCTCCGCGGGGCTAGGGGATCCCAATTTCCGCACGGAATACCTGCGAAGGGTCTCAGCGCGATGTTGATGCTCAAATGAGGGGCTTCATTGGGAGGGACCGTGGACATTGATCTTGAACTGGGTTGCGAACCAGAGCGCGAACAGCCCCACGACGCGCCAGTAGCCCAAATGCTCGACCCCGAAAACTGCGTGGATGGCGCCAACCGCGAAAACGCGATTGACGAGCCAAGCGACCGGAATCGACATGGCCAGTGCTGTAAGCACCGGTGTAAGGGCCATCATCAGGAAAAGCGGCACTACCGGCCAGCCTTCCAGAATCCTACTTTCATCTCTCATTCAGAACTGCCTTTCTTGGTTGGTGAAGCGTTGATTCGCCGCCCCTTGGAACGGTTGAGTCCTTCTGCGAAAATCAGGAGCAGCGTCTGCAAGTGTTGGGCTGTGCATGGAGTGGCGGCGCTCGGGCAGATCACGCGCGGTCGGTGAGTATCCACTGGTGTCTGCGGCGACTCAGCAAGCTTTAAGGGGCTATGGAGGTAGCGGCCGCGTGAGGGCCCGACCCGATGTTCCTGAATTCTGAGAAGACAGCCGCTACGAGACCGGAAACCTGGGGGCAACTGTGGGGGCAACTTTATGGCTACTGCTCACGGATTTCTTGTAAATATCGGCCATTGAGACGACTTTTCAGTAGCGTCCCTGGCCACCACTACGCTATTTCAGGCTGTTCCAGCCTATTCCTAAGATTAAATAACTACTTAATTTTCAACGTTACACGATTTCATCGTGTGCCACCCTTTCCTTGACGGCGCACGTCTACCACAGGCGGTTCGATCACACGCAGCTTTTCTGCGAGTTCTTTCAGTTCTGGCGAATCGGCCTGTAAAGGCGGTTGCATGCGTGCCCAGGCGGATCTGATTGTTCGCCCACCAGCTTGGGCGAAACTCTCAATCCAGCTCGAATTTATCGCGCATGCGCCTCTGGACATAAGTGCTCTGGGAACAGAATCCGCGCGCAGAAGAGAAAAATTTTGCCCGCAAATGACAGGTCCACCTGTGTAGTTCAGAATCCTCAGCGGACGGGGGGG